>JBAZWJ010000065.1:0-34204 GCA_041660385.1 Desulfobacteraceae bacterium | reverse complement strand
ATGTTAATCGAGATGATTACACAGGGTGTTATTATAATTTATGACGACGACCTATTCCATCATAGTGAAAACCCAGTTCTATCATGAATTCAGGGTCGTATTGGTTTCTACCGTCAAAAATCACTGGAGTTTTCATTATTTTTTTCATGGCGATAAAATCAGGCTGGCGGAAAGGTTTCCATTCCGTCACAAGAACCATGGCATCCACATCTTTTACAGCGTCGTACTGATGATCTGTAAGGATAAGATCGCCCTTGTCTACTTCATTTTTAAGCTCTCTGTGTGAAGCTTCTTCCATAGCCACCGGGTCATATGCCTTAACCAAAGCGCCAGCCTCAATCAGTTGTTGAATAAGAACAACGGATGATGCTTCTCTCATGTCGTCGGTTCCGGGTTTAAAAGAAAGTCCCCAGATACCAAATGTTTTTCCTTTTAGATTTTCGCCGAATCGTTCGACAATTTTTTCAAACAATCTGTTTTTTTGTGCATTGTTGCGATCTTCCACAGCCTGAAGTACTTTGGGCTCAAACCCAACACCATGGCTTATCCTGATAAGGGCTTTTACATCTTTGGGGAAGCATGAACCACCGTAACCACATCCCGGATATATAAAAGAATAACCGATTCGTTGATCCGATCCGATGCCTTTTCTCACATGCTCCACATCAACGCCTAACCGTTCACAAATATTAGCGATTTCGTTCATGAATGATATTTTTGTTGCAAGGAGAGAGTTGGCTGCGTATTTGGTCATTTCAGCATCTTTAACACCCATGGTGATCAACTTGTCATGATTACGGGAAAACGGCGCGTAGAGCTTCTCCATAATTTTTTTTGCTCTTTCCGTTTCCACCCCGATAACTATTCGGTCAGGACTCATAAAATCGTTAACCGCTGCACCTTCTTTTAAAAACTCGGGGTTACTGACAACATCGAATTCGATATTTACTTGTCTTTTGTCAAGTTCATTTTGAATAGCAGCTTTGACTTTATCTGCTGTGCCAACAGGAACAGTTGATTTATCGACAATCACAGCATATTTTTTCAGATTCGCTCCAATTTCCTTGGCGACAGAGAGAACATATGAAAGATCTGCTGAACCATCCTCCCCTGGCGGAGTCCCAACCGCTATAAAATAGATATCTGATTCTTCCATGGCTTCAGGAAGGTTGTTAGAAAATTTTAAGAGCCCCTGTTCAAAATTTTTAAGAACAATGGGTTCGAGTCCAGGTTCATATATTGGAAGAATCCCTATTACGAGGTTATCAAGTTTTTTCTGATCCACATCCACACAAATGACATGGTTTCCCATTTCAGAAAAGCATGCCCCTGTTACCAGACCTACGTAACCTGTTCCAACAACTGTTATTTGCATTTTACCCTCAAGTTATAAATGTTACAAAATCAATTATTATCTAATGCACGGCCAAACTGCGCAACGGCGTTCAACCTGAGCATGATTCTATTCTCGGTGTAATCATTTTCATCTGTATTAGAATTTAAATTTCTGAAATTGTATTCGATGCTCGAGCTTAACCATCGTGCTATCTGCCAGCTTAAAGAGCATCCTGAAGTGATCAATTCATCGACACGGTTCGATTCATCGGGAGAAGAATTAACATAGTCATTGTGCCTGTATGCCGCATTGATTGAAGATGTAACAGTCCTGCTGAACTGATAATTAAACTGGGAATTGGCACCATAATACACATTGAAGCCCAGATTTTCAGTATTTAATTGGGAGTTATCGTATCCACTTAAACCTGTCAGCGTGATAGAACCCTGCTTGAACCGCCACGAATGACCTACATTTCCATCCACGGTCATCCCTTTTTCATTGTCCTGTGAATCGATATCCTGAACAAAGTAGCCAATGTTCAACGCAATAGTCCCATCTTCTCCGAAACTGTAGCGAATCCCGGCAGAGGGATTATAAATCTGGTAATTAGTATCATCTCCGTCATCCTCATAGGTCATCATGGTATGGGTATATGAACCGTTGATTTGAAATCGACGGGATAAATTTCTCATCAACCTCAACGTTCCAACCCACTCATCGAAGTCCTGAGCGACATCATACAATCCTCTGGTGTAGGCAACGTGTGTCTCCAAACCTGTATGGGGATCAAAAAAATACGTAGAATCTACAAATGCATTATGGCTTTTATTATCGTCACTTTCTTCATCATCATAATCTGAAATTACATAGGTATATCCTGCTGACACGTTTTTGTTTTCACCGAAACGATGGACAAAGTTCATCCTGGCAGAATTAGAATAATAACCTTCCCGACTTGCTCTTTCATTGTCACTGTCCGGCAAATCAGATATATCCTCTGACTTGACATACGTGTCACCAAGACTTAAACGTGTGTTCTGAAAAACATTCCACCACCAGCCTACATCTCCGTGATGTCTGAAACCGTCATTTTCCGAATGATCATTGTATAAACTGTAACCCAGATCATAGGCGGCTGTTAATCCAGTCTGCTGCCAACCCAGTGACGTTTGGATTCCGGGCGTGATTATGGTTATGAAATCATCTTCCTCGTTATCAGGATCAAGGTAAATATTATCATTATACTCTTCAGAAAGTGATAATCGTGCACTGGATGACCACTCAAACGCATATAGCGATGAAGAGCAGAAAGTAATGATAAAAATCGACAAAATTATCTTAATAATATTCATATAGTTAACATTAATCATGGCACAATAATTGTGTCATCTGCTTTAAGAATGATGTTGTTTTCAAGGCCTTTGCCTTGTGATAGTTTCTTATAGTCAACTTTGATGACGTCAGTTCCGCCGTCAAGTTTTTTTCTGATAAGAATAATTTCTTTTTTTGTAGCCCATTCTGTAAATCCTCCTGCCATTGCGAAAGCCTGAATGATAGTCAATTCTTTTTGGATCGGGTATTCTCCAGTCCTGACCACTTCACCTAAAACGTAAAATCTCTGGCTGACTGGAGACCTGACAACAACTGTCACATTTGGAGAATCAATGAATTTTTTTAACAGACTCGAAATATGTTTCTTAAGCTGCAAAGGCGTGAGACCGGCTGCTACAATCTCATCAAGTAAGGGAAACGATATTTTCCCATCCAATCTTACCACAATATTATCCCTAGAAAAATCGGCCTCTTTCCATGTTACAATATCAAGAACATCGCCAATCCCAATTTTGTAATTGTTTTTCAAATCAACAATATTAATTATATCTTGTTCCAATTCTGCAGCTATCGTTCTCTGTGGTATCTGAAAATCAATTATTGAACACGCAGTTATCATGTACAGAACGAAAATAATGAGTTTAATTCTTTTTTTTTCTTTCATATAGAGCTCCGCCCCTTCGATTACATCGAATGATTTATCTGAGGTTAATAATGCTTTACAGTAATTCAGGGTGAAAGATTTACTCCGCCATCTCTCACTCGAAAATTATTTCTGGTTGTGATTTCAATTGCCGGTTTAATATTAACGAGCACCCACACCGAAAATAACTGTTTTAACAGTGCGGAAGATAATTACAATATCCATAAAAATTGACATATTTTTTATATAGAATAAATCATAGTTTAATTTTTCGATGGCATCCTCTATAGAATCACCATATCCATAACAAACTTGTGCCCACCCTGTCAGGCCTGGTTTGACAGAAAAGCGTTCAGAGTAATAAGGAATTCTTTCTTCGAGTTGATTAATGAAGAACTCACGCTCTGGACGAGGGCCAACTAAACTCATATGTCCTTTAAGAATATTCCATAGCTGTGGTATCTCATCGATACGCCACTTTCGTATGAAATAGCCAATACGTGTCACACGATCATCATTTTTCTTTGCCCACACAGGCCCGGTTTTTTTCTCTGCATCAGAGCGCATGGAGCGAAATTTATGAACTTTATATGGTTTTTTTCGTCTGCCAAGACGTTCCTGCGAATAAATTAATGGGCCTTTGGAATCGATTTTTATCAAACAAGCTGTTAATAAAATAACTGGGGATAATACAATCAATAAAATAAGCGCAGCTATTATATCCTCAATTCGTTTAAGTGCCGTTCGCAACTTTGTTTTATTAAAACCTTCTGAAAAAATAAACCAAGTTGGGTTCGTTGACGATACAATCAATTTACCGGTCAACATTTCATAAAAACTATTACCTTGAATGATTTCGAGTCCTTCAACGCGGCATTTCAACAATTCATTAATTGGGAAAGCCCCGCGTTTTTCTCTAATGGCAACAACAACTTTATCCACACCGGCTTGTTTTGACTTGGCATATAAATTTTCGTAACCCTTAATCCTGATAATGGTGTTGTCATTAATAATCAAACCTTTTTCAGCATTTTCTTCTTCCGCAACGCCAACAAGTGTGAACCCGCAATCAATCTGTTCTCCAATTTTGTCAATAATCCCCTGGCATATTTCACCTGATCCTAAAAGGATAAGCCTTTCATTTAAAAAACCTTTTTTTAAAATCGATATAAAAATAAAGCGCCATGAAGCAATGAGAAACATTACAATTGGAAGATAGAAAAGAAAAAAACCGCGGCAAATCATGACATCGCTAAAAGCACCATAAATCCCGGCAAGGATAATCAATGACGCCCCGAATGCCTGCATCAGGCGTATGCCTAATTCCGAATATTTTTTTGTAATAGAAAGATCATAAACATTGTTATAATATAAACAAAGAATACTTATAAAAGAAATGATAAGGGCCTTGAAATTCAACCATCTGTCTAACTCAAATTCGGAAGGACCAAGTAGGACGTAAGATGTAACTAAAACCGAAATGTAAATAAAAAAAGCCTCTGCAAAAACAAAAAACATATTTCGTATAGTATATAACTGTCTAAAAATTCTAAGCATAGTTATTCACCTGAGTCACCATCACATTCTTGCTTTCTATACGACTTTTTTCTTCGCTATTTTTGATCAGATTTTTTACCGTAATACGAACCATACTTACCATATCCGTAATACTTTGCAAGACGAACATCATATCTGTTTACAATGATGCCGATTATTTTTTCCTTACCAAGAAGAGCTATCATCTCCTGGACGTCTTTTCTGCGGGTACTTTCATGTTTAATGACGATGAGAATACCGTCAACCTGTCGCGATATGGCTATGGATTCTGCAGTTAATAAAGGAGGAGGAGAATCAATGATAACATATCTATCGTGATAACGAGACTCGACCTCTTTGAGGAGATTCTGCATTCGAATCGAGGATAGAAGTTCCGTTGGGTTACTTGGAACTCGTCCACCAGGAATAATGCTTAATTTATCAACTTCAGTTTTATAAATTCCTGAAGCAATGTCGATAGTCCCTGATAGAATATCGCTTAAGCCATTGGTGTTTTCAGGCAGTCCAAATACTTTGTGGACTGTGGGAAGTCTCAAATCGCAGTCCATCAACAACACATGTTCATCAAGACTCTGCGCGTAGGTCACGGCGAGATTTGCAGCGACAAAAGATTTACCTTCATCCGGAACTGCACTAGTAACCATAATGGTTCGTGGCGCTTTTCGATCGGATGAAAAAAGAAGACTTGTTTTCAGGGTTCTGAATTGCTCTGCTTCGTAGCTGTTTGGTAGATTAAGCGTAACAAGATCCGGAGCTGATTTTTTTTTAATTTTAGATAGTGATTTTACACCTGATCGGATATCTTTCTTAAAAATACTCGTATTTTTAGCTTCTGTATTATCAGCTTTAATGGGTTCATTAAGCTCAGAATGACATTTATCTTTTTCGGATTTCTCAAGTGCTTCAGAAAACTTTCCCAATTTTTTACCCCATTACGGCCATTGAGCCCAAAAAAATTACAAATAAAATACCTGCTACAGACACACCGGCAAAACTGATTATCATTTTTTTCCTGTTACGCTGTGTTTCAAATATACTCGTCACCGTTGGCAGCGTTGCAAGAACTGGAAGATTTAAAAAGCTTTCAATATCTTCGGGATCTTTGAATGATGAGTCCATGAATTCTAACAGAAAAATCAAACCTCCTCCGATACCTAACCCAGCAGCCATGACAAATAAAAACAATTTTTTCATGTCCGGGGAAATCGGGCTCTGAGGTAATCTCGCTGGGTCTAAGATCCTGAATTGCTCGCCCTTTTGCTTTTTCTCCATATTTACGGCGATTTGAGCCTCGAGTTGACGGCCTAATAACGAGTTATACGTTTCGTTAATATTATCATAATCTCGTTGAAGGGTCTGAAGTTCCTGTTCTCGTTTTGGAGTATCTTCCACTCTTTTTTTATATAAAGCAATTTGTTTGATGATATCATCTCGTTCATGCTCAAGACGGCTAATTTCATTTCTAATATTCTGGCGTTGCAGAATGAATGTTTGATTTAATCGGGGTCGGCGATCTCCGTTGTGTTCGGACGAAATCACTTTGTTCTTACCCTCTTTCTTCATCTGAATCTCGAAGTCAGAAATTCTCTTTTTAAGACGAATCACGTCAGGATGGCTGTCCGTATATCTGTTTTTAAAAACTTCAAGTTGATCTTTCATCTGGTCAAGACTAAGTTCTTCTGTATTTCTTGTTTCTACTGGTCTGCTGGTTTGTAAAGCAGCCGGTTCAAAATCTGTATTTCGAAGGTTTGTCACCCTGCTTCTTGCGTCAATGATTTCTGTTTGTATCGACGTTAGCCGTTCATTTAAATTACTAAGTATGCTGAGATTGCTATTCAACTGCTCAGGAAGCCCCCCCATATTGGTTTCTCTGTAATTTTTTAACATCTGTTCAGTCTCCATAAGACGTGTTCTCATGGTTTCCAATTCATCTTCAAGAAAAGTATTGGTTCCAATAGCTTGGGCTTCTCTAATTTTTAAATTCTCATCAATGAATGAAGATGCCAGAGAACTGGTCACTTGCATGACCTTCTCCGGATCAGTCCCTCTGAATGAAATTGAAAATGAATCTGCATCTGCACCACGCCCAGTTCCCTGGGTCACTTTTACAGAAATCTTTTCCTGAAGATTTTCAACTTTTTTTTCAAGAAACATTTTTTCAAATTTAGGCCCTGAAAAAAGATGAAAATCTTCGATTATTTTTTCGAGGTTGCTCCGACTCAATATCTGTTGTGATAACGTGCTGATTCTAGCGTTAAGATCTGAAGAAACAATATCTTGTACTATATTTGAAGGGACTTTCTGAGGCTGGACAAGAATTACTGTTTTAGATTCATAAATACGTGGAAGTGTAATAACCTGAACTGTACCAATAATCATGGATATACAAAACGGTATAATGATAAACCAATGCCTTTTTATTATAATTTCTAATAATTGTTCTGGTTTTATTTTTTTTGGGATTTCGGTCATTCGGTTTTTTCCTGATTTTTATTAAATATGAAGGACTCAGCAAATCAAATCAATAGATTTAATGATGAGCTTTCTGAGCAATTGAAATATAATTTCATATGCATGTAACATGCCATGCTCCGACAATCAAAATAAATAGGCTATACCATGAATATTTATCTCAATTCAACGCTATATAGCCAAACGTCTAATTTAATTTATAAGTATATAACAATATCGAATATTTTTCCAGTCCACATTGACATGAAATAACAATCCTTTCATTTTTTGTATTTTCCATTCTAACATAAATTGTCATTTTGTTGCCAACGATTGTCAAACGCCAATCAATCAATTATCTAATAATAAGATGAAATATGTTGAAATGTAACAAGAATCTTCCACAATCATTTTAAAAAAGAAACTTGATAAAGGGATAGTAATACTATAATAGATAAAATACATCTAACTTGGTGCAATTATATTTTCATATATTATTTAAGATTATTTTAAGATAAGATACTTATTTTACAAGCTGTCCTATAATGATCAGAGGCCGTTATGAATAAACAGGCAAAATTGTTAATTATCGATGATAGTGACGTTATAGTGGAGATGCTCTATCAGTTTCTTAAAAGCAAGAATTATGATCTGGTATCAGCTTCCAATGGGCTTGACGGTATTAAATTGTTCAACGCCGATGCTGATGGATTCGATCTTGTTATTACAGATATCGTCATGCCGAATATCAGTGGTGTGGGTGTCATCTCCATATTAAAAAACAAACGCCCCAATCTTCCGATCATTGCAATAACAGGATTTGGGGAACACCCAGAATCATTGGCTGCAGAAGCACATGCTGATGTTGTTCTTGAAAAACCAATTGACCTTAACATCCTCAATCAACATATCTCCGACTTAATTAGAAATAGTTCAACTTATCAATCAGAAGTTAAATAAATAAAAAAGATCATACATGCATACACCCTTAATAGGCGTAAGCCCGGAAATCATTAAAATAAGAGAACTTATTGACCATGTTGCTGACACGGGCCTGAATATTGTCATAACAGGTGAGACTGGTGTTGGAAAAGAAGTGGTTTCAAGAGTTCTTTATCAGCAATCTCCAAGAAACAACAAACCTTTTATTAAAGTTAACTGTGCGGCCCTTCCTGATGGACTTCTCGAAAGTGAGCTTTACGGTTATGAGCAAGGTGCTTTCACAGGCGCTGAAAAGAAAAAAAAAGGGAAGTTTGAACTCGCTCATAAAGGAGTGTTATTTCTTGATGAAATTGGAGATATGTCTTTACCTCTCCAAGCAAAGCTTCTTCATGTTCTCCAAAGCGGTGAATTTGCTCCTTTGGGCTCTGAACGTGAAATTAAAGCAGATACCTGGGTCATTGCAGCAACTAACCATGATCTTGCAGAAAAAATATCAGATAAAACATTCAGAGCCGATCTATATTACCGTTTGAATATTATCAAAATATATATTCCCCCACTACGTGAGAGGCCAGAGGATATCCTTGAACTTGTTAATTTTTATACAGATGAGTTCATTACTCAGTTCAGCAATAAAAACATTAAAAAACTTGATAATAACACCATTGACGCATTTTTATCTTACCATTGGCCAGGCAATGTCCGTCAACTTCAAAACACGCTCAAAAGGATTTTAATACTGGGTAACGGTAAAGAAATAATTGAAGAGCTAAAAAGAGGCGATACCGATTTCCCTGATTCATCAAAATCAAATATTATTAAAAATACGAGCAGACTATCAAATACTATCATTCCATCCTATAACTTTGATGAAGAAGCAACCGATCTTTCGAATTTTTCTTTAAAGGAAATTAGGAAGAAAGCTTTAGACAAGATTGAAAGAGATGCAATACTATTCATACTCAACAAAACAAACTGGAATCGAAGTAAGGCATCTAAAATATTGCAAATAAGCTACAAAACCCTTCTGTATAAAATAACAGAATTAAATATTGAGCAACCTTCCGCAATCAATGAATAACTACGAATAATTACCTATGGACATCAGTCCGTACAGCGTCTATCTGATTCATCTTCTTGACGAGAGGAATGGCCTCTTCTATCAGCCCCATTTCTTCTTTCCTCTTTTCTTCTTCTCTCCGGATAGTGCCCCGAATATTCAAATAAACGCCTCTCTAACCCTAATCTTCTGTCACCTTGAATCATCATCATAATAATCGCACTTTCACTTTTCACTTAACCATCCAAAAACAGAAAAAAACAATTTTATAACTATAGAAGGTTTGTTTCTTTGCTGCAATAGTTCAAAAGAATAAACAATATTCAATTATAATCAACGCGATTAAGCTCATAATTATCAACCAAATTCATTTTTTCATTAAGAACAGGCGATGAATGTAAATCATTCATAAAATTTATGCTATTCTGTCTCTCACTTGCAATGAAATTGTTTTTTAAAAGTTTGTTTCTTATACTTTCCCATGCTTTTGAAGGTGTTGTTACAGAAATATTTAAATTTTTCATCATCATTAATTCTCCAGTTAAAATTATATTATCTTAAAAAGCAAATGATGTGCCATAAAATAGTTTTTAATTATTAATAATCATAGTTAGTTAAAAAATGGTGGATACAAATATCATTCAAACATTACACATTTTTCCCAAAATATATGTGAAGTGTTTTTCTCAGGTCACATTTGATAATATTAAATTACATTGTAAACAATTTTAATAATTTTTAAATTGTTTACAATAAGCGAAAATCGTGCTCAACCAAATGCATTTGACACTTCATGATAATAGGAATATATGGTATTTTTATTTTTGAATTTTCTTTGTTTATCATTATCAAGCCATCATTATCATATTGATTTATTATATATTTATATATATTTCTTTATTAATTTAAAATCGTTACTGCTTGAAACGAAATGACTGCGATAAGTTTTTAATGGAATTTTTTCTGAGTTTTTAAAATTATGGATAAATACATAGAATTTATTAAAAGCGTTTATTATTTTAATTCGTTATCCGACGAAAGTATTCGAAAAATTCTCGGCGTTTGTACGTGTAATGAATTTCCTAAAGATTCAGTTATTTTCGAAGAAGGTTCACCTGGTGATGCTTTCCATATTATAATCAAAGGAACGGTTGAAATATGGAAAAACTATAATAAGAAGGAAATGAATCTCGTCGCGATTCAAGGTCCTGGAAGTTTCTTCGGTGAAATGGCTATTATTGATTCTTTGCCGAGAAGTGCAACAGTCAAGGTCTGCGAAGATGTCCTCACACTTTCGATCATGCATGATGATTTTTTAAAAATCATCAGAGACAACAGTTCGATTGCCCTTGCAATCATGCGTTCCATGTCGTCAGTCTTACGGAGCAGTACTGAAAAACTTTTCACCAATTTAAATGTTAAAAGTAAACTGCTCCTTTATGAAACTGAAGTCCGCAAACTTTCTGAGACCGCATTAAAAGAAAGTGAAGAAAAATTCAGAATCTTAGCTGAAAATGTGACGGATATTTTATGGATCATTGATTACCATAAAAACAATTTCACATATATCAGCCCTGCTGTTGAAAGAATTCTTGGATACGCTTCAGATGAGTTGATTAACAGGTCTTGGCGTAATATCATTACTCAATCATCTGCGACTTATTCAAATGAGTTTTTTGTAAATATTGCCTCGTCTATTCAGTCGATCGAGAATAAATCTGTTCACACGATTGAAATGGAAGCCATACATAAAGACGGATCCGTCATATGGCTTGAAACGTCCTTTCATTTCTTAAAAAACCCTGATGGAAGAATAGTAAATACTCTGGGTGTTTCCCGCGATATTACACGCCGAAAGCAGATGGAGGATAAACTTGCCGAAACACGCGCTCTCTTTCATGCTGCCCTTGATCAATCATCTGCAGGTGTCATTCTTTCCGATGCAACAGGCCAATATGTCCAGCTTGTCAATACTGAGGCTGAAAAAGTATTGGGCATACCTAAAGATGAGATTATCAACACACCGATAAACATGCTCGTCAAAGGCAAAATCATGTATCCGGATGGCACGCCCTACAAGAACAAAGGCCTTCCTATTGCGCAAGCCGTGACTCGTGGGGAGGTTATCAATGAAGAAGTCATTATCCAACTCCCTGGTCGGAAAAAAAAATGGTTTCTTTTCAATGCTGCTCCAATCCGTAACGACGATGGAAAAATCATTGCCGGTATCGCTGTTTTCCCTGACATCACCAAAAGCAAGGAGCTCGATGATAAAACCAGAGAATTCGGTATTAAATTCCAGCAAGCACGTAAGATGGAATCCATTGCCACACTAGCAGGTGGTATCGCCCATGAGTTTAACAATGCTCTTTTTGAAATAACAGGTAACATTGAATTACTTCAGATGAGCATGGATAATAAGGATTCCCTCGAAAACTATTCAAAAAAAATAAAAACTTCTGCATTCAGGATGGCCAATCTCACAAAAAAACTAATTGCCTATTCTCGTGGAGGCAAATATCAACCTGTTTTGACTTACTTAAGTGATATTCTTAAAAAAACACTTCCTGATTCAAACACGACACTTAATCCGAATATTGACATAGTCGTTCAGGAAATGAGTGACTCATTCAAAATTGAAGCTGATCTCACGCAACTTAAGATGGCCATTTCCGCAATAATGACGAACGCTATTGAGTCCATAGAAGGCCTTGGCCTGATAAAAGTCAAAACTTTCACCATGGATGCGGATGACGAATTTGCCATGTACCATCAAGGTCTTGTTCCAGGTAGATACTCCTGCTTGACCATTGAGGATAGTGGCAGAGGAATGCCAGTTCAGACGATAAGCAAAATATTTGAACCATTTTTCACAACGAATTTCCTGGGGCGCGGATTAGGTATGGCTGCCGTTTACGGCATAGTAAAAAATCATCATGGGTGGATCGGCGTCAATTCAACACCTGGAAAAGGGACGACTGTCAACGTTTACGTTCCTGTTTATGAAATGAAAGCTACAACTGAAAAAGAAAAAACGTTCTCTTCAATACCCAGTAAAAATCATGTTCTGATTGTCGAAGATAAATCTGCCGTTCTTGCAGTCAACAGAGAAATGTTTGAATATCTTGGTTATAGTACGGTTGGGGCAAAATCTGGGGGTGAGGCGATAGAAATTCTGAAGGAATCTTTTAAGGATATTGAGCTTGCAGTTCTTGATTTCGATCTACCTGATATGAAATGCGAGGTCCTCTTCGAAAACATTAAAAGAATAAAGCCGGACTTGAATATCCTTATCTCCACAGGCTACCCGGCTGATGACGTTGCGAGAGTATTGAATATCGATCCAAGCAGAATTATTATTAAACCCTATTCATTGTCAACGTTATCCCTAAAACTTAGAGAAAGCATCAGAAATGCATAATGTCTCTGAAGAAATAACCGGAAAGCTATGCAATGAAACGTTGAACAAATTCAATAAAACCCTGCGTCTCACTTCCAAAATCAAGTTCGACACCTATAACCACAAGATCAAAGGGTCGTGTTTTTTTGTGCTGAAATCGGACAAAATCCTTTTCTGTGGTTGCCATTAGCTTTGAACCTGTTGATATCGCTTTAGAAACGATAGTGTCCAAGTCATTATCGGAATAAGAATAATGGTCAGGATAATCAAAAAAACTTTTGATAATAAAACCCTTTTCTGACAACCCTCTTCTGAAATCAGCATTCTTCGCTATACCCGAGAAGGCGACCACATCATATGAATTCATTACCGCAAGATCGCATTCTTGGATATTCCGTGTTCCCCCTTCCACAATCCCTCTAATCACGGGTATATGATCACAAACAAATACAGGGGTTTTCATCACTTTTTCGTTCAATTTGTAAGATGCTAATAAATCAATAAACCTTTTCAAAGCTTGTTCCCTGTTCTTTGAGCGGGTCAGAACAAACACATCTGCCCTTTCGAGACTTGAAACAGGCTCCCTCAGCGTCCCTCGTGGAATAAGAAACCCGTTCCCGAATGGCTTTTCAGAATCAAGCAGAAGAATGTTCAGGTCACGTTTGAGCTGTCTGTGCTGAAAACCGTCATCAAGAATGAAAAAATCCGGGGAATAACGATGATATGCATCCATGCCTGTTTCAATTCTTTTTTTCCCCACGCAGACCGGAACGTCGTTGAGGAGGGACGCCATCAGAAAAGGTTCGTCACCCGATTGAGACGGTTCCATGAAGATGACTTTTCCATCACTTACTATTCCGCCTTTTTCTGAAGCGTTTCCGCCGTATCCCCTGCTCAGAATTACGGGATCCATCCCATCTTCTTTCAGCTGCTTCGCAAGAAAAAGGGTCATGGGCGTTTTTCCTGTTCCGCCCACTGTGATATTACCCACAGAAATCACTGGACAGGGTAAAGACTGCGTTTTCGAAAATCTTTTATCAAACAGTATTCCACGGAATGCTACTCCTGCCCCATAAAGTTTTGAAGTTTCGAGAAGGATGGATTCAATAAAAGCAGGCGATGTGCCGCCGGTTCCGGTCATAGTTGATTCGATTTTTTTTCTGAAGGATGAAAACATAACCGCTACCTGTTCCGACTAACGGCTGTTCTTTTCGCTTAACCGGTGAATAAAAGTCTTAATATAATCTCCCACAAATTCAACACCCACAGGTTTTTCCTGGGCAACCCTCATAAAAATATACAATCCGAGAATTCCCATCACCACGTTGGGAAGCCACATACCCAGCAGAGGGGGAATGATTCCTGATTTTCCTCCAGACCACCCGAAACCCATCATTGCGTAATAAACAAGGAAACATGTCAGACCCAACCCAAGCCCTGATGTTGTTTTTGATAATGCTGACTTAAGACCCAAACCCATGGCCAGAAGTCCTAAAGTAAAACAAGCGAAGGGAATGGAATATTTCTCCTGTAACTCCATGATGGCGGCGTTTCTCTGTTCCTCGGTTGTGGTTTTATCCGCGATAAAATCTTTCAAATCGTCGATGTTCATTTCATCGCGTCCCTTTCCTGGTGTTTTTGCTTTAACCTGAGCACTTTCCAGAGGAATTATGACGTCATAAGTGTCAAACTTAATCGTATTTACCGTACGTTGTTCAGCATTTACCCGGAATATCGTCCCGTTGAAAAGCCGCATAATAAACTCATTGTTTTTATCAGGACTGATGTATCGCTTACCTCTTGGGGCGATAACTGTGCTCTTGTTTTTGCTGTCTCTCGTGTCTTCAATGAACACGTCGTACAACATTTTTTCTTTAACATCCACTTTGTTGACGTAAAAAACGATGTTTTTGATGCTGTCGCTGAACACCCTTTCCTTGATGGCGGCGTCCACACCCTGGCTGGCAATGTCAGAAACGATTTTTTTGTAGGATTCCTTGCTCCATGAAAGACCGTAAACACTTAAAGAATAGGCCATTATGAATCCAATAAGACAGAATGAAAAAGCCGGAAACAACAGATGGTATATGCTGCATCCGCCTGCTTTTATGGCTATGATTTCCTTGTCACTTGCCATTCTGAGAAATGTCAGCAACACCGCCATCATCACGGACATGGGGATGGTGAATTTGAGAAAATCCGGCATGGAATAGAGAATGAGCAAAAAAACCGATGTAAGGCTAACCTTATAGTTCACCACCAGATTGGTGATTTCAAGAATCTGAGCCAAAAGAAATATCAAGGACAGAAAAAATAAGTTTAGAAGAAAAGGAGGGATCAATTCCTTGAATATATACCTGTTGATGATGGAGTTAATTTTCATTATAAAAAACCCGTTTTGTGATGCATTTACGACAGCCAAAAGATTCAAAGCATACCATAAACCCCTTTGGTGTAAAGCTTTTAAGTTTTGTCGCCTCTAAAAAAAACCATAAAAGATGATGCAGAAGGAAGATTGATTCTATAATATTCACGAAGTCCAAGGGGTTCAAGCATCCGGGCAAGTTCCGAACTGCTGTAAGTTCTTCCATTGAATGTGTTCAGCATCATGTGAAGATCATAGGCAGCCCCTCTAACCCCGTTGTCAGTCATGAAATCATGGATCACAAGCTTCCCATCAATGGCAAGGCAAGGCACTATCATAGACAGTAAATTTTCTGTTTCGCGGATTCCCTGGCAATGAATCAGGTTGGAGACCAGAATGATATCGGCTGAAAACGAATGTAAAACCTGTTCAATTTGTTCTCGGTCAAGAAGATTGCAGGATCTAAACTCTATGCGGCACATCATTGATTGGAACTTCGGATCAATCATTGCGCGACTGACTACATCGGAAAGGTCGCAGAAAACGCCCCGCCATAAGGGATGGCGCCCAAGAAATTCCATCAAAAATGCTCCTGAACCAGCCCCAACATCAATGATAAGACCAGACTCATCCTCCGGTTGAAAAGCATCCCAAAGTTCACTTGCCCTTATCAAGGCAGCATTGTCCATGGCCTTAAGGTATTTATCGAGATCTCTTTCGTAGACGTCCTGTTGTTTTTCTTTTATCCCAAATACCCTCTTCCCAGTAATCAGTGTCTTTTCAAGAACTTGCCAGGCCTCTTGCAGCCGATGCTCAAAATCAAGTGAGGCACCCTGGTACATAGCTGAATTTTTGAGAAGATATTTTTTAGAATATTCGGACAAGCTATACAAACCGGAACGATTTTCAAGCAGCCCCATAGCCGCCAAGGTATACAGAAAACGGCTGCCATAATCGTGATCCATTCCAGTTTTCATACAAATACTGGATGACGGATGCCCATCATAACCTAAGGACTCAAAAATGCCGAGATGATGAGCTGTCATAAGAATCCGGCTATACCGGTAAGCTGTGAGAAGATCCTGATGGGATAAAAATGATTCATCAACGTTTTGTATTTTCAGTGTAATTTCCTTTTTATAACTTTGAAAATGCTCATTTCACATTCAATAATTAATGCATCTTTATTACCCATATCCTTGTAAATATTACAATTGAAATATACTTCAATCAGCTTTCTTACCAGGATATTCAAACAAATATTAAAGTCTTAAACGTTCGAGCCGATAAAATGAATGAGAGCTTGCAGCTATGGATGCCATCCAAGATAAGAGTGAATCTAAATGGATTTCATAGCTTAGATCGAAACCGGTAAGCTGTAACTTTCCGGTAGGAAGATGTCCCCACATCCGATTCGATATTTTCTCGAAGAGCGGCTTTAATTAAAAGCCGCTCTTTTTTTTTGCATGAAAATTCAAGATGTGGACGATATGTTGATTTTCATTGCTTCAGATGGTATCTCTTTAAATTCATACTGGTGATTTAATCAAAAGGATGCCCATGCAAATCTGCTTCAAATCAAACGAATTCAAAGGATTGTCTGAAGAGGAAGCACAAGCGAAACTGAAAAAAAATGGCTACAACGAGCTTCCCTCATCAAAGTCGAACAGTATTCTTTCCATAGCCTTAGGGGTGATAACTGAACCTATGTTTCTCCTCCTTGTTGCCTCTGCGACTTTATATCTTTTTCTCGGAGACGTTGAGGAGGGCTTTCTTTTGCTCATGTTCGTTTTCATCATCATGGGCATCGAATTCCACCAGGAAAAAAAGACTGAAAATGCACTGAATGCGTTGAAAGATTTGGCATGCCCTAAAGCACTTGTCATAAGAGACGGTAATGAGCAACGTATTCCTGGAAGGGAGCTTGTGAACGGGGATCTTTTTATACTCCGCGAAGGTGACCGTGTCCCGGCTGACGCGCGTATCCTTCACTGTCTCAACTTGTGGTCGGATGAGTCCCTTCTTACAGGAGAATCAGCTCCTGTTCGAAAAACAGAATGGACGGACCAGACTGACTTTTGTTCGCCAGGTGGAGATGGTCTTCCTTTCGTTTACTCCGGTTCAATGATTGTACAAGGAAACGCTCTTTTAATCGTAACAGCTACAGGAACGTCAACGGAAATTGGAAAAATCGGAAAGGCCCTTGAATCTGTAATCGAAGAGCCCACACGTCTTAAAAAAGAAATGGGAAGGCTTGTAACTCGACTCACCTTTATAGGTATAACCCTCTGCTTGTTCCTTGTCCTTATCTTCACAATGATCCGTGGCCATTTGCTGAACGGTATTCTTGCCGGAATAACCCTTGCCATGTCAATCCTCCCCGAAGAGTTCCCGGTTATCCTCACCGTCTTTCTGGCCATAGGTACATTCCGGATGTCAAAGAACAACGTTCTTACCAGGAAATCTTCGGCTGTTGAAACATTGGGTTCGGCAACGGTGCTTTGCACGGATAAGACAGGGACACTCACCATCAACAAAATGACCATCAGCCGCCTTTTCAACGGCAGTGACACCATTGATTTGAAAAACAACGACTGTCCGGAAACATTTCACAACCTCCTGGAATGTGGTGTTCTGGCAAGTCAATTCAACCCCTTTGATCCCATGGAAAAAGCCATCATGGAACTGGGTTGCCATATATTAAAAAAAAGAGAATTCGATAACGCCCAATGGAATGTTATCAAAGAATATCCTCTTTCCAATGACCTCCTTGTCATGTCCCGAGTTTTTATCCACATTGAAACACAGGAAATAATTATTGCGGCAAAAGGAGCTCCTGAAGACATCGCCAGGCTTTGCTCCCTAACAGAAGACAATAGAAAGATCATATCAGAAATAACCGAAAAATTTGCCACAAGAGGACTGAGGGTTCTGGGTGTTGCAAAGGCTGTAAATCATACAGGAGAGCTTCCTGATACTCAGCATGATTTCGATTTTTCTTTTATAGGTCTGATCGGCTTAAAAGACCCGGTGAGAGCCTGTGTGCCCAAAGCCGTCAGTGAATGTTATAAAGCTGGAATAAAAATCATCATGATCACAGGTGATTATCCTGTTACGGCAATCAACATCGGAAAAGACATAGGCCTCAAGAACCCTGAACGTATGATGACGGGTCAAGAACTTCAGTCCATAAGCGACGAGGAACTATATCAGAAGATCAATGATATAACTGTATTCGCACGTGTTGTTCCGGAACAGAAATTGAAGATCGTGAATGCTTTAAGAAAAAACAATGAAATAGTAGCCATGACCGGAGACGGTGTAAACGATGCCCCGGCTCTTAAAGCGGCTGACATAGGCATTGCCATGGGTGAAAAAGGAACCGACGTAGCCAGGGAAGCCTCACATCTGATTCTGATGGATGACAATTTTTCTTCCATTGTCTCAGCCATCAGAATGGGGCGACGGATATTCGACAACCTGCGAAAAGCTCTGGGATATACATTCGCTATCCATATTCCTATAACCGGGCTTGCTCTAATCCCCGTCTTTTTCAAAGACCTGCCGCTGATGCTCTGGCCTGTTCACGTTGTTTTCCTTGAAATGATTATCGACCCGGCCTGCTCCATCATCTTCGAAGCAGAACAGGAAGAAAAAGATGTGATGAGCCGCCCTCCAAAACCTATTGATGAACCGTTTTTCGGTTCAGGAAAGATATGGATGAGCTGTACACAGGGCTTATTCATTCTCGCAGCCGTGTTTTGTGTCTATGCCTCTGGCGTCTATCTGGGCTACACGGAAAGAGCGATTCGTTCACTCACATTCACCTGTATGATAGCAGCCAATATCGCCACCATCTTATCCAATCGTTCATGGACGAGAAATATCATTCAAATCCTTTTCACCCCCAACCCCTATGTAAAATGGGTGATAATATGCGCTGTGTTTTTCCTTGCGCTTGTCCTCAACGTTCCCTTTCTACTTGACCTTTTCAGGTTTGATCGTATCCACATCACTGAGGCTTTGCTTTGTACAGGTGTCGGGATTATAAGTATCACCTGGTTTGAATTTTACAAACACTTCAAATTTTCAAAGAAAAACCCATAAAAGACTGTACAGGAAAATAAATAAATGGATAACAAACGGCTAACGGACATTGAAACGAAAATTGCTTATCAGGAGCATATGATCTCTGAATTAAACACAATTGTTTATAATCAGCAGAAAACAATTGAAGATCTGAAAAAAATAACTGAACTCCTTCGAAACCGTGTTATGGATTTGGCTGATATGACTTCCTATACTGATCCAGGCAGTGAAAAACCACCTCACTATTAATCAAATTTTTTTTCGCTTCTCAAACAAAAAAATAAATGTCATTTCCTTGAGCGCTGAAGTTTGAGTTGCTCTTTAACGCTAATGTGCAAAAAAAGTTTATTCGTCACGTTGTTGGGAAATGTCCGAATAGACTGATTAAATGTTTCAACAGCTTTATTATAATGCACACATGAAACGGCCATTCTGTTTTCGGTTCCTTCTATTCGGTTCATTACTTTAATATAATTCTCATTTGCTTTTAGAGCAGGGTAACGTTCAACACTATTTTTTAGTTTTGACAGACGAAACGACAAATCGTTTTGTAAATCAGCAAATGCTTTCATAGCTCCAGTATCGCTTAAATCCTTTGCTGTGAATTGAATCGTCGCCGTTTTTGCTCTTGCATTGATCACGTTTTTCAAAATATCGCTTTCATCAGGAGCATAATTATTCACAAACTCAATAAGCTCAGGTATCAAATCCGCTCTTCTGTGAAGATTTGTTTCAACTTCAGCCCAGGTATTTAACACGGCTTGTTCGTTTTTTTTTATCAGACTATAACCACACGATGTTAAACATAAAAACACTGTTACAATGAAAAAATTATAAATAAACCTGTTCATGCCACGCTCCTTGAAATAAACACATATTTCATTATATTATGAATAATGTTATAATTATTGACAGGCTAAAAATTTTGCCTTTTCATATATAATGACTTATGGTACATGTCAAATCTTATACATTTGATACAATTATTCTTCAATTGCAATTCATGTGCTGTATTTGAAAAATTTCACGTCAGTTAATGAGGTGACTCATGAAAAAATACATACTTAACTTGTTTAATATGGGTTTAACAGGTTCATCCACTTGTGCAGATCTCGATAAAGGTCTCCAGGTTTTCAAAGCCGGGGACTATGCAGAAGCATGGGGCATCTTTTTCAAACTTGCTGAAAAAGGTAATGCTGAAGCTCAGAATAATCTTGCTTTTATGTACTATCATGGTGAAGGTGTTCCCAAAGACTACCATAAAGCTGCACAATGGTTCATGGTTGCTGCTGAACATGGTCATCCGGACGCCCAATACAACCTCGGCAACCTTTACCACTATGGACAGGGACTCTCAAGGAACTACAAGCAAGCCCTTAGATGGTATCTCAAGGCTTCTGAAAACGGAAAAACGGCGGCCCAGACCAATATTGGTAACCTGCTTTACAACGGAAAAGGTGTGGAAGCTGATTACAATCAAGCCGCCAGATGGTTCCAGAAAGCAGCGGAAAGTGGGGACCCAAAAGCTCAGCAAAATCTTGCCATGATGTATTACAAAGGCCAGGGGCTCAATCAAGACTACCATCAAGCCGCCAAGTGGTATCTTAAAGCAGCGGAAAATGGAGACTCAAAAGCACAACATAATCTGGGTATCATGTATTGTAATGGACAAGGTGTTATTGTCGACTATATCCAGAGCTACGCCTGGTTCAATCTGGCAAATGCTTTTGGTCACCAAATGTCACTTATCAATTTGAACCATGTAAAGAGTCTTATGACACCCCAACAGATCGCAGAAGGCCAGAATCTCGCAAGAGAAAAATGGAAAAAGATTAATCAAGCTATCGGAGCATGATGAATTGTTATCTTTCTCTGGTGTACAGCGGGCATTTATAAACCATCTCACAAACGGACAAAAACCGTCATTATTTTGACATATTTTTTGTTTTATCTTATTGTTTTTTAAATTGATATTTATCTTGACGCATCTTTCTCTCTTGATTATATTTATATCATAGAGTTTATGAAATCACCTGTTTTGATGTTCGCTGTTTTATCTTTGATTCTATTTTTATTCCTCCTGTTAGGTCTGCTTAACAACATCAATACATCGACCCGTGATTAATGATTAACAAAATAACCACAGGAGCACGTCATGGAATTAAATTCAGTCAATGCAAATGCAACCGTTCCCAATGACAGACAAGCTGTTGCTGTAGAAAACAGAGAGCCCAAAGAAACAGAAAGAAATGAAGCTGCTTCCCAGGAATCACGTGAAGCATACAAAGTAGAAATTTCAAAAGAAGCCCAGAAAACTCTTGAGGCGGCTGCAAACCAGGAAAATTCAGCATCCGAGGCTGAAAATTCAGAAGCCGTCAAAGCATATACCAATACGGGAAAAATAGCCGGATAGTTGTAAAGCCAGGTTTCGTCCATTTCAAGAAAGACAAAAGCTCGATAAAATCAGATACGTTCAACAGCAGATACAAAACCCATAGTTCACGTCAAACAATAGAATAGGATCAAAAACCTTTTATTTATCTTCCCACGTTCATTGAATCATTTCATTTATAAGCCTTGGTGGTTATATGCCTAAAGAAATACCGTCCAACCTCATGGAAGATGACACACTAAAGCGCATCAGAAAATTCAGAATACTTAATCTTTTGACACCTGATGAACTCAGACTCCTTCTTGGGACAAGTGAAAGCGAATACCATAAACGGATATCAAAAATTGTAACTTATCAGCCAAAAGAAACCGTTATCAGAGAAGGTGATTTCGACAGTTGGATTTTCTGGGTTGTCCAGGGAGAATTCGCTGTATTCAAAAAGAATGTATTGATAGCTTTATTTAACGAACCCGGTGAAGTTTTTGGAGAGATGAGCAGCATTGATGAGGATTCACGATCTGCAACAGTCATCGCCCGCGAAAAGAGCATTTGTCTTAGTATTGATATGTCCATTCTTGACTCAATCCCCAACCTATGTGTCAAAGAAAAAATCAGAGCGGGCATGTACAGTTTAAAATCTGAAAGATTGAACCAGACAACAAGTAAGCTTGTAGCAGAGAAAAAAAGGGTTATCGAACAGCAAAAACAGATTCTTGTTGAACGTTTAAAGCTCATCGAAAAAGAAGACCAATTAAAACGCTGGGAACAGGACCTTTCTGAAAGGGAGACACGTCTTTGTAACTACGCGTGTTCCATTAACCAGGAGGAAGGATTATCTTCTTCTAAACAGTGATTTCATTATTTTCTTTTTCAGAACGTGAAAAGATAAAAAACTTCTCATAAGACGTTATTCAACGCTCTTTGTCACAGAGTTTTTCATACACCAGAGCATAAATATGGTTCCAAAAAGCATGATGACCGCTCCCATTGGAAATGCCTGACTTAGATCAACATAATCCATAGTAAGGCCTGCTATCAACGACCCAACAAGCATTCCCATGCTGTGGGCCATGGTAAGAAGAGACATCACGGATCCCAGAGCAGCCATCTTCTTTCCTTCAGTAACAGCCATAGCGGATAACGCCGGAAGGGATATTCCTCCACCAATTCCAAACGCTGTCACAGAGAACAGGAGGTCGTTGAATCCATCTGCAAACCCGAAGGACAGCATGGATAAAATGATAATCACAGAGCCAACTACCATCAACATTATTTTATTGGTCCTGTCGGCAAAATATCCAAAGGGTGCATGAAAAATAGCCCCTACAAGCACCATGAGCATCACAAGGGTCCCTGATGCCGAACTTCCAAGCTTAAAACGTATTGTCATAAAAAGTGGTAAAAAGCACCAGATCACACCGACACAGGTGGTATACGCAAAACGAAGCGAAGCAAGTCCAAGGACTACCTTGTTCGCCATGATGAATTTCCAGGAATCCGGCTTTCTTTTCATTCGCGTGGTTTTTTCTTGATCAACTGGCGGAAGGAATAAGGAACTCAAGAGAAATGCTACTATTGCAAGGATTCCCATTCCGGCGAATGCTGAATCAAGACCATAGGACGAATTGATAACACCACCCATGAAAGGGCCTAAACTCATCCCGGCAAACATGGACATACTGAAAAACCCCATGTAAACCCCTTCCTTCCCTTCAGGTGTGATATCTCCAACGTAAGCTTGGGCAACGGGCATAACCATGGCCGACGCTATTCCTTGGAAAAAACGGAGAAAGATAAGAGTTTCAACGCTTGACGCCATCATGAACCCGAGAGAAACCACGGCGTAGGACAAAAGACCGAAAACGATATAGGGTTTTCTCCCCCTCCGGTCAGACATACGCCCAAAATAGGGCAGCAAAAGGGTCCTGGATATTGAAAAAGAACCAAAAATCAGGCTGATATAAAGTCCGCTGGCGCCAAGATTGTGAGCATAGACGGGAAGTAGGGGAATTACGATACCCACCCCTGTAACAGCAACAAAGATGGAAAAAAAAAGGGTTAAAAAAATATTGGCTCCAAATCTGTTCACGGGATGAGTCCTGTTTCAGCCTGTAACGTGTTCGAGTGACAGCATCATGGCTGTTTCATCGCAGTCAGGAAATTTGACGCAGGAAATACAGTCTGACCATATTTTCAAAGGAAGTTCGGCCCTGTCAATGACTTGAAATCGAAATTGTTTAAAAAAATCAGGCTTATAAGTAAGAGTAAACAGTTTTTTAATCCCGTATTCCCTTGCTTCTTCAATGGCGGCTTGAACGAGTTGCGATCCGATGTGGCTTCCTTGATATTCTTTAAATACAGCAAGAGATCTTATTTCAGCAAGATCTTCCCAGCAGAACTGAAGTGCACCGCAACCAGCAATTGATTTAACTCCTGAAATTTCGTAAACAAAAAAATCTCTCACATGATCGTACAGCTGACTTAATGGTCTTGAGAGGAGAACGCCCTTTTCTCCGTAATCCGAGAGAAGAGCGTGAATCACCTTGATATCTTTTATCGTTGCCTTTCTTATCATGATGCGCCTTATAACCCCCTTTTATTTCGATTGCAAACAAAAAAGGCACTTCAGGGAGAGTCACTCTGGTTGTTAATCAGATTCAACCCTAAACAACATAAACAAAGCTTTTTCCATCAAATCTCATCTAAAAAATCTATGTTTTCATCATCCCTTGTTTGTTGAGCCTGATCATCCATAGATCTGTAAATCGTTCTGGATTCTTTGTCGATCGTAAATTCAAGAGCGTTCATTTTTTCATCGTAGGGCTCAAGCTTAACAGCAAAACTATCATCGTCATCAATGATATGGATCATGTATGCATCCACTAAGTCCGACAAGCCCGCTGCAAAATCAATATTTTCACCCAAACGGCCTTTTTCCTTAAGAACAGCGTCGACAAATGATAGGGCATCATTCCGTTTAATCTGATTACCCATGAATTTTATATTTTTCTCAGTACTTCCGTCCATCCCCCCCCCTTTTTTTTCAAAATATCAGTAAAGCACTCTCTAAACCAACAACTTCAAATAGCACCTATTTCCATCAACCCCCATTGACAAAAAACGTTATCATTTAATGGATACCAGTTCCACCGTAAAAATCAGGGTTGAATTTGGTTCGATAGTTCCACCGCTTCCCTGAGGGCCATAGGCAAGATCAGATGGTATATAAAGCTCCCATTTTGAACCCACATTCATAAGTTGTAAAGCTTCGGTCCAACCCTTGATCACAGCACTCAGAGGGAACGTGGTGGTATTCCCCCTCCGGTAGGAACTGTCAAACACCTTTCCATCCAAGGTCCTTCCTTCGTAATGAGTTTCAACCGTATCCGTAGCAATGGGCTTATCACCTTTACCATCTACAATGATCTTGTACTGAAGCCCGTTTTTGGTTTCTACAACGCCCGGTGTCTTTCTGTTCTCAGCAAGAAAAGCAATCCCCTTATCTCGGTTAATAGCCGAAAGCTCCTGTTTCCTGATCTGATTTTTTTCCTGAAGAACCTGTTGAAACTGCTGGAAAACAAGTTGCATTTCCCCCACGGACATGGTCGGTTCTTTTCCATCCAAGGCATCGATAAAAGATTTTACAAATACGTCCGTTTCGATATCAAAGCCTTGCCGCCTGAAATCTCCGCCGACACTCTGACCAAGAACGTAGCTGACCTTTTCTTTATTAATGTTCATAAGACCTCCATAGTTTCTTTGTTTTAAAATGAAATCTTATACACCAGAAAAAGAAGGATTGCATGGTGAAAATCAAAAAACGTTGGTTACTTTATCAAAATTGGTTTAGTATATTAATAAATAACACCTGCTTATCATTTGGGTTTCTTCGGCCAGCCATTTGGAACAAACTGAGTTTATTGTCGGCATTTTCGTTTAGTAACTTTAATTCACAGCTGAAAGGATTTTTCATGAAATCAAACATCATTCTTTTTGTCCTTATCGCATGCGTTATCTCTTTCGCACCATCTGTTACAGCTGCAGAAAAAATCAAACTCACCACCACAAACTGGAAGCCCTATATCGGCGATACGCTTAAAAACCAAGGCTACGTCGCCGAACTGATCATTGAAGCATTCAAACGGTCCGGCAAGGAAGTTGAAATCATTTATGTTCCTTGGGCCAGAGCTGTGAAAATGGCTCTGGACAAAAAAGTGGACGGTTATTTCCCTGAGTATTATTCTGACAGTCTCAAAGAGAACTACCTTGTTTCAGTTCCTTTTCCTGGAGGTCCACTTGGATTTTTCAAACGGAAGGGTGAAACCATCAAATTCAAAACACTCAAAGACCTGACGCCCTATAAAATCGGAGTTGTCAGAGGTTATATCAACACTGCCGAGTTCGACTCTGCAAGTTATCTAACCAAGGACGAAGCCACAGACGATCTCATGAACTTTAACAAACTCGTTAAAAAACGAATTGATCTTGTGGTATGTGATAAATTCGTCGGACAATTTATTATAAACCAAGACCTTCCGGATCAGGCAAAAAACCTTGAATTTGTCTCCCCTCCCCTTGAAGAAAAAAAATTGTATATCTGCATTACGAAAGACGGAATAATCTCAAATCATAAATTAAAAGCCTTTAATGATGGATATAATAAAATGAAAAGTGACGGAACTGTAGACGCAATCATGAAAAAGAACGGATTTTAAGAATTTCAACAGAAGTCTCGCCGCTCACCTTTCCTGGTGATATACACAACACAATTCGACGCAATAAAAAAGCCGGTGTTTTTTCAAACACCGGCTCAATTCATTTCATGATCAAATTTTAAAGATACTATTTATCAATGTCCGTAAATATAAAGTGCTGTGGGTGTTCCGTTCATTTGGAACTGGATATCACTGATGCGCAACTCGCCCATGTAACTTGCACCAATTGTAGAGTATTCATTGTTGACATAAAGGTGGTAGCCGTTGGCGAGAAAAGTGTTCACCGCAATATTATCCGGAAGACCGAATCTTACAAACGAAGTGTACGCAGGGATGTCCGGGTCGCTGTTACCGATGAAGTCATATCCATCAGCACCGGTTGAGGCCACATCAATTTCAAATTTTGCATCTTTCATGGATATTTCTACAAAAGACGTTTCACCACCGCTATCCATGATGATCCATCCACTGCTTGTGCCTCCACCAATTCCGTCATCATCACCGATACCCACATTTGTAAACTCCTGGGTCATCGTGAGTTTACCCTCAAGAAAAATCGTCACGCCCGATTTTGCAGTGACATTAGCCATGTCATCATCACTGAGTGTTTCAATGGCGAAAGCATAAAAAGGAATAAGAACCATGCTCACAATAAACACAAAAAATCGTATCATTTTCATAATGAGCCCCTTGGCTTAGAAAAAAAGAGGTTATGGGTATAAACATTGTTTAGCTAATCACATTGTTAACAAATATTGTCCATGCGGTCAATAAAAATATTTTTTATAAACACCCTTGAAATCATTGCTTAAGCATGCAACCATCAAAGCTCTTGAAATGATGAAAACATATAAAGGCTTAAGCCATGATGAAACGCATTTCCACACCTTTTCTCAAGAATATATTATACATTATCGGGATAACTTTCGTTGTTCTGTATATTTATCATCAAACATCTTCATTTGATTTTATCAATTTTGATGACCCCATATATGTCAGTGATAATCAGGCGGTAAAAAGTGGCATTAACTATGAGAGCCTTGCCTGGGCATTTCGAATCCACAAAGACATTTGCATGTACTATCAGCCCATTGCCTGGATCAGTCATATGATTGACGTGGAGTTGTGGGGACTTGATCCTGGCAGACACCACCTGTCAAGCGTATTCATCCACTTGCTGAACGCCCTGTTATTGTTCTTCATCTTGAAGTCCATGACCGGATCTTTCATAAAAAGTGCATTAGCCGCCTCGCTTTTCTCGCTCCATCCCGTAAACGTTGATGCTGTATCCTGGATTGCGGAAAGAAAAACCCTGGTTTCATCCTTCTTCTGGTTTCTGGGTATGTGGGCCTACCTTCTTTATGTACGTAAACCCAAGCTATCACTCTATCTCCTTCTCCTATTTTTCTTTACATTTGGAATTCTAACAAAGCCGGTGATGATCACATTTCCATGTGCACTCTTATTACTGGATATCTGGCCGCTCAATCGGATTGATTTTGAAAAGACGTTCAATTTTAAAATACTGGCCCATCTTATCATTGAGAAAATTCCCCTTTTCATTATTACCGGGCTCTGGTTCATAACACCGCTATTATCCCCAGCTCTGATGTCCAATGAAACAACACCGGAATTCATACCTCACAGCCTGCGAATTGCAAACGCCCTAGTTGCCTATGTCAAATACGTAATGAAATTCTTCGTCCCAGTCGATCTGTCGATTCTGTATCCCTATCCTGAATCCGTACCTGTGATTCAGGCCGTATCAGCCTTTTTTATGCTCTTTTTTGTGACTTCACTGTTCATTTTACAATATAAAAAGAAACCCTATCTGATCATCGGTTGGTTATGGTTCCTGGGGATACTTTTTCCAACTTCCGGGTTAATTCTTGGAACACTATGGCCGAGTATGGCAGACAGGTGGGCTTATCTTCCTTATATCGGGCTGTGTATCATCACATCCTGGTTTGTCGTCGACATTGCTATGTATCGCAGGAATCTTTTATTAATATTTCTTGTACTGATTGGAACTTACATTTCATGGTTAACATGGACTGCAAAAAAACAAGTCACCCATTGGACAAACAGTCTGACGATTTTTGAAAAGTCTCTGACCGTTATAGATTATCATTATCTCCCCCACCAGAATATTGCAGCAGAACTGATGAAACGCGGGGTTCATGAACAAGCCAGAAAACATCTCAGCATCATCATTGAACATGAGCCTGACCATGCCGAGGCTTTTTACAATATGGGATTGTCATTTTATCAAACAGGTGAGAACGAAAAATCGTTAAATTATTTAAAAAAGGCAAGGGCTATCGACACTAAAAATGCTAACAGTTATCTTGTTTCAGTTCTAATATTAAAAAAACAGAAAAAATATGAAGAAGCCATCAATCTTTGCGAACAAGCATTTGAAAAAGTGAGGAAAAAGGATGAAATACTCTATCAGTTTGCTCAATTAATGTCAGATACAGGCAAAAATGAGGTTGCGGAACTAAAATTGATAGAACTTTTATCGGAAGCTCCCCATCACGTCAGTGGAATCATTTTGTATGCTGATCTCCTTCGTCAAAGAAACGAAACAGATAAAGCGTTGTTCCATTATCAAAAAGCGCTGTTTCTATCTCCCAAAAACGACAAAGCACTCATGGGGATTTCTTTGTGCAAAAAATTATAAGCTCATTGCTGTTTCCTTGGTCATGAGCTTACCCTAATCCGTGTTTTTTCCACCCCGGAATTTTCAGCCATTCCGGGGTGGTATACATCAAATGCTATCTATCTCAAATCTCACAATTCCATGTAACAGGTCGGTTCTCAGAATTCCAGTAGGCATTCCATCCCGGAGGCATGCTGCTCGCCTCGCAGCAGATGGATAAAGATGTGCAACCCATGAATACACTTCCCCCCATACTAATAACACTTAAAGGAATGGATATGTTTGATAACCCCGTGCATTCCCTGAATGCACAATTCCCAATACCCGTCACACTTGATGGAATGGTTATGCTGTTTAACGATTTACATCTATAAAATGCATAAGCCCCTATGCTGTTAACACTCGATGGGATGATCATATTATTTAATGATGCACAATTTTCGAATAAAGAGTTACCAATGGTGTTAATACCCGACGGCAAAGTAACGCTACCCAATAATGCACAATCCTTGAACACAAAATCCCCAAGGGTCGTAACACTTGATGGAATAACGATACTGCTTAACGAATTGCAACCCCAAAAAGCACCAATCCCAATATTTGTAACACTTGATGGAATGGTTATACCGCTTAACGAATTGCAACCCCAAAAAGCACCAATCCCAATATTTGTAACACTTGATGGAATGGTTATACCGCTTAGCGATGAGCATGCCTGAAACGCATATCCTCCGATAGTTTTGACACCAGAAGAAATGGTTACATCGTTTAGCGATGTACAGTTCTGAAATGCATGATCGCCAATAGCTGAAACATTCGACGGAATAATCACACTGGTCAATGTTGAGCAGTTCTGAAATGCATAGACTCCGATGGTGGTTAAACTTGAGGGCATGGTGATACTGCTTATTGCCGAGCAATCTGAGAAGGCAGAATACTCAACGGTTTGAACACCCGATGGAATGGTTATCCCAGTTAAAGCTGTGCAATGCATGAACGCTCTGTCGCCAATGGTGGTTACACCTGATGGTATGGTGACACTGGTTAACGATGTGCAGTCTCTGAAAGCAAAAGTACTGATCCGGGTAGTATTTGCCATGTTTGTTACGCTGATCAACGATGTGCAGTTTTCAAATGCGGATTCCCCCAAAGTTGTCACACTTGACGGGATGGTTATACTGGTCAACGCACAGCTTCGGAATGATCTATATCCAATACTGGTCACACTCGAAGGTATATTTATGGCCGCAATACCTGAATATTCGAATGCATGATCATCAATTTTATTAATGGTTGAAGGGAGGATGATGCGGGTTGCGACGGCTTCGAATCTTTTGATTGTGGCAATCGGTATCCCTTTATAATAACCAGGGACGTATACTTCTTCACCAACATAATTCGAGTTCAAACCGACCACCGAATACTGCTCCCTGCCACTTACAGTGTATAACTCCAGGAGCAAGGCGCCGGCTTCCTGCCACTTCGCATACAGAGTTATATCTTCAGTGACAACATCAATATCAGAATCCCATCTGTTAATGCACCCAGCCTCTTTATACCAGCCGCTGAAAAATAGCTCACCGTTTGTAACATTATTCGGTTCCGTCGTAATTTTTCCACCTGCTGCAACCACCTGGGCTGTTACTTCAGAGCCTCCCTGTGAATCATAAGTTACCAAAAAACCTTCATCACAACCGATTATAGTGAATGCGATAAGTAACAATAACAATCCAGTCAACCATCTAACGGTAATTTTCATTCTTAATTTCCTCCATTCATTGTTTTAGATTATTATTTTAAAATAGTTCTTTTAATAATGTTTTTTTTAATTGCAAGGATTAATGGCAGCCATATGATCACGCACGATAATTCTCATTTATCTTCCACAGCAGGCAACATATGTCAAGTATTTTTTATGATCGTATAATATTTAATAGTGTCGGTGTTTAGTTAACTCATATTAACAATTCCATAACAAATCAATGCATTATAAAAAACAAGCCAATCAAGTTAATATTGGAAAATCGGTCAGTTACTGAGCAGTCAACTAAACACCGACACCACTTAATCCGGCTACTTAAAATTGGCTATTTAATTTTGATTTAGGTGACCCGAAGAAAACGGCATTGACTATAAACTTATTTTGTCTGACCGCCTATAAGAGCAATAAACTCCTGAAAACGTTTTGACTTTCTAATCATGTCAAACCTGAGATCATGATTTAAGTGCGACCATTCTGTAAAACCTGAATCAGCTGCTGTCTGAAGCCACCCGACCGATTCATCCACCTTATTTTGCAGAGCATACATACATGCAATCTGGTAATAGGCCGCCCCTTTCTTTTCCCCATGAGATTTTGCGAGACGTTCGTAATACATAATGGCCTTCGCGTATTGTTCTACTTTTTCGTACATCCCGGATAGTGCCGCAAGAACCTCAAGGGAATCGGGCTTTATAGTAAGTGCGTTCAGGTAAAGGGCTTCTGCTTTTTTGAAATCATCATGTTTTTCACTTAATCCTGCATATAAAAGAAGTTTTTTCAAATCATTGGGATTTGCTTCAGAATCATTTCGTGCTTTCACGATTTGTAATTCAAGTCGTTCTCTTTCTTTGACAATCAACGACATATTTTCCTTAGCAGTATGATTATTGGGTTCAATCTCAATAACCGCCGAAAACAATTTTTCCGCATCTTTCGTTTTACCCATAGCCGCATATAACACACCAAAATCATTCATGATTTTAATATTTTTTGAATCAAGGGACAAAGCTCTTGAAAAACACATTCTGGCATCATTCATTCGTCCCATATCAAACAATTCGTTACCAAGATTGGATATTGCGCTTATATTCTTGGAATTGTGCACCAAAGCCTGCTTGTACTTTTCCAATGCCTCCCGTCTCAGACCTTTTCGTGATAAAAGCACTCCCAAATTATTATAGGCATCCGAGAATTTTGGATCGTCATCAATAGCTGATTGAAATAAAACCATCGCTTCATCGGAATCGCCTTTCCTCATGGCTATGTTCGCCAGATTATATTTCGCAACCGGATTTTCAGGGTTTGAAATAAGAGACAACTTGAAATGCTCAATGGCCTTTTCCGTATCACCCTTTTTTAAAAGGTTAACGGCTATATTATGATGTGCTTTACTGAAACTTGGATTTATTAAAAGTGACGCATCATACTGCCGTTGTGCTTCATCATAATTCCCATGTTCATCATAAGCTATTCCAAGATTATTGTGAGCAAGGTAATTTCCCTTTGTTACTTTCAGGGCATGGGTGTACAGGGTGATGTTGTTTTTCCAATTCCCAGTTTGGAAAAACGACAAAATCATTAATAAAACTATCACCATGCATGACGTAACCCATTTCAGAGCAATTCCGGCAACATTGTGCCTGGTCAGATCAACCAGTGCCCATGCAAAGACAATATACAACCCAATAAAAGGGACATATGCGAAACGATCTGCATAGGCGGGCCACACAGCTCCTTGAACAAAACCAAGAAAAGGGACAAGGACAATGAGAAATGAAAACCAACCGGTAACAGCATATGGATATTTTCGAACAAAGCAAACAGCCACGTACGAGATAACCACAATACCCATAAACGATGCCACGGCAAAAAGGGTCGAAACATCTTTAGGATAAGGATATAAAAACGCCAGATCGACAGGGAAAAAAAACTTCTTCAAATATACGGAATACGAAAGGACTGCATTCTTAAACCTAAGAACAAAAGGCACCACATCGAACGTAATATTTTTAGCAGTTACATGCTCCGAAATAAATGGTGTAATTCCCCATAGAAACACAAGAACCATTAATGGAATTTTTTCAACAATCAGCCATTTTATCGAATATTTTTTTTGAACACTCCCCAATCGACCATTTACAGTATGATCAAATAGCTCCACACGATTTAAAGGCCAAAAATCAAATATAAATAAAATTATGGGAATGGTCACCATCACGGGTTTCGTCATCAACCCCATGGCAACAAACAAACATAACGCACTGTAACGTTTGAAGTTTATTTTTTGTGAATACCAGGCATAAGAAAAAAGAGTAAGCAGCCAGAAAAACGTGGCGAGCAGTGTTTTCTTTTGAGAAATCCAAGCCACCGAATCCGCGCCAATGGGGTGAACTGCTAGCAGACAAGCCGCAAACGCACTTGGAAAGCGTGCTCCAGTCATGTAGAGCAATGCTAAATAAAGAAGAATGGCATTCAACGCATGTATGAACACATTGGACAGGTGGTGATAACCCGGATGTGTACCAAAAAGCTGGCAGTCAACCATATGGGCTATATAAGCGATGGGGTGCCAATACGTAAGATCGTTTTCAGTAAAAGAAAAAGCCCATTTTATACCTTCAAATGTTAAACCTTTCCGGATCACCTCATTTTCAGTGACATAATCCTGATCGTCAAAGTTGATAAATTCAAAACGCATCGTCTGAAAGTAGACAAGAAAAACAAGAAACAACAAAAGAAAACAAATTCCGACGTTTGTTCTGTTCATACTATTCCAAATTTTAATTAATATTCAATTTCAATGCCGTTTCTTCAAGCAGTAGGTCGGGCTTTCGCCTGGCGTTTGTGTCGGGCGAAAGCCCGACCTACGGGGTGCATTTTATTGCCGGGTTAACAAATTAACAATGTACTCCATTTGATCCGTTCTTTTCCAATAAAAAAAGCGCCTCTTTGAAAAACAAAGTGGCGCTTGATTTTTATTAATTCAACGTTCTTTATAAGATCATCAGGGCCCGCGCTGATGTGAATTCACCTGGGTAGCAGTCTCATACGGATCGTCTAAAGGGCCATTTGAATAAGGTGACCAGTCAGGATCCCATAAAGGAATGTTTTTCAACCCTTCAGTATACGAAAAGTCAATGGCATTTTCAGGTAAACCGGTAATTAGTTCATATCCGATATTATTTCCTGTGAAATTGATGACCAGCCAGAAACCTGTGTCTCTGTCCTCAACATTGAAAACATTGATACCAAAACATTGAAGGTAGGAGTCTCTGACCATCTGCATGGTTCCAGGCGTGTATGAATAGGGGTCCGCAACTCCCAGTGATCGTGCAGATGTATGGGCCAGAAGCATGGGGTTCGCTATACCCGTGTATCGCTGATAATTGGCAGAAATATTTCCTTGCTGGTCGTTTGTTCCAATGATGATGCGCCTCAGATGGTCCGGTGTGTCATCTTTCAAATTGCCATCAAATTCAATACGAATGATTTGTC
>JBAZWJ010000064.1:0-34383 GCA_041660385.1 Desulfobacteraceae bacterium | reverse complement strand
ATCGTTGGTCCACCGAATCAGTGGCCAGAGACAAGCTCTTCTTGAAATACTTGGGAGTGGACACCAAATAGTGTGCGCTTTATACGACTTTCAGGATACTCTGTGATGGTGGGCGTTTCTTTTTAGTGCTGAGCATGGTCAAGTCAAGTGGAATTCAGCGCTCAGCAATAAAAAAACCATCCGGAACAGACATTTGTCCTGCTCCGGATGGTAAGATTCAGCAATTTCTATCGAATGATCAAAGGTATGTCTGCGCTCCCTTGTCAGGGATTCATGACGTAGGTTCCTTTCATGGCATACACATGGTTTTCCCATACCCGGTTATATCGGGCGTCATCCACCACAGGGCGTTTGATCATTTTCATGGCAATGGCCTGCTGTTGTTCGGTGGCAATTTTCTTGCTGTAAATTTGCAGAGAAAATTTGGAGAAATCCCGGATCATGAAATCGAATATCTGTTCGATAATATCGTCTTCGATGGCGTAGATTTCTTTGTTTTCAAGAATGAGCTGGCCGTAGGCAACCAGTGTGAAAAGCTCACCCACATTGAGAAGGAAGTCAATGTCTTCAGACTGGGCCTTCATGGATTCAAGGGAAACCATCATGAATTCTTTAAAGGCTTCAATCTGGGATTTAAACACAGTGATATTGGGAAGATCGTATTTCCCGTAGACAATATTATAGTCATGGAACTGTGTTTTCCCGAGACCTTTGGTCGCTCCCTGATTAAAGAGAAAATCATCATTGCACGGATCATTGCGTCTGGGAATTTCAGGAAATACGCCGGGGTTGAAGAAATAGTTGGGCATGAATTTGATGATCAGCGCCATGTTCACATGGACGGTTCCTTCGAGTTTGGGAAGAGCCCTGATATCTGTTGCCGCATTGGAAAAATACGTATCCTTTTCAAAGCCTTTGGCGGCGATGATATCCCAGAGATTGTTGATGACTTCTTCTCCCTGGGTGGTGACTTTCATTTTTACCATGGGGTTGAACAGAAGATACCGGCGGTCCTTTTCAGAGGCCGAACGCATATAATCCGTAGCACGTAATGCAAAGGTTTTCATGGCATAGAGACGGCAGTAAGCGTCCACAAAAAGCTGGCGGATATGGGTGAAATCCGTCACGTACTTGCCGAACAGATTTCTGTTGGCGGCGTGGTCCATGGCCTCGTAGAACGAATGTTCGCAGATACCGATGGATGCCCATCCCAGATTGAACTTCATGATGTTGATTGTATTTAAGGACGCATCCCAGGCATCACTGCCTTTATCCGTGATATCGGCGTCTGTGATGGGGTAGTCATGAAGAACGTATTCGGCCACGTAATCCTGATTGAAGATCACGTTTTTGACACATTCGTATTTTTCATGCTTGGAATTCACAGCAAAGAAAACATATTCGCCCGTATCGGCAATTTTACCGAAGGTGGAAACAAGGGCGGCTTCGTTGCCGTTGCCGATGTAATACTTGTCGCCTTTTGCCTTGTATGTTCCGTCACCCTGGGGATAAAGCATCATGTCGCTTGAATAGATGTCCGCGCCATGCTCTTTCTCAGAAAGACCGAAGCCGAAAATGGCGCCTTCTTTAAGGAGCTTGGCCGCCTTGTTTTTCATTTCTTCGTTTTTACCGATCCAGATGGGTCCAAGACCCAACGCGGAAACTTGAAAACAATACCAGTAAGTAAGCCCGTAAAATCCAAGAATTTCAGCAAACTCAACGATCCGGGAAGAGTCCCAGCGGGCGTTTTCGCCATATCCTGCAGGCGTTAAGAGTTTGGCCATGATGTTTTCTTTTTTCATGAAATCGATGAACTCGGTATACCAGCGTGCAGAGAAGTAGTCTTCCTTGCATTTGGCAAGACCCATGTTTTCGAAAAAATCGATGGTTTTTTTCATGATTTCTTCGGTTTCTTTGTCCGGGTAGGTTTTGGTGTGTTTTTTGGGATTGAGCAACATGTTGGTTTCCTCCGAGTAGAAACAACCGGCCATTCAATTGAATTAAGGCCGGTTGTTGGGAAAAATATTAAAATAATCTGCGGAAATGTCCGCGTGTTTTCATTGATCATTGTTCATGAATGGCCCATGTACGGAAAATCTGGTCCAATGGTCCAAAGACACGTTTCACCATGATGCAATAATATAACATATGACTATTATGTGTGATCGGTGGATATGACAACCCTTGTTTTTTATCGGTAAAAATACGGGGTATTGCCAAGTATTGTGAAATGATATATTTAAAAAAACATATTATTTATTTCATATCATGCTGATTATTTGAAGTATTTATAATGTAAAAATCACTTGCGCCCATCGGGCAATTATACGGATATAATATCCCGTATGTTTATAATGGAGATGCGGTCCATGGATTATCTGAGCATATTGAATGAAAAGGCATGTCTTGTGAAACCGGGCAATGAAACCACGGCGCCGCCTGTTCTTCTTCCCGGCCTGATCCTTGAACATGGGAATTTCGGGGTCGCGATAATCGATGACGATTTCCAGTGCCTTTACGCCAATGACGAAATGGCCCATATCGTGGGTTATTCTGTAGAGGATATGATCGGACGTGATTTTCGGAATTTTATGGCAGTCGGCAGCAGGGATACGATCACCGGCCGGACGGGAGAAGCGAGCCGAGACAGCGGGATGCCGAAAAAATTTGAAATTGTTTTTAATCGAAACGATGGAACATTGCGAACGGTTGAGGCCTCAATGGTTGATATGGTAACGGCTGACCGACGCATCATCCGGGTATTCTATGCCTTTGATATTTCAGATCATAAAACCATGAGAGACGAACTGGCAGAAAGCGAAAGCAAATACCGCTTACTGGTTGAAAATATTGAAGAGTATTTCTTTGAGCAGAGCCTTGAGGGTGGATTGATCTTTTTCAATGAAGCGTTGTTACGGCATTCAGGATTTACACGAGACGAATTAAATCGCATGAATTTTCGTGATTATGTTCTGCCGGAAGATTGGGGTCGCGTGGTTGATTTTTATACAAACATTTTTAAAACCGGCGAACCGGCAAGCGGCCTGCTGATTAGGGGACGGATGAAAGACGGGTCGATTCATTATTATGAGGTGAGATCCAATTTAAAAAAAGATGACAAGGGGCGGTGTGTTGGCTTCAGAAGCTATACGCGGGATGTGACCGCTGAAATTCTTTATGCGAAGGAATTGAAGGAAAGCGAGCAACAGTTAAAGGCCATTATTGAAGGCTCGCCCATTCCGACCATTGTTGTCAATCACATGCATTGTATCGTTCACTGGAATAAGGCCTGCGAAGATCTCACCGGTGTTCAGCAGGCCGATATTATTGGTAAAGATAAACAGATCACCGAGAAATATCTGAAACAGCCCATTTTGTCCGATTTTTTAATCGATGGAATTCCCCTTGAAGAAATTTCAACATTTTATAAGTCGGAATGCCGTAAATCAGGTGTTGTAAAAGATGCTTATGACGTGGAGGCTTATTTTCCTGATCTGGGGGAAAAGGGGAAATGGCTTTATCTGACTTCTGCGTTTTTAAGAGATTCTGAAAATAATATCACAGGTGCCATTGAAACCCTTCTTGATATCACTGAAAAAAAACGTGCGGAAGGGGCCATGATGGAAATGCATGTGGCTCTTGAAGAAAAAGTAAAAGAGAGTACTGCGGAACTTCAGGATATCAATACAGCCCTTGAAGTCCTTTTGAAAAAGCGTGAAAATGACAAAAGAGATCTGGAGAACCGGGTGATATTCAGTATCAAGGAAGTGGTCGCACCCCATATCGAATTACTGAAACGAACATCCTTAGACAAACATCAGAAAATTTACCTTGAAATTCTGGAGCAGAATTTTCTGGAAATCTGCTCGCCATTCATGCAGCTCCTGTCTGAAAGCATGCAGAAACTGACACCCACAGAAATTCAGGTCGTCAATCTTATTAAACAGAATAAATCCTCCAAACAGATTGCGGACTTTCTGGGGATTTCCTCTCGCACGGTTGAATTCCATCGAGATAATGTCCGGAAAAAACTGGGAATAAAAAACAAAAAACTCAATCTGCGAACGTATCTTTTGTCCAGCCAGTAATCCCCGCTTCTGACCACCTTCAATCTCACCAAAATTGTGATTCATGATAGACCGTCTTCTTTAAGAATTCAATAATAAGGTCGAGTAGGCTGGGGTGAAATCTCCCCGGCCTTCTCAACCAATATGCTCGCCCTTCATTCAGCCTTTGACACCGCGTGGGCAATTTGCACAATTTCTTGTGCGATATCTTCTGGTGAAAGCACAAAATCTATACACCCGCTTGCTATTGCACTCTCAGGCATGTCTGGCTGCCCGGCGGTGTCGAGCTTCTGCGCGATGGTAATGCCTCCCACTTCTTTTATGCCGCATAACGCCGCTGCCCCATCACCATCATAGCCAGAGACAATGACAGCGATAAGTTTGCCGTTCCAGTGCTGCGTCAGGGAACGCAGAAAAACCGTAATCACGTCTGGCCATCCCCTGGGCTTTGATATAGGCATTAGACGGAACTCTCCATCAAGAACGTGTAAATCACGTTGTGACGGGATGATGAACACATGGTTGGGCTGGATGAGCAACCTTTCAGTGATCAATTCAACCGGCATTGCGGTGAAACGCGGGAGAATCTCATGAAGCAGGGTGTCTACGGTTCTCAGGTGATTAACGATGACGATTGCAATACCCATGTCAGACGGCAGATGCTGTAACAACCGTGTATACGCATCGAGCCCACCGGCCGAACCTCCCACACAAACCACAGGGAACTCGTTTGCAACATTCTTCGTTTTCATTGGTAATCACTCCACTTCTGTTTTTTCTTCCATTTCGGCCCTATGTTTTCGTAGGGCCATATTAATAATTTTTAATTTTCCACCTTTTTGGGATAGCGAATTATGAGCAGAAATAATGTCCTACTAACGGAAGACCGTCTTCCGATTTAATCATGCAGCCTTTCCCGGGAAGAGCGACCAGATTAAAAGTCCTCCTGCTATGGACATGAGGGCCACAGCTGTGTTGATATCGGTATTGCCGGAAACGTGCACCGAAGAGCATCTTCATGGAGGCGGCCATTATGTTGATGTCTGCGTAGACGTTGATTGTGTTCGCACCGACCAAGAGTATCAGCACACTATACAATAACCATTTAGGGTAGTATTCTTTGATGTTGGCGGACAGTCCCTTGCTCGTCACAAGGGCCAAGCGGCCGCACATCTCCTGCACGGCGATCATAAGTGGTAAGCAAACGGGAGCCAGCCAAAGAAGCTGGTAACCGAACTGCGCCCCTGCAACGGAGTAGGTGCCTATCCCTGAAGGGTCGTCATCCGCCACACCGGTAATCAGGCCCGGGCCAATTCTGAGAAGCGACTTGCGCTTGTCTATCGGCTGTTCACGGAGCTCCGTTTGAGCGTTTTGGATGTCATCATGGTCGTCAACGATGCCTTTTGCAACAGACGGCGCGTCTCTTGCCTCCACTACATCACCAGGTGTCTGTGCAATCTTATCCTTGTTCACCATGTTCTGTTATCTCAATCCACTATAGATTTTATCGGTTTCACCCCCATACGATGTCAAATATGTCAGTCAGTCCGCTGAGAAACACGTCTTTCAATGTTTTCACGCTCGATTCCTTAATGGGTGTTCATTGGTGTGTGACGACTCTGGGGCCGAGTGTTACCTCAGCCCCAGGGATGGATTCTATTTACCGGCGATTTTTGCCTATTTGACTTTGGGAGTGGACGCATCGCCCGTGGTGCAGATGTCGTGCGCACCGGCTTTGGTGAAGATATCCTTGGCACGGGTAACTTCCTTTGAATCCTCGGTATGGGCTGAGATAAGGATATTGCCTTCTCTGACTTTACCTTCGTAACGTTTGGCTTCGATCTCGGGAATACCCAGACCGATTAAACCGCCGGTGATACCTCCCACGGTTGCACCAACAGCAGCAGCACTCAAAGCCGCAATAATCGGTCCGGCGGCGATGAAGGGGCCGATACCTGGAATGGTCAATGCACCTATTCCGGCGATCCATCCCAAAGCTCCACCAATGGCACCGCCAGTGCCAGCACCAGTGACAGCGCCTTCCGGGGCTTTGGTGTTTTTCTCATGGGCAAAATCGCGGGTTGTGCCCTTGTCTGGGAATAGCACGGAGATGTCGTTGTTGGAGAAGTGTGCGGTTTTGAGCTGATCGACAATGCGTTCAGCTGCCAAGTCGGAGGTAGCAATACAGAATACGGATTTTTTTGACATCATTAGTTTCCTTTTTTTGGTTTATTAATTGACTCAGCCGACCTACTGTCGACCGAATGACGTGTTGCGCTTAATACATCGTTTCATGTTTGTATTTCGTGGCATCAGCTCATTATTTATTAGACATAATCATTTTCCAATATTGGGGTATGAGGAAACATCAAAACCAATGGACTTAATAGTGGTAAATATGAACCTAACAGAGCAATTATAAATAATCTGTGCCGCGCCACTCGACTGCGCCGAACTGGGCTTTGCCAAGCAACGTGAAAACAAGGCTGACGGTTCCAACCGACTGGTGACTGTCAGCCCGGTCGGGATATTGCGCGTCCCGGACGGATGCGCTGTATTGGAGTCCAAGTGCGTGACGACCATAAACGCGAACGGTGAATCCCGCACCCAGTCGATTCTCCTTATTCAAGTTCCTTCTAAAGATGACACTTCTATGCAACAACCTGTAATACTCAATTTGTGTGCCAGGTTTCATGTGCTCAACAGGGCTGCATCCATCAGTCTGATTTTAAAAGAAATTGGTTAAAAAACTATTCATAGAACCGTAAACAAAAGTCCTTAAATAAAGGTCAAGTTTGACCTGTGGTCGCATATGGTCTTTTGGGGATTGTTGTGTTTGAATATCCGATAAAGGGGGTCACCCTAGTTCTGGATATTGAATTATGACGTGCCGTTTAATGTGAAATAGGAGGTATCACGTATGAAAAACTTTATACTGCATCTTGCCATTGAAGCTGCTGAAGCAGGTGTTGGTCTTAACCGCCTGATAGGCGCGAAGCTTGCCCACCAATAATCAAATCAGAGAATAATGCAGGCTCGATTATTAAAAAGTCGAGCCTGTTTGACGTACAGAAAATTGTGAGGGTTTAGTAAGGTCCCCGGAACTCCGTAACTCATCAGGTGCTCCTGAGCTTTTATGGGCTCCAGATCACCTGGGGCCGAGGGTGAACTAACTCCGACTCTTATTTGGGGTGACAACTATCCTGACACAGAGGGCCCCTGTGTATTTGTTTTCATAAATTTATAACATCGCGGTTAGTGTGGTATGTATCCTGTGCCCTCTGGCAAATGTTGATTAACACCTGTGACACCAAGCAATTCAGGTGTTCAGACGATAGATTTTTATCATGTGTACAAATATGGCACTTGAATTGCAAACAAAGACAAGCCATATTGTATGGGACAATATGAGACATGCCTGGCATGTCATTTAATTATTATTTCTTTATCCCGGGAGGATGAAACATGAGAAGAAACATAATCGGAATTTTCGCAGTTTTTTTATTGTTGTTAAGTACATCAGGCTATGCTGCAACCTATGACTACGTGGAAACGTACGCCGGCAGTCAGGAAATTAAAGAAAGCTATAGTACAAATAAGAGCTACAATTTCGGCTTCGATTTTATGTATGCGAACTCTGTAAGAAATGTCACAACGAACTCGTCTCTTTCTTTGACCACGGACGCAAGTGGGTTGACTCCAGATGAAGTGTGGACATCAGCTTGTCTTGAGATTATGTTTTCTTCAGATGACACGGATAAAGAGTTTGCAGACATTACCGTGACGGCCTGGACTGCCGATAAACAAACACTCATGACGAAAGATCTGCCTGTTTACAGCTTCAATGCCGGCTCGGGTGACGGCTGGTCAGGTCACACCACAACAACTGTCACATATAAATACGAGTTTACGTCCGATATTCTTGCAGCGTTTGATCAAAACGGTTGGGGAAACATCAACATCATTGCGCCTGATACATATAGATGGGATTGTGACTGGAATGACTTTGATACAATCAAAGTGTCCATGCTCGTCACGACTTACGTAACAGACCCGACTGATCCGGTTAATCCCGTTCCCGAACCTGCAACTCTGCTCCTTCTTGGTAGTGGCTTGGCAGTATTTTCTCGTTTCAGAAAAAAAAGGAAATAGCGGATAGACCAACGGTTTGTTAAGGCAGGATTCCCATGAATCCTGCCTTCTTTACCCTTACAAAATAAAGGAACGACTCGTAAACAGACTGTGATTCGCCTAATGGGCGCCCCCGCCCCTCGACTATGGCCATAAAGATATGCGATTGCCCTGACGACCCACCTTATGCTTGTTGACAACATTCAATATTTATGAAACTTTTTAATTAACTTCTTGGAATGATCTGAATACAAAACGTATTGAGCATATATCATGACATGCAACTACACGTTTGAGTGGAATTTTGATCCAAAGTCATCAGAATGTTTCATTGGTTCATAAACATCACCCACTGACAGGAGGAAAGCATGACGACAACAGAAAAAAAATGGCGGGAAAAGCAAATGCCCTACTTGCTGGTGATTATTTTTTTTGGTGTTTTGGCATGCGTCTGTGACTCACAACCGGTCAACGCAGCACCAAAACAGGACCCGGCGAATGTGACCAAAGGAAAAATCAAATTCCGCCCCTACCACTCGATTGATCGGCAGTTGGACGGCATGCCGGTAAATCGTATCTCAATACCAAAAAATTGGAAAGCCAACAGCAGCCTGACCTGGGACCTCAATGCGTATTACATGCCTGTGAAAACTCACATCCGCGCCGAGGCACCTGATGGTGGTAGCTGGGTAGAGTTTTACGGACCGAGAATGTTCTGGTGGAGTGATACGGCTCATGACCGGGGCCCATGGGGTTTGGACCGATCAGGTGCAATCCACCAGCACACCATCTCGCTACCAGAGGCGATGGTGCGTTATGTCATTGCGCCCAATCGCCGCCACATGAAGAATCTGCGGATTCTCGGATATCGGTCAGTGGACAACATCCCCAAAGCATTCCCTCACATATTCCCCAAAAAAGCGCCGAAGGGAAAGGGAATCTGCGTACGTGTGCAATATGAGGTTGCCGGCAGCCTGGTGGATGAAGAGTTCTATGGTTTTATGCCACCCACGGACGCGATTCCGTCTCCGCCCTCTGCTATGGAGTACCATAGCTACCTGTATCTTACACACAGCATCGGAGCGAAGTCGGGTAAACTGGAGCCTGCACGGCCACTGCTGGGATTCATTGCGACCTCATTTGAGGTAAACCCCGCATGGCAGCAGCGATTCAATCAGATCCACGATGCCCAGTTGAAAAGGGCCGCCCAGAACCTGGCCCAAAGCTGGGCCAGCATTGAACGGGCAAAACAGATGAGCAAGATAGCTCACGAATCGAATGAAGCGTTCCTCCAACGTGCGGAAGCCAGCCGCGCTCAGGGCCGAGCGCGGCAGAATGAGGCGCGCGCGTCTTACAGTGTCGGTTCAGACACAGAGTTTGACAAACGGTCGGATAATTTTGATCAATACGTGCGGGGCACCGAACACATGGTTGACCAGAACGGAGTCGTCTCCGACCAGTATTCTGATTACAACTACCATTGGACCGACGGTTTCGGGCGGTACGCACACACCGACGACCAGAACATTGACCCGAACAATTACCTGAATGGAAACTACCAGCAGATGAAACCATTGCGCTAATGGGCTACATAACCATTAGCTGAAACAGACAAATAAGACTGCCGTTCTATATTCCGGCAGGCTGCCCAGGCCAATCAGGAGATTGGCGTTCCCAGGTGGGGCAGCTGCCCTTCATCAGCAAGAGTTTTTTCAAAGAATGGGTCGAGCTTCGCGCATTCTTGCGCAAGCCTTTTCTTTTCAATCCGTTCTATCTTTTCACTGACTGCCTACGGATATCTGCAGCATCTCCGATAATAAAAATCACCGCTGAAAACTATTTGGGTGGAATCTGCGATTACGAGTTTTAACCATAATAACCCGCTTAATTTTATCGTTTAATCGATTTGATCGTCAGCCCATCCGGGCACGCCAATCTCCCGATTGGCACTGATCGGCGTGAGAATGCCTATTTATAAGTCACCGAAAATCAGTTTACACAAAATATTTGACAGAACTGTTTTTGACTATCTCTATTTCATGTAATATCGTTTGAAGGTCAAGAACCTTTTCTTTGCAGATTGCTGATAGGCTAATTTTCCATCCGAAGCAGAAATCGATTCCATATTTCTCGAAGACCCTTGCTGTACGGCAATCCGTTGCGATATATTCACCAATCATTTTATCGAAAGAATCCTCTGTCTGTTTTTCTGTTTTTTTCACGATATTTGTCCCTCCCCGTTTTTAATGTTCTTTCAGGTTTTTTATTCATCCTTCCTTCAGGTCCATTTGGGCGGAAATAACTATTGTGTCCCACACCCCGGCAAAAGGTCAGGGCTTGTGGAGCAACACTTTAAATCTTTTCATTGCTCATCTTTTTGGGGTTCTGTCAGATGTGTGTTGTTCTGCTTATGGCGGAATTCTGATAAGGTCCGGTAAATTTCAACTCTTGCCCGGTTGATGCCGCCGATTGGCCGATGTTCGATCAGGGAATGAGCCGGGGAAAATGACAACGCCTCTGCCTGTGCCTCGCGGTCCGTGGTTCGGAAAACCTGGGGCGGAATTCGAAGTGTGGCCACTTTGATAAAGGGGGATTCCTTTTCGCTCCATTCCACTCCGGCATCTTCAACCGGCATCCGGACAGAATCTTTTTGGACTTGAATCATGAAATCAAAGCTTGCCTCATGGGTGTCCAGGTGTTTTTCCATATTTTCAGTGAGATAATGATCGGTAAGCACGTGCGGCAACGGGCTTTTTATTTGGGATGTGGGAACAAGGGAATATTTTACACTGTGCTCTGTCCCACATAGATAAGGAGTCGTACTCCAATAGCGGATGTCGAGCGGTGAGGTCTGATTTTGCTGCGTCTTGCGCAGTTCGTTTATGATATGGAAATTACCGGACAAAACCAGACGAGACGCAAAGATAAAGGGAGACCAATTGATGCTGTAGTACACTGCGTCATGGAAAAGTTTGACGGTTCCTAAGGGCATGCTCGGATAGCTTAGTAGTACAAAGTCCTGTGTTTCTTTCTCCTCGTTTTGAGGCTGAAACCGCTCCCCTTTGACACCCATGATTTTTATGGCAAAACCACGGAGATCTTTGACTTTGTCTGACTGGACCTTGCCGCTTGCACTGGAAATTCGAATCCAGGCTGGATAGGTCTGGGGAAACTCAAATAGTCCTACCTTAAGCTCCGCCGGTATGTTCGGCTCAACAATGAATTTTGCTTGCAGACAGGCCAGCGTTTTCGGATGCGCATCACGTTTGGTCTGGCCTGCGGGATAATCTTTGGCCATCTTTTCCTGTAATATAACTACCATGTCTTTGATCAGGCGTTCTTCATCATCAGGGACCTTTTCAAATCTGGTGATGCCTCCCAATTTCCCTTTAGAAAATTGCATGGTGTCCTCCTCATCGGATTTATTGTTTTGTGCAATAGGGTATTTCGCTTCCGTGCCGGAACCGGAACGGATATCAGCGTCTTTGGTGGTGATCGTATTGGCACATGCAATGCTCATAACCACTACCAATGATAACAGAATCACACTGCGATTTTTCATCATGTTCTCCTCACAGGCCAAAGATAAAATTCAGATAACTGCTTAAACCCGACACCCACAGCACCGTCTTTCAAATAAAGCACCCATGCATACCGGGTTTCATACATGCTGGTTGTTGACGACCAGTAAAATTCCTGAACATTAATAAATGGATGGTCATCTGGTAAAGCTGGTGAATGGCGGCTCATATCTGATAGACTTTCCAATTCGGCAATATGTGGAAATCGCCAGTCGTCATAAGAATAATGGCCGTCTCTGTTCATTTTCTCCACAAAATTACATGCCGCCTTCCAATCCAGTGTACCGCTATTGATATTTGCATCTTTAAACCATGTCAGACCTGTGGCATTGTCATTGACAAAATTGCCATTTTCTATGAATCGCGGGTTGTCATATTGTAATCCCGACTGAAATTCTCCGTCCTGACCTGTATTGTCACATGCGATAACATTGCCATTCTCGTCATAACAATTCCGTTGGCCGGTTCGTAAAATTTGAGCGTCAGAATTATCAGTGCTGCGAACAGGCCATACCATATACGAATTGCGTTTAATGCCTTTAAAAACTTTTGCCCCGCCTAAATGAATATACCACGCTTGTTCCGGTAGCCTGACACAGCTCGTAGATGTCCAGTAATAACCGGTAAAGAAATTAATAAATGGGTGAAGATTTGGCAGGCACGGATTAATCGTATCCTGGCTCATTAAGCTGAAAAATTCTTTACGATTCGGAAGTTTCCAGTCGCTATATCCATAGAGTTCTGAATCGTTCAACTCCCTGATAAACGTCAATGCCTCATTCCAGGTCATTGGAAAATCGGATAAAGAAGCATTTTTTGTCCATATTAAACCTGTTTGTGTGTCTTCTATGGCTTCTTTTTGCTCTGCGAAACGATTCATGGTCAAGGCCCTTAAATCAGCTTCAGCAATTCTTCCGCCACGGCTCCCGACGAGGCCGGGTTCTGGCCTGTCACAAGCTTGCCGTCCACTTGAACGTAAGGAGCCCAGATGTCGCCCTTGCTATACAAGCCACCTCGTTCCTTTAGCCGGTCTTCCAACAGGAACGGCACCACCGCAGTCAACCCCACAGCATCCTCTTCTTCATTATCCGGCTTTAACGTCCACAAGAGTCAACCCGGCCCATGCTGCCATGCCTGTCATGCCGAGAGCTCCAAGATAAACGGACAGCGGCTGAATTTTATCATTCACCGGGTGCAGCTCATTCGGTGATGCAATGACGTATTCCCGCCACCCGGACATGGATGTGACAATATCGCCCGGCTTGAATTCCCTGGCTCGCGATTCAATGACCTCGCCCACGGCACCGCCGTCGAGTGGCTTGCCCAGTTCGAATGGCGGAACATAGGATTTCACATCGTTCATGCGGCCGCGCATGTATGGGTCCACCGACATAAAGAGATTTCGGACCAGAACCTGCCCGTCTGTTAACGGCTCCAGTTCCGTGCTGGCTAACGTAAAATTATCCGGGGTTGGAAGCCCTTTGGGGCGGGAAGCCAGCCGGATCTCGCGACTGATGATCTGTGTCATAAATGTCTCCTTATCCTTTCATATCATGTGAAATTTTCGCAATCTTTGATCTCGACCGTCTTTAATTTTGTAACATCGCTTAACACAAAAAGAAGAAAAGGCTCCTGAACCAACGATCGGCAGAGTATCCGGATTTAGCAGTTAAATGGGTGGGGCTATCGTCACCAGGATTCTCATTTGCGTTTGCCCTTAATTTATTTTTTTGATGAAATAAAATGGATAATTTCTTCAATGTCAGGCACCTGACGCAGCTCATACACCTTGATCCATTCTATGGTCCGATCCAGGCCGATTAAAATGTTGGCTCTTTCTGAAAAGCCCATGTCTTTAATAAACAAGCCGAATTTTTCAGCAATTTCTCCATGGGGCCAAAAATCGGCAAGCAGATTGGTATTCTTGACATCCATGGACGTTGCCCATGCTTTTTTCGATTGAGCGCTATCCACGCTGATGCCGAATGCAATCACTTCGAATTCATCGAATATGGTTTTTTTAATCTCCAGGGTGCGCATTTGAATTTCACAGACGGGTGTCCATGCAAGCGGATGAAAGGAGAGCAGAATCCTCTTGCCTTCCATAGCCATGGGCGTGATTTTTTTGTCATGCTGGTTTATAAGCGTAAATTCCGGGACTTGGTCGCCTACATTCAAGTGATGGTGTGTCATGTTAATTTCCTCTGATTATATTTAAATAAAGTTTGATTATAAAAATTGACATAATATGTGAACACAGCCCGTTCTGCGGTAATGGCCAATCCGGCCCAGTTGAGATCCCGGCCGACTTCTTTGCCTGCGGCGATCTGAAAGCACTGTGGATTATAATCGCCCGGAAACGATAGATAATACCCGATTTGAAGGGCTGGATTTTCAATGGCTGTTTCTATGGAGCATTCCTGCCAGGGTAGAAAATCATGAACCTCCCGGATGTCCGTGTTTGATTTCAATCTGGAAAAGCCAATTCCAGGGACTTCGTTTAGTAGAATCAGTTCTCCCAGATGCCGAAGTGATTGCCCGTTGATGCTTATTTTCAAACGATGAGATTCCGCCTCGTAAAGGACTCGGCAGTATCCATAACTTTTACCGGGGTTCATCGTGCTGCGAATCTGAAAAAGCTTAAAAAGGGTATTTCTAATTTTTAAACCGATTCGCTGACATTCAGGCCGTTTCATATAAAAACGGACCACTTTTTCCATCAATGCCCTGAAATAAGACGGTGCTGCAAGACCTGAAATCTGCCAGGTATCTATTAAGTTCAGATGATAAACGACTTCAAATGTTCCGGGATTTTTCAATTTGAAAGAACAAAGAGAGGGGAATATGGTTAGATTGTCCGATTTCATCACAGGTAAACCGAACCCGGCGCATTCACCTTCAAATACGTCATTCTGATGACAAAGAGTAAGACCTTTCGCCATCCCTTTGGTTTTCCCTTCTCCTGCTGAAGAAGAGTGCATTAGAAATAGATTCTCTGAAATGGGGAGCACGTTGACCTCTTTGAAATGCCTTGACCTGCAACTATTGCCTTGACCTGATGCTATTTATATCTTTGCTCTGGCTGGGTCGCCAGTGTTCTGACGTCGCCACGTCTGTCGCTGAACTGTTTATAAACGCTTTCAATACGCTTCTTTAAATAGACTTCGTCAAACTCAGACTGAAAAACCATCCGGTTTTCATTTTCATATTTCCAGTCAAGGGTTTTGTCCACATGCATGACCCGATCATATAACCTCGTTCCGGGAAGCGGATAGGGAATGGTAAAGGATACTTCATCAAGGGGCAGGGAAAGCGCCCATTCAAATGTATTTTCAATGGTATCGTATGTTTCCCCAGGATATCCCACGATGAAAAATCCGGCTGTCCGGATATCACTTTGGGCAAACCGTTCAATGGTTTTTTCCGCCTCATCTGTTGTGGTCTTTTTATTCATTAATTTCAGGATGTCATTGTTGCCTGATTCAAGTCCGAAAAAGACCTTCCGGCAGCCGGAATCCTGCCATAGCTCGATATCGGACTGGGTAATCTTGTCCACTCTGGACAGACAAAACCATTTCATATCCAGTTTTTCCGAAATCAAACGGTGGCAAAAGCACCGGGTATGATCCGGGTCAAGACTGAAGCAGTCATCGGCTATCCAGAGACCATCGTATCCACGGGTTTTGATATCCCGGACTTCTTCAAAAATTCTGTCCATGTGGCGAAGGCGAAGGTGATTCCCAAAAACAGGTTTTGAGCAGAAATCGCAGTCAAAGGGACAGCCATAACTCGTCATGATGCTTGCCAGTGAAGGTTCTTTCCGATCAAGCCAGAACTGTTGATATTTTGAATGATCATAATCGTCGCGGTCGGGAATGGGGAGGCGGTCAAGGGCTTTTTTATCAGAAGACCCGCATGGAGTCTGGATAACTGCGCCATTCTTGTAATCATTAAAATAGATCCCCGGATAGTTTTCCGGGTTCGTTATAAATCCCGAAAGACGATCTGGGGAACGATCTGATAAAACATAATCCAGGCAAAACCGGGGAAAAGAGACATCCGATTCACCGCGAAACACCACGTCAAACACCGTTAAAAACTGTTCGGGCTTCAAGGTCGGTAGCGGTCCACCGCATGTCAGCAGGGTCTCCGGGAGAGCTTTCCGGATATTGTCGGCGAGTGCCATGGCGTTTTCCGACATGGACAGCATCACATAAATTCCCACGATCCGGGGCTGGGCATGGATTATTTTTGAAATAACATCGTCGTGGTTTTCAAATGTGCAGTCAATGACTTGCGTGTGCAGTACATTCTCTCGTAAAACAGCTGCCAGCTGGGCTATGCCAAGAGGATGGAAAAGCATGGCTTTGGGTGCATGGGTATAAAAATACGGGTATATCAGCACGACATCCGTCTGTATGGATTGTTCCGGCCAGTTGTTATTCTGGTTCAGCGATGGTTGCGTTAACATATTTATAATTTCCGGGACAGTTTGGTTGCGATTTCAGCGACGTGTTTTCCCTGGAAACGCGCTGCATCAAGCTCGTTTTCACTCGGCATCCGCGACCCGTCGCCACCTGCGATGGTGGAAGCCCCATAAGGCGAGCCCCCCGTGATTTCATCAATTCTCATCTGCCCTTCAAAAGAATAGGGAAGACCAACGATGACCATGCCATGGTGTAACAAACTGATATGAAAGGAAAGAATAGTAGATTCCTGCCCACCATGCTGGGTTGCGCTGGAGGTAAAAACGCTTCCCACTTTGCCCACAAGAGCGCCGCTGGACCAGAGCCCACCGGTCGAATCAAGAAACTGTCGCATCTGCCCACACATGTTGCCGAAACGGGTTGGAGTACCAAAGATGATGGCGTCTGCCGAGGCCAAGTCTTCCACTTTACATACAGGAACATAGGTCTGCTCTTTATGTGCATCCATGGCGCCCATCTTTACCAGAACATCTTCCGGGAGCGTTTCATGAACTCGGCATATCTTGACTTCGGCACCTTTCACAGCGTCCGCGCCTTCCTTCACAGCATCCGCCATACGTCGGATATGTCCAAACATTGAGTAATAGACGATTAATACATTCATTGATCATTTCCTTTTCGTGTTGGAATGGGCAGAAATTATCAAACGCAGAATCCACAGCCGCTCGATGTGAATGTCTGCGTTGGGGATAAACGCTCCCATTCAGATTGCTTAGACAGCGGCTAAAATTTTCAGCTAAGATTCTCTGTCGCAAAAGTCCAATTGATCAGCTTATCCAGCACGGCGTTGGCATAATCAACGCGCCGGTTCTGGTAATCCAGATAATAGGCGTGTTCCCATACGTCGATGGTCAATATCGGTTTCATACCTGTGGTTAACGGCATATCCGCATTGCCGGTCTTGATCACCTTGAGTTTAGCGCCATCCAGCACGAGCCATGCCCAACCACTACCGAACTGGGCCACTGCCGCCGCCGCCAATTCCTTTTTGAATGCATCCACGGTTTCAAAGGAAGCTTCGATTTTTTGCTTCAACAGAGCAGGTGGCTCACCACCCCCTTTAGGCATGAGACATTTCCAGTAAAACGTGTGGTTCCATATCTGTGCTGCATTATTAAAAATCGCGGCTTTATCCACCTTGCCTGCAGTTCCGGCAATAATTTTCTCCAAAGGCATGGTCGCAAACTCCGTACCAGCAACCAGTTTGTTCAGGTTGTCGACATAACCCTTGTGATGCTTGCCGTAGTGAAATCCAATGGTATTTGCCGATATAACCGGGGCCAGCGCGTTCTCCTCGTATGGCAGGGCTGGCAGGACATGCGGAGCTGCACTTTCAATCTTGTCATCGCTCATCTTTATTCCTCCTTAATGGTGATATTATGTGTAGACTTAATTCTTCGCGGTCTTTTTTTGCTTTTCATTTTTTGTGCCAGACGAATTTCATTCTATGCGCATTACCTATAGTCCTGATTTTTTGAATTATTTTTTCGATAAACGTTTTGATGAGACTTTGCCAGTATTATAGATAAGGTCAAATATGACCAATGGAGCATATACGGCCAGAGTTTATGCAGGCCAGTCACCAATGTAATAACAGCAGCCGGTTATTAATAGATGACCGTCTAAATTTAGTCAGATCCATCATTTTCGTTGATCGATTATTCTGATCAGTATAAACTTTTGATCATATCATTCTTTTTTCCTGGCACGTGACGACTCTTATTCTGACAACGTATTCTCCACACCATCTCACGCTCGTCTGTCCGTTGCGCTTCGCGATTCAAGGTTGCTGTCCGATGATTTAAATTAATGATCGCATCCTGTTTTTTTTGATTTCGTAACACGAATTTCGACCTATCCATTCGATTGAGGACTCCATATATTTCAAAGGTGTTTAAACTCATTGTGGGAAATAAATCCCTGGCGGTTGCCGTTTGTGTTCCCATAAAAGACAATGATGAAAATGTTATCGGAATCCTTGCCAATTCCCACCGGCTTGTGGACCATATCCCCGACATCCTTTACCTTTATTCAAATCAGAAAGGATTTCAGTTCTTTTCCCCCAGCGTCCGGAACATTCTTGGATATACACCGGAAGAACTTTACAAAAAACCTTCGTTCTTCAGGGATTCCATCCACAGGGAAGACCAGGTTATCGTGTCCAAAGCCCTTGACGAAGTTGTCAACCAGGGACGGTTTGACATCGAATACCGTATCGTGGACAAAAACGGAGACTGTCGCTGGTTCTCCGACCGTGCCATCGGTTGTCATATCCAGGATAACGAGGTGATCATCGAAGGCCTTGCCGTGGACATCACAAAAAGGAAGCTTGCTGAAAATGCGTTGAATGAAAGCGTCCGGGAGTACAACGACATGGTGGCCCAGATTCCGGTGGGGATTTTTAAATACAGGGTGAAAGCCAAAGACGAGATTGCGGTTCGGAAAATAGTGTCCATCATGCTGGAACGATTGGGCTTTACGGTTCTCGAAGCAGGCGATGGAGTGGAAGCGTTGGACATGTTCAGGCAGAACAAGGATACGATCCGATTGGTTGTCAGCGATCTGACCATGCCCCGAATGGATGGATGGGGATTGCTTGACGCCATTCGAAGTATCGTTCCGGGTATTCCTGTGATCCTGACCAGCGGATACAATCAAAACCACGTCATGAACGGTGACCATAAAGAACAACCCCAGAGTTTCCTGAGTAAACCGTACAGGTCGGACGACCTTCGCGAGGCGATTGTCCATGCGCTGAATCCCTTGGGATGATTTTTGCTGAGGTATATGGCGGTAAGGGGCATTGGGTGAATACGCAGGCGTAATCGAGACGGCAAGAAATTGCCCGTGCTACGGAATTTCTTGCCGGTGCAGCGGCGATGTTATCTGCATAGTCATTGGGGTAGAACGTTCAGCTATGTAGGGAACAGAGAGGGCCAACGTTTGAATTTACCTACCTGCGCGGCTTTTCACGCAGGCCCGGTGGAATTGGTTGGGCCTCTCATCGCCATTGGCACGGCTTATGCTATAGCGAGATCGCCAGAACCGCAAAGGAGCACAAAAATGAACATTTCATCTGAAGGTAGAATAGCAATCTCCAGTCTTGTTCCAATCAGTCCATCGCTCACCAGTAAGATTATCAAGACTGATGACTTTGCTCCGCCTGACGTTCCGGTGCAGGCAACTCAGGCAGAACTGGATGCGCAAGTCAGACGACAGAATGCGGAGCCTGTGAAAGCGGTGTTTCGTATAAATGGCGAGGTTGTGGCAGCCATGCAGTCCTACGGGACAACTTTCTTCTCCAATGCCATTGCCTTGCCAGATGAGGGGGCATTGAGTGTTGACAGTGTCGAAGCTGCTTTGCGCAAGCGCTATGGAAGTGCCCTCCAGGTTGAAAGTTACCCAGGCGGAAACGGTCCCACTTTTGGGATGATTTTTGCTGAGGTATATGGTGGTAAGGGGCATTTGGTGAATACGCAGGCGTAATCGAGACAGCAAGAAATTGTCCGTGCTACGGCATTTCTTGTCGATGCAGTTCAAACTGATTGTGGTGCTGTAACCAGTTTTTCATGGGATTTGAATGATTAAAGCAACTGAACAAGGCGAAGGGGAGTTCATAGGTGTCATACTCCCAGTCCTTTTGAACGCAAATAGTATGAATGGCTTCTCTGATCATGCCAAGCACGTAGTTCCTCAATGGAGCGGTTTCGATTTCCGCATTGGAATTTTCAGACAGAAACGACTGCTTGCACCCTTTTCTGTTCAGTGAATGCCATGCCCGGCAGATGAGCGGCCTGGCATTGTAGACATCACATGCATGATCGGTCAGAAAGATGCAGGGGGTTTCTCTTTTTACAAGGACTCTCGCATTTAATGATCTGCCGTCAGTGAGACCGCTGTTGTGTTTGATTCTTTGCTTGAGACGTTCTATTTCCCGTGCAGAAAATGTCTCAAGGATATACTCAAAGATAAGAAAACATTCCGGCGGTGTCACCTTGACCTGCATATGGCAGCAATAACTACAGCCGCAGGAGCACTCAATTTGGGAATCTTCATCATTGCTTTCCGCTTTGTCGATGATTTGATCACTGAATGCAATCAGATGTTGCATCATATTCAGCAGAAAATTGTCTGAGCTATCGTTTTCAATCGTATTTAAGGCAATTGTTAATGCGGCGGATTTAACCGCATCCTGCTCGGGTGATATCTCCATCTGGCTTAATATCCTTAATATCGTAAGTCAGAGAGTCACCAGCGCCTACGGGTTTTCAGGTTCATCGAATCGGGGAAAGGGACTTTTTAAACAAGGGGTCCCCGTCTGGTAATTTTGCCGGACGATAGGTTAAATTGGGGGTAAAAGCAATGTAAATATCCGTTACCCAATCTCCTTCGTTTGCCATTTTAATCATGAAAAAATTGAATTAACTTCAAAGCTTTACTCTTTCGCTATGTCATTTCGGGCGGGGCTTTTTTAAGGCCCGGAATCCATGCCAGCAAACGAAGGGACTCGGGGACAGGTGAACTATACAAATGTATTATTCGCCGGTCCCTATTCCTTGTTATTTTTTCATGAGTATTTTCCGTTTTTCATCAAACTAAAATTTGTAACTCGTGGTTAAAATTACAGACGGGTTAAAATCCTCTTTTGTTATTGGGCTGTCTGCCGCATCGCCGAGCAGTTGGTTGCCCTTAACCATAAGTTTTGCATTCCAATGTTCTGTAATGTTATAGAAGGCGCCAACAGTAAAGCTGACAGCTTTAACTCCGGACTCTGCATCATAGCGGCTATACCCGGAGCGTGCTGACTGCGTTGAAGAAACGCCGAAGTAGCTATTCATATGGTCAGCATCCGCCCATGCTATGCCGACCGACCCCATAACCATGAGCTGCTCGGTAACCGGAAAAAGTTTGCCTAATTCCACCGTTGCCGTAGTGCCGTAATCCTCAGTTCCTTTTGAAATTTTGCCGGAGAGCTTGGCAAAGCCGAAATCATATTCGCCCATAAGGTTAGCTGCTGCCCCCATGTCGATATCGCCCATGCCACGCAGATTTTTTGTATCGTCCTCTTCAGAGCGGCCAGGAGCAAATCCTATCGACACGCCGACCTTATAGTTTTCGTCTTGGAGGGGATAACTGCCGATACCGTCCCAAGCATTTGCAAAAAACAAACCGTTTTTAAACTCAACAGAGACATCAGGGAGCGGGATAACGACATACTTGTCGGAACCTTCATATGCAGGCCCATACATCACGCCGCCGCCCACTGAAAAATTCCAGTTTTTTTCTTCGGCCTGTGCGATAGTGGACAAGACGGCAAGCATGGATAGGCTTATAAGTGAAATTAAACGTAAATTGTGTAACACCATAGGTATTTCCTTTAGATTTCGGGTTTAAAAACATCGCATGTAATATAAAGGGTTATTACATTTAGCACATCCGCCTTAAGGAGGAGATAACACAACTTTTTTTCTGGATTCTTTTCCTGGTATTGAAAAATGAATTTACAGAAAGATTTTTACACTATTTAAGGATGCATTTTTCACATAAATTCGTTACAATTAAGGAATGAAAAAATGGACAATTGATTGCTTGGCTTATTGCCCGGATTTTATGAAGCGTTTGTGGTGTCAGCTTGCTATAAGCTACACGCTGCTCGCCATCTGTGCGATAACGTTGCTCGCCGTAATGATATACGGCATAAACGATTACAAGGATTTCCGTACAGCCCTTACCCTCGACAACGTTGAAAAACGAGTGGACAATGAAAAGCTCATCGTCGCTCAGGCGATCCGTGATGCCGATAACGAATGGCTGGACAAAGCACGAGATAACATCCGTGAAAAATTGATAAACATAGAGCATCGCAGCGGTACCTCAATCTACCGTATTACCAATTCCAGTCTTCCTGAAGTGTATATTCAGATTACCGATAGTAATGACCATCTCTTGATGTCTGATCCCGTCGATCTTCCAGAAAAAGCAGCAGTCCAGTTCACCGCACAAAAAAAACTGCCTGCCGCAAAAAGCAGCGTCATGTGGCTGGCGGGAAAGGGTCCTATTTGGGTGGACATGCCCATAACGGATGGTCATGACGGGATTATCGGACGCTTGCGCATCTTGTATGTCGCTGAATTTAATCCCTGGGTGCAGCTTCAAAGTATCCTTGATTTCCTGTTCAACGCCTGGGATTCTGTGATTTTCTGCTCTGTGCCAATTGGCATCGCCTGTGGTTTGGTGGCCTCCCGCTATGTAACAAGGCAATTGCAGAAAATGAATGAGGTTACGGAAAGCTGGCGTCAGGGTAATTTCGATGCGCGAATTACACTGCCGAATGATGATGTACTCATCCGGCACAGCCAGCATCTCAATGACATGGCGCAGGATTTAGAGATGTACCTAAGTTTGAAACAAAATCTTGCCGTAAGTGATGAGCGCAACCGTATGGCGCGGGAATTACACGATACGGTAAAACAGAAACTCTTTGCGCTGGGGCTGCAATTGGCAACCGCCAAAGCCAAACCCGCCGTGATGGAGGCCGCCCACGAGCATATTCTTGAGGCGGAAACCATCACCCGTGAAGCGCAGCATGATCTGATGGAAATCATCACCCAACTGCGTCCTGCAGGAACCAGCGATACCTCGCTTCATGAGCGTATAGCTATGATTACCGACGACTTCAAGCGGCGCTTCGGTGTGAGTATCGAATTAAACCATTCTGATTCTATCCAGTTTAATGCACATACAGAGCATCATGTGCTGCGGATTGTGCAGGAATCGTTGATGAATTCGGTACGCCACGGCAAAGCCTCTAAAATCGTGATCGATAGCAAAATCGACCACAACATTGCCACACTAACCATTGCCGATAATGGGAGAGGTTTTGATACTGACAAAAAAACGGGGGGATTTGGCATTACCTCTATGCGTGACCGGGTGAGCGATCTGCCGCACGGAACCTTTGAAATTAATAGTACCACAGGCATTGGAACCCAGATCACGCTTTCATGGAAAAGCGAATCATGACACAAAAAATCACACTCATTCTTGCCGATGATCACGCAATGGTTCGCAAGGGATTAACCGCTTTCCTGTCCACCGCCCAAGATATTGAAGTGATGGCTGTTGCGACATGTGCCGTGGAAGTTGTGTCCGCTGCCGAGAAACATGCGCCTGATGTGGTGTTGTTGGACCTGTTTATGCCCGATCAGCCAGCGGTTGAAACCGTGCGCCAGATTAAAAGAGTCAGCCCGCGCAGCCAGATCATTATGGTTACTTCGCATGAGGGCGATGAATATGTAGTGCCGATGATGAAGGCAGGAGCAATTTCTTATATCCTTAAGGATATAACACCTGAAAATCTTATTCGCACCGTGAGAAAAGCGGCAGCAGGTCAAAGTACGTTAAGCCCACGCATTGCTAAGGCGCTTGTGACGGTTGTCGCGCAGGCGCGGGCGGCAAAAACGCAAGAAAGCCAACCCCACGAAGATTTAACCGAGCGTGAGATGGAAGTGCTTCAATGTATAGCAGAGGGATTGTCAAATATGAATATTGCAGCACGACTGAATATCTCGGAAAAAACCGTGAAATCGCATGTGAGCAACATTCTGAGCAAGCTCTATTTAACCGACCGCACCCAAGCCGCCGTGTATGCATGGCGTGAGAGAATTGTTAAAAAATAGGAAAAAATAGGGACAGGCAAATAATACATTTGTGCGCTTTGCGGCACCCAGGCGCCGGTGCTTTATTCTTTGGCGACTTACAGCGGCACGTTCTTACAGGTGGCCCGCGCATTGAAGATCGTACAAAATGATTATGCGAACAAGTTGGATGTTGAACAATTGGCGAAAACGGCCAACATGAGTTCTCCGGCGTTTTATCGGGCTTTTAAAGAGATTACATCGGACTCTCCCATGCAGTGTTTGAAAAAAATTCGCCTGACAAAAGCACGGGATTTGATGGTGCAGGAAAGCATGAAAGCCTACATTGCCGCTGACAAGGTGGGATATGAAAGCTCTTCTCAGTTTAGTCGTGAATTTAAGCGTTACTTTGGGCAAAGCCCTGTAGAGATGATGAGAGAGATGCGTGCCACATGAGACAAGACGGACGCGGAGGATAAGTTATCTATTGCTGGAGACCCGATGCGGCGATGTTGAAGAACGACAGCTATGTATAAGGATAGAAATCACGTTTGTCCGCTGATTCATAACTTAATGATTGTTTGACAATATCGATGCACTGCGTTATCGATACGACCATATGAAAAAATACATAGTTCGTAATGGTTGTCTGGCTGTCGCCTTCTTTTCGGTTATAACTCTGTTCACAGGGTGTTCCGGCAAAGATTCTGAAACGTCTGATGTCACTACACCCAGTGAGGTCGTCAAAACTGCTGCCCGACAAATCCAAGCAGACATTCCCGGTGGGGATATTCAATTCGAGCCTGCCACAGGGGAAATCAACATGGTCCGTGCGGGTGGTTTAGCCGTTTTTTCAGCGGTTCAACGCCTTATCCCTCTTGCAGAATCACGGGGTAATAACGAAGGGGACTTGTCGTCCGCCATGCTTGAATTTTTCACACGGTATAAAGATGGTTTTCATCTTCAAGATCCCATTCAAGACCTTGCCATTGTTCGCGATCCGGTGAATGATTCCCTTCGGCCCACGCCAGAACTTCCAGCCGAAGAGCTTGGTGGCTATAGTTCACTGCCAACGCAACACTTTTCACGAATGTTTCACGGCGTTCCGGTGTATGGTCAGTTTGCCATCGGTGTATTTGATCCCGACGGGAATCTGATCAGTATGTCCACCCGCCTTTTACCGATTCCTGCGGCCACGGCTTCAAACGCCACGTTCACCCAACGTGAGGCATTTGATCTTTTAGCCAGCAAAGCTTCAGCCTATGAAACGGCGACTTACGACGAAGAGGGCAACATAACATGGCGGCCACCGACATTTGATCCGTTAACCTCCGTCGATATGGAACACAGCGAATCCCTTGTCCTGATGCCGATGGACAAAAGCAATGCCATTGATACTGTGGGTGAGCCACACTCCTATCGTCTGGTTTATGATGTTCATTTCAGGGATAGTATGAATCTTGGCCGGGCGTTCATTGATGCCCAAACAGGGGAAATAATCTCTGTATTTAACGAAACCCCATTTGCCTACTGGTATGAAACCAGCGACAATTACATGATGACCGCCCCGGATGAATTGGGAAACATGGTCTCCATCATCTCTGCACGTTATACCACAGAATATGATGACGGGTATTTCATGGGCATTGCCGGTCACGGATTTGATGCTGGCTGGCTTGGCAGTTCGAACCAGGTGACCATTGACGATGTGTTCACTGATGCCGATCGAACGAAGTTTTACGCCGCGCCCATATTCATTGAAGCCAGAATAAACAATGGAAATGGAACCGTCGATAATTACTGGTATAACGACACCACCTACACGGGCAACAAACGTTGTGCCAGCCGATTGATGTATAATTTTCAGAAGGTCAACGAATGGTGGGCGCAACGGGGTCGATTAGGCTGGGACGGGTTGGCCGGTGATTTTTTTATGGCTATTGGAATTAAAAATAGTGCGGGTGGAGGAGAAGATCTGAACGCCTGGGGCGGCGGCGGAACGATTGCAGTGGGCGGCGCTACAACCGCAACCCATCAGTTCGTCAGTTCGTCTCTTGAAGTGGTGGGCCACGAATTCATGCACAGTGTCATCAATGCCACCTCTGATCTGGAATATCTCAATGAATCCGGGGCGATCAATGAATCGTTGGCCGATCTTTTCGGAGTGGCCATGACTGCAATCAACAACCGATTGAACAACGACACCTTTGGTGAAGATTGTGGCTGGTTTCTAAGAGATATGGTGAATCCTCCAAAATATGGTCAGCCTGATCACTATTCCAACTATGTTAAAACCAAAGACGATTCAGGCGGTGTTCATACAAACAGCGGAATATTAAACAAAGCCCATAGTCTGTTGATTCAAGGTGGCGATTTTCATGGATACCATGTCCCTGCGGTGGGGATGGAGATGACCACTCGGATTATCCGTACGGCGACAACATTAAAGCTGTATCCCAAAACAGCCAGCATGGAGGAATTCGCCAATGCCGTGCTTGGTGCCTGTGACGATGTGAATGTGTTTGGCCAGTTATTCGGCGGTGAATCGATTAATTCCAGATGCCAGGCCTTTAAAAAAGCCTATAAGGCAGTGGGGGTGCTTCCCATTCCGGCCTGGGAAAACATCGTTATTTCAAGTGCCATGCAGGACAGCACCAATGTTGATGCTGTGGTCGACAACATGTCCAACAAAATGTTGAATCCCACACAAAGCGGTAGCAAAATCAAAGTCACCGACAGCAAGGGCAACGATTTTTATCTGCCGATAGCCGACATTGAATTCGAAAACCCCGATATTAAAGTTATCAATCCCGGTGAATCCGCACGGTTTCGAGCGGATCTCAGCGAGGAGCTGGCTGAGATTATAGGAAAAAAAGGGGATGAGCTGGTCAAAATCAGCGTTGTCTTAGATGACCCAAACACCCTTGATGTGGTGGGTAACGTCCTTCGTATGGGGTCAGATTTTGTTCCCGAATCCATCCTTGAGTTTAACACAAATGTGGCTTCAGAAACCGTAGCAAAGATCACCAATGCCGGGTCTCTGGCTTACCCTTCAGGCCTTGGCGCGGTTGTTCTGACCCGTTCGAATGCAACAGGCGCTCTCACCGTTGTTACCTCTGAATCGAATAATAATCTCGAAGGAAAACTGGCCGTCAGCAAACCTGCGGGGCCATCGACCCAGATTTCTTTCGGAGGTTTGATCACCCATACGATCAACGCCCCCTTAATTCTATTGGAAAAAGCTAAAAAAATCCCTGAAATGCCCGGACGTTATCAGGTTTGGTTTAATGATGCCGGTGGACTTCCTGAATTGAATGATCACACGCAACTCTATTTGTTTGTTGACCCTCGGGACCAATTCCCCGAACTTAAAGAAACGAATAACTTCGTTTGCCTGAACGCTCGGGCTCCCGGTCAATCGGACGACGACACCCGTGGCGTTATTGTTCGATTCCCCAAAACAGTTCCGGTTGAAACGATTTTTCCATCAGCCTACGTGGCGGCTGCCAAAAAACTGCGGGCCGCACATCAACGGATATTCACACCGTCGACTGTCACAGTGCCAATGCTCAATTTTAAAATTGTACCCAAAGTTGCCAAAAAATAATGGGCGTGTGTCTGTCCGGGTAAGCGCTTATCTTTTTCGAGGTCAGGGGGGAACTCGTTCCGGGGTTTCACCCATGGACCCGTTTTCATCGGAATTCCAACTTGAATGATGTGCATAACCAGATTGTATTATTCGTCTGTCCCTATTCCTCATTGAAGGCTCGCCCATTCCCACCATTGTCGTAAATAATATGCATTGCATCGTTCACTGAAATAAGGCCTGTGAAGATCTCACCGGTGTACAGCAGGCCGATATTATAGAAAAATAAACAGATCACCGAGAAATATCTGAAACAGCCGATTCTGTTCGATTTTTTAATCGATGGAATTCCCCTTGAAGAAATCTCAACTTTTTATAAGTCGGAATGCCGTAAGTCACGTGTTGTAAAAGATGCTTATGGCGTGGAGACTTATTTTCCTGAACTGGGCGAACGGGGGAAATGGCTGTATCTGACGTCCGCGTTTTTAAGAGATTCTGAAAATAATATCACAGGTGTCATTGATACTCTTATGGATATCACCGAAAAAAAACGTGCGGAAAGGGCCATGATGGAAATGCATATGGCTCTTGAAGAAAAAGTAAAAGAGCGGACTGCGGAACTCCAGGATATCAATACAGCCCTTGAAGTCCTTTTGAAAAAGCGTGAAAATGACAAAAGAGATCTGGAGAACCGGGTGATATTCAGTATCAAGGAAGTGGTAGCACCCCATATCGAATTACTGAAACGAACATCCTTAGACAAACATCAGAAATTTACCTTGAAATTCTGGAGCAGAATTCATGCAGCTCCTGTCTGAAAGCATGCAGAAACTGACACCCACTGAAATCCAGGTCGTCAATCTTATCAAACAGAATAAATCCTCATAGCAGATCGCGGACTTTCTGGGGATTTCCTCCCGTACAGTTGAATTCCATCGAGATAATGTTCGGAAAAAACTGGGAATAAAAACAAAAAACTCAATCTGAGAACGTATCTTTTATCCAGCCAGTAATTGAGAGGATAGAATATGAAAACTATAGAAAATGGCAGTTATACATATCGTGTTATATGGTCGGAAGAAGATAACGAGTATGTGGGGCTTTGCGCAGAATTCCCGAGCCTTAGCTGGCTCGTATCCTCCCATGATGAGGCCTTTTTGACGTACAGAAAATTGTGGGGGTTAGCAAGGCGTTCTCGGAATTCTATTTCACAAAACCGAACAAAACATGAAATAGACAAAGAATAAATCGTTGAAAAGGAGCTTGCCTGTTTCCCCTGGCATGATGTATTCATTGCATGACACACCCGAAGCGGGTATGGAACGGTCCGTAAACAACTACAGATTCGAAACAGTTGAAATGGAATATCATGATAAACATCAGTGAATTACTGGTAGAAGACATCCATCGGCCTTTTATTTCCTTGTGGCTTCGATTGACAGAAAATTATCCGCTTTTTCAGACGGTTGAACAAACGTCACTGGACGATATGAACCGGCACAAGGAGGTCAAAGAAAGTGTAATAAACCTTCTGATGGAGAATCCGCCTTTAATATCAGCGACGAATATCGATACAAAGTTTCCGCTGGCTATCCTTGAAGCTCTGGATGAGTTTCTTGATTTCGATAAAGGCACGAGAGAAGACTCGCCCACTGCAATGAAAGAATTATACGGGAAGACCTATCTCGTTTACAGACGTGTTCGCCGGATTCATTATAAAATCAGGCATGTTCAGCAGACAGGCCATATCCGGTCTTATCTTCGTCATCACTGGATCATTCCAGAGGAAATACACGGTATCAAGATATCGGTGACGAAAATACCGGCTTACCTGCCCGTCGCGAATTTTTTCGAGAAGAAAAAAATCAAGTCGTTTATCGGCAGTTTCACGGATGGGATCACCCCTTTGTGGAATAAAGAACATCTGCCGGATTATAGGGCAGAGACCCTTACAGATAAGGAAGAACGGTGGAAAGGCATTCAGGATTTGCTGCACGAAGCGATCAAGACCAAAGCAGACATCCTCGTGTTGCCAGAACTTACAGTCTGTCAGGATCTGCGTGAAAGGGTCGCCCTGTGGCTTGATGAAAACTTCCACCCTTTTTATCTTGTCCTTCCCGGATCATTTCATCAGAGTAGCTGCGGCGAATACTATAATTACGGGGAATTGTTAAATATGAGGGGGAAGCCCGTTCTTTCCCACAGAAAGCTGACCACATTCGGAGAACCGGGTGAACGGGAAAAAATCACAACAGGAGCCACAATCCATTTACTGGATACCCCCATCGGTCTCATCGCCATGCCGATCTGTCTTGATTTTTGCGAAGAGTCAAGCCCATTTGCGGATCTCTGGCAAATCATCGGAGCGGATTGGCACCTTGTTCCGGCATACGGTGGCAAGGAAAATATCAGCGCTCACAATAAACGGGCAGCGGGACTGAACCGCGCCCATGGTGCTATGACCGTGCTTTCCAATCAACCTGTTACATTGAACGAAGGCTCTTCAAACCACCATGGGTTCGCATATTTTTCAGGAAATTCCACGAATATCTCTCCGAAAAGTCGATGTATTTCAATGGATTTGGAATAATAGTGTTGCGGTTATGAATGAAAATGAATAGTATGAGATAGAAAAGTTCATAAAGGTTCATATATGATAATAGATCTTATATACAGTGTCCCCGAGAAACTGGCGGAAACGGTTTCCGTAAACGACCTCTCGGAAACGGTGTTCTCCATGGAGAGCTGGAACGACCGACAGGCCGAAGTTCTGGACTATGTTTACCGGCAGATCCTCATCCGGCTGATCACAACAGCGAAGCGGGGAGAAGAAACGGTGGCTGAACTCCGGGCGTTTGCCGAACATCTGGACCGGGCAACTCACCCTTCGCGATCAAAAAAACTGGAAAGTCTGTCCAAACCTTACGGGGCCAGGTGGACGGCTTATCTCGACATCCTTGGAAGCCGTCTTGCCTCCCTTGAAAGCAACGTTCCCGACCGGGTGATGACCCTCAAGAATGTCCGGGAGATCCTGGCCTTCATTCTTGAACACGGAACCGTGGAGAGGAAAAAGATTCAGGACGAATTCAAGCTAAAACCGCCCAATCTCACCCGGATTCTGAACACCATGGAATCGTCGGATCTGATTGTTTCATGCTCGGTGGGTCGGGAGAAGTTGTATTCAGCCGGAGCAAACGGCGCATTTTTCCGAACGGAAACAACCAGGGAAAAAACCCAGGAAGATCGGTGGTGCAACGTTTTCAGACAAAGGGTGGCATAACCATGGACAACCCGACCCATATCACGACATTCTACAGCTACAAAGGCGGCGTGGGGCGCACCATGCTTCTCGCCAACACCGGTGCGCTTCTTGCCCGGATGGGCAGAAAGGTTTTGCTCTGGGATCTCGACGTGGAAGCGCCCGGCATGCATGTCATTCCGGCCCTTACGCCTGACCCGGCCCATGAACGGGGATTTCTCGAATGGCTCAAAGATGTTCAGGACAAACGGCCGGACATTGCGCCAACACCTGAAGACCTTGACGATCTGTCCGGCCTGATCCGTATGGCTTCGAACATCAGGAATCTTGACATCCTCCCCGCGTTTGGAGACAAAGCCGACAGCGCAGGTCTTTACCAGGACATCCCCTGGCATCGGTTTCTCGTGGAAAAGCCCGGCCAGGGCCTTGATCTGTTCAGGACGATCCTCAACCATTTTTCAGATACAGGCAAATACGATCACATCCTCCTGGATTCCCGAACCGGCATCACAGATCTGGGCGGCCTGATGACGGCCATTCTCCCCCATGCCGTGGTTCTGGTGGGAAGTTACGGAAGTCAGAACCTGTCCGGCCTGCTTCAGATTGATCGTGCGCTGTGTCCCGCCATGAACGGCAAATACGCGGTTCAACGTGCACCCCTGCCCGATCTCAAGCGCCTTCTCGTGGCATCCCCCGTTCCGGGCGATCAGGAGAAACGCCTCACGGCCCGGCGTGAGGTCTGGGACAAGGAATTCCCGGCTCTTTCAGGCGACACGGTCATGGAAACGCGGGTTGAAATCCCCTTTGACAGCCGCCTTCTTTTCAGGGAAGACCTGCTTGCCATGGACGACCAGGATTCGGAAATAGCAAAGGCCTACACGAAAATCGCCGAATCCATCGACAGCATGCGGGAAGACCTGATGGCTCTCTCGGAAGCCGAGGAACGGGGAAACGCCGTCTATCCCGACATGGTTCAGTCGCCCGGAAGAGTCAACCGCAGCGAAAAAGGGAAAACCTTTGAAGATAAGGTGGCGAAACTCCTCACCCTTCTGGGATACCGGGTGGAATCCGAACAGATTCTCGATGGCAACCGGGTGGATCTGGTGGCCAGACAGACTTCAGGCCTCAGAGAAGAATGTTATCTGGTGGAATGCAAGGATCATCAAAAACCCGTGGCCAAGAACGTCATCGAAACCCTGGGTGTCTGGCTTGACGGAACCCAGGCAAAAAACATGCGGGCCGAAGGCATGGTGGTGGCCAGGGCTTTTTCACCTGCGGCACTCACCTTTGCAAAAGCCAGAGGCATTCTCGCTTTTACCCCCGAAGAACTGGAACGACGGCTGTTTGATTTCGGCCCCTATCTCGCCAGCCTGAGGCAGGCCTTTGAAACAAGCGATCTGGCCCGGACTTATGTGAACCAGCGGGTGCTTCTCGAACGGAATCCCGATTCCCAAGGGGCCGACCTGATCGATCACGCCGTCACATGGGCCAAAGGTGAGGGAAGTCGGCTGTGGCTGCTCCTGGGGGATTACGGAACGGGCAAAACAGCGTTTTTCAAACGGTTCGTCTATGAACTGGCGAAACACGAAGGTGAACCGGGCATGCTCATCCCCATGGCCGTGGATCTCAAGGAGTTTCCCAACGCCATTTCCCTGGAAGGCCTGATCCAGGAGCATCTTAGGGCCAGCGTGAACTGGAACGGAAACCCCGACATCCTCTTGCATCTGCTTTCTTCGGGCCGGGTGATCCTCCTTCTGGACGCCTTTGACGAAATGGGAACCGCCGCTGTGGGACGAAGCGTGGAAGAGCAGTTCCGTCAGCTTTTAAAGCCCATTGCCGCATCCGGAGATAAAAAAGGGAACAGGATTCTCATCACCTGCCGCACCCATTTCTTCAAAGACCAGCAGAACGTGAAAGACGTTCTCCACGGTTCTTCGGACGATCTGGTGAGCCACGATTCGGAGCTTGGAAAGCTGGCCAGGGCCTTTGATGGGACCATCGACGAACTGCTGCTGTTTAACGACAGCCAGATCCGCGAGTTCCTGAACCTTCGACTGTCAGCGGTCCAGGCAAAACAGGCGGAAACGTTCATCCGGGAAACCTACGATCTTCCCAGCCTTGCCCCCAGGCCCGTTCTCCTTGAGATGATCGTCAACTCCCTGCCTGACCTGATGGCATCGAAAACCGGCGTCACCCCCGCAGGCCTTTACCATAAATACACCACCCGATGGCTGACGGATAAAAGCGGCGGCAATCTTCAGACAAGCCCTCAGCTTCGGAAGAAAATCCTGGAAACCCTTGCTTTCGACATCTGGGGACGGTCCCTTCACCGGGTACATCACCGGGAACTCGTTGCCGTTCTTGACAAAATGGAACCGGGCATACTCAATGGCATCGACCGGGACCGGGTGGATCTGGAGCTTCGAACCGCCGCGTTCCTGATCCGAAACCGGGAAGGGTATTACACCTTTTCCCACAAGAGTTTCCGGGAGTTCTTCTACGCCCGCCATCTTTTATCCTCGGTGAAACAAGGGGCAGGAAAGCTTGCGGATGCCCTTTTTACCGCCCCCATCACCCCGGAATGCACCGCCTTTTTCTGCGATCTGGCCGAATACGGCCAAAACGATCAGGCCGGTCAGAACGGTTGCGGTTTCGACGCTGTGAAAACAGAGGTAAGGGGCATTCTGGCTGCACCGTATCGTCCCCGGACCAGCGAAAACGCCCTTGTTCTGGCCTATCATTGTGCCGCATACACATTGAAGAAACCGGAAAACACGGGGAATCTGGCTGACAGCATGCGTCCGTTCATGCCCGATTCGCCGCAACTTCAAGGCGCTGTTCTCAAGGAGATCAATCTCAAGGGCGCATGGCTGGAAATGGCGGAGTTCAGCGGGGCTGACCTGGAACAGAGCGATCTTTCCAAGATCCGGGCTTCAGGAGCCGTTTTTTCACGGGCCAATTTGGCCGGAGCGAAACTTGAAAACGCCGACTGCCGAAACGGGGTTTTCACCGGCGCGGCCATGCGTGAAGTCAACGCAAAACAGGCAGATTTCACGGGGGCGGTTTTCGAAAACGCCAATCTCACCGCCGCAGTATTCGTTAAAACGAAATGTTCCGGCGCAACGTTTCGGAAATCCAATTGCTACGGGGCGCGGTTCGCCCAGGCAGTTCTGGAAAACACGGAATGGTCCGATGCCGTCACTCAAACCGCCACGGCCCCTGACACCATGACCTTGCCGCCGGGTGTCCCTGATCTGCCGCCTGTCCTTGTTCCCATTCTGCAAACGGGGCATTCCGGGGCTGTCACTTCGGCGGTGTTTTCTTCTAACGGCGAGCAGGTGTTAACGGCAAGTTATGATAAAACGGCTGCGCTATGGGATCTTGCCACCGGGAAACTCATCCATCGCTTTAAAGGCCATGATTCGAGGGTCACTTCGGCGGTGTTTTCATCTGACGGCGGGCAGGTGTTAACGGCAAGTTCTGATAAAACGGCTGCGCTGTGGGATCTTGCCACCGGGAAACTCATTCGCCGCTTTAAAGGCCATGATTCGGGGGTCACTTCGGCGGTGTTTTCATCTGACGGCGGGCAGGTGTTAACGGCAAGTGCTGATAAAACGGCCGCGCTATGGGATCTT
>JBAZWJ010000063.1:0-35099 GCA_041660385.1 Desulfobacteraceae bacterium | reverse complement strand
AGTTGAAGCTTAACATCGAACAGTAGAAACTGAACATCGAACATCGAACATCGAACGTCCAACATCGAACATCGAATATGGGAGCCGCTCAGCGTCCTCCTGGGGTTGATGCAGGCGTGTGCGCGGTGCGGGTGTTTTTTTTGAACATCGAACATCGAACGCCCAACATCGAACATCGAATGTGGGAGCCGCTCAGCGTCCGCCTGGGGTTGATGCCAGGGTGTGCGCGGGGCGGGTGTTTTTTTGAACATCGAACATCGAACGTCCAACATCGAACATCGAATATGGGAGCCGCTCAGCGTCCTCCTGGGGTTGATGCCAGGGTGTGCGCGGGGCGGGTGTTTTTTGAACATCGAACATCTAACGCCCAACATCGAACATCGAATATGGGAGCCGCTCAGCGTCCTCATGGGGTTGATGCCAGGGTGTGCGCGGGGCGGAGGTCTTTTTGAACATCTGACATCGGATTGTTTTGTGTCAGCGATATTCAGATCGTTAGATTTTTTATTATACAAAGCACGTGAAATAACATGCCGTAGGGTGGGCTTTCGCCCACCACTACATACGTAACGAATATTTTCAATATGTATAACAATAATGAAATTAATATAAAATGGTCCGATCCTTTTCGATGTTCAAATATGCATCCGCCCCGCGCACCCGCCAGCATCAACCCCAGGCGGACGCTGAGCGGCTCCCATATTCGATGTTCGATGTTCAGTGTTCGATGTTCATTTTTCACATTACATCCTAAACACTCCATACCCATAAACATCATCACGGATCGGCGCATTTAAGGATGCGGAGATGGCAAGGCCCAGGACATCCCGTGTTTTTGCCGGGTCAAGAATTCCGTCATCCCATAGATTGGCGGTGCTGTAATAGGCGTTGCCTTCTTTTCTTGCGGCCTGGATGATGGGAACTTTCAGAAAATCCACTTCTTCTTTAGTCAGAGGAGGTTTTCCCAGTCGGATATTCTGGTCGTTGGTGATGCTGATCAGCACATCTGCTGCCTGGGGGCCGCCCATGACGCCGATTTCCGCGTTGGGCCACATCCAGAGGAACCGGGGAGAGTATGCTCTGCCGCACATGGCGTAGTTTCCTGCTCCGAAGGAGGCTCCCACCACCACGGTGAACTTGGGCACTGTGGCTGTGGACACGGCGTTTACCATTTTGTGTCCGTTTTTTGTGATGCCACCACGTTCGTAGGCTTTTCCGATGATGAATCCATTGATGTTCTGGAGAAACAGTAGGGGAATGCGTCTCTTGTCGCAGAGCTGGATGAACTGGGTGGCTTTGAGGGCGCTTTCGGAAAAGAGAATGCCGTTGTTGCCCAGAATTCCCACCGGATATCCGTGGATATGTGCCCAGCCCGTGACCAGGGTACTGCCGTAATTTTCTTTGAACTCCAGAAACCGGCTGCCGTCCACCATTCGGGCGATGATTTCACGGCAATCATAGGGAATGGCCAGATCCCGGCTGACGATACCGTAGATTTCTTTGGGATCGTAAAGGGGCGGTTCAGGTGGCATCATGGCCAGTTGGTGTTTTTCTGTGGGAGGAAGATTTTTCATGATGTTTCGGATGATTCGTATGGCGTCGGCATCGTCTTCGGCCACATAATCGGAAACACCGGATTCTGATGCGTGAACCATGGCTCCGCCCAGTTCATCTGCCGAAACTTCTTCGCCGGTGGCTGCTTTTACCAGAGGAGGACCGCCTAAAAAGATAGCACCGTGACCTTTCACATGGACGATTTCATCGCTCATAGCCACGCCGTAGGCTCCTCCGGCAGTGCACAACCCCATCACCGCCGTAATCTGGGGGATGCCCATTTTGGACATCATGGCCTGATTGTAAAATACGCGTCCGCCGTCATCCGAATCGGGGAAGATTTCCGACTGCATGGGCAGATAAGCGCCTGCCGAATCTACAAGACCGATTCCGGGAAGTCTGTTTTCCATGGCGATCTGCTGGAGCCGTAAAGCTTTTTTCACACCCATGGGATATACGGAACCGCCTTTGATGGTGGCGTCGTTGATGTTGATCAGAACTTCTTTGCCTTCCACAATGCCTATGCCCGCCAACGTGCCTGCACTGTGGACTTTCCCATCGTACATACCTTTTGCAGCCAGGGGTGCGATTTCAAGAAAAGGCGTGTTTCTGTCCAGCAGCAGCTCCAGTTTTTTCTGGGCCGGCATTTTCCCGGACTGCTCGTGGCGCGTGAGGGCCTTTTCCGACCGGTCTTCCCGCGCTTTGCGAAGTTCTTCGTTCAGCTCGCCGACCAGAGTTTCCATAGCGGCATAATTCTTTTTGTATTCATCGGACGATGTGTCGATCCGGCTTTCAATAACGTCCATGATTGTAAGGTTTCCTTTTGTTCGAAGTTGGTGTGTTTATGCTAAACATACTTCATGTATTGAATTGAATTCAACATTATAATTCGATTCAAGATGTGTCAATACATTTTTAAAGGCTTTTTCCCCTTGAAAAAAACAGGCTGGGGGATTATAACGTGTGCTCCTGGCTGTGTTTTGTTTTCCGGCCGCCGCGCAACAGACAATCTCGAACCGTGTCAGGTCCGGAAGGAAGCAGCACTAAGGGAAGCTGTCTGTGTCGTGGATCGATCCCGGAAGGCAGGCGCAGCCAGGTTTTTTTTTATTTCATCCAACCCTTCCTTGACATCGTTTCAAACGGTATTATTTTTTTCACAAATCGAATTGCACACAAGCCCGATGCAATGATTCCCATATAAATACAGATAGTTTTTATTGATAAAACTATCAAAAATAACGAAGTTTTTTATTCAAGATACGTCAGGAGTTAGCATTGGCAAGGAAACAGGAAAAGACAGTGAACACAGCGAACACCGGGAAAGAGGTTGAAAAAGAAGGTGATACTTCTGAAGAAGCCGTCAAGAGAGACAAAGACGTTCCTGAAAAAGGGAATGGGGAAGATGATCCGGTAAAGGTTCTTGAAGATAAGTTGAAGGAAGCGGAAAACGCAGCAAAAGAATCCTATGACAAGATGCTGAGAGCCGCAGCCGAACAAGAAAATTTCAAAAAAAGGATTCATCGGGAAACGCTGGATTTTCAGAAATTCGCCAATGAATCGCTGATCAAAGAGCTTTTACCCATCGTGGATAACCTTGAACGGGCCGTTGAATCGTCCGGGCCGGATCAGAAACAGGCCCAGGCCATCGTTGAAGGTGTCAAAATGACCCTCAAGGAGATATACAAGGTGCTCGAACGGTTTAACCTGAAATCGCTGGAGTCGGAAGGTAAACTTTTTGATCCCAACTTTCATCAGGCCGTGATGCAGCAGGAAACAGCAGAGCATCCAGAAAACATAGTACTTAAAGAAATGCAGAAAGGATACATTCTCCACGACCGGCTGATACGCCCGGCCATGGTGGTTGTATCCAAAGCCATGACAAAAAATAATGACGGCCCGTCGGATGGAAATGAAACAACCGATTCGGCCGGGGAATGATATCCATAAACTTATATCTGAACATAGATCACTAATTGAACATCAAAGCCTGTCTCGACAGTTGAACAGGCAGGGAGGAAGAAAATGGGCAAGGTAATAGGAATTGATCTGGGCACGACCAACTCATGCGTCGCAATTATGGAAAGCGGAGATGCCAAGGTTATCACAAATCAGGAAGGCGGAAGGACAACCCCGTCCATCGTCGCCATTTCAGAAAGCGGCGAGCGCCTTGTGGGCCAGATCGCCAAACGTCAGGCCATTACGAACCCTGAAAACACGGTTTTCGGCGTGAAGAGACTTGTCGGTCGGAAGTTTGATTCAAAAGAAGTTCAGGGCGACGTCAAAATTCTTCCTTACAAAATACAGAAAGCGGACAACGGCGATGTGCGCGTCATGATCCGTGACAAGGCCCACAGCCCAGCGGAAATTTCGTCGTTTATCCTAGCAAATATCAAAAAAACAGCTGAAGATTACCTGGGCGAGGAAGTGGTGGACGCCGTTATTACCGTTCCGGCCTATTTTAACGACAGCCAGCGTCAGGCCACCAAAGACGCCGGTAAGATCGCTGGGTTGAACGTTCTTCGTATTATCAACGAACCCACGGCAGCGTCTCTGGCTTACGGACTTGACAAGAAAAAAGAAGAAAAAATCGCTGTATTCGATCTGGGCGGCGGAACATTTGACGTTTCCGTTCTTGAAATCGGAGAAGGTGTTTTTGAGGTAAAATCTACCAACGGCGATACCCATCTGGGTGGTGAAGACTTCGACAACAGAATCATTGATTTTCTTGCAGCCGAATTTAAAAAAGATCAGGGTATCGACCTCCGTAACGACAAAATGGCCCTCCAGCGTCTTAAAGAAGGTGCTGAAAAAGCCAAGATGGAACTTTCAACGGCCCTTGAAACCGATATCAATCTTCCGTTCATCACAGCAGACGCCAGCGGTCCTAAACATCTGAACATCAAACTTTCACGGGCAAAACTCGAATCCCTTGTTGAAGATCTGCTTGATAAACTGACGGCTCCCTGCGTGACAGCTCTTAAAGATGCCAATCTAACAGCAACTCAGATCGACGAGGTGATCCTTGTTGGCGGCATGACACGTATGCCTTCCGTTCAGGACAGAGTCCGCAAGATTTTCGGTAAAGAACCCCACAAAGGCGTGAACCCTGACGAAGTGGTAGCCCTTGGTGCAGCCATTCAGGGCGGCGTGCTCAAAGGCGATGTGAATGACGTTCTTCTTCTCGACGTTACACCTCTTTCTCTGGGTATCGAGACACTAGGTGGTGTTATGACCAAACTCATCGAAAAGAACACCACCATTCCTACCCGGAAAAGCCAGGTTTTCTCAACGGCAGCCGACAGCCAGCCAGCCGTTTCCATCCACGTGCTTCAGGGCGAACGTGAAATGGTGACAGGCAACAAGACTCTTGGTCGCTTTGACCTGACGGACATTCCGCCAGCACCTCGTGGCATTCCCCAGATTGAAGTAACCTTTGACATCGACTCCAACGGCATCGTTCATGTTTCAGCCAAAGATAAGGCAACGAACAAGGAACAGAGCATCCGAATCACCGGAGACAGCGGGCTTACCGAAGAAGAAATCCAGAAAATGGTGAAAGATGCGGAACTCCATGCTGAAGAAGATAAAAGACTTCGTGCTCTTGTGGATGCCAAAAACACAGCGGATTCTCTGATTTACCAGACAGAAAAATCATTGAAAGACGTGGGCGCAAATGTTGATGCTGAAACGAAATCCAAAGTTGAAAACGCCATTGCCGCACTCAAGAAAGGCATGGAGTCCAGCGACGTTGAAGAAATCAAAAAACTGACCCAGGAACTCACCGAAGCTTCCCACAAAGTGGCCGAAGCAGCCTACCAGAAAGCCGCTCAGGATGGCCAGGCCGCAGGTGGCGGTGCTGAAGGTGCAGCTGCAGGCGGCGGCGCCGGTGCATCAGCAAAAAGCGCCGATGACGACGTGGTTGATGCGGATTTTGAAGAAGTGAAAGACGATAAATAGGGCCGATAAATAATTGGCTTTGATTTTAGTTTGTCCTTTCGGATAATATGAAACCCGCTGCTTTGCAGCGGGTTTTTTTTATTGTTGAGAATAAAACAGTCTGTATTTTTACATTTGGCTGGCTATTGTTATGATCCTGAAATAAGGCGGTCAATAGGCACGGACAGGTCGGTGTAGAGAAAATGTCTACCAAGGGAAGGGTCAAACCCTGTTTCAAGGGACAAGGGCGCCATACTTTTAAAAAGCAGTTCAAGGGATCTTGATTCCGCTGCTGTCTGAATTTTTTCAAACAGCTCACACCCTTTTTCAATTGCCGTTTCCACAAACAGGTCAATGCTTCCTGTTGCTGCCTCTCCGGTGACGGGATGTCTGTAAAAAAAATCTTCGTCAAAAAACGGGGTATCAAACCGCATGTCGGAAGGATAGAAAAGCTCGGCCTTGCTTTTGTAGTCGTATGAACCCAGACAGGAAATCAGACGGAAAATATAATAACAGACTCTTGATCTGAACAATTTCAATGTTAAATCATGCAGTTTTAAGGTTTTGGTTGTTTCAGGTATAAAAGATTCCGGCAATCCCATAAAACCTGAAAGATGCTGGGCAAGAAATGGAAGGTCCTGCTTCAGGTGTTTGTATAGAGAAAGGGTTGAAACCTGTTTTTCAAGTCCTGCGCCCTGATTTCTTGATAGATGGATGTCCATAAGTGTTTCAAGTCTGAAATGCCGGGCGATTTTATCGCCTGAGAAATAATACACAAAGGGATGAAAAACGCAGTCCGCGATCATGTGCGTAACAGCACCGGCAATCAATGCCGTTATTACTGCTGCTCCGGTCCGGTCATACACGCCGCTAAGATACCTGAATGGTCGAAGGGTGTCGTTCGGCGGAATCCCATGCACCACCGAGCCTTGATGTTTCAGTTTTTTCCCTTCAGTCGTTGACCGTGCATAAAAGGGAATATCATGCATCACCGAGGCAAAAAGATAATGCTCCCTGTATTTTTCCAGGTGATGACTCAATACCGAATGGGGACTCATTTGAGAAAACCGATTTCTTGTCTCTTCGGCTATGATCAGATGGGTCAGCTCTTTGGGCATATAGTATCCGGTTTTTCCCTCAGGCTCTTGGCATATCGGCTTATGTCTTCAACACTCTGATTATTCCATAACGTTTTTTGCCATGCTGTGTAATCGAAAGGTTCACGAAGGATTAAAGGGATGAATCTTTCAGCATCCACTTTTCCAAGAGATGCTATAAGCGCCTGAATACCGTTTAATTTTATTTCTGTGTCCGTTAACATCAGTACACCTCTTTAATAAAACCAAAAGGGTCAATAATAGTCAAATCATCAATACTTATTATCGCACGATCATGATGGGTTATGCAAAAGATTCTATATCCAATGCCGTTTACTTAATAAATATTTTTTCCAACGCTTATTTAGATTTATGCGATGACTGTAGGGGCGACCTGCTGGTCGCCCTGTCTGCATCATTATAAACGTTTATTTTATATCGGTTTTGGGCGACCGCGGGTCGCCCCTACAACATTCCGGCAGCAAAATACATCCATATTTATCACATGGAAACGATGGGTGGAGCTTTAGCGTAACCCATCAGAATTGGTCAGGGTCTTGTCTGTTTCGGATTTTCAGCAATAGGTGCCGGGCCTGCGTAGGGGCACGGCGCGCCGTGCCCCTGTGTGCGGTTGAGCGGTTTTTTTTTACATTTCGTTATTTCTTCTGTTTCTTAAGCACCTCAATGGTTTCGCTGATCTCTTTCCGGGTGACGCTTTGCCGTAAAGGTTCCAGCTCCCGCATGAGCTCGGCAAACCTGATGCCTTCGGCAGCACTGACCCATTCGAGTCTGAGGCGTTCTTTGCGGATGCCGAGTTTTTCCATCTTTTTGTGAATCTTCTCTATGCGCTTCACGGTCCAGTGGTTGGCATCGATGTAATGGCAGTCTCCGATGTGGCAGCCGCTGACAAGGATCACGGGTGCGCCTTTTAAAAATCCTTCCCAGATGAATTTTTCATCCACGCGGCCGGAACACATCACACGGATAAGCCGTGCGTTGGGCGGGTATTGAAGCCGGGACACACCGGCGTAATCCGCACCAGCATAAGAGCACCAGTTGCAGGCAAAGGCGAGGATTTTGTCTGCCGGGTTTTCGGCCAGAAGTTCGTTTACCTGATTGTTGATCTGCTCATCGGTGAAATGGTTCATGGTGATGGCGTCAAAGGGGCATTCGGCAGCGCAGGTTCCGCATCCGGCGCAAGCAGCAGCATTGACGCTTGCGGGGATTTTCTTTTTCACATCCACGGTGATGGCGTTGTACGGACACACTTCTGCGCATTTGCCGCAGCATTTGCATTTTTCTTCTATGATTTCGGAGGTGATGGGCTCTGTGGTGATTTCGCCTTTATGCATCAGGCGGATGGCACGGGCAGCAGCGGCTGAGCCTTGAGTCACCGATTCTTTGATGTCTTTGGGGGCTTCGGCGCATCCGGCGTAAAAAACACCCCGGGTGGCGGCATCCACCGGTTGAAGTTTGGGATGGGCTTCAAGGAAAAAACCGTCCGGGGTCAACTGAAGACCCAGCATTTCCTGGAGTCTCCGGGTGCTTTTTGACGGTTTGACGCCCAGAGCCAGAACAAGCATGTCCAGATCCACATATTCAATGGCTCCGCTGGCTGTGTTTTCAACAGCTATTCTTAAACTCTTGTCAGGCGTTTCTTCGATGGAACCGGGCAATCCCCTCAGATAGTTCACGCCCAGACGACGGCTGCGCTTGAACAGATCTTCAAAGCCTTTGCCAAAGGCCCGGATGTCGATATAGAACACTTTGATGTCCATATCCGGGTAGTGTTCTTTTAACACCAGGGTGCTCTTGATGGTGTTCATGCAGCAGATGTTCGAACAGTATTCCCCACCTTTCCGGGAAGACCGTGAACCCACGCACTGGATAAAACCCACGGACCGTGGCGTTTGCCTGTCGGACGGACGAATCAGATGGCCCTGGGTGGGGCCGCCGGCGTTCACAAGGCGCTCCAGTTCCAGACTTGACAGAACGTTTTCAAACCGGGTGTAGCCATATTCATCAAGTTCCGTGGGATCATAGGGTTCAAGACCTGTGGCCACCACGATGGAACCAATCTTTTCAACGATTTCCTCATCGGACATGTGGAAATCAATGCATTTTTTACCGCAGACTTCCACGCATTTGGCGCAGACAGCCGGGTTGTGCCCGAGGCATTCCTTGGCGTTCAGCACATAGGCGGAAGGGACGGCCTGGGGAAAGGGCGAGTAAATCGCCTTCCGTGAAGACAGCCCCATATTGAATTCATCGGGCCGAACCACCGGGCAGACCTTGGCGCAATCGCCACAGGCTGTGCACTGGGACGCATCCACATAACGGGCTTTCTGGAGGATCTTCACCTCAAAATTACCCACATAACCTTTGACATCGACCACTTCACTTAAGGTGAGAAGCTTTATTTTTGGATGTCGACCGACATCCGTCATCTTAGGACCGAGGATTCAGATGGAGCAATCCATGGTCGGAAAGGTCTTGTCAAGCTGGGCCATCATGCCGCCGATGGAGGGTCGTTTTTCCACAAGGACGACCTCGTAGCCGTTATCCGCCAGATCAAGGGCCGCCTGAATACCGGCAATGCCGCCGCCGATCACAAGGGTCCGTTTGGTCAGGGGAATGGTCTCTTCGGTCAGGGGATAAAGTCCCCGGACCCGGGCCACGGACATCTTCACAAGATCAGCGGCTTTCTGGGTGGCCTCATCCTTTTCCTTCATATGAACCCAGGCGCATTGCTCGCGGAGGTTTGTCATCTCAAGGAGATAGGGATTGAGATCCGCAGACACCATCATCTGCCTGAAGGTGGGTTCATGGAGCCTGGGAGAACAGGAGGCGATCACCACGCGGTCAAGACCGAGCGCTTCGATATCATCCTTGATCATCTGCTGACCCGGCTCCGAGCAGGCGTATTCCACTTCTTTTGCGGCAATGACCTGCGGAAGCCCGGAAGCTGATTTGGCCACTTTCCCGCAATCCACGGTCCCCGCAATATTCAGCCCGCAATGACAGACATAAACGCCGATGCGCGCTTTGCTGTCATCCCCCATGCCTTTTTTTGTCCTGATGTTGACTTCCATTTTTTTTCCTTAAGAAATATTCTTTTCAACGCTCACTTTGATTATGCGATGACTGTAGGGGCGACCTGCCGGTCGCCCTGTCCACATCACCATAAACGTTTTTATATATCGGTTTGGGCGACCGCGGGTCTCCCCTACAACGTTTCGTCGGATGCTTCTCGTAGGTCGGTTAGAGGAACGAAACCCGACAAATGACCCGATCCTTTATTTGATGTTCAACGTTCGATGTTCAGTGTTCGACGTTCGTTTTTTTATTCACCATTCATTATTCCCTATGCCTATTCCCAGCATATCTTCTCCGCCACTACACTAACCAGATCCCTGATCTCAAAATCCAGCGCATCCGCTTTAAACGGATCTTCCATGGCGCATTTCAGATGAACCTGGCACTTGGGACAGGCGGTCAGAAGCATTTCACTTCCGGCGGCTCTGGCCTGTTTCAACCGTTTTACCTGAAGCGCTTTACTGTAAGCGTCACAGCCGATCCAGCCGCTGTTTCCGCAGCAGATGGCGGATTTCCCGCTGTCCTGCATTTCGGTAAAGTTTTCCGGTTGCATTCTGTTCAAAAGGGTTCTGGGCAGATCCGGTCGTCCTTCAAAACGGCTCATGCGGCAGGAATCCTGAAAGGTCACGGGTGTTGAAAAGGGCTTGAATTTCACGGCACCTTTTCCGATTTCTCTTTCGAGGAAATCGTAGATATGGGTCACCTGAAAAGGAAGCTCGAATCCGTGCTGTTTGTAATCATGGGCAAGGGTTCGAAAACATTCCGGGCAGGCGGTGATGACTTCGGTGATTTCAAGACGTTGCATCATCTCGGTGTTGAGCTTTGCCAGACGTTTGAAATTCGTTACATCGCCGGTCCATAGAAGGTCGTGGCCGCAGCATCGTTCATTGGGCAGAACAGCCGGAATTACGTCAAAGAAATTCAGGAGCCGCAGGCTGTCCAGGGTGATATTTGATGTTTTTACGCCCAGATGCCTGTTGAAAAACGTATCGAAATAGGGGTTGCAGCCTCCGAAAAAGAGAACGTTACTTTTGGGGTCGGTCTTGATTTCTGATGGGACGTTGCTCCAGCGATTGAGGTTCAGATTTTCCGCTGTCATGGTCCGCATGAGGGATTGGAAAAAACCGCCGTGGACCTCATGGCCGCCCTGTTCCTCTGCTGTCAGAACCTGCCTGAGATCACGGATAAATTCCGGGAAATTCACGGCAGACGGGCATCGTTCATAGCAGACACCGCAGGTGAGGCAGGACCAGACGTTTTCTCTGAAAGACGGGGAACCCATGTCCCCGGTGATGACGGAATTGGCAATGGCACGGGGTGAAAACGATTTGCCAGCAAGGGCCAGAGGGCAGGCAGAGGTGCATTTGCCGCAATCCTGACAGGCATAGACATCGTAGCGGTTCAGAATCTCTGGAACGGTGGGCGTGGCAATGTCTGACGAAGCCTGTTTTTTGGAAACCGGGCTTTTGCCCATGGCCTTGATATCATGTGAAAACTTTTTCAGATAATCCAGCAACCGTTCCGGTTCGTCGGGCAGGAAGGTTTCACGCTGAAGCCGGTTTTCCTGAATTCCAAGAAGACCTAAAATTTTCCGTGTGTCATCCGTGTTCTGCCGAGAGTTTTCAGTGCCGGTTCCGTATCGGCAGGAGCCGGGTGAACAGCCGATCAAAAGGACTCCGTCAGCTCCCATTTCAAAGGGTTTGAACAGCAGGGACTTGTTGATACGTCCTGCACAGGGAACCCTGACCATTTTGATTTCAGCCGGGATATCCGCACCCCGGTCCTGCAATTCCTGATAGGCGGCATGGGGGCCCCAGTTGCATAAATACAGTATGATTTTAAATTGATCCATTGACTTCCCGTCTGTTCCGGTCATGGTTGCACCAGAAGTTCTTCGATGATTTCTTCAAAAAATGCCTGATTCCGATAGGGGCTGTCCGCTGCATTGGATGGGCAGACCGATGTGCAATTGCCGCAGCCTTTGCAGAAAGCCTCGTCCACCACAGCATGATATCCCCCGATTCCGTTTTTTTTCATGGAAATGGCGCAATAGGGGCAGATATTCACGCAGCGCCCGCAACCCCTGCACACGTTCGGGTTGATGTTGACCGTATACCCCTTGCTCTGTCTTGCTCCGCGCGGCATGATGACCGCTGCCAGCATGGCCGCCGCAGCCCCTTTCTGCAATTTCGAACCCTGGATATTCGGGGGATCGGACAACAGAAGGCCGGGAATGGACGTGAACCCCGGATAAAGGAATGGCCGCCCCGGATCGTCTTTGTGCTGGATTCCGGCCTGAATCTGAAAATGCGGCTGATCTTTCATCCGTGTAAAGGGAATGGTTTTCCGTGTCCGGTCACCCATGATGATGGAACCGGCCTGGAGTGTCTGCACCGTATCCCCGGATTGAAAGGAGATTCTGAAATCCCCCAGAGTGCCGGATACTTCCGTGACTTTTGCATCCTGGATTAAGTGGAGAGCCGAGGGGATTTCAGTCCCTTCACTGTCCATGGGTTTTGTTCGGAACAACACCACCTCAAACCCTGAACGGGCCAGGATGGTCGCGCTGTTTAACGCGCCTTCCGAATCTCCGATCACGGCTGTTGTGAAATTGTAGTTTCTCGCGGCTTCACGATGTTGACTCAGTTTTCTGGACCGTTCAACAGAGCGGTCTATCAGTCCTTTGAAATCGGAAACAGCTGATGCCGTATCGGTGCTGATCAGACGAAGCACTTCGCCTCTTAAATTGCAGGTTTCAACCATGGCCCGGCTGATTCCGGTTCCGTTGAACAACGCATTTTTCAGCCTGCTTTTCTGATCTGTGCAGGAGCTGCATACAAAATTCAGGGGGCAGCACACGCAGGACGCCAGAACCACACGGGTGATTCCTTTTTCTCGGATGGTTCGAACGATCTGGGCGGTTCCCTCGGGCACACAGGCTGAAAGAACGGTTTCTGCGTGGACGATGTCCGGCGTGTTTTCCAGATTCCTGATGAAAGCATCCATTTCCGGCATCCAGCCCAGAGAGTCATTGCACCGGCAGACAAAAACGCCCACCCGTACCGCAGGAAGAACGCCTTGATCCGGGGACAGGGAAGAGGTGCCAAAACCTCTGGATCTCTGGAGACTTCCGCTGAGCAGTTCCATGGCTCCGGCTGCTGCGGCAAATCCACGGACCATCATGGCGTAAACATCGGTTTTGGGAGATGGGGTGCCGTATGCCCTTATCACATCATCGCCGGTGATTTTGGACGACATGGAAGGATCGGCGATGATCAGGACACCCACATGCTCGATGACTTCTTCGGCAGCCTTAAAATGCTCAATGGCCCCAATGGGTCCGCAGGCTTCAAGGCACTCAAGACACTGGGAACAGACCCCGCACTGGAGGCAGCGTTCCGATTCCAGGGCTGTCTGGGAGACGTTGAGTCCTTGTGCAACCTCATGAAAATTCCGGCAGCGGTCGGAAGGTGCAATTTCAGACATCTCGGCTCGGCTGATGGTTTTCAGGTCGGTCGGGATGGCCGGGAAGTCGCACTCCCTGGGTCTGCTGGGAAGAACAACAGTTTCCATAAACGCGGGTTTTTTTCCGGTGATATCGTAAATAACGGTTCCTGCGGCTCTTCTGCCTTGTGCCATGGCCGACACCACCGATGCCGGGCCGGATACGGTATCGCCTGCTGCATAGATGCCTTCGATGTTTGTCTTGAAATCATTGTCCGTAACCACCGTTCCTTTTTCAGAGACGGTGAAATCAAACAGATTTTCAAGGGGGCCTTTCTGTCCAACAGCCACAAAAGCAGCATCAAAGGGGCGGTCAACAGGCTTTTCACCGGCAACGATCACCGGCCATGCAATGCCTTTGGCGTCTTTTTTTCCGGGCTTTGTGGGAACTAAGCTAAGAGCTGTAAGACTTCCTTTTTTACCTTTAAATTCAAAGGTCTGACAGGAATACAGGAATTTGATGCCTTCTTCGATGGCACCTTTGACCTCTTCTTCGTCCGCCGTGATCATGGATTCGGGAAACCAGGACACAAGGGTGACATCCCCGCCCTGTCTTACAAGGGTCCGTGCCAGATCAAAAGCCGAATTTCCGTCACCGATCACAGCGATTTTTCCCGCAGGTGCTGTGGCTTCGCCTCGGTGATAGGCTGTAAGATAATCAACGCAACCCCGGATGCCTGTGAGATCTTCGCCGGGAATTCCCAGTTTTCTGTCAGCCCAGGTTCCGGCGGCAATGATCACGGCTTTGTATCTTTTTGCGAGGGATTTTAAATCCTTTTTGAGATCAATGGCAGAATCCGTCTTGAATTGAACGCCCCAGTGTTTGATCGCATCGATTTCCTTATCAAGAACGTCCCGGGGAAGGCGATGCTCACCGATGCCGTATTGAAGCATCCCGCCGAGCTTTTTTTCTTTTTCAAACACCGTGACCTTGAACCCGTTTCTCGCCAGTTCGGCCGCAGCGGCAAGCCCTGCGGGGCCGGAACCGATAATGGCAATTTTTTCAGACCGTGTTTCAGAGGGTTTGATCGTTCTCCACCGTTCGGCGTCCCTGGGGGCTTCCTGATCCGCAAGAAACCGTTTGATGGCCCGAACGGAAACCGAACCGTCCACATCGCCTCTCCTACAGGCTGCCTCGCAAGGGTGGGTGCAGATTCTGCCACACACCGAAGGAAGCACATTGTCGGCCCGGATCACGTCCAATGCTTCCCGGTATTTTCCGGCTCTGGTCAATGCCACATAGGCCTGGACATTGACGTTCAAAGGGCAGTTGGCCTGGCAGAGCGGCATCTGGCGTTTATCGATCACGGCCCGTCCCGGAAGGCGCATGCGGTTTGTTGAAGATACGGCTTTACTTCCGTTATCCTGGGTGACGGGGCAGATGGCTTCACATTTTCCGCATAGGAGGCAGCGTTCCGGGTTCACATAGGTTGCTCCGGGTTTGATGGTCACGGAAAAACCCTGGAGGTTATGTTTGACGGCGGTCACTTCGGCGGGGAGAATACAGGTGATTCTCGGGTTTCTTAATATGCGCAAAAGGCCGGGGCGATGGGCGTAGTTCAGAGGCACACCGGAGGGAAGACGCCATTCTTCCCGTTTGAGTTTTTCGTCAAGATCTGGTTCCGTATCCACGAGGGTCACTGGAATTCCCAGTTCCCCCAGTTTGTTGACGGCTGAAATTCCTGCTGGAGTGGCCCCCAGAACCATGACCTTGTGCAAGCGGTCTTTCTTTTGTTCCATTATATGGCTCCTGTCTTTCCCGATGCTTTCTTTTCAAGACCTTTCAAACGGGAAAGTCCAAAATCGTATCCTTTGCCAAAGGCTTCGAGATTCATCTTTTCAGTCCCTTTTGGAACCGATTCCGCAACGGTATTTCTGGCAGCTTCAAGGGTCACCACCTGGGTCACGGAGGTGATAAAACCGATCATGATGATGTTGGCCATCATTTTCCGTCCCAGCTCTTCCGCCAGACGGGTGGCAGGTACGGCATATTTCCCCTGAACTCCCGCGAGCGGCTTGACAAGATCCTGATCATAAAGCAGCATGCCGTCAGCTTTGAGCTGAGGAATATATTTCTCATAACCGGACTGGGACATGGCCACCAGAACATCGGATGACCGTATATAAGGATAGTGGATCATCGTATCGGAGATTATGACCTGAGCGCTGCATGCCCCGCCCCGGGATTCCGGACCATAAGATTGAATCAGGGTGCTTTCCCTGTTATCCCCGATCGCTGCGGCATTTCCCAGAACACGCCCCGCAAGGACAATGCCCTGGCCTCCGAAGCCGGTGATGACGATTTCTTGTTTCATAGTTATTCCCACGTAATTATTTTTCTATTTTATTTGCCTCCGGCGGCCCTGCCGGGAGCCAAACTTTTGAAAAGTTTGACAAACATGTTTTGTAAGGCTTTAAACATCTTTTTCTCGTTACCAGACTCTGCCTGGTAACGAGTGAACAATCCGCTCATTCGCATTCTATCGTAGGTCGGGTAGAGGAACGAAACCCGACAAATGATCCGATCCTTTAAATAATCGGACGGTTATTTAATTGAAGGTGCTGTCAGTGAGTCATTCTCTTGCCTCTGTCTCAATGGCCAGCACACCTCAGGTACGACCTGTCTGTTACTGTCAAACCAATCGTTAGCATTAGCAGCTCGGCTATGCCGCCTTGACCTGGATGCCTTTGTTAGCCTTTTTTATGCTTACATTTTGCGCCTGACATAAACCGGCCTTCCTGGGATTTCACATACTCCGTTTTTCCAAGGTACATCTGATATAATAGTCTCGACTTTTACAGGAATATTTTTTTGCTTGAGTGCTTCGAACTCAGAAACAAGATCGAATATCTCTTCTCGATCTTCAGTGTCTTCATGCTCAAGTATTACATATATCTGAACATTCTCACCATTACATTCAAATGATACCGAGCGGAAATTTGGAGAAATAACTCCCAGAAGAGCTTGCATTAATGTAAGGGCTTGCTGGTTCTCATATTCAAGATTCACTTTACTCTCCAGTTAGAGGCGGAGCCTTCGTATCTGCATTACGAGGCCGGAGACAAAAACAAAAATCAACCTAAAATCTATTCTATCCCATTAATCTTCATGTATTTCTCATAAAACGTCGGTTTTTCCCGGTTGACGAATGTCCCCAGGATAATACCCTTTTCAAAATCAAGATCCACTGTGGCCGGATCTGCGCCGTTTTTTATGATGCCTTTTTCCTGATACATTTTGAGGGAATCCAGGGATTTTTCCTTGTTTCTCCGGCCGTAGTTGATGGGGCAGGGGGCCAGAACTTCGATAAAGGAAAAACCTTTCCGGCCGATGGCTTCGGAAATGGATTCGGTCAAATCACGGGTGTGGAGAATGGTCCATCGGGCCACATAGGTGGCACCGGCCCCATAGGCAAGAAGCGGCAGGTTAAAGGGATCTTCAGGATTCCCAAGAACCGACGTGGTTGATTTTGCCATATGGGGTGTTGTGGCTGCTGCCTGCCCGCCGGTCATGCCGTAATTAAGATTGTTCACGCAGATGACGGTGAGATCCATATTCCGCCGGGCTGCGTGGATGAAGTGATTTCCGCCGATGGCGAACAGATCGCCGTCTCCGCTGAACACAATCACACTCATATCCGGTTTGGCGAGTTTCAGGCCCGTTGCAAAAGGAATGGCCCGACCATGGGTGGTATGAAAGGAATCCAGCTTGATGTAACCCGCAGCACGTCCCGAACATCCGATGCCGGAAACCATGGAGACTTTGTTAAGATCCGGGCAGCTCACCTTGATGGCCGAAAGACAGGAGGAAAACACCGTTCCGATTCCGCAGCCCGGACACCAGATATGGGGAATGCGGTCTGTACGGATCAGATCGTCCAGCGGATGATCCGGCTTTTTATCCTGTTTTATTTCAGGTTGTTTGGTGGATTGTTGGACGGATTGTGGTACAGGGGATTTCCGTTTTTCAGCCATGATTAAACCCCTTCCTTGATCATTTTCTGAACCGCCAGGATCACATCTTCCGGTGGAATGATCGTTCCTCCGGTATGGCCCACCAGAACAGCGGGTGCTTTTCCCGCTGCATGACGCTCCACCTCATGATGGATCTGGCCGAGGTTGATCTCCACGGTGATAAATCCTTTCACTCTTTCCGCCAGTTCACGGATCGCCGAACCGGGAAAAGGCCAGACCGTGATCAATCGGAACATCCCTGCCTTTATCCCCATGGAGCGAAGCTCTTCCACGGCAGCATATCCGGTTCGTGATGACACCCCGTAGGATACGATCACGAAGTCGGCATCATCCAGCATGAATCGTTCGTCCATGAGGATGTCATCGAGATTGTTCTGGATTTTTCCCGTGAGCCGGTTCATCATTTCATGTTGAGTGTCTACGGTCATCACCGGATAGCCCTTTTCATCATGGGTGAGACCGGTTACATGAACTTTGTATCCGTCTCCGGCCGCAGGCATGGGCGCAACACCTTTGGGGCCAGGCTTAAAGGGCTTGAACTGGTCTTTTCTGCCTTTGGGGGCAACCCTATTTAACGTCACGATCTCTTTGGCATCGGGGATCGTGACTTTTTCACTCATGTGTCCAACAATCTCATCGGTCATGATCAGCACCGGAAGACGATAGGTTTCACTGAGATTGAACGCGGTGATGGTGAGATAGAATATTTCCTGGGGGGAACAAGGAGCCAGAGCAATGATTTCATAATCTCCATGGGAACCCCATTTGGCCTGCATCATATCTCCCTGGGCGCACTGGGTGGGAAGACCGGTGGAAGGCCCGCCCCGCTGAACGTTTACAATCACGCAGGGGGTTTCTGTGACAACTCCAAGGCCGATATTTTCCATCATCAGACTGAATCCGGGACCGGAGGTGGCCGTCATGCTTTTCACTCCTCCCCAGGAAGCTCCAAGAACAGATCCCACAGCGGCAATTTCATCTTCCATCTGGATAAAAATACCACCGACCTCGGGAAGTCTTTCCGACATATGCTCCGCCACTTCCGTTGCAGGTGTGATGGGGTAGCCTCCAAAAAATCGGCATCCTGCCGCCAGGGCTCCTTCCGCACACGCCACGTCGCCCGTCATATAATGGGTGCCCGTTAACACGGCTTTACTCATTTTTCCTCTTTTTCCCAAATGAATTGAGCTGAATTTTTATGGTCATGCCTCAACGGAATAAATCGCAAACTCCGGGCATATGATTTCACAATAATGGCAGTTCACACAATCCGACGTTCCGGTCAGGATCGGGGGATGATAGCCCTTTTTATTGAATGCGGAAGAAAATTTAAGAATCTTCTTCGGACAGTATTCAATACAATACCCGCAGCCCTTGCAGCGTTCATCCAGTATGTGGACAATACCTTTAGTAACTTCTATTTCCGCTGCATCAAGCGGAACACGCCAGTAATCCATATTATTTCCCCGGAATCTAAACTAAGCCATACGTCATAGTAAAATAAAGCGCATAATACGCATGGTTCTTTCAGTAGATCAAGGAAAAATATTTTATAATGTAAACCGTTATTTAAAGGCAATTCCGGTCATCTTTCACGGTGGTTCAATTTCCAAGGATTGAAATATCTAACAGCTGCTTACAGGTTTTGACGGAAAAGACGTAAAAGAATAATTCCAATGCCGGTTTAATGTTAAAAATGATCGTTAAAAATAATATTTCTTAAGGAAACGGCATTGAGATTGATTTTTCACTTATATTTAGAATGTGTCATGCCGATATTAAAAATAAACGTGTGCAAGCCTTTGGTTTTTTTAACCAAACCGGCAATTTGGTAGCAGGTCACTCGTTTCGTCAGTTTTACCTGTTGACCGTTCGTTTTCCTTCTTTTTGCACCTTTGAGAGGTCGTGGTGGGTTGATTGTGTATTGCAAAAACATGATCAACTTAATGAGGATAACGATACGGTCATATACTGTAACTATCTTATTTTTTCGGGAGGATATTTCATGATTGATATCGACAGAATTCAAGAATTGAAAAACATCACAATGTCTTTTGGCGGAAATATTCATTCAGATCAGGCTGATGAAATGTCATATGAGACGGAAAATAAGGAAAAAGAAACGCTTTATGTAATCTGTTTGAAAAAAATCCTTCCCATTCTCAATTGGAAAAATCCAGACTTCGGTTCAATGAAATGCATGTGATGCCAAGGCGGGCCGGTAACAGTCCGGCCCGCTTCATTTCATCAACATCCTCAAAAAAATCAGTTTTCTATCAATTTTTTCTTTCCCTGAATTCCAAGGTTTAATACGTGGTTTTTCCTCTTGGATTGCCGATTTGTACCCTGCTTTTTTTAATGATGCAACTCGATGATCCAGGTCTGTTCCGGTGTGGTAATAATTTTTTCTGAATATGTTTGCTAAAGTCTATCGGATTGAAATAGTATCATCGGAAATTTGAAACATCATAACAGGAGGATTACAAACCATGAATGAACGACTGTACTTGCTGAGAATAGCGCTACAAGACATTGACCCTGAAATCTGGCGGCGTTTTGTGGTTCCGGCGGATATTACCCTTGATCGTCTGCATGATATAATTCAGATTGTCATGGGCTGGGAAGATTACCATCTGCATGAATTTGTGATCGACAAAAAACGTTATACGGAAGGACCGGAATCCAAAGAAGAAGGATTTGAAGAAGGGCAATTTCGTTTATGTGATCTTGTCAAAGAGAACGGAAGTGTTTTCAGCTATCAATATGACTTTGGCGACAGCTGGCTGCATGATCTGACTCTTGAGAACAACAGCTATGAGAATGCGGGCCTTCAGTCGCCTGTGGAATGCATGGATGGAGAAAGAGCCTGTCCTCCGGAAGATATTGGCGGTGTTCCCGGTTATCTTGAGCTGTGCAGTGAGCTGAATGATTTGGATGAAGCGGAGATTGATGACGAAGAGGTTGAAGAGGAAGAAGAAGACGAGTGGTATGACGAAGAGTATGACAGCGAAGACTTTGAAATGGAAATTGTGAATCATGAACTTATGATTTATCAACGCTGGTCACGAGATCGTAAGCTTCCCTGGGGTGCTTGATTAGTATTTTTTTCTGGGATTTGTCCGATTCAGAAACGTGTCGGTTGCTGACACGTCTTTAAATAGAATAACCGCCCGATTCTTTTGAGGATCGGGTCATTTGTCGGGTTTCGTTCCTCTACCCGACCTACGATAGTCTGACGCATGCTTGCAGTGCATGAATCTATCGGGTTAGGTCAGGCAAGAGTCTATGAGCGCGGGCGTTAGGTAGGATTCCGGAGTCAAGAAGGGTAGCCATAAAAAGAAAAAGCCGGGGTTGATGTGAAAAATCAACCCCGGCTTTTTTTGTGTTAAAGAGATTTTCTTATTGTTCCGTAGGATTCTTCATGGATTTTCTGGTATCCCAGACTTTCTCTGGGATGGCCGGGAAGACTTTCAGAGGGGTAGCCGATGGCGATAATACAGGCTACTTCCAGATTTGAGGGAATATTGAGAAGCTCGGCCACTCGCTGGCTTGCGCTCTGATCTGTGCTGTATTCCCGTTTGCGGACCTGAATCCAGCAGCTTCTGAGTGCCATGCTCTCTGCGGTGAGCTGGATGTAAGTTGCGGCTATGGAGGTGTCTTCCATCCAGACATCGCAGGCGTTCGGGTCGGCCAGAACGACGATGCCAAGGGGGGCGTCTTTGAGAAATGTTGCCCCGTGGTGTTTGCAGGCCGAAAGTTGATTCAGCATCCCTTTGTCCTTGACAACAATGAACTCCCAGGGGTTGATGCCTCTGGAAGAGGGGCTTCTCAGTGCGGCTTCGATCAAGATGTCAATTTTGTCGGGTTCAACAGCTCTGTCCTGGAATTTTCGTACGCTGCGTCTCGCTTTGATCATCGAAAGGAACATGTTCTCACCTTATATCTTTTGGTTAAGTCAAAAAAATATGCCCTTGGCTCGGTTGTAAGTCCTCTATCAGATTTGTATTTCACGATCTAAGTTGGGTTTCGTTGTTCTCCACCTATCTAAACACTAAAGTGGGAGAGAAACCCATTACGAATAATTTTTTGGGATTATTGAAAGCGTTATTTTCAGGGCGGGTTTGGAACCCGCCCCTACAGTTTATTTCTTTTTCATGGCTCTTTGAAGCAGCTCACCCATGGTACCCATCTGTTTGGAGTCCTGAGATGCAAACTGTTTCCAGTCTTCCTGGGATTCACTGCCAACAAGACCGAGGCTGACCCGGCGTTTATCTTCGTCGATGCTGTCAACTACAACGGTGATCGAGTCACCGGACTTGAGTTTGTCAAGGCTGGATGAGTCGCTGGACTGGCTGATTTTTGATTTGGGTAGAAGCCCTGTGATACCGGGTTCAAGGCGGATGAACATGCCGAAGGATTCTTTCCGCTCAAAGGTTCCGGTCACGGGTTTGCCTGCGGGGTAGCGGGTGGTGATGCCGCTCCAGGGGTCACCCTGGGCGTCTTTTATAGAAAGAGAAACCCTTTTTTTGTGGGTGTCAATGTCTTTAATTTTCACCTGGACGCTGTCTCCCAGAGATACGGCGTCTTCGGGTTTCAGAATTCGTTTTGTGTAGCTCATCTCACTGATGTGGACAAGGCCTTCTGTTCCGGGGGCGATTTCCACAAACACTCCGAAGGGTGCAAAGCGGACCACAGTTCCGGTGACCTGGTCACCTGAATGGAACCTGTCTCCGGCAAGATCCCAGGGATCACCCGCTGTCTGTTTGATGGACAGGGAGATTTTGGGCGCCTTCGAACCTTCGGTTTCTTTGACGGAAAGGACTTTCACTTTGACCTTGTCTCCAGTCTGAACCGCTTCTTCTGGTTTTTCCACCCGGGTCCAGGACAGTTCGGAGATATGAACCATTCCTTCCACGCCTTTGATCAGCTCGGCGAACGCGCCGTAAGGCATGAGATTGGTGATTACGGCGTCAAGCACATCGCCTTCTTTCAGTGTAGTGAAGAATTCTTTTTTCTTCTTTTCAATGTCGATCTGGAGATAATCACGCCTTGAAACGACGATGTTTTTCCCTTTGTCTTCGTATCGGGTGATGAAAAACTGGAATGTTTCACCCAGATATTTTTCAGGTTTGTCAACATAACTTACGTCGATCTGGCTGATGGGGCAGAAGGCCCTTTTACCTGAGATATCGATATGGAATCCACCTTTGATCACATCTTTGACTTTGCCCTCAATCGGAGTTTTCGACATATGGGCTTCTTTCAGCACATGGTCTTCGCTTGAACCGGACAGGGATCGTTTGAGGATCACTTCGCTTTCCGTTATCTTTACCACGTAAAGTTCAAGAACATCGCCCACGTTGTAGAGGAATTCACCGTTTTTATCGAGAAGATCGTTCTTTTCAACGACGCCGTCACTTTTCGTTCCAGTGTCAACGTACACGCTGCTCGCTCCGATGGAGATAATTTTTCCTTCGATTCGGTCGCCCTGACGGATATCCTGGTCAGCGGATGAACTGTACTGCTCAAAAAGCTCGGCAAAGCTTTCTTCTTTCGATTCGTTGCTTTCGGTGTTATTTTGATCTAAAGACATGGTTCTGCTCCGGGCCTCGTGATCCGGCCATTTTACGTTAGCGAATGTTTTTGGCGATTTGCGATTTGTAAGATTGTGTAAGACACAGTTATTCCCAAATGGGTTAAAAATCCATGCGCTGAGCCTTTGCCGCATGTGTTTACCACATAACCCATTACCAGCACAGATCGCCTATTGCAAGGAAAGTTTTCATGCTGAGAACCAATTGTTTGACAGAAGTGATCAAACTCGTGTAATAAACTTTTTTTTATAGGCACATGTTTGCAATGTTTTCGGGAATCCTATTTGCTCTTGGGTGTTTAAACCCCTCAATCCCGTTAACGTCGGGCCTTTGCGGAGAGTCGGCGGGGCTTTTTTTTGTTTTTTAAAGGTATGTCGTGTAGTTAAGGAAGGTTTATGAAGGAAGACACTGAAAAAAAACGGGTCGGTATTGCTTCGTTGCTGGAGAAGACCGAAATCAAAGAATATTTCGACACGTTATTTATTCTTGTTCTTGGTATTGAGTTTGTTGTTTTCGTAGCCCATTTCATCGGGTCCATCGGTCCTGATAAAGGTGTGTTCCCTTGGAAACAGTACTTCTTCGTGTCGTTTATCGCCCCCGTTGTTCTTGTGTTTCTTGTGGGGCTGGTGATTATCGGTTTCAATTTTTATCTGTTCGGCAATGATGAAATCACGGAATCTCCGGATATGCCCGAAGTTGCAGGAAAGGGAAAAGGTCTGAGATACTCCGCCAAGAACTTCATCCTTTTTATGAACCAGGTGCCTGTTCTTGCCGGTTTTTTTGTTATTGGTGTTACATCCGTGGTTCTGTTCAAACTTGATGTAATCTTGAAGGTCATCGGCCATGTGGGTGAGCGTACAGCATTTTATATTTTCATCATGCTCTGTGTTGTGGTTGCAGGGGCAGTTTTCTTCCTTCTTTTCTGGCTGTTCTGGAAATACAGGCTCCACAAGCTGGAGATCGAACGGCGCTGGGCTTTCAAGAATCGGGTGATGGAAAAATCAGGGCTGATCATTCTTGAAAATAACACAGTATTAAATGAACTGGGCCAGGTTCTTACCCATGGAGAAGCCAGGGCACAGCTTGAAGACCACAGCAAAGAGGAAGAAGAACAGGGGCAGCTTCCGTTGATTCAGGGAAGTTTTATGGTTAAAGAGGGCTGATTTTATTTGAACATCGAACATCGAACGTTCAACATCGAACATCGAATGTGAGAGCCGCTCAGCGTCCGCCTTGGGATGATTTTGGCGGTTGAGATGGGCGGGGCGGGTTTGGAATTCACCACTACGGGTTGGTTTATTCTCTTTAAGAAATATGTATCCGGCGAAACGTTGTAGGGGCGACCTGCTGGTCGCCCAAATCGTAATATAATAAACGTTTATGGTTATGCGGGGCAGGGCGACCAGCGGGTCGCCCCTACGGTCATCGCAATAATTAAAATGAGCGTTGCAATAAGGAATTTTTTTTCAGCCTGCGCAGGGTGGGAAAATATTTATTTTTGGTTCTCCTTCGGTGTATCTGAAATAGTCATCCACGATTTGACCGTGATCGAATGCAAGGGGAGAGGGAAGGGTGTCTCTGCGGAAAACACCGGCGTTCTTCGCGTCGTCAGCTGCTTCCAGGCTGCCGCTTCCCTGGGCGATGAAAACCGTTGAAACCGTATGGTGGCGGGGATCACGGCCGGGGTCCGAATAACTGTGAAACTGTTCGGTGAGACAGACATCAAGGGATGTTTCTTCTTTGGCTTCCCGGATGGCCGCATGTTCAAGACTCTCTCCGTAATCAACGAACCCGCCGGGCAATGCCCATCCGTACGGCGGGTTTTTCCGTTCTATAAGAACGATGCCCTGATCGATTTCAATGATGATATCCACGGTGACGCCGGGGTTTCGGAATGTGGGATTGGTCATGGATGGTCCTTTTGGGTTTTAAGTGACATTATAAGCGGCTGCTTATGCTTATTGGTGATGGGTGAAACCCATCGTTTCTGAATGATTTAATGAACGATATTCTCAGTGAAATGGCATAAGTCTGTCAACGGAATTTTTTGCATGACAAAGAAAACGGAAAATACAAAGCAGGTCATGGCACTGGGATCGGTTGCGTGGAATGATCTTGTGATCCAGAGCCTTTGCAGTCTGGGCGTGACTGTATCACCGAACATGGTTCGTCAGTTGCATTCCCATGTCAAGGATATGCTGTTCTGGAACAGGACGACCAACCTCACATCCATCATCGATCCCTATGATGTGGCGGTCAAGCACGTGATCGATTCCGGCGCAGCGTCCGTTCTGCTGTCAGATGACGAACACATCCTTGATCTTGGCACCGGAGGCGGCTTTCCCGGCATCCCCTTGAAAATCATCAGGCCGTCCCTCCATATGACCCTGGTGGATTCATCACGGAAAAAAGTGAATTTCGTGAAACAGGTGATCAGGGAACTCAAGCTTGAGAATACGCGGGCTGTGGAAGGCCGGGGTGAAGAACTTGCCGTGTCGACCGATCATCAGGATCGCTATGATGTTGTGATCAGCCGGGCTTTTTCAGGCCTTGATCTTTTTATCCCCATGGCCCTGCCTTTTCTCAAGGAAGGTGGCCGGATCATCGCCATGAAAGGCCGTGACACCGATCATGAAGTCGGGCTTTTTCAAACCATTTCAATCAAGATGAAGGACGGGTCAGTGATCGGTGCCCAGAACCTGGATCTGGAAATCAGACCCTATGGGCTTCCTGACACGGATTTCCAGAGGGCATTCATGATTGTCCGGTGGAAAAAATAATCGTATTAAGCGTTGACACATGTCTTGCATCTGGCATAAATTTGGGTGCTTTAAGACTTGGAAATACATCATATTAACGGTTTGCCGTCATGGCAGGCAGCAAGCCGGTATCAAAAAAATATCCGGAGGCCACATGGATTACAAAAATACGCTCAACCTTCCGGCAACATCGTTTGCCATGAAGGCCAGTCTTCCCATCCGCGAACCCCAGCAGCTCAAGGCATGGGAAGAGAGCAAACTTTACGAGAAAATACGACAATCGTCCGAAGGGCGCAAAAAATTCATCCTTCATGACGGCCCTCCTTACGCCAACGGCAACTTGCATATCGGTCATGCGCTCAATAAAATTCTGAAAGACATCATCATCCGCTCACGGCAGATGGCAGGTTTCGATGCTCCCTACGTTCCAGGCTGGGATTGCCATGGTCTTCCCATCGAACACAATGTGGATAAAACCCTGGGTGAGAAAAAGAAACAGATGACCCAGAGTGAAATCCGAAAAAAATGCCGTGAATACGCTGAAAACTTTGTAAATATCCAGCGCGAGGAATTCAAACGCTTTGGAGTTGCAGGCGAATGGGACAACCCATATCTCACAATGGCCTATGATTTTGAAGCCCGGATCGCTAAAGAATGCGGTGAGTTTGCTGTAAACGGTGACATGTACATCGGCAAGAAGCCCATTCACTGGTGTTGCAGTTGCCAGACTGCCCTTGCCGAAGCGGAAATTGAACACAAGGATCATACATCGCCGTCCATCTATGTGAAATTCAAGATGAACGACGATCTGTCCGCCCTTTCTCCAGCCCTTTCGGGGCAAGATGTGTCTATCGTGATCTGGACCACCACGCCCTGGACCATCCCGGCCAACCTGGGGATCAGCCTTAATCCCGAATTCATCTACGCGGCTGTTCGTGTTGAGAGCGGCGAAGTGTATATTATGGCTAAAGATCTGGTGGAACAGGTGATGAAGAAATGCGCTATCGCCGATTATTCCATTATAGCTGAACTCGACGCAGTTCAGCTTGAGAACAAACGCTGCCGTCATCCGTTTTACGACCGGGATTCGCTGGTGATGCTTGGCGACCACGTAACCATTGAAACCGGTACAGGCTGCGTTCACACCGCTCCTGGTCATGGTTCCGACGACTATATCATCGGTTTGAAATACGGGCTTGAACCCTATTCGCCCGTGGGTGATGGTGGGTGTTTTGTGGAAGATCTGGAACTCTTCGGCGGTCAGTTTATCATGAAGGCCAACAAAGAGATCATCGCCTTCATGGAAGCGAACAACACCCTGTTGAAACAGGAAAATATCACCCATTCCTATCCCCATTGCTGGCGCTGCAAAAAACCGGTTATTTTCAGGGCCACACCCCAGTGGTTCATCAGCATGGACAAAACAGGCTTGAGGCAGAAAGCCTTGAAGGAAATCGATTCAGTGACCTGGATTCCATCCTGGGGACGGGAGAGGATTTACGGCATGATCGAAAACCGCCCGGACTGGTGTGTGTCACGCCAGCGGTCCTGGGGTGTGCCTATTCCCGTGTTTTACTGCGAGTCCTGCGGGGAAGTCCATGTGACCAACGAGTCGGTTGAAAAAATATTTACCTTGTTCAAAGAACACGGTGCGGATATCTGGTTTGACTGGGCAGCCAAGGATCTTCTTCCCGAAGACGCGGTGTGCAAATCCTGCGGAAAGAATGCGTTCAAAAAAGACGCCAACATCCTGGATGTGTGGTTTGATTCCGGTGTGACCCATGCGGCGGTTCTCTGCCAGAGACCCTATCTTGAACGCCCTGCGGATCTTTATCTTGAAGGAAGCGACCAGCACAGAGGCTGGTTTCACAGCTCCCTTCTGACCGCCGTGGGTAAAACTGGGAAAGCGCCTTACAAGGCAGTGTTGACCCACGGATTCGTGGTGGATGCCAAAGGCCACAAAATGTCCAAATCCGAAGGAAACGTCATCGCTCCGAAAAAAGTCATCGATCAATACGGCGCAGAAATCCTCCGCCTCTGGGTGGCTTCTTCCGATTACAGGGATGACATCCGCATTTCAGATAATATCCTGGGCCAGCTCAGTGACGCCTACAGAAGAATCAGAAACACCTGCCGGTATATGCTGGGTAACCTAAATGATTTTAATCCGGCCACGGACATGGTGGATTACGCCGATCTTTCGGATATCGACAAGTTCACCCTGCACAGACTGGGGAATCTGATTGAAAAAGCTCTCAAATCTTACGATACGTATGAATTTCACACCATTTACCATGCTCTTTATAATTTCTGTTCCATTGACCTGTCCTCGTTCTATCTGGACATTGCGAAAGATCCACTTTACGTTCTTCCGCCCAAGTCTTTGAAACGGCGGGCCATTCAGACCGTAATGTACACCTTGACCGACGCCATAGCCCGGTTGATGGCACCCATGCTGCCTTTCACAGCAGACGAAGTCTGGCAGTTCATGCCCGTGTATCCGGGCAAAGAGGAGAGCATTCATCTGGCAGCCCAGGTTATGTTGTCCGATGAATGGAAAAATGACGGTCTTGCCGAAGTCTGGGATGCCATTCTGGAAGTCCGTGGTGAAGTGACCAAGGCTCTGGAACTGGCCCGTGTGAAAAAACTCATCGGCCATCCCCTGGATGCTTCGGTGGCCATTTATGCCACAGGTAAGAGCCGGGAAGTCCTTGATCAGTATAAAGATATTCTCAAAGACATCTTCATCGTTTCATCGGCATCCCTTCTTGACACAAAAGGGGAAGATGCCTACGACAGCCCGACACTTGAAGACCTTTCCATTGTCATCGGCAAAGCACTCGGTGAAAAATGCCAGAGATGCTGGACTTACGATGTGACCACAGGGAAGAATACGGTTTTTGAGAATGCTTGTGAACGATGCTGTAAGGCGCTTACGGAGATAGGTGCTTCATGACAAAGGCCAAGATCCTTCGCCTTCTTATTGTTTCGGGTATCGTCATGATTCTCGATCAGATCACAAAGCTTGTGGTGGTGGCTAATATAGAATTCGGCAGGGATATTCCGGTCATTCCGGGATTTTTCAATCTCACCCATGTGCTCAATCCTGGCGGGGCTTTTGGATTGTTTGCCCAGCACAGCACAATGGTGAGGGTGATGTTTTTTCTCGTGTTTTCACTGGTTGCCGTGGGATTTATTCTTTATATCTACATGGGCATACCCGAAACCCATCCCATGCTGGCCAACGGTCTCAGCCTTATTTTCGGAGGAGCCATCGGCAATCTCATTGACAGAGTACGCATGGGCAAAGTGGTTGATTTCCTTGATGTGTATATTGGGAATATGCACTGGCCAGCGTTTAATATTGCTGACTGCGCCATCTGCATCGGGGTGGGTATTTTTATTTATCACATCCTGTTCAACAAGATGCCCGCCGAGGGTAAAGTTTTTTAATTTACATCGCTTGGGTTTGATCGACTAAATTTGAGGAATAACCAATGTATCCTGTACTATTTCAAATCAAGCATTTCGTTGTTCATACCTACGGTTTTTTTATCGCCCTTGGTTTTCTCTGTGCCATATTCATCTCCAAACGTGAAGCCAGGCTTGTGGGGGAAGACCCTGAAAAGGTTGCGGATCTGATTTTCTGGATTCTTGTGGCAGCCATCGTCAGTTCACGGGTTTTTTACGTGATCGTTTACTGGAATGATTTCTATCCCAACAAACTCGTGGATGTGTTCAAGTTGTGGGAAGGCGGGCTTGTTTTCTATGGCGGGTTTATCGGGGCGGTGATTGCGGCGTATATTTTTGTGCGCAAATACAGTCTCAATTTCTGGAAAATATCGGATATACTGGCTCCGGCCATTCCCTTCGGCCATTTTCTGGGACGCCTGGGCTGCTTTTCCGCTGGCTGCTGTCACGGCAGATCATGTACGCTTCCCTGGGCCGTGACGTTTAACAATGCTGATTCACTGGCTCCTTTGAATATCCCCCTTCATCCGACCCAACTTTATGAATCCTTCACCAACCTTTTGATATTCATCATTATTCTGAATTACAAACGATTTAAAAAATTTGACGGTCAGGTGTTTCTGACCTATGTGGTGATCTATGCCGTGGCACGATCAATCCTTGAAACATTCCGTGGTGATTTCAGAGGGGCGGAAATTTTCGGCATTCTGTCTGTTTCCCAGGCAGTGGCCCTTGTTCTTGGGATTGCAGCCATGGGCTTGATGGCTTATCTGATATCTCTGAAAAATAATGAAAAATAATTCCGGTGAACATGTGGGGAAATGGCTGAAATTCATTACAGAGAACTTGAAAAATACCTGAACGCCCAGACCAGGGACGGATTTAACCCCGTGTTCCTGATCCACGGCGAAGAATACCTTTATAAAACAGCTTTCAACACCCTGCTTGACGCGGTTATACCCAAATCACAGAGAAGCTTCGGCTATGAGATGGTGGACGAAGATTCTGAAAGCATGCCTGATATCATTGAGCGGCTGAATACCTTTTCCATGATGTCCGGTGCAAAAGTGGTGGGGCTTCTTGATTCCAGGATTTTTTATTCCCGTCAGGACCAGGACGCAGCCTACAAAAAAATCAAAGCGGCCTGGGATAAAGGCGACAAGAAAAAAGCGGCGATCATGCTGGGTTCTCTGATGTCCCAGGCTCAGATCGATCTTGAAGATTCTCTGACCGAAAAGGGCAGGGAAGACCTGAAATACGATGAGTCCTTTGACGATAACGGGGCTTTTCTTACCGAAGTCGTGACCTATATCAAGGACAACGGCCTATCTCTTAAAAAATCCGAAGATCCGGTCAAACTGCTCAAGGACGCCATTGACAAGGGTTTTCCCGATCATCATCATCTGGTCATTACCACCGATATCGTGGATAAACGGAAAAGTCTGTATACAGCCATCAAAGACAAGGGTCTTGTGGTGGACTGCTCCGTACCCAAAGGGGACCGCAAAGCAGACAAGGACAGTCAGGAGCAGGTGCTGAGAGATGCCATGTCTGCAATTCTGGGCAAGGGCGGTAAAACCATGGAGCCGTCTGCTTACGCCTATCTCTGCGAAATGACAGGGTTTGACATCAGAACCTTCACCGGAAATCTGGAAAAGCTTATCGCCTTTACCGGTGTTCGTACGTCCATCACGGTTGCCGACGCAAAACAGCTTCTCCAGCGCAGCAAACAGGACCCGATTTACGAACTGTCAGGAGCCATTGCCGAACGGGATCTGTCCAAAGCTTTGTTTTATACATCAAGCCTTCTTGCAAATGCCATTTTCCCCCTTCAGATTCTCGCAACCATTGCAAACCAGCTTCGTCGGCTTCTTGTGGCCAAGGATTTCGTGCTGAGTCTACCCCAAGGTAAATGGCGGAACGGCATGGATTTCAACAGTTTCAAAACGTCCATCATGCCATACATCAAAGAATACGATGTGAAAAATCAGAAGGCCGTTGAACATCGGGAGGCACGGCTCTCCCAAGTCATGACGGAAGAAGGGGATGAACCACCACGTAAAGAACCCAAAAAAGAGAAAAAAATTAAAGCCGAAACGGATCTCATCCTTGCAAAGAACCCCAATAACCCCTATCCTGTATACCTTCTCGTCGTGAATTCGGGAAGGTACAGCCTGGAAGAATTATACTCCGCCGTGGAGATGACATACAAGGCGGATATAAGACTGAAAAGCACCGGCGAACAGCCGAAACTCGTCCTCGAAGATCTGATTCTCAAAATCTGCCGAACCCGTTCCTAAAAAGGAGATCAAATAACATGAGACAACCGGTCAATCCCCCAAAAACAAAAATTGTATGCACCATTGGCCCCTCCTGCGACACACCCGACAAGATAAAGACCCTCATTGAAAAGGGCATGAATGTGGCCCGGCTGAACTTTTCCCATGGCAGCCATGAAGAACATCTTGATAAAATCAAGACCATTCGTAAAGTTTCCGAAGAAATGGGGCGCTCCATCGCTCTTCTCCAGGATCTCTGCGGACCCAAAATCCGGGTGGGCAAGGTGAAAGACCCTGGTATTCAACTGAAAGCCGGTGAACGGCTTATTCTGACCAGTGAAGACATTCTGGGCGAGGGCAACCGTGTAGGCGTGTCTTATAAACCTCTGCCCACCGAAGTTAAAGTTGGAGATATCATTCTTCTTGCCGACGGCATGATGGAACTGGTGGTCACAAAAACAGAGGGCTCTGAAATCGAGTGTGACGTGATCACCGGCGGAACCTTGACGTCCAATAAAGGCATCAACCTTCCAAGCGGGACCATAAATGCTCCGTCCCTCACGGATAAGGACAGAGTGGATCTGGCATTCGGAATTGAGCAGGGGGTGGATTACATTGCCTTGTCTTTTGTTCGTTCCGCTGTGGATATCCTGGAATTGAAAGATATCATCAGGCAGGCGGGAAAAAGCATTCCTGTTGTTGCCAAAATCGAGAAACATGAGGCCATCAAGAATATCGATGATATCCTTGACGCTACAGATGCATTGATGGTGGCTCGTGGAGACCTTGGTGTAGAAATTCCGCTGGAAAAAGTTCCGGGACTTCAGAAAATGCTGGTGCGAAAAGCCAATGAAAAAGGGAAACCCGTGATCGTGGCAACCCAGATGCTAAGATCCATGGTGGATTCCCCAAGACCCACCCGGGCCGAAGCCAATGACGTGGCCAACGCGGTTCTCGATGGTGCTGATGCGGTGATGCTTTCCGAGGAAACAGCCAGTGGCCGCTATCCGTTTGAAGCTGTGGCGTACATGGCAAAAATCGCACGGAACGCAGAGATTGATTATCCTTACCAGCGCCATTTGAAACTCAAGAACACTGACGCCACTGTTTCACAATCCGTGGCTTACGCATCTTGTGTGCTTGCGGAACACCTTCACGCATCGGCCATTGTTGCTTCCACCAAATCAGGATTCACGGCCAAGCAGATTTCAAGGTTCAGACCACGTTCAGGCATTGTAGCCCTTTCTCCCGACAAGGAAGCCCTGAGAAGTCTGTCCTTGTACTGGGGATGTTTTCCCGGATTTGTGGACGTACCAAAAAACACCGATGACATGATTGAAAAGGTTGCTGAGTCAGCTGTTGAAACAGGCTGGGTTAAAAAAGGCGATCTGATCGTGATCACGGCCGGACATCCTGTGTGGGTGGAAGGCACCACGAATATGATGAAGGTGAAGAGAATCTGAAACAGCTGTGAAACCGTGAAACGTTGCGGGGGCGATCTGTGGGCATAGCCGTCAGGCTAAAAGCAAAAATCAGATTTTTTGCCCCAACGGGGTTGCGTAACATTCCCATGAATCGCCCATATCCAGACGCAACCCCTTTGTGGTTGGGGATGTTCTCCGGTGATCCCAGGGTAGCGGCGTTGCCGCAACCCTGGGCTACGATACGGAATCCCGTTGGGATTCGATGCGGATTGTATCATTTAAAGCCTCAGCCTGACGGCTATGGACCTGCGGGTCGCCCTTAGGGCCATGTCATAAATCAAAATGGGCACTCATTTCTTAAGGAAACGGATTTGAGACTACACAGCTGAATGACTAAACCACTGAAACTCACCCAATAATCTCAACATAATGATCCAGATATTCCTTGGAAAACAGAACGAAAACAACCTGTTCGATGGACAGGTGGCTGGACAGAAAATCTTGAACGGTGCGGATGGCTATCCGGCTTGCTTCGGCAATAGGATAACCGTAAACACCGCAGCTGATGGCCGGGAAAGACAGGGATTTTATATTGTTTGATACAGCTATGTCCAAGCTGTTTCTGTAACAACTTCCAAGAAGCTGGGCGTCTTTGGGTGTTCCGCTGTACACAGGGCCCACGGTATGAATGACGTATCGGGCCTTGAGATTGTAACCTTTTGTCAGCCGGGCTTCACCGGTTGGGCAACCTCCTATTGCACGACATTCACGCAGAAGTTCAGGACCGGCAGCCCTGTGAATGGCCCCGTCAACCCCGCCTCCACCCAGAAGGGATGTATTGGCTGCATTAACAATTGCATCAGTGTCCATGACGGTGATATCACCTTTGATACACGAAAGTTTATTTCGGATGTCATTCATGGTATTCTCCTTGTTCAATAGTTATGGAATGAAAATGATCCGGAAAAATAGATCAGAGTGATCGTCCAAGGTGTAAACTCGTAATAAAAGTAGCCAGATGGCTATGGAAAAAGGCCCATAGGCAAGGCATAGTGTTTGGCCGGGCGTGAAGGCATACATGTAGTATGTCGAACGTCCGGCCAAACACTATAACGCCGCATATGGGACTTTTTACGACGCCATCAATGTGGCACACATTTATCGATAATTCAATTTCTAAGGAGGGCGTATGGCTATAATTACCATTTCCAGATTTGAAGGAAGCAAAGGGAACGAAATTGCAAAGGAAATCGCCGACGAACTGGGATACGCTCTGGTCGACAGACAGCGCATCCACGACATGGCCAGAACATTTAAAGGTGATTTCGCAACAGAGATTGGTGTTCTTGAAAATGAAAATAAACCGGGTTTTTTTGATTTTCTGTTTCGCCAGCGTTCTGTTTACGGCCATATGATTTCAGCCATGATCTACGACGCAGCTTCCTGCGACAACGCGGTGATTTTGGGTCGTGGCGGTCAGTTTCTTCTTCAGGGTAAACCCCATGTGATTAATACCCGTCTTGTGGCCCCCTTTGACATCAGGCTGGCAAGGGTCATGGAATCTTTGAACATTGAAAAACCGATCGCGGAAGACTACCTGGAATCCTCTGACAGAAAAAGAGAGGATTTTATTCGATACCTCTACCACGAGAGTGTGAGCGATCCCAGATGGTATGACATCGTGATTGATACAGAGCGGTTTTCCCCTGAAACCATTCGTGATTTTCTTGTCAAGGAGCTTCGGCGCATTGATGAAAAGCACCCGATGACATCCGATGATAAGACCCTTTACAGAAACCTGGCCCTTGAAAAACGTGTTGAGATTATTCTCATGAAACAACTCAGTGAATCCAATTACATCAAAGTAACCGTGTCCGAAGAAGGAACCGTGGTGCTGTCAGGATTTCTTGGCTCGGAAGCTGAAAGCGTTGCTGCAAACAATCTGGCTGGAGAGGTGGAGGGCGTTGTCAAGGTTGAGAATAAGATCATTGTTTCTGAATATCCGGTTAGGCCGTGGTACTAAAAAAAGTTTGTCTGTTTGAAGCATTTCATATAAAAGAAAATCCTGAACCAGACAGGGCTTTGATGTTGAATGCCTCGATAGAACAAGCTGAACGATATTTATAAAAGGGAAAACCCGATGATCACTGTAAAAACACCCGATTACATTTTGAAGCTGAAACCCTATAAACCTGGAAAGCCGATTGAGGAACTGGAACGTGAATATGGCATCACCGATTCCATCAAGCTGGCGTCCAACGAAAATCCACTGGGACCACCTGAATCGGCGGTGAAGGCCATGGAACAGGCGCTGAAAAACAGCCACAGGTACCCTGACGGCAGCGGGTTTCATCTCACACGTAAAATCGCGGAAAAACAAGGGGTTCAGCCTGAGAATATCGTTCTTGGC
>JBAZWJ010000062.1:0-36222 GCA_041660385.1 Desulfobacteraceae bacterium | reverse complement strand
ATGGTCACAGCGTCCCCGATCACTACACCGTCACCGAGAACCACATTGGGGAAAAGAACCACCCGGTTTCCCAGGGTCACATCATGTCCTACAACCACACCCGCATGAAGTTGTACTTTCTCACCCAGCTTGACATGACGACCTATGCAGGCTGAATAATGGACAAAATCACGCGCCTCAACAATAGGGTTTAAAAGATGCCCCAGCCGGACAAACGCCATGCGTGGATTTTCCACATAAATGATCTGGCCTGGCAGCTCTCCCGCATTTTCAGGCACCAGTACGGCTCCGGCCCGGGTTTCGGCAAGCCGCGAAAAATAACGGGAATCACCGGCAAATGTAATATCCGAAGCTCCGGCCTGCTCGAACGAGCCAACACCTGAAATGATTCGTGAAGGGTCTCCCTGAAGCTTTCCGCCCAGAAGCCCGGCTATGGATTCAAGGGTCATTTCCATATCAACGTGTCCTCTGATATTCCATGTCGTATTCTTCAATCACCTGGCCCGTGATATCCACAGCACCACCGGAATACAGGACATGGTTCTTATCGATAATAAACGAATAGCCACTTTTTTTTGCCACCTGCTCAACAATCCTCAAGACTTCAGACTTTACGTTTGAAGATTGATTGGAATTGATATCCCTCACCTGCTTGCTGTAACGAGATTCCGCATCTTTCATGGCCTGGGTCTTTCCGGCCAGATCTGATTTCTTTTTGTCCCGCACTTCTTTTTCAAGAACAGGATCTAGTTCTTCGATGCTTTTTTTGAGTGCTGCAATTTCGGCTTTTCGGCTTTCCATATCGGACGAGCGCTCATTCTGTTTCTGCTTCAATCTCCGTGTGGCGTCTTTACCTGCCACACACTCTTTGATCACCCGCTGAACATCCACAACACCAATTTTTATTCCGTCCGCCTGGGCAGAGTTTGTCGTCCACATACCCAGAATGACCAAAAGACATATTAACCATGCGATCTGTCTCATATGATTCTCCTCACACAAATATTTCAAAACCAAACTGACCGGGCATCAGAACGTTCCGCCCATGGTAAAATCCCATTTTCCGCTGCGTGATTCTCCAGGTTCGGGGTTAATGATATGACCTCGTTCGAAACGAATAGGCCCGATGGGAGAAAACCATCTGATGCCATATCCCCAAGACTTTCTCATTTCTCCGAAATCCATATGGCTCCTTTCACCGTACACGTTGCCAGCATCAAAGAAAATAAGGCCTAAGAATCCTTCTGTTTTGAACAAGGGAAGCAGAAGTTCCGCATTGTACTGCATGTATTTCTCGCCGCCTTCCTCAATTTCAACATCCACCTCTGTTGAAGCCCCTGTAGAATCCGTTACAATTCTCTTTTCAGTTTTTGTAAGACAGATATCATTGTAATCAAAACCACGTACCGAATTCATGCCGCCAAGATAAAACTTTTCATAGTCTGGGAGCTTGTCGTTGTCGTTCTGTCTCACATATCCACCTTCGGCGTGGAGAAAACCGATAAAATTAAGCGGCAACCCAATAAGCCTCACCGGCAAAGGAACATAGCGACCGAGAGTCAGTTTGTACTTTGTAAAACCTATCTCACCCCCAAGAATACCACCGGCGTATTCACTAGAAAGAGCACAGTCCGAACCTTCAGTAGCCTGAGCGTTATTAGCCCTGTCCCTTGAATCCAGATGGATAGTTGATGTAATGCTTTGTGTTACGTTTTTACCTTTTAAATCTAAGGTCGATTCTGACAAATAGGTTTCATCCATATCGTATAAATCGTTTACTTCGTAAGAATAACCCATATAGAGTCTTGTGTAGTCGAACACAGGATAACCAAATTTCAACGCCCCGCCCACGGTATGTTTATCATAATAATCGTATTCCCTTTCCCAGTTCATCAACTCTATCTGGGCTGAAAGAGGAATATCAAACAACCAGGGCTCAGTGAAACTTGCAGAATATTTAATGCTTTCATCGCCGAATTCACCCTGAATATTCAGGGTCTGATCTCGTCCAAACAGATTCCTTTTTGCAACGGCAACCGTACCGAAAAGTTTGGATTCGCTGCTGTAACCCAGGCCGAAAGTAAAGGTCCCCGTGGGTTTTTCCTTGAGGTCAATCATCAGATTCATCGTATCATCGGCAGCGCCTTTCTGGGTATCCACCTTTACATCTTCGAAATAATCCATTCTGTAAAGATTTCTAATGCTCCGCTTCAATTTGGAACCGCTGAACAGTTCTTTTTCGTAAACCTGAATCTGTCTTCGGATGACTTTGTCCCGTGTCACGGTGTTGCCGCCTATGATGATCCTGTCAAAATAAACAAGATTGCCCTTTTTGACGTCAAAGACCACATCGGCTGTCTTTGTCTCGTCATTTCTGTTTATGCGTGGATGAATATTCACAGAAGCGTAACCTTTGTCCGAATAAACATCCGTTAGGGCAATAACGTCTTTCTGGAGGACTTCCTTGTTCAGGTTCACTTCCTTGGGCATGGAGAGTTTTCCGATAAGAACCTCTTTAGTCTCAATCAGATCACCTTCAATGTCGATCTTGCCTCTTTTGTACTGGATTCCCTCGTCAATTTTAACGGTGATGAATATCCATTTACCATCATATTTAATTTCAGGTTCACCGATCTTCACGTCAATAAAACCGTTTTTCTGATAATCAGAGCCAATAACCGCCATATCCATATTGAGATCAGCTGTGTTCAGCTGACCTGATGACGTCAACCATGAAAAAAAACCTTTTACTTCTGTTTTCATTAACTTCTTCAGTTGTTTTAGCGTATAAGCTTTATTTCCGACAAAGGTGATCTCTTTGATTGAGACCTTTTCACCTTCCTCAATATTGAACTCCAGTTCGGCCTGATTGTTTTCCTTGGGATAAGTTTTATATGTAACTTTCGTGTTATGGTAGTGTTTTCCTTCATAAAGAGCTTCGATCAGGTTGATATTGGCACTTATTTTAGCGCTGTTCAAAATGGAGCCTTCGGTGATGGTAATTTCCTTCATCACCGTTTCCGATTCGATCGCTTTGTTTCCTTTTACTTTGATATGCCGGACAGTGGGCTTCTCTTTCACTGTAAAAATTATTTTTGTCTTTGCAACCCCATCCTGTTCCTTACGGTCCGCTTCAATCCGGATATCTTCAAAATAACCCATGGAGTAAATGCGCTTTAGGTCTTCAGAAAGTTTGGCTTTTTGATAACGTTCACCTGCCTTGGTCTTGATGACGTTCAAGATGGCATCAGACTCAATTCTTTCGTTTCCGTTGATCACAACATCCCATATGGATTCAAATTTGAATACGTTGATTCCAATGGTCATGGCCACGGTGTTCACTGTTGAGAGAAGATTTTCAATATCATCACCCTCAGCGTAGATGTATTCAGGGCCATCAGTTTTTTTGACATCGAGCAACTTCACATCAAGACTGATCCGTTTGCCTGTTCGGGTAAAGCTTCCCCATACCACATGGTCTGCATTCGAGGTGGCCCCAATGGATCGAGCCTTGGTTTCATCGAATCCTGCACCGCCTGTTTCCGGAATTGTCATTGATGAGGTATCCACGATAACACCACCATCTTTTTCAAGTTGACCTGAAATAATGGCGGGGATCTGATTTTTCAGATACCAAAGATCCTTGTCTGAATGAATATTAAAAGGAAGCACAACTATCCGTGATGTGACTTCAGCAACAACAGCCGTGCAAGGGCTGAGTAAAATCACAATAAAAAGAAGACCTATCAATCGTTTGATCATTAATTACACTCCGTACCACCAGCATGATAACTGTTTTGAATTTGCCCTTCCACAAGGGTGACCATTTTCCCCATACATGCAGCCAGGGCCATATTGTGCGTGACAACCAGGGTTGTCATACCAAGTTCGCTGTTCAATTCTTTCAGAAGCTCATGAATCTGTTCACTGTTTTTTTTGTCAAGATTCCCCGTGGGTTCGTCAGCCAGCAGAACACCCGGCTTTCTGACAAGTGCCCGTGCAATGGCCACTCGTTGCTGTTCTCCACCGGACAACTCTCCCGGTCTGTTCATCAGCCGCTTTTTCAGTCCCACGCGGGTTAAAATAGTTTCTGCATCGTTATTAGCCTGGTCTTTGTTTGTTCCTTTGATCAACAGAGGCATGGCCACATTTTCAAGTGCTGAAAATTCCGGCAGTAAATGATGAAATTGGAACACGAATCCAATTTTTTCATTTCTGAACTCCGCAAGGCGTTCATCGGAAAGTTCGAATATATTCTTTCCATTATAAAAAAGCTGCCCGGAATCCGGTTTATCCAATGTTCCGATTATATGAAGAAGGGTTGATTTTCCGATTCCGGACGCGCCCACTATGGCGATAGTAGCTCCCTTTTCCACCTGGAATTCAAGATCTTTCAACACGTCGTACTTTTCAAATCCAACGCTGTAACCTTTTGTAATCCCATTTAATACGATCTGGGAAACCGAATTATCAACCATAACGAATTGCCTCAACAGGATCAATATCAGCAGCCTGATATGCAGGATACAGTGTGGATAAAAAACAGATGACCATGGCTGAGACCGCTATGATCAGAACATCCTGTATTTCAAGTTGAACAGGAAGTGTAGAAAAAGCGTAAACCGAGGGCAGCTTAATTATTTTCCAGTGTTTCAGGATAAAACATAACACGAGACCTAAACCAAGACCTAAGGACGTCCCTATCATTCCAATCACTATGCCCTGGTAAACGAAAATCTTTCGAATGCTCTCTTTTGTTGCACCCATGGTTTTTAAAATAGCGATATCCTTAGTCTTTTCCATGACCATCATGATCAGTGTGCTTGCGATATTGAACGCTGCAACAAGTACAATGAGGATCAGAATGACGAACATGGCCGCTTTTTCAAGTGCAAGCGCAGAAAACAAGCTGGAATTAATCTGCATCCAATCCTGAGCCCAATATCCTGGTCCCATAGTGTCAAGGATCTCTTTTTTAATCCGCTCAGCATGATACAGATCATGCACCCACACATCGAGGCCAGATACAGAGCCATCCATACGAAGCATACTTTGTGCCTCATGAATATCCATATATGCAAAGAAGGCATCGTATTCGTACATCCCAGATTTGAAAGTCCCTGAAACGACAAATTTCCGCATGGACGGTATCTGCCCAACAGGTGATATCATACCTTTTGGAGAAATCAAGTACAGCACATCTCCTTCGCTCACACCTATGTTCATGGCAAGATCCGCACCAAGTATGATCGAAGGAATTTCCGCTTCACTGTCACCCACTTTTCTTTTTTTCAAAGTCTCGTGTAGTTTTTCAGGTCCATATCCTTCGATAATCTTGACCCTAACACCAGGATCAATTCCCTTCAATGAAGCGCCAGACACACCATAAGCAGTTCTTAGAAGGACCTGACTGCTGATATAAGGTGATACGGCAATCACATCTTTTTTTCCAGCAATTGAATCTCTTACGGTCTTGTAATCAGCAAATCGTCCATCACGGTTGTAGACGCTGATATGTGACTGAAATCCAAGTATCCGTCGCTTGAAGTCAGATTCAGCACCACTCATCACAGCAATGACGACCACAAGAGCCATAACTCCAACAGCAACCCCTGCAATGGACAATACCGTTATAAGAGAAATAAACGTCTGCTTACGCTTCGCTTTGAGATACCGTAAGGCTATATATGATTCATAAGACATTGTGGATCACTTTTTTTTCATCAATGGGAAAAGGATGACTTCTCGGATAGACGCCGCATCGGTTAACAGCATAACCAGCCTGTCGATCCCGATCCCTTCCCCAGCTGTGGGAGGCATGCCGTACTCAAGTGCTTCGATATAGTCGTTATCCATGGAATGGGCTTCCGAATTCCCGGCTTCTTTGTCAGCTACCTGCTGCATGAAACGATCTTTTTGATCTTCAGGATCGTTGAGTTCGGAAAAACCGTTTGCAATTTCACGGCCAGCGATAAAAAGCTCAAAACGGTCTGTCAATTCGGGTTGGTCATCACTTCGTCTAGACAGGGGTGATACTTCCACGGGATATCCGGTAATAAAAGTAGGCTGAATCAGTTTGGGTTCAACCAACTCATCAAAAAGTTTGGTGATCACTTTTCCCATCCGGTCCGACTTAGTGATATGAATTTCTTTTGACCGGGCAAAGGCAAGCAACGCCTCGTGGTCGTTAAGGATATTCCGGTCCAGTCCGCCAATTTCAACAAGTGCATCCATCAACGGAATTTTTTCCCAGGGTTTTGCAAAATCAATGACATGCTCCTGGTAATTGACCGTTGACGACCCTGTGACGGTCTGGGCCACCATATTGAACATTTCTTCAGTAAGAGCCATAAGATCGGTGTAGGTTGCATAGGCCTGATAGAATTCAACCATGGTAAATTCAGGATTGTGACGTGTCGAAACACCCTCATTCCTGAAATTTCTGTTGATCTCGAACACACGTTCAAATCCTCCCACCACGAGCCGTTTCAGGTATAACTCCGGAGCGATTCTGAGATAAAGCTCCATATCAAGTGCATTGTGATGTGTGACAAAAGGCGTGGCTTCCGCACCTCCGGCCATGGGCTGCATCATGGGTGTTTCAACTTCCATGTAATCCCTGCTCAGGAGAAATTGGCGAACAGCCTGAACCGTCTTGCTCCTTCGAATAAATATTTCACGGATTTCAGCATTCATGATCAGGTCAACATAACGCTGCCGATAGCGTTTTTCAGGGTCTTTCAAACCATGAAACTTTTCCGGAAGAGGCCGGGAAGATTTGCAAATCAATGTGACTTCGGTAGCAAGAACGGTCCATTCTCCTGTCCTTGTCTGAAACAATCCGCCTTTAATACCTATAAAATCACCTATATCTAATTTTTTAAAGAGATCGTAAGGTCCGTCTCCCACTTTATCTTTCTGAATATAGGCTTGAATCTGTCCAGTTCTGTCTTTAAAACGGATGAACGAAGATTTTCCCATTTTATTGATGGCCATCATTCTTCCTGCCATAACTAAAACAGATGATTCCAGTTCAGCAGGATCGTTGGAGTTTTCGATCATCTCCATGACATCTTTCACTGTATGTGTTAATGAAAAGTCATTGGGGTAAAGATTCACTCCAGCGGCTTTCAGTTCAGCGTTCTTCATTTTTCTGTTATCAATCACATCATTTTTAACATCATCATTCATAAATTTTCCTCAACTATTATCTTTGTTAACGGCTGGTTAGCCGAAATGATCATAAAAGCCCATTTCCGGGCGAACAGGTCTAATTATCCTATTTATCATGAAGGTGTCAACATTAACCCATGAAACGAAAAGTATTTAAAATACAGTGTAGAGATAATATCCATATATGAGAAAATATGGATATTAATTGGACATAGGGTTTTTGATACTATGAGGACAAAATTTATGAATCTGAAGCTTCGGTTCAATATTTCATGATGGAAACACCATTCAAATGTTAAGTTAAAAAATGGTTAAAAAATCAGAGTAAACTCCGACCCGACCCCGATCTCGCTTTTAACATTAATCTGGCAGTTATATGATTCGAGGATTCGAAGAACGATGGACAGGCCCAAACCTGTTCCCTTGCTTTTTGTTGTAAAAAAGGGGTCAAATATATTTCTTATAATTCGTTCCTCCATACCATTCCCGTCATCCTTTATAGAAAGCTTCACAGCCCCATCATGATCACGATATGAGGTCACGGTGATTGTTCCGTTATTTTCTCCGATAGCCTCAGCTGAATTAATCAGAAGATTAAGAAGAACCTGTTTCAAATGTCCCGAATCCATTTCTACCCAGAGATCATCTTCATCTTTTCTTGAAATAGCAATTATGTCTCTATATTTTTCATGATGATTGAAAAGTGCAAGAGTATCATCGAGAACACGTCCCAAATCAAGTTTTTTTATTGTTCCTGAAACAGGACGAGCGAAAAGAAGAAAATCACTGACCAGGGTATTGAGGCGTTCAGCTTCACGAGCTGCAATGGTCATAAGTTTATTTTGTTCATTTCCATATTTCTCTTCATTGTCGTCAGATTCCATAAGCATCTGTATGGAACCGGACAAGGAAGCTAGAGGATTTTTAATTTCATGGGCGAGCCCTGCTGCCATTTCGCCGACCAGCGCCATCCGCTCAACGCGTTTTACATGATCTTCCATAGCCAGAAGATCTCTCTTAGCCCGCCGTTCTTTTTCAGCCAGATATCCGCTCAGAATCATCGTGAGAAAGCATGCCATCATAACAGTGCACATTTTATACAACACCTGGTTCCACTCGAAGTTTTCGTAGAGAAACCCTTTTTGAGCGAACACGGGGCGGATGACTTCATAGTACTCCAGATCCACCATGATTCCGTATTCAAGACAGCACAAACCGGCTATGATCAGGCCGCCTTTCCGGCTGACAAACATGCTCGAACAGATGATGACAATGAGGTAAAGAAAGGTGAAAAGACTGGAATAGCTTCCGGTAAGAAAAATAATCGCCGTGGCGATCAGCGTATCGATACCTAACTGAAGATATGCAAAGAACGCTTCGTGTTTAAAAAAGGGATAAACAAGAGTATAGCATAGTGAAAGGAGAATAATCCATCCTGATAGCCAGTAAAGATGGATAAAAGGCTGCGCAAAAAAAGGAAGATTTTCATGGGCCCTGAATACAATCGTACCACCCAGAAGAAGAAGAGCAGCCAGAAGTCTGAAAAGCATTAACCATTTCAGCTTCTGGCTCAAATCACTGTTCTTTTTTTTTACATCGCCCATGGGGCATTCACTCATCAACCACCAACAGCACTGGCCATTTTGAATATGGGCAGGTACATGGCAATTACGAGACCACCGATAACCACACCCAGAAATACCAGCATAAACGGTTCAATCAGAGCCGTAAGATTTTCAACGGCTTGATCCACTTCGTCATCATAAAAGTCAGCGATTTTTTCAAGCATGGTGTCCAGTGCACCCGTGGATTCGCCTACGGCGATCATCGAGCAAACCATTGTAGGAAAGATACCCGATTCAGTCAAAGGTTCTGCCATGGTACGTCCTTCGGAAATGCCGGAACGCACTTTATAAATGGCCTGCTCGATAATGACATTTCCAGCAGTTTTTGCAACGATATCTAATGCCTCAAGAATGGCTACGCCGCTGTTGAGCATGGTTCCCATGGTTCGTGTGAATTTGGACACCGCCACTTTGCGGATAAGAATTCCGAATACAGGGAGCTTGAGATATACACTATCTAGAAACTTCCGACCAGCCGGCGTTTTACCCACCTGCTTATATGCCATGATCGTAAGGATTATTCCTAAGATAATCCACACAATGTTTCCCACAACAAAATTACTGAGTCCTATGACAATGAGAGTCGGAGCAGGAAGAGCGCTTCCGAAAGAGGAAAACATCTCAACAAAAGTGGGAATAACGAAAACAAGAATAACACCAACAACCGCTGCCGCAATAACAAGGGTAACGATGGGATAGGTCATGGCCCCTTTGACCTGGCGTTTGAGTTTGGCCATCTTCTCCATATATGCTGAAAGCCGCCTTAAGATGACGTCGAGAATACCGCCAGCCTCACCAGCCGCAACCATGTTCACAAAAAGGTCATCAAACTGTTTCGGATGTTTCTTCAAAGCTTCAGCAAATGTCTGCCCACCTTCAACATCGGATTTGATGGTCCTTATAATTTTTTTAAAAGTCAGGTTTTCTTGCTGATTGTGAAGGATGTCGAGACACTGGATAATGGGAAGGCCTGCATCAATCATTGTTGAAAACTGCCTCGAAAATACAATGACATCGTCAACTTTTACCTTGGGCTGAAACATCTCGACATTTTCAAAAATGTCTTTGGGTTTTTTCTTGATCTTGGTCGGAGTGATCTTGATTCGGGTTAGATGAGCACGCACAGTTTCTTCTGTGGCTGACTCCATTTCACCTTTCCTGACTTCATTTTTTCTATTCTTACCTTCCCACAGATATACCGGCATATGTTTCTGTTTCCTCCCTGGCTTTCCACAAAGAATGGTATTATTCCATCCCAAGACCAAACGACAGGTGTGTTATTCACGTTAGCATATCAATTATTTGAAAAATAAAGACTGATTTTTACCAAGTGTTACAGAAGACCCTTTTAATTTTTCCTGTTTTCAACAATAAAACATTTAAACATTAAACAATAATCATAAACATTTCCAGAGTTTTTTTACTTTTAACATTCCTCTGCCAAAAAGTTAAGACTCATGAAATCCTGTAGAAATCACCTCTCAACATTCTATCCGAGTAAATTTTCCCTTCAGCCATGAGCCGTTTCAGGCAAATTTCGATAAATGTCTTTGATTGTCCTGTGCTTTTTATCAGATCCTCACAGGTGCATGGCCTGCGACTTATAATCTGAAGAATACTGGAATCAATGTTCTTTTTCTCTCCAGATCCATTTATTCCTTCTGAGGATTCCTGTATAACAAACTCAAGATCATCGAAGTAGCGTTGAATCATTTCAAGGTTACTTTTTTCACACGCTTTGACCCAGGCCTCTGTTCCAGGTCTGTCCAGAGTGTTGATCTGAATTTTATCGGCTCCAATTTGTTTTGCTGTCTCAGATAATTTTTTAAGTTCACTGTCCGTATCGTTCAATCCGGGGACAATAAATATTTCCAGCCACAATTCATGTCTGTATTCTTTGCGTAAATCAATCAGGCCTTGAATGATCATATTAGGCTCAAGAGATGGATGGGGTCTGTTCAAAGCCTGAAACACGTCATTGGAAACCGCATCAAGTGATGCGATGATCACATCAATATCCAACACATCTTGCCTTGCCTGTTTCATATAAAACAACGTCCCATTGGTCAGAAGAGCTGTCCTGTATTGAGGGAAATGTGTTTTAATGAAACGGACTATTCGGGGCATGCAGGAATTAAGGACCGGTTCCCCCCATCCAGAGAATGTTACATGGTCAAGTCTGGGATGTGTTGATAAATAATCATTCAGCTCATCCTCAACCTGATCAGAGGATACATACTCGCAACGCTCAACTGTCAACGCCGAAGTTTTCCCGCTCTCACAGTAAACACAATCAAGGGAACAGGTTTTTGGCATAAGCAGATCAACGCCCAGAGACAAACCCAGCCGCCGTGATGGAACAGGTCCAAAAAGGTGTTTATAGGTTTTTAACATGATCGATCCGCATTGATATGTCACATGACAAAATCGTACTTTGCGTCATCCACATCCTTTTATGGAAAGCAAAAAGCACACCTTAATACATAAATATTGATACACAATTAATAAATCAATTACAATATATTATATATATTTTTTTAAATTAATTCTTTAAAATATCCATCGGCTCGTCACATGGTCAGATATTATCTGCTTTCCGGTTTCCGGCAGATATACTTGACCTCCCATGGCATGTTATATATATGATATCAGGTGTTCATGAGTATAAAACAAACAATAAGGCACCTTTAAAACCTATGACCACTCACGGTAGACAAAATCTTCGTTCAGCTTCAACTGCCAAAGGTGAAAATTGTGTAAACAGCGTTACTGTTATAACTACCCACATTAACGCCGATTACGACGCCATTGGCTCCATGCTTGCGGCGCATAAACTATACCCCGATTCGGTGGTGGTTTTTCCAGGTTCTCATGAAAAAAACATGACCCGGTTTTTTATCAGTTCCCTTGTTTATCTTTTCAACATGATTGATGTTTCAGCCATAGACACATTAAATATCGACCGTTTCGTGCTTGTGGACACCAAACAGAGAAAAAGACTGGGGATCATACAGAACTATCTGAAAGAAAATGAAATCCATATCTACGATCACCATCCTTCATCCGAAAACGATATACGTGGAAACGTTGAGGTCATCAAAGAAACAGGGGCCACCACCACCATTCTTGTGGACATCATCAAAGAACGCGATCTCCCCATATCTCCTGATGAAGCCACCATCATGTGTCTGGGTATTTACGAAGATACAGGTTCTTTCACATTTTCATCCACAACGGAAGCTGATTTCCATGCTGCGGCCTATCTCCTTTCCAAAGGAGCCAATCTTGATATCATATCAAGCCTGATTTCAAAAGAAATCAACCCCAGGCAACTGTCCTGTTTAAATGATATGATCCAGTCCCAGACACTTCACCGGATAAACGGAGTGAATATTGTCATCACCAGTATTTCCACAGAAGAATACATCAACGATTTCTCAAGTCTCGTTCATAAAATGATCCAGATGGAAAACATCGAAGCACTTTTCGCCCTTGCAAGGATGGGTGACAAGGTTTACGTGGTGGCACGAAGCAAAATCCCCGAAGTGGATGCAGGATTGATCATTACGTCGCTTGGTGGTGGCGGCCATTCGTATGCCGCATCAGCGACCATCAAAGACAAAACCTTGGCTCAGATTGAGCATATGCTGTTTGATATACTGCGTAAAAACGTAAAAACCAGCAAAGCGGCCAGAGACCTCATGTCCTGCCCGCCCATCACTGTTACTCCTGACATTACTTGCGATCAAGCAGCCCAGATCCTCACCCGATACAACGTCAACTCGGTGCTTGTTATCAAAGGCGAACTGCTTAAAGAAAACATACTGGGCTTCATCACCCGCCAGGTTCTCGAAAAAGCGTTGTACCACAAGCTGGAAAAAACCAAGGTCACGGAGTTCATGACCACCGAAATCATGACAGCCGATGCCGATGATCAACTTGAGCATATTCAAGACATCATCATCGAGAACAAACAGCGCATCGTCCCCATCATCGAAAAAGGGCAGATATCAGGCGTCATCACACGAACAGACCTCCTGAACATCCTTGTTCAGAGATCCCAGGTGGACCAAGGTGAATTTCCTGATCCTGTGGCCAAACCATTCTACGCCAAGACTAAGAACATTATCCCATTCATAAAGGAAAGATTATCTGACGAGATGATTGATCTTTTGAAAAAAATCGGAAAAGTGGGATCTGATCTGGGTTTTTCTGTCTATGTGGTGGGTGGGTTTGTGCGTGATCTTCTTCTTTACCGGGACAACGACGACGTGGATATCGTCATCGAAGGAAACGGTATTCTTTTTGCAAAAACCTTCGGTGAAATGGAACATGCCCATGTAAACACGTACGAAAAATTCGGAACAGCCGTCATCATCTTTAAAAACGGATTCAAAATCGATGTGGCATCTGCCAGGATGGAATACTACAAATCCCCCGCCGCTCTTCCTGAAGTTGAGATGAGTTCCATTAAGCTGGATCTTTACAGAAGAGATTTCACCATCAACACTCTGGCTATCCGCCTTGATCCCGGCCATTTCGGTACACTCATCGATTTTTTTTCAGCCCAAAGGGACCTCAAAGACAAATCCATCAGAGTCATCCATAATTTAAGCTTCGTGGAAGACCCAACCCGAATTTTCAGGGCCATTCGATTTGAGCAGCGGTTTGGCTTCACAATTGGCAAACTCACAGTGGGCCTTATAAAAAACGCTGTCCAGATGGACTTCTTCAAGCGTTTGAGCGGACTTAGAGTTTTTTCTGAACTCAAACAGATCTTGGAAGAAGAAAATCCCGTTCCGGCCATCATCCGCCTTTCCGATTACGGTTTGCTACCGGTGATCCATCCGGAACTATCCCTTAACAAAACCATCATCAGATCGCTTGATTCGGCCAAAAAAGTCATTGCCTGGCATGATCTTTTGTTTGTCAATGAGCCTCTTGAAAAATGGGCCATCTATCTGATGATGCTTGTCAGAAAATGCCCGAAAAAAGTAACGATTGAAATTTCCGGAAGGCTTCTTTTCCAGCCCAAATACGAACACTTATTTAATAAAGACAGGTTCAAAGCCGAAGGTTGCCTTTACTGGCTGGAAACCCATCCCGAGGCCTTGAACAGCGACCGTTACCAGCGCCTTTCACCCTTCAGGCCTGAACTGATTCTAACAATGATGGCTGTGACGGAAAACGAAGAGTTAAAAAAGAAAATTTCCCACTACTACACTTATTTACGTGGCGTCACCATCTCGGTTCAAGGACGAGATATCCAACAGCTGGGTATAACTCCAGGGCCACATTACCGAAAGATTCTCGAAGATACGCTTTACGCCAAACTTAACGGCCATTTGGCAACACGTGAAGATGAGCTGAATTTCATTAAAAACCATGTACATGAAGTTGTCAGCTTTAACTCCAAATAAATATCCGGTTTGAAATTTCCATCTCTTTCATGTACAAGTCTTTCAGTCAGAACATATATTCCAAAAATCTTTATGAACATATTAATTTAAAAATACGTTAACCCGGACCAGGACAGACCATGAAAAAAAAGATCGTACTCACAGGAATCACCACCACCGGCACACCCCATCTGGGTAATTACGTGGGAGCCATCCGGCCCGCCATTGATGCCAGTCGAAAAACAGATACCGAATCGTTTTATTTTCTGGCGAATTACCACGCCATAATCAGTTGCCATGAGCCAGATCGAATCAAACAGTCAAGCCGTGAAGTGGCCGCCACATGGCTGGCTCTGGGCCTTGACACAGATAATGCTTTCTTTTACAGACAATCCGATATCCCTGAAATCCTTGAACTTACCTGGATTCTCACCTGCATGACCGCTAAGGGTCTGATGAACAGAGCTCATTCTTATAAAGCGGCTGTGGCGGTAAACGAAACAGATAAAGACAACGACCCGGACAAGGGCGTTACCATGGGGCTTTACAGCTACCCAGTCCTCATGGCCGCAGACATCCTGATGTTTAAAGCAAACAAGATTCCCGTGGGCAAAGATCAGATCCAGCACATTGAAATGGCCAGGGATATCGCCGCCCGGTTCAACCACCATTTCGGAGAAATGTTCGTACTTCCCGAAGCCCTTATTAATGATGAAGTTGCCGTTCTTTCCGGACTAGACGGGAGAAAAATGAGCAAGAGCTACAACAACACCATTCCCCTCTTCATACCGGAAAAACAGCTCAGAAAGCTCATCATGAAAATTAAAACCAACTCTCTGGAACCTGGTGAACCCAAAGACCCCAACGGTTGCACACTTTTTGAAATTTACAGGGCATTTGCCACTGAAGACGAAGTGAAAGATATGAAGAACCGATACGAGCAGGGCATTGCCTGGGGTGAGATGAAGCAGACTCTTTTTGAGTATCTGAATGCCCATCTTTCACCGTTCCGAGATCGGTACAACGAACTGATGGAATCACCGGAACACATCGAAGCGGTACTCCTGAAAGGCCGTGACAAAGCCAGAGAAAGAAGCGTCCCGTTTCTCGAAAAAATCAGAAAAGCTGTGGGAATATCCGCTCTGTAAAAAACGAAGGCGACAAGTCATGTTTGACAGTGCTTATTCCGTAAAAATTGACGTGTTCGAAGGCCCCATGGATCTTCTCGTCTATCTGGTCAGAAAGAACGATGTGGATATCACCAATATCCCCATCGCACTGATCACCGAGCAGTTCCTTGGCTATCTCGACCTTCTGGAACTGATGAACATCGACTACGCCTCTGAGTTTCTTTACATGGCAGCGACACTTGCTCATATCAAGTCGAGAATGCTGCTTCCTGCACAAGAAGGTGATGATGAAGAGGATGACCCCAGATTGGAAATCGCACGTCCACTCATGGAATATCTTAAACTCAAGGCTGCGGCTGACATTCTGGAACAAATGGATATGCTGGGCCGTGACACATTCAAGGGCAATCCCTTTCATAATGATAACGAACCTCCGGAAGAGCAGCTGATCAGCATCGGTTTGTTTGAACTCGTTGAAACGTTCAGACAACTTTCAGAAAAAGAATATAAAAACCATGTGGTGGATTTTTCAACAAACAGAATGACCGTAAAAGAAAGAATTATCGGCATCCTATCCTTGCTTGAAAAAATGGATACATTAAGTTTCAATGAACTACTCGATGATCATCCTGGAAAATTCATGAAGGTACTCACCTTTCTTGCCATTCTCGAAATGGCAAAGATGAACCTCATCGAAATCAGGCAACATATCCAGAGCGGGATGCTCAAGGTGGCATATATATGAGAAAAATCATTGAAAGCCTCCTGTTTGCCTCAAAAGAACCTTTAAGCGTTGAACGACTGAAAACCCTTCTGCCGGAAATAGAGTCTGCACAAATTAAAGTTGAAATCAATACTCTTGTAGACGAATACACTAACCGTCAAGGTGGATTCCACCTTGTTCAAGTCGCAGGGGGCTATCAATTCAGAACACGTCCCGAATGCAAAAACTGGGTTAAAAGATTGAATCAGGTGTCTCCCTTACGTCTCAGCAGGGCTGCCCTTGAAACCCTCACCATCGTAGCATACAAACAACCTGTGATACGAAGTGATATCGAACATATCCGGGGTGTTGACTCCGGCGGTGTGATCCGGAGTCTCCTTGATCTCAAGCTGATCCGTGTACTTGGAAGAAAGGACATTCCAGGCCGTCCCTTGATTTACTCCACCACCCGGTTTTTTCTTGAACTATTCGGTCTTTCTGACATCAAAGATCTCCCAACATTGAAAGAAATCGATGCGCTTGAAAAAAAACAACCCGATAAAAATGAAACATCTTCAAACCATGAAGAAAAATCCTTGACATGATGTCTTTCTGAACCCTACGTTTATAACTCAAAATCAAAAGACAAGGGACATTGATAGATGAAACTTTCAACCAAAAGCCGGTACAGCGCACGTATACTCATTGAGCTAGCAAGGCATAGAAAAGACATCCCTCTCCAGACAAGCAGAATCTCCACAAAACAACATATCCCCATGAAATATCTTGAACAACTGATCACTGAGCTGAGAAAGGAAGGATTTATTCAAAGCTTCAGGGGGCCAAAAGGAGGCCACAAATTGGCCATGGAGCCTTCAAAAATAAGCCTCGGCCAGATTGTCCGCATGTTTGAAGGTCAGACTGAACTCGTTCAATGTATCTCGGCTACAGAAAAATGCGATCTGGTCGATGAATGCCGATTGAGGGTCGCCTGGCAGGAAGCCACGGAAGCACTCTATCAGAAACTGGACATGATAAGCATTGAGAGCCTTGTTGAAAGTCAACAACATGATAATATTAACAATTTATGCTGTAATAACCTTCTGAAAACTTGACACATGACGATCAAACCGGTACAATTTTCCCGGTTCAATGACAATGTTGTTTTAAACGCTGAAAAGCCTATATGTAACACGAAAAAAGAAATGATATCCATGATTCAAACATTACAAAAAATTTCAGTTATTTTAAGTTTATTGCTCTTTTTTTCTATCATGCTGCCTCCGACCCTCCACTGTGAGTTTTACGAATATACCGACGAAAACGGTGTCAAATGCTTCACTGACGATTCAGGCCGTATACCTGAAAAACGTAGTAAAAAAGTCCGAGTTCATAAAGAACGTTTAGATGGTTTGTCAGCCGAAGAAAAAGAGGCTCAGCTCAAGGCTGAACAGGAAGATCTTTCGCATATCCGCATGAAGCAGGAAGAAAATGGGAAACTGAGTGACGAGAAAAAGAAAAAAGAGGAAGAAGAGCAGGCCGAGATTGAAAAAAAGAAAATGCTCGATACTCTTAAAACACCTGTTGTTATTGAAAACAACCAGGTCCTTGTCCCTGTCACCTTGACGAACAGCGATAAAACCGTCACAGCCATCATGCTTCTCGATACAGGAGCCAATGTAACGAACATCACTGACAGTTTAGCTCAGCAACTGAACATCACAAGTGGTAAACAAAGTGCTGCCCGAGTCGCCAATGGAAGCGTTGTCAGAACGTCACAGACTATCATCAAATCCATGTCCGTGGGGCCAAAATCCGTCAAATCACCTATCATCACCGTGATGAAACAAAATGGCCCAAAACTTCGTTTCCAGGGACTATTAGGTCAGGATTTTCTAAAAAATTTTGAGTACACCATAGATTACAAAACCAATCACATCCTCTGGAAAGAATAGCGATTGAAAAAATTCTTCTCTCGATTCCAACCCTATATTATCGCTTTTGCAATTACCTTTGCTGGAGTTGTGGCCTTTTTCGGCAAAGAAACGTCTATCACCAATTTTATCGAAGTGATGTCTCTGAAAACCATCGACCTCAGATTCGAATTCCGTGGGCCAATCAAACCCGGAAATCATGTGACCATCGTTGCCATTGATGATAAAAGTTTAAATGCAGAAGGAAAATGGCCCTGGCCCAGAGATAAAATGGCGGCACTAATAGAGAAAGTGTCCGATGCCGGATCAAAGGTCATCGCCTTTGACGTGGGCTTTCTTGACGAAGATGACAAAAGGGTTTTGACCCTGTTGTCGATGATCAAAAAAAACATCAGGACAGATCATGGGGGACAAACTTACATAAATGATCTGATCATGAGTTCTGACAACGACGAACGATTTGCAAGAGCTGTAAAAAGCAGCAAAACAACCGTTGTCCTTGGTTATTACTTCGATCTTGACGAAGATATTCCATCTGAAAACACGAAAAAACATGACACGGATGAAGATCTGATCAGCAGTTCTCAATACCAGGATTTCAGTTACAGCTCGGAAAAAGCCGAAAAAGATTCAGGGTTCCTGATCGCAAAGCATCCACAGCCCAATATCAAAATCATATCGGAAGCCTCTGAAAAATCAGGTTTCTTTAACATGAAGCCTGATCAGGACGGTATTGTTCGGTCCATGCCTGCGGTAATTATTTATAACGACCTTCTTTACGCACCGTTATCTCTAATGGCTGTTTCAGCTTTCCTGGAAGCGACTCTTTCCATCCATGTGGGTGAAACCCGGAACACAGCCATCATCATCAAAGAACACACCATTCCTATCGATCGTGACGGAAGTATCATGATTAACTATCGGGGAGGGCCAAAGACATTTCCCCATGTTTCAATCACAGACATCCTGAACGGCAAAGCGGACAACACCCTTTTAAAAAACAGAGTGGTCATCGTGGGTGCAACGGCCACGGCTCTCTCAGACATCAGATCAACTCCTTTTTCCACTGTGTCCCCTGGCTGTGAAATCCATGCCAACATCATCGACAGCATTTTATCGAATGATCAACTTTACCACCCTCCCCTTTACTCCATGTGGAGTGTTTTCGCTATCGCTCTTGCGGGTGTGATTTTAGGTCTTGTTCTTCCCTTTGTAGGCGCTGTACCAGGTATCCTGATCTACAGCTGCCTCGGCATCGGTTACTGGGGCCTGTGCCAGATTCTTTTTTCACGGACAGGCCTTGTGCTCAACATGATCTATCCTTTAACGGTCTTAACATTGGTTTACATCACCGTCACCGCTGACCGTTACCTTTCCGAATCGAAAAAGAAGAAATTCATCAGCGACGCTTTCTCTACCTACCTTGCCCCTTCCGTTGTGAAACAATTAATCAAGTCTCCTGAAAAACTTGGTCTTGGGGGAGAAGACAGGGAGATTACAGCCTTCTTCTCTGATGTTCAGGGGTTTACCAGCATTTCGGAAAAACTCAGTGCCAAAGAACTTGTCGAACTTTTAAATGAATTCCTGACAGAGATGACAGATATCATCCTCACCCATGAAGGCACGGTGGACAAATTTGAAGGTGACGCCATCATTGCTTTCTTTGGTGCACCAAACACTCTTGAAAACCACGCCCGGACAACATGTAAAGCCTGCGTGGCCATGCATGACCGTTTGAAAATCTTAAACGAACGATGGAAGCAGGAACACAGGCCCCAGCTCCACATGCGTATCGGCCTCTCCTCCGGTATTGCCGTGGTTGGAAACATGGGTTCGGTGAACAGAATGGACTATACCATGATGGGTGATGTTGTGAACACAGCAGCCCGTCTTGAAGGCGTAAACAAGGTCTACGGCTCCTATTCCATGATCAGCGAAACAACAAAAAACATGGCCGGTCCTGAAATTGAAACCCGCGAAATCGATACAATCTTCCTGGTGGGCAAAAATGAGCCTGTGACCATTTATCAGATCATCGGCCTTAAAGGCCATGTGGACGAAAACCTTTTAAAAACTGTTGCTTTCTACGAAAAAGGTCTGTCGCATTACAAAATTAACGACTTTAAAACAGCATTGACCCATTTCGAACAGGCCCTCACCATCTCATTAGATGACGGTCCGTCAAAAACCATGGCTGACCGGTGTCGGAAATATATAAAAAACCCGCCGCCTTCCGATTGGAACGGGGTGTTCAAGATCACAAGTAAATAACTGACACGACTAACAACCAGAAAATCATTCCGATCCAGACACTGATTTCTTAAAACACTACAGAATAATCTTCTCGCTTCGCTCGGCATTTGCCAATCGGGATGTGAGGCGATTTCATGCACTTGCATGAAATCGCTTTCCATTCCATTTTGCCGTTATGCGAAAATGCCTGCTTGTTCAATACACACACATCCCACATCAAAATCCCATTCTCCAAAACACGCAAAATGGAATTATTATTCGTAAATTTTTTCATCCGGGGCAAAAGCTTCAGCAGCGTCTGTTTCGCTGTCTCGGATTTTGCCAGACTGTTTAAGTTCCTCGTATTCCTTGTACCATTCGCTGGCAATAATCATGGACATCACTTCGTTGCTGCCGGTCCAGATGGAAGCAAGGCGAAGATCCCTGAAAATCCGTTCCACAGGAAAAATAGTGGTATAACCGATGCCGCCCATGACCTGCATGGCGTTATGGGATACTTTCTGGCAGGCTTCAGTGACGAATTTCTTTGTTTCAGACACAAGACGGCGGATAACATTGGGGTCAACGCCTTTATCAACAGCAGATGCCGTGGTGTAAATCATGCTCCGGCAGGCGTCGAGAAGCATGGCTCCTTCGGCCACCTGAAAGCTCACACCTTGGAAATTGTTGATGGTTTTCCCAAAAGCTTTGCGCCGGGTGGTATAACCAGTGGCCACATCCAAAGCAGGACGGGCGGCACCAATGGTCATTGCAGCCGTTCCAAGACGTTCAGGAATCATCATGGTGTTGAATACGGCATAAGCGCCGTTTTGTTTTCCTACCACGTTTTCTTTGGGGACCTTGGCATCCCGAAACACAAGACGTGCTGCTCCGCCGCCACGTGAACCCATGAGGCCGTAAAGATATTCCACATGAACACCCGGTCCTTTGTCAATGATCATGCAGGTCAGGGCTTTGTGAGCTGGCGCGTCTGGAGCAGTTTTGGCATAGACAAGGAAATAATCAGCGCCTTCACCGCCTACTATAAACCGTTTCTGACCATTAACCAGAAAATGGTCGCCTTTATCTTCAGCTATTGTACTTGTTCCGAAAAAATCTGAGCCACCCCGTGGTTCGGTAAGGCATTCCGCTGCAAAGATGTCGCCTTTCAAAAGGGGTTTTACGTATTTTTCTTTAAGTTCGTCGGTACCATGGAGAATGATAGCGTCACAGACCAGTTCCGCCCCCACACCGAATACACAGGCTACAATATATCCGAGAACGCCAATCTCCTCCATCACAGTAGCGGTTGTAACCCAGTCAAGACCACGTCCACCCCATTTCACAGGGTAACGGCAACCCATAAGATTTCTTCGGCCTGCTTCCTGAAGAAACTCCTTAGGGAACGTAATTTTGTCCTGATCCATATCAAGAAGCATCTGACGTGGAACGGATTTCACAAGATCCCGTGCTTCATCTCTGATTTTAAGTGCATCTGGTGACAAAAGAAAATCGTACATGGTTTCCCCCTTTTTTTATTTTTGAATTTCTTCTAATCGATTAAGCAGATTATCCTTCATGGCCAGCATGTCTGTTTCAAGAAGATCCAGTTCGTTACGCCTGGTTCTTATTTCTGAAATCCTCTTATCAGCATAGGCAAGACTTTTCTCGATCTGGCTCGTTTCATTGACTTCCATGTCGGCAAGACCGATAATTTCAGCAATTTCATCAAGTGAAAATCCAAAACGCTTGCCCCTCAAAATCAGTTTCAGCCTTGCCCTGTCTTTCCTGCTGTATATCCGCTGATTCCCGGATGTACGATCAGGGTCTATGAGTTTCTTTTCTTCATAAAACCTTATGGTCGAAGGGCTTATTTCAAGCATCGAAGCAAGCTCCGAAATGCTGTAATGTGTTTTTTCACTCATGATTATTATGCCTCTGTTGTATAAAGTTAAAGTTAACTTTAACAATACATCCCCACATCAGCATGTGTCAAGGTGTTTTCCAATGCGTACGTTATTCCAGAGTGCAAACCTCCAGAATTGATGCCGATGCATAATTTTCATCTATCCTTGATTCTGTTTTTCCTGTATGAACGTTTAGGCATAAAAACAGTCACACAATTAATTGAATACGAGGACGATGATGATAAACCGGTTTATCGATGAGGTTGTTTCACAGGGGGCCGAAGCGGTTCTTCCACAGAACCTCGAAATGGAATGGCTTGATATGATCTATGTGGCAGCAAAAAATTTTCTCCACACTGCTCTGACTATGAAAGAAAATCTACCGGAAGAAGAAGTTTTGAACGATGAAAGTTCCATGATGTTGCTGTCTGCTGTTGTGGAAATCGTTCAACATCAAAACGGCTACAAACAGTCAGGAGAACCCTTTGAAATACCGGAGGAACAGATCTTTGAATGTATTTCCTGCTACGCCATCGCCATTGTTCTTGAAAGCATTGCTCGGGAATCGGATGTCGAATTCACACCACCTAATACGGCAAATATTTTTGAAAGGGAGCGCCTCTTCGATGTTGAGCAGGAAAACCCCGAATTGACAGAATTATTGAACAAATTGATCATTGAGGAATGAATTCGAAAAATACGTTTCTACTGAAATTCATGATGATACGATTGAAGGGGCGGGATGTTACCCGCCCCTTCGAAATCAACGACCCCTTCTGCTCTGGGCGTTGTGGTCATTGAGGTATTTCTGAACCCTGATAAATGGGGCATAACGCATGTCGTCTTCTTTGATATGCTGAATCAGCCATTCTCTGATGTATTTCACCGAGTCCTTATAGATTTTTTCAGGCTCTTCAGAATACACTCTCCGGTAAGCAAGAATTTTTTTAACGAACCGTCTGTGCTCTTTTTTATGGCCTGCAATTTCCGGATAATGAAACTGGGCCAGAACCCTTTCTTCATGGGCAAAATGCTGGCGGACAGCTTCTGAAATATCGGCTAGAATTTCACCTATTTCATCGTAATCCTCTTCTTTCCTTCGTTTATCATCGTATTCCAGATAGCGGTTCATTCCCTCGAAAAGCGCCTTCATCTTGTCATCTATATCCGGAACGTCAATATTGTATTCGTTAATCCAAGCAAGTTTGCTCATAGGTATCCTCTTGAACAAGCAGTTATTATTTATAAATTATGTTAAATATATCACTCTTTCCATATATGGTTCAATGGCGTTCATAAAAAAATACCGCCATCACAATATCTTGTCTTCCAGATTATTTAATCTCTTTGATTTTTTTCAAAAGCTGAGACGCATTCTCGATATCCTTTTTAGCTTTGGCATTATTGGGATCGAGAATTAACGATTCTTTCCACTCGCTAATCGCTTGTTCAAGCTTTTGACCAGAAAAGTATTTCACACCGCTCATGTAATGTTTTTCTGATTCCTTTCGCATGGTTTGTTTTAATCGGACCAGCCTTTCTTTCAGATCCATATATCCATGGTCAACGCTTTCATATGCTGAAAGAGCCTTATGGTAAAGCTTCTTTTTTTCAAAGGCCATTCCTTTTTGATAGTTTGCGGCATTGACATTATCCCGTGCTTCCTTAATGCGCCCAGCCTGAACTCTCTCGATGTATAGAATTCTGTTCTTTACATTCCTGAACCTTGGATCAATCAACTTCAACATCTCAATGGCTGCCGAATAATTTTCTTCGTTAAAATACTTTTCAGCAAGCCCGTAATAAGATGAATTGATCAAATATACAGCCTCTTCATTATCTGGAACATGAATCAGAATGTTTTCCGCCAGTGGAAGAATACTCAGGTAATCTTTTTCTTTATAAAGCTTCCTTGCAAGATTCAATTCTTTGTTAAATTTGAAAAATCTCCGGGTGAATTCAAGTTCGAGTATGGGCAAAAGTATTGTCTGGCCCGGCGTCAGTTTTTTTCCTTCTCCCTTTGAATCCTGTCCGACAAAGGATTTGACAATAAAATCGTAATTTGGGTTTTTGTAAACCTGTCCAGCTATGGATTCAAATGTATCCCCGTCCCTCATGCTGTACACAATGTTGCGTGACGGAATGGACATGCTCTTGATTTTCTTCAAGGCAGACTTGTGGTTTTTATCGTACCGTAGCGCCGTAAGAAATTCCCTGACCGCATCTTCTTTCTGATTCGCTTTTTTAAAACTCAAGCCTTTCTGATAATGTTTTTCAGCATTGTTCTCCATATGATCTGTAAGTGCTGCAATCTTTTGACCCACAAGATTTTCAGCAATCCGCCAGTTTGCAAGGGCGAGTTCAAGGTCATCTGTCTTTTCGTAATCCAGAGCTTTTTGCTGGTACGATGACAGGGATAAGAGAGGCCCTTCACTTGGTGCATTCTTATCGGAGTTACCAGAGAAGGTCCGGCATCCCACAGCTACAAGCGATATAATTAGAAACATGACGAATCGTGACATGATTATCAACGCAATTCCATTTTTTTAAAAACAACAAGTTTACGATCAAAGTCCTCAAGGCTGCATGCGGCAGGAACTTCTATTCTGTGAACAGCTAAACTATCCGCAAAAAATGGGTTTGGTTCACCATTCAGTGTAAAACCGGCTTTGAATTCGTATTTTTTGAGAATATTCACAATAATGTTGTAGTTGCCAGAAGGCGGATAAGCGTAATAAACACAGGGTCTACCTGTTTCTTTTTCAAGAATGTTTTTTGAAAAAGCAATTTCTTTTTCAATGTTTTCAAAGTACTCTTTCAAACTTATATGGTTTTGTTCAACATCAGAATCAATGGACCATCCTGAACGTGAACCAACAGAAATTCCTTTAGAGAGGAACGGTCGTAACCCTTCGAAAGACAGGGTATTTCCCTTACCAATCTCACGAGCATCTACAAACACTATTGCAGGATAACCATAAGAAACAAGGGTCGGCAAAACCCATTCCGTAATAACATTCGATTGATCATCCAATGTTATCACCACCGATTTTTCAGGGATTTGCCCTCTGTATGCAATAAAATCCATCAAATCGTTCATGGTGATCACATGGTAATTGTTGGTTTTGAGATAGTTTAAATGCATATCGAAGTTCTGTCGGGCAGAGCTTTTTCCGTCTTTACTTTCCTGAATCCCTTTGGATTCATTCACACTGAAACACAACACCGAAGCCATCTGATAGCCTTCCGGGATCAATCCTCCTTTGTTAAACGGTTTTAAAGGAATGATAATACGCTGCCCAGGTCTCACTTCGTTGATTTTATTGAACTCCGAAATCATCCAGGCTTTTTTCGCATCATGGAGATAAGTCCTTGCAAGACTTTCCAGATTGTCATTCATCGTTGTCTCGACAACGATAAAATCTCGAGCGGTGTAATTCGAAGGGGATTTTACACAAGCAAAACAGAACAGGCATATTAACAGGGCCACTCCTGCCAACCTCTTTGAACAGTGGCTTATGTTTTTCTTGTTCATGATTTCTTGCTTTTCCATTTAGTTTTGAATCCCAGTATCTTGAAAATCTGAACCGGTTCCATCCTGCCCTTTATTTTCTGAGGAGCAAGGGCAATATAATCCAGCTTCTCTTTAAGCCGATAACATACACTATCATCGGCTATGATCTCACCGGGCATGGCGAATCCGTTCAATTTTGAGGCAATATTAACACTGTCTCCTACCACTGTATACTCCATTTTAGACTGGGACCCGATATTCCCCGCCACAACAACGCCCGTTTTTAACCCAATACCCACAAGGGAAAGAAGTTCGTTACCGCCACCGGATGCTTTTTTGAACTCATTCTGCATTTCAACCGCCGCCCTGACGCATCGTTCCGAATGATCTTCGCAGAAAACGGGAACGCCAAAAACACCAAGAACCGCATCCCCAATAAATTTGTCTATATAACCGCCATGTTTCAGTATCACCTGGGTAGCGATATCAAAATACTCGTTCAGTTTCTCAACAATTTGTTCGGGGTCCTTGGTTTCCGAATAAGCCGTAAAGCCCCGGACATCAGCAAAAAGAATCGACGCTTCGTTTTTTCTCCCTTTAAGCCACTGGCTTTTAGGATCAATCATGATCATGTCAAGGACTTCCGTACCTACATACTTTCCAAACGTTTCTTTCATCACGGCTTGCCTTGCCAGTTCAGAACCCATCCGATTGAATGCTTTGGCAAGACGGCCCAATTCATCGTTACGCTTCAACGTCACTCTGTGCTGGTAGTTCCCTTTGGAAATTTCACGAGTGGCCCTGACCAAAAGGGATATAGGCCGCGAATACATCACTCCGAAAATAACGGCAACAATAAGAGCGACAAAAGCCGCAGCCAGGGTGCATAGAGCAAGATAACTTTTTTCCTGAACGAAAAGCTGGTTGATAAAATTGACAGACAACCCCACATGGATTTCACCCAGCTCTTTTCCATCAAACAGAATGGGTGTGCTCATGTCCAGTACATGGCCTTTCCCGGCCAGCACATAGTCAAACGAGGTTACATCTTCATTTTTTGTAATCTTTTTTATGTTATTGAACGGCTCAATCAAAGTTCCGATTTTACTTTGATCGGTATGGGCCATAATTATTTTTTCGTTGTTTGTGACAAATGCGTAGAGATGACCATCCACTCCCTCGGCATTTTTGAGTAAGGTGTTCAAGGCAAGAATATCTTCATTGAGCATGGGAATCCCTGCGTTTTTTCCGAAAAAATGGAGGCTCACCATGCCCATGTCCATGGCCTGATTTTTCAGATGTTCCTCTTGCCGCTCGGCGATGAAGAAAAACAAACCTCCTATGGTCGAAAGGAGAATCAGCATCATGGTTACGGAGAGCTGGAACCAGATGGGCCATCCAAATCGGAAAAAAATGCCACTAAAAAAACCCTTGTCCTTTTCAACCCAATCTCTGGTATTTTCGGACAACGAAGCGATAGAAACTTTGTAATGATCGTTGATAACGGAAACCAGATCTTTTTCCGAAGCTAATCCCAGTTCAACGATAATCCGGCCTAATGGAATGGCCTTTCCGTCTGTATTCAAACGCTCTTTCTGAATATCCAGAGCTGTTTTAAGGTCTGTTGCCGAAACAACATTTCGTTTTGTTAATACCTCTCCAATCAGCATGTTATTATCTGGAGATACAAACAGCAGATGTTTCAACCAATGAACAAACATAGACTGGCCCTATATATTTACTATTACATTACTCATAGGAAAAAAACTGCATTCATTTCCCGGATCACAATTGTGCCAGAATCCTATCGTGAATTTGATCAAACCCCCCGTTTGACATAATTAAAACAAGATCACCTGATTTAGATTCACGTATGACGTAATCAATGATCCCTTCTGTTGTTTCAAAAAAATAAGCGCTTACACCTTTTTTCCCCAGGTCGGCTACAAGTTTCTCTGATGAAAATCGATGGTCTTCCGGTATTTTATCAAGATGGGGAGGCTTTCTGACTAGAACGAGATCTGCTTCATCAAAAGACTCCGGGTATACATCCTGGAACACATCCCGCATACTGGAATTGGTTCTTGGCTCAAATACTGCGATCAGTCTTCCGTCCGGATAAAACGGTTTCAATGCCTTTATTGTTTCCTTGACTGCTGTGGGATGATGAGCAAAATCATCCATCACCGTTACCCCACGTTTCTCGCCCCGAATTTCCTGACGTCTTTTTACTCCCTCGAAACTTTCCAGGGCGTCGCCGACCTTTTTCATGGGAATGCCAAGGCGATGGGCTGAAGCAATCACCGAAAGGGCGTTATACAGATTATGCTCTCCTGGAAGTCTGGTTTTGAATGAACCAAATTGCTTGCCGGAGCGAAGAACTTCAAACGTTATGTATGGAGGAGTTATCCTGATGTTGTCGAGTTTCCAGAATGAAGAAGACTGAATCCCGTACCGTTCTACCTCAACAACTTTTCCCTGGAGGATATCATCAATATTTGAATACCCATCTGCCGCCACCAACAGACTTTCCCTGGGGTGTTTAGCAATAAATGATTCAAACGCAGATTTCACATGTTCAAGATCTCTGAAAATATCGGCATGATCAAACTCAACACTGGTAAGAATAGTGATATCAGGGGAATAGTGAAGAAACTTCGAACCTTTGTCAAAAAAAGCGGTGTCGTATTCATCCCCCTCAAGAACCAGGTAATTCCCTTTGCCAATCCGGAAATTGCTGTTGAAATTTTTGACAATGCCACCGATCAGATACGAGGGATCAAGCCCGGCTTTGTAAAGAACGTGTGCAAGCAGTGAAGAAGTGGTGGTCTTCCCGTGGGTTCCTGAAACCACAAGGGTCTTTTTCCCTTTGGCAAAAAAATGGTTTACAGCCTGGGGCATGGAGCAGAAAGGAATTTTTTTTTCAAACATGGCCACGACTTCAGGGTTATCCTTGCTCACAGCGTTTCCCACCACCACAAGATCCGGATTGTGATCCAGATTTTCAGGTCTGAAACCCTCCATGATGGCTATGCCTTTGTTTCTGAGAAAATCGCTCATGGGAGGATAGACTTTCTGATCTGATCCCGTCACACCATACCCCTGTTCTTTCAACATGCTGGCCACAGCACCCATGGCCGTGCCGCAGACTGCTGTGAGGTGAACGGTTTTGACCCTGGAAGGTATGGTATTGTTCGATAAATCCATGGTTTCCATAATGATCTGACCTACTTTCCCTTGATGGCTGTAAGGACTTTTTCAGCAGCCGCGATGGTTTTTCCGATGTCAGCCGCCGTATGGGATGAAGACATGAATCCCGCCTCAAACTGCGAGGGAGCAAGGTAAATACCTTCTTGAAGCATACCACGGTAATAGGCTGAAAACATGGCAAGATCGCTGGTTTTGGCGTCCATGAAATTATGGACATCCCTGTCAGTAAAGAAAAGACCCATCATGGACCCGATGGCGGTCGCTTTTGCTTTGACTCCAAGTTTAACAATCACACGATTAAGACCTGCAACAAGCTCATCGGTCTTGGCAAACAAATCTTCATAAAAACCCCTGTTAATCAAACGTCGCAACGTTTCAATACCGGCTGTCATGGCAATGGGATTTCCGGAAAGAGTTCCGGCCTGATAAACCGGGCCCTGGGGGGCAATGTTTGCCATGATATCTGCACGTCCGCCGTATGCTCCCACAGGAAGTCCACCACCGATCACCTTTCCCAGTGTGGTAAGATCCGGCATGATATTGTAACGTTCCTGAGCTCCACCCATGCTCACTCTGAACCCGGTCATCACCTCGTCAAAAATCAATAGGCTTCCATAGCGAGTTGTTTCTTCTCTCAAGGACTCCAGAAAACCGGGGACCGGTCCAACAAGTCCCATGTTGCCCACCACCGGTTCCACGATAACGCAGGCCACTTTATCGCCTTTTTCTTTCATCAAAGCCGTGAACAATTCAATATTATTATAAGGTATGGAAAGGGTGTGTTTCACCACATCAGCGGTCACACCAGGGCTACCGGCGATATCCAGCGTAGCCACACCAGAGCCGGCCTCAACAAGAAAACTGTCCGCATGGCCGTGGTAGCACCCATCAAATTTGACGATCAGATCGCGTTGTGTATAGGCTCTTGCAAGTCTGACAGCACTCATGGTGGCCTCGGTCCCTGAATTCACCATACGAACCATCTCAATGGATGGCACCATGTCGATGATCATCCGGGCCAGCTCAATTTCACGTTCCGTGGGCGCGCCATAACTTGTGCCCTGAGCAAGAGCTTCAATGATGGCTGTGTTAACCACAGGGTCAGCATGCCCCAGAATCATAGGCCCCCAGGAGCCCACGTAATCAATATAACTGTTTCCGTCCACATCGAAAAGCTTGGACCCTTTCGCGTTTTTTATAAACAAGGGATTGATCCCCACAGACTTACAGGCCCTTACAGGGCTGTTCACACCTCCAGGTATGATTTTTTTCGCTTCATTAAATAATTCATTTGACCGATCGACACGCATTCCATGCTCCTTTTATAAAGGAATTGTATTGACAATTCCCATGTTTTCCGATTCATTTATGAACAATAGATGATTTATCATCTTAAGCTTAAAATCACAAAACACTTTATTTAAAAAAATACCTAAAAAAACATGCAAAGGTCACCATGGGATTAACGCGGGAAAGAGAGCAGCTTAAAGGGTTTCTCACATACATTCTCGGAAGGAATCCTTACGAATTCGGGCTTGTCCCCGATGATAACGGTTACGTAAAAATCAAAGACCTTCTCAAAGCCATGAACGAAGAAGAAGGCTGGGGTCACATAAAACAACAGAGTATTGATGAGTTGATCATTGCCCTTTCTGATCCTGGAATCGAAATCGAAGACAGCCTTATCCGGGCAACAGACAGGGAGAACATTTTAAAACCCGTGCTCTGTGAAACAGCTCCACGTCTTCTTTTTGCAGGAATTCGAAAAAAAGCCCATGGCCACGTTCTGGAACATGGGATTCTGCCCTATGACAATCTCATGTTCGTCATCCTTTCATCTGACAAGACCATGGCCGAAAGGATCGCACGAAGAAAAGATCCTCAGCCCCTCATTGTCACCGTCAACACGCATGACGCAGAAAATCTGGGCGTGATGTTCTTTTCAGCAGGAGGAAGTCTTTACCTTGCCCGTCAGATTCCTTTGAAAAGCTTCACAGCCCCTCCCCTTCCGTCCTTCGAAGAAAACCGATGGAAATCGGGTAAAAAGAATAACCCCGAGCAAAAAACTGCTCCAATGCCCGGCAGCTTTATCCCTGATTTCGGAGGTAACAAGAATAAAAAGCAAAAGGGTGAAAAAGATGACCTGCTTTCCTGGAAACACAATAAGAAAAAGATCAGACGGCAGAAAGAAAATTTCAGAGATGAATTCTGACGAATAGCTTACCTTCACTCTATAGCGATAAAACTCGCGAGGGATTCTTCCTGAAGGGATGTCAGATTGTCAAAATGAACTGCAAAACCGTTGTCAAGCGCCCTGACGACCCTTGCTCTGGTCTTGACAGGCCCCATACTGTGAAATTCCATAAACGTCATGGTAGCGAAATCACCTGGCATAAGAGACATGGTGTTTTCGATTCTCGCACCACTTTCGCTGATATCCATGATAAGCCCTCGAAGCAGTCTGTTATCGACCACATAATCAACCGGTAAAAAACGGCAGGCCTTTCGTGGAGAACGCCTTTGTTCTGACACTTCAATTGTTGCTGATTGTTCCATAACTTCATAACCTCCCGATTTATCGTTATATATCACAAACAAGCCCCCCGGCTTGAGTTATAGATATATAATATGATGTGTAACATCTTGTGTCTATAGATATTTTCCCTTATTTTACCAAGGATTTTTTCCTGATCACTCATCCAGCGTTTTTCTGACGATATTCCCCAATTCTTTCATACCCACCGGTTTCATCAATACATGTTTTATTCCCATTTTTTTAGCTTTTTCAGGAGACATTTTCTCACTGTAACCGGTACAGACAATGATTGGGATGTCAGGACGGATTTTCAGCAGCTCTTCTGCCAGCTTGTCTCCTGTAAGATTCGGCATGGTCATGTCTGAGATAACCAGATCCACATCATTCGGATGGGATTTAATATAATCGAGTACTCGTAAGGGGTCTGTTTCAGTCAAGACACTGTAGCCCATTCTCTGGAGCATGGAACTGCCAATGTCTGTAATGAATTCTTCATCATCTAAAAAAATTATTTTTTCTTTCCCTCTTGGGCTTTTCTGATCCTGCTTCAACTCTTGAAACACAATCTCGTGGGTGGAAGGAAAATAAACCTGAAAAACAGTCCCTGTTCCTAAGGTGCTATCAACGAGTATTGCTCCTTGATGATCTTTTACGATGCCGTGAACCACAGCAAGCCCCATACCGGTGCCCTTACCCACGTCCTTGGTGGTAAAATAAGGATCGAATATTTTGTCAATCATTTCCCTGGGAATACCGGTACCCGTATCTCCCACGCTGATTCTCACATAATTCCCCGGTTGAAGATCCATCAACTCCAGAGATTTTTTTTCATCGACAACAACATTTTCAAGCTCGATTGTCAATATGCCACCTTCTGCACCCATGGCTTGAGACGCATTGTTGCATAAATTGATCAGCAACTGATGAATCTGTGTCGAGTCAACTATGACCACATCGACCATCAGAGGTATGTTTTCACGCACTTCAATATTTGAAGGAATGGAAGCTTTTAACAGCTTCAGAGCTTCTCTGAGGAGAACACGGATATCGACCGGTTTTTTTTCTGAGCCACTTTTCCGGCTGAAGTTAAGCAACTGTTTGACAACATCTCGTGCTCTGAGGCTGGCTGAAAGAATCTCGCTGACGTTTTTGTGGAGTGGAGAATGCTTATCCACATCACCAAGCATCAACTCAACATTACCGATGATGATGGCAAGCACATTGTTGAACTCGTGAGCCACCCCTCCGGCCAGATGTCCAACCGCCTCCATTTTACGGGCTTGAAGAAGGTCCTCTTCCATTTTTTTAAGCTGGGTGATGTCCGTTGCAATCTGAAGTCTTACAAGACGCCCGTCAATCCACTCAATGGCCCTGTCGTAATTGATGAACCACTTCCCGGTCCGCGAATTTTTACCTTGCCACACATGGACTCCCGTGGGTTTTCCATCTTTATCGACAAGTTGCTGGTTTGAACAGCTAAAACAAGGTTTTTCACCATTCCTGAAGGATTTCCAGCATATTTCTCCTGTCAAATCGCCATCATAAGCATCTCGCATATACTTGTTCATAAAAAGTATTTCATAGGTTTCCATATCGGCCACATAGATAGTCGCATCGATACTGTCAAGAACCGTAAGAAATAACTCATGGGCTGTGGATAGAGCCTGTTCTACACGTAGTCTCTCGTCAATCATATGATTCGCAGACTGGGCAAGCTGCATGAATTCCGTATAGTGCAGTTCGTTTTCATCGATTTTGATGGAATCCGACGAAGCACAATCAAAGAAATGAGCGAACAGTTTCAGATTTTTTTGAATACGGGTTGAAAGTACCTTGTACAGAAAAAACATAAACACCAGCAAAGAAAACAGAATAAGCGAAATGGTCAGGATCGTTCTCTTTATTCTTTGTTTGAGTTCCTTTTCTCTTTGTGCCATTTCATTTTCAATGTCGTCCACATAAAGCCCTGAACCGATATACCACTGCCAATCATCAAGCCCCACGGCATAGCTTAATTTAGGAGCTTGTTTCATTCCATCAAATCCCGGAAGAACATAGTTGATAAAGCCTCCACCAGATTTTGCCGCTTTAATCAACTGCTGAACGACTTTAACCCCATTCACATCCTCCACATGAAGCATGTTTTTACCGGTTTGAGGTCCAGAAAGGCTTAAGCCGTCGTACTGTCCCGCAAAAACATATCCGTCCTTGCTGAATCTGATACTTGAAATCCATGTAATGCATTCATTTTGAATATCCTCTTCAACGTCTTGAACATATTCACCTGTACCAAAGACCCACCCAATGGGTTTAAACTCCTTCACAAATGCAATTTTAGGATAATAGCCTTTCCCTCCAGGTTTGGCCCAGGTATAGGTGTAAAATGATTCCCCTTTTTCTTTAACCAGGGAAAGCATATCCGCCACCACAGGTTCACCTTGACCACCTCGAACATCCAGCATGTTTTTCCCTTCCATTTCGGGTTTTGCGGCAAACAAGGTTTCAGTGCCGCCCATGTCGAAAGCGAAATAATATCCCCGGTTGTTGCTGAAACGAATAGGGCGCAAGGCATCTTTGATGATCTTTTTAATTTCTTCTATATTTTTTGTTCTTTTATGCTCTTTGTAAAGATTGTCTGCAATATCGTAGGCTTCGTAGACTCTGTTTTTAATATTCTCTTTTAAACGCATTTCAGTCTGGGACTGCATATGACGTACAAAATCAACTGCCTGATCCACCTCAAGTTTCAATAACCCCTTCCGCTCTTCTAAATATGAAGCCCTTAAAAAGTGTTCTTCAGTAACAAACCGTGAACGTTCCGCCGATATCCAGAGATAACCCACGGAAACTAAGGCAAGGAAACTCACCAGAACATGATAGAGAAGCATGGTTCTATGTATGCTCATTTTTGGCCAACGCATAGTCACACCCCTGAAAACAAAGGATATTTATGACTGAAATTAACGATTTCACTTATCGAACAAAGGGTGATCGTGTTCGATCTGTTTGAGTTTCTTTGAGTTTACGGATGGTTTTATATAAATTCTTTTGATATTGATTCAAATAGTAAACTAAAACAGATAAAAAATCGACGATTAAAAACCACTCGTAACCGATCTATATAATAAAATGGATACCATTTCGAGTACTTGCCAATCAACAAACGAAGGGATATCGATTGGAACGTGTAAATACCACAAAAGACGAGGATAAACCTGAAGATATTCTGGATTGCGAACCAGGTATGAACTCTTGTTGTCTGGGAGATCTGGTGATTATCGTTAATACCCGAGAAGCCATCGCCATGGCCAAACGGGAGTATCCGGCGCGGTACGGAATTTACGGCGAAATCAGAACACGTGAATTCTCCTTTCATTTCAACCCCACAGGAGAAATCCGGTATATAAGGGGATTGACCCGATCATGGCCCCATCCCTGGGAATGGCTGAAACGCACCTGGGGTAACGACTGGATATATTATACGGTGGGTCTGGAATCAGGATTGGGGCGGGTGATCGACTGGGTTGGAGAAAACTACCTGCCCTGCCTTCCCTATGCGAGCAACGCGATACGGGAGGGAACACCTTACGCCGATCCAAGAATTGCATCGGGATTTTCAGCCTGGTCTCAGGTTTACGGAACACTGAGCTGTTCGTCACTTGACGGTCTTCCCGAAGATATCCGGTCATTTGTTATTCAAGTTATACGGAAAAACGACGACAACGCCCTTATCGAACAGACAAAACAATTCCACGACATATTCGGAGACCGTGTGTCCGTACTTCCTCCTGACACGCGCCATGTGGACTATGAAGTGATCCCTGTCAACATTGCCGATGGCTGTCTTTACCGATGCACATTTTGCAGTGTAAAGTCAGGAATGCCCTTCAAGGCACGAAGCCGTGAGGACATCGTTCGCCAATTGGATGAGCTGAAATCTTTCTTTGGTGTTAATACTCAGAATCTCAATTCCATTTTCATCGGAAATCATGATGCCCTTGCTGCGGGAATCAATCTCATTTCTTTTACTGCGGAAAAGGCTTATGAATCTTTCGGGTTTGCGAACCACCGGGGCGGAACACCTTCGATGTTTCTTTTCGGCAGTGCCAGTTCATTTTTAAAATCTGATGACGGAGTTTTTGAACGTCTGAACGGCCTTCCCTACAAAAGCTAATCAACCTCGGCCTGGAATCTTTTGACGATCCCACATTAAAAAAGCTGGGGAAACCCATTGATCTGGCCATGGTGGAACAATCCCTTAAGAAAATGATCTACGTCAACGAAACGTACCCAAACGTGGAAGTCTCTGCGAATTTCCTGTTGGGCACAACGTTTTCAAACGAGCATCACGAAGCGCTTGTGTCTCTTCTTGGAGGAATTCCCAAAGGATCGGGAAAGCAAGGCTGTATTTATCTTTCACCTCTTATCGAAACTCTCCACCGGGATAAGGTTCTGCCCATGTTTTATGACATCAAGAAACAAAGCGGACTTCCTGTGTATATTTATCTGATCCAGAGGCTATAGGCTTGTAAAATACATGATTCCACAATCAGAGAAGTCCAAGGGTCCAAAAAATTCGAATAAGAACTAACGTCGAACATCGAACGCCCAACATCGAACATCAAATGAAGGATTGTGTTGAGGCTTAATTAATCGCCATTAAACCACCAGCTATGCTGGTGTGATCCTGATAGGCTTTGCCGACCAGACGAGATAAACTTTCTTCCCGAGGGCCCCAAAGGGCAGGTCGGGAAGGAAGTTTGCATGAAAGAGTACGAAAGTTTATCGCATGTAAGGTGGGAATGTAAATATCATATTGTTTGGATTCCCAAATATAGGAGAAAGAAGTTGTATGGAGA
>JBAZWJ010000061.1:0-37298 GCA_041660385.1 Desulfobacteraceae bacterium | reverse complement strand
TGGTTTCAATGTTTTTTGTCTTAATCTCAATCATTATGATTATCCGGATCGGGAAATCGAGAACGCCATCAGGAAAAGCAATATCGATATGATCGGAATCGGTGGTCTTTCCGCAGATTACCGGTTTGTCAAATTCGTATTTGAGCGAGCAAAACAGGTAAAACCGGATATCCTGACACTGGTCGGAGGCGGACTGGTCAGCAGCGAACCTGAAATCGTCATGGAAGGATTGGGTGCGGATTACGGTATTCTGGGCGAAGGTGAAGAAACTGTGGTTGAACTGGCCGATGCCCTGAAACGGGATATCACAGTTCCTGAAAAAATCCATGGCCTTATGATCAAAACTCCGTCAGGCCGTATACTGCGAACACCTGAAAGGGGATATATCAAGGATCTCGATACCATTCCTTTTCCGGATTTTGAAAGTTTTGAGATGGATCAGTATCTTGATCTTCAACGACCAAATAATTTTTATTGCACCTATGTTGAGGATGAACCGAGGCTCGCCCCCATCATTTCAAGCCGTTCGTGCCCATATAAATGCACGTTCTGCTATCACCCCCTGGGCGATAAATATCGTCAGAGATCTCTGGACAGCGTTTTTCTTGAGATCGATTACATGGTCAATCGCTTCGGTATCAACATTCTCATTCCATACGATGAATTGTTTGCAACAAAAAGGGAAAGGGTCGAAGAGTTCTGCCACAGGATTAAAAAACGGAATCTGAAATTTCAAGTCACACTCCGTGTGGATCAGATGGACAAGGAAATCCTCACGTTGTTAAAAGATTCTGGATGCTTTTACATCGGAACGGGTATTGAGAGCGGCAGCGATACCATTTTGAAAAGTATGAAAAAACAGACGACCGTCAAGCAGATCGAAACGGGGATCAAGCTGGTCCGTGATCAGAACCTGGGCATTCAGGGCGGGGTGATTTTTGGAGATACCGCCGAAACACCTGAAACGGTGATGGAAACCCTCGACTGGTATCTCCGTCATCGGCCATATCAGATTAATATGAACTTTATCCTGACCTATCCGGGAACGGAACTTTATAAACGTGCGATTCAACAGGGTTTGATCAAAGACCGTCTGGCCTTTATCGAAAACGGGTGCCCGATGATTAATCTCACCGGGATGTCCAGCGAAACATGGAATGAGTTGAAGTTGCGTGTTCAGGACTATATCCACCTGTACGACCACTATCCGGGACGGCTCATTTCATATGAATTAACGGGAAAGGACGTTCATGGCGAGGATATGTACACGATCACTGCGGAATGCCCGACCTGTAAAGCAATCAGCGTTTTTAAGAACATCAGTGACCGACAGTCATCGAATTTGCATTATATCAGTGCGGGCGTGACGAAGCTGGGTTGCCGGAACTGTCATCAGAATTTTGATGTTCCCTTGCTCCTTGAACTGAAAATCAGGACTATCATCAATGGAAGCAAACCGGGACGCGTGGCGCTGTGGGGTGCCGGAGCCCACACCCGTGATCTGTTGAAATTCATGCATCTGACACCCGATGAAATCAGGGTGATATATGATACGGAAACGGGAAACTGTTGTTGTGATATAGAGGGCATACCTATGGAGATCTACCCTGACGATCCTGGCTCAGTTCGTGAAAAAACGGATGACATCATCATTATTTCTCCTATTGGTCAGGACGATATCATTTCAAAATTGAGCCCGTTGAAATCACTGGGTTTACGCATTCACCGGCTGTACGACGCGGAGCTTTCAGTGGTTAATTTTATTCTGCCCCCACCGACGCCCAGATTTGTTCAAAAACTGAAGACCTTGTTTCACCCTGAAAACGATCAGAGGGTCGCCATCTGGGGAGCCGGAGGTAAAACGATGCAGTTGATTGATCAATACGGCCTGTCCGGCAAAGAAGTCACGCAGATATTTGACAATGATACGGGAAAACATGGGGGCTTCGTGAACAGTATCCCTGTTTCTGGCCTCAGAAATTCCCCTGAAGAGATGAAACGTCTCGCAGATATCATTGTGATTTGCTCGGCCTACGAACAAGACATTTATCGGCAGATTTCGTACCTTGAAAACCATGGTATCGAGATTTTCAGGCTCGATGCTGAAATACATCCCTCAGGATTCTAAGAAAGAAGAAACTTTCCATGAAAATCATTCTGTTATCTCCCCCCTATCTTCCGGAATACATGCGTAATGCCCGTTGCGATTTCGTGTCTTTGTCGGCAACCCAGTGGTACCCGGTTCTTTTGGGGTACTGTGGTGCCTATCTTGAAAAACGGGGTCATGCTGTCACATTGATCGATGCGCCAGCACACGGGTATGATCATGATATGACTTTTTCCATGGTGAAAGAGGGTATGCCGGACCTTCTTGTCATGTATACCGGGGTGATGAGCGAAGCAAATGATATCGCATTCGCAGACAGGCTTGTGGATGAAACAGGGTGTAAGGCTGTTTTTGTGGGACCGTTTGCGTCCATTGACCCGGCTAACGTCTTGTCCCGATCGAGCCGTGTGGACCTGCTTGTACAAGGCGAATTCGAACATCCCGTTGCCGAAATTGCAGACGGGGCAGCTTATGAAACCATCAGAAATCTGATCTACAAATCGGATGGGAGTATCCGCACAAATGAGGTCCGGCCTAATCTGACCGGACAACAGCTTGATGATATTCCTTTTGTTTCCCAATTCTTCAACAAACAGCTTGATTTAAAAAAATATAAAACACCTTCGGAATATTATCCTTACATGGATATCCTGAGCGGAAGAGGGTGCAAATGGGGCCACTGCACATACTGTCTGTGGGTGCATACTCACATCAAAGGAAGTCAGTACAATGTCAGGAGCGTTGCGAATGTCATCGACGAGTTCAGATATATCCGGCGTGAAATGCCTGAGGTAAAATCAGTGATGATTCAGGATGATACGTTCACCGAAGAGCGTGCCGCCGACATATCGGAAGGCTTGCTGGCCGCAGGCATCAAGTTGCCATGGTCCTGCTATGCACGGGCCAACATGGGCGGAGATGTGCTCAGGCTTATGAAAAAAGCAGGGTGCAGAAATCTTCATGTGGGGTATGAATCGGCCTCTCAGACGGTTTTGAACCGGATCAAAAAAGGCGTTTCAGTGGAACAGATGATTAAATTCACACAAGATGCGAAACGTGCAGGCTTACGGATTCATGGTGATTTCGCTTTTGGATTTCCGGGAGAAACAAAAGAAGACGCTTTAAAAACCATTGACCTGGCCAAAAGACTGAAGCCCCATACCGCCCAGTTCCAACTGATGATACCTTTCAAAGGTACGCCTTATTACATGGACATGGCAGAAAACGGCTGGCTGAACGATGAGGGACAACCGGACATGCCCGGTTTTTCAAATGATGAAATACGGCAGGTGGCCAAAAAAGCCTACCGTTCGTTTTATTTCAGTTTCGATTACATCCTTCAGTCCATAGCCCATCCCTATGATCATGTTTTTGGAAAACTGAAAACCATTCAGCGGGCCATTCCGGCCATGTTCTGGAAGAAGTGGAATGTTTGAAATGATTCATTTTTATGACATCGGCAGTCTGATCATTGCCGTGCCCTGGTCTGTCTGGACAGCTTTGTCATGTTGTATTCTCCTGACTGTTTTTCAGCTCTGGGATGTTCACTCCGAACTGTGGTCCCCATTTATGGAAGATTCCATCGTGGGGAAGTGGAGTCTTCATCACGATGAAAAACTGATTGTCCCGGATGTAAGAATCTTTTCAGGTAAGGGTTTCAAGGCAGGGTTGCTGGATTATCTTCCCTATCCTCCATCCGCATCTTTCGGTATAGGGGGCCCCATGATCGCCTCGCTGGGATGCCGGATTTTTGGGCTGAACAATCTTGGGCTTAGATTTTTTTTCATTCTTATTTCAGGGATTGGGAATGTTCTGTTCGTTCTGTGTCTGATGAGAATACTGCCTGGAATTTCAGGCGTTCTGGTTAGTCTTGTGTACCTCTTGAATTATTCCCATGTGGTTCTGACACGGCATGCCGTTCTTGAAAATATTTTGACCATGATGCTCGGATTGTGTTTTTTCTGCTATCTGACCTGGCCGGATGCCTTTATTCAATCGATTCATATCGCGTCATTTATCGCTGGGGCGTCTATCGTCATCAAAATCAACTATCCGCTTTTTATAAACCTTCTGATTGTATCCATCGCTATTGCAAATAATTTAGAAGCTCAACGGATCATAGAGACCGGTTTATGGGGGGCATGTGGCGTCCTTTTTTTTGAAAGCATCCATATGGGATTCCTTCATTATATAGGGCTTGCAAAGTACAGGTATCATAATTTTTTGTCAGCTTTCAGGCTTTTATCGGGCAAGAAAAGTAAAACCATATCTTTTTTTGAATTCAATCCGGCTGGCTTGAGTGTGTTCTTCCAGTTTGCCGCTATGGCAGGCCAGTGGTACAGGGTTTTTCCGGAAAGACTTTTGCGGTTGGAAAATGAAGAAAAAAAGGTGTTAAGCTTTGTACTTCTGATCGGTACGTTATTTATCACCGTGAATACGGTTATGTCCGGGTATATATTATCTGTCCTTCTTTTTGTATTTCTTTATCTTGTCTGCTCCATGCCTTTTTTTTTCTATCTCAAACGGGCTGTATCGATCTTTCCGTTTATCATGATCATACTGGCATTCATGATACGCGCAGCGATCACTGAACACGGTTTTGAGCCTTTGTTTATTGGAGGGGCAATCCTGTTTCTTGCCGGATCTGTTTCAACACAATATCGTAAACTCAAGAATGCAGTGACAGTGATCCGCTCACGGGACGGTGAACAGGTTGTTAAGCAACTGGAACAGGATCTCCCATGGGGTTCGGTTGTCTATGCTTATCCCTATGCGTACCGGTTTTTCTGGCAGGTGAAAACGATTCGGATCATCACAGGCGATGAACAGCTGTTTGACAACAGAATGCTGACTGATCTGGCTTGGGAAAACATGGTGAAATATGTGATTCTGTCCTCAATGGGCGGAACCCTGGACTACCATCAGGTGAAAAAACTGAAGTACGTTAAAAGCTATACTGCAAAGGCTGTGGAGATGGATCTGGATGACGAGTACGCCCTTTTTGAACTTGTCCGGGCCTGTTCGATTCATGAAAACGGAAAAGACTCATTTTCATGGGAAGCAGTGATGAATCATCTGGCTTCCGGTTGGGAATTCTTAAAAAAAACGGGCACAACCCTTGATGGATGGCCCCTGAGCACGTCGGTACTGAATGGGCTTTGTGATGTTCACTGCCATCTGGATGATCGGGCAAATGCAGTGGTCCTTGAACTCACCCGTTTTTTGAATGCGGATACCTGGTCTTGCCCTGTGCTGGACCCGCTGGGTGAAGATATCCTTTTCCAGGTGCTTGTCAATGACGGTCTTGTTACCAAAGGGCTTGAACTGCTGGATCATCATTATCCCGTTATTGACCCTCTTTCCTATTTCAGGATGGGCGAATTCTGTAGTGACCGCAACGATGATCGTGCAGCAGCCCGTTTTATCAATGCCTATGTGGAAGCATGTGAGATAAAAAACACGGGGACATCCGAAAATAATTTGATTTTGAAGGAAATGTACCAGAAAGCCAGCCACTTGAAGAGTAAGGGCTGTTTATCGGTTTCAAAAAGACTGTTTGAACTTCTTGAGAAAAAGAAATTTCATCTGTGGGGAGTCTATTTTCATTTTGGCGAGATGTCTCTTTTGGAAGGTGACTCTGAACGAGCTGAAGACTTCTTTAGAAAATGTTTGACGCACAACCCTTATCATAAAAAAGCAGGAAGCTATCTTAAACAGAAAAAAGCAATAATCAAAGTATGTTAAATGTTGGAGTGCGGTGAATGACGACGATTATTAACAGTGTAAACGATCTGGAAAACCGGGTGAGGGTGGTTTTATACGGAGCAGGGGGAATGGGTGAACAGGTGATGAACGACCTCCTGGTCAATCGTCCCGATGTGGATATCCTTTTTTTTGCGGATTCGTATAAGAAAGGTTCATTTCACAACAGACCTGTCATTCTTGGTTCAGAGTTGCCTGATCATGCGTCCGAGTATGATCGTATCATTATCACATCCCACATGAAACATGACATCCGCCGTTTTCTTCAAACACTGGGATTGGAAAAGAAACTGTGCTTTATCAGTGATTCTGCCGAAAATGACGAGCTGCATTTCAATTCTGCCCCTTGTTACGGAAATCGTGTTGAACGCATAGCACGCCAGTTGTTTTATAAAGGCAAGTACTCAAAAGCCCAGAAATACATTGATTCAATGCGGGTAAAGGCTTCGGTTAAGGGTGCTACACTGTTGGATTCCGTTATTCTTCTGGTGACCATGAGATGCAATCTGAATTGTAGCCACTGCTGGGGTAATGACTGCTTCAGGAGGTATATTGATTCCACCGATGAAATGAACAGCGACCAGATCATTCAGGTGATCATGGAAATTCATAAGCTGAATCCAGCCATTCCCATTCTGATATCCGGTGGTGAAGCCTGTCTGCGGACAGATTTGTACGATATCCTTCTGACCGTTTCAGAGAAAGGGGTTAAAACGGTTTTACTGACCAACGGAACCCAGCCGGAAAAAATCTCGAATCTTCTCGAAAACAAGACAATCAGAGATGCCATAGTAGGCGTTGCCGTATCCGTGGATGGCCCTTCTGAAGTTCATGATCGTATCCGTGCCAGGGGAAGCCTTGCAAAGACTCTGGAAACAATCAGGATATTTAATGGTTATGGTAAAAAAGTCGTTATCGGTTCAGTTATACAAACGGGGAATATGGATCATCTTGATGAACTGTTCGCCTTAAGGAATCATCTTGCCGAAACTCATGACCTTATTGTCGATTCCATGAATCTGGAAATCAATAACAAAGGGCGCTATATCGAAGCTGACCCGGCAAGGGTCAAGCCCTTTTTGTCCGATGAATCCCGCTTTCTCCTGGATCATGAACATGAACTGACAGGGCTTGGCTGCAAAGCAGGCATAACGAAATGCACGATTCTGCCGTCGGGCCATGTGCTTGCCTGCGGTATTTCCGGCGCCATCAACGGTAAACCCTATCTGCTGGGCAAGCTGTCCGATTATAACTATGATTTTGAACGGTTGTGGACGTCTTCCGAAGCTGAGATTGTGCGCGATAAAATCAGACAATGCCCAGGCTGCGGAAGTTTTTGTGAACGATGAACATCGCTGTTAATGTCTTAATCATTCTTTAAAAATAGTATTCGAATCTAACCAGCATGTCATATTTTCAACTGGCTGTCATTGTTGCCGTCACCATGTATACCTTGGCTCAGATCATTGATGCCCATGCGGAATACCTGTCTCCTTTCTGGCTGGTAGAAGGAACCGGATCATGGGGCATTCATCATGATGAAAAACTTATCGTTCCGGATGCCAGATACCTCTATCTGAAAAATAAACTGAACAGCAGCATTCTCGATTATACCTATCCGGTTTCCGCTGCTTTTGGTGTGGCTGGACCTGCTATTGCTCTGACAGGTTTTAAAATGTTCGGTTTGAACACATTCGGACTGAGATTCCCGTTTATCGTTATTTCAGGATTGTCAAACCTGTTTGTCTGTTTGTGTATCATGGAGTTTTTGCCGGGGTATGGGGGCGTCATCCTTTCAATGACTTATCTGATCAACTACAAGACATTCATCTTCTCACGACATGCCATACTTGAAAACATTCTGATTCTGGCTTTGGTGTCGACGTTTTTTTTCTATCTGACAAATCCATCCTTGTTCATCACGTACGGCCATGTGATCGGATTTATCGCAGGTGTGCTGACTTTGGTGAAAATTAATTTTCCTGTGTATTTTCAGGCTTTGATGCTGGCCGTCTATATGGCTGAAAATCAAGATTTATCTCAGATTCTTATTTTATTCTGCTGGTCTGGCTGCGGGTATCTGATCAGTGAAATTGTCCAGGCTGTTTTTCTGATGCGTATGGGAATTGCACGTTATAGGTATGGCAATCTGGTTAAAGCCTTGGTCGTTTTGACCGGGGGGAATTCATACTTTCAGCGTATGGAAAACCGTTACAATCCCATGCAGAACCAATTATCCGGATTTAAAGTGAAACCCACCGGCCTGAGTTTTTTCTGGGAGATCCTGATGATGTTTAACGGGTGGTTTTATCCTCTTGCCCATCCTTGGCGTCATTTGACGTCACGAATTGATCCTGTGAACTATTATGACTCACCGTTGTTCTTAATGGTATGGGGAACCATTTGCCGGTTTTTTACCCGGTGCGCGATGGTATTTAAAAAAGCACTGGTTGTTCCGGCGTTGGCAATGATGCTGTTTTGGGCAGTGAATGATAATCAGCCAGGCCAGGTGAGGGGAGTGATGCTGTTTCTTGTATTGTTCCTTCTGATCAGCGCTCCGTTTTATCTTTATATTAAGAGGGTTGTTCCTGCTTTTCCGTTCTGTGCCATGCTACTGGGATATGCTATTTCCCTGACCGGAAAACCGGTGTTCATGGTTTTGGCGTTTGCCATGACAAGTCTTATAGCTCAGATTGTTCAATTGAAAACAAGCGGGGCGGGTTTGAGAGTTGTTAACAGAGACAACAGATCAAAGGATCTGGAAAAATATATAGCTCCAGGCGAAACGGTATATGCGTTCAGTTACGCCTTGCGTTTTTTCTGGCAGACGGAAACCATACGATGGGTCTCCGCAGATGAGCAATACATGAACAACCAGCATATCATTGATCTTGCACTGAAGAATGGATCAGGTCATGTGCTTCTTTCATCCAGGGGGCATCTTCCTGAACGATCATGTATCCTGAAATTGAGGGCGATAGCGACATATCATACCAGCCCTGCCGAATCCGATTTTATGGATGTATATACCTTGTTTCATCTTGAGCCGACAACTAACACAGATCTCGCTGTGAATCCGTCGTTTTCTCAGGACGAGTTGTATCTTCTCCGCTTGGAAGAGGCGTGGGGGTTTTATAAAATGAGCGGTGGGCGTATCCATTCGGTGAACACCGATTCAGCTATCTTAAAAACCCTTGAAAAAAAGAAGGAAAATGTGTCGGCACACTTTTCTCAGGGTTTGGTAACAGTGATGGATTACCTGGAAAATGACGTTGTCCCGTATCGTAAGCTTGATGGCTTCTGGGAAGACCTTTTTTTTAAACAGGTCATGGAGCTTGGTTGTATTGAAAAAGGGATGCGGTATATCGTGAAGGGTTATGGGTTGAACGACTTGCACTGGTATGAAGCTGTTGCGAATATGTCCGTCAACGATAATCATATTTCAAATTATTCCTTTCATCCTGATTATATTGAGTTTTTATTTAAATTAAAATCCGATCATCAGAAACCCGGACTCCAGAAAGGTCGATTCAGGACGTCGCTCTATGGTCATGTGTTTACCCATGTGTACCGCTGGGCCAGCCGGATAAAAGCCAACGGGGAATTGTCGCTTTCACAAACCATGTTCACATGGATGGAAAGACTTGAACCTTCCCATTACGGGCCTTGTTTTCATTTGGGCGAAATCTGTCTTTCCTCGGGTCAATCTCTTCAGTCTGAGTCTTATTTCAGAAAATGTCTGGACCTGAATCCCGGCCATATTAAGGCAAAAGTATATCTTGGATTGTAATAGATTATGATGATGACATTCATTTTAATCCTTATGTCCCTGTGCGTGACAGGGGTTCTGTTTTATACAGCCAGCTCCGAGTGGAACTCCCATTTTTTTATGCCTCACCGCAGGGGGCAGTGGTCATGGGATGTTCAGCATGATGAAAAACTCATTATTCCGGACAGCCGTTTTTTTTATCTAAATTATGAAGGTCACTTTGATATCCGTGATTTCATGCCATACCCCGTATCAGCCACATTCGGTATCGGCGCTCCGCTTTTAAGTGCATGGGGGTTTTACCTGCTGGGGCTGAATAACAAAGGACTTCGGCTTTTTTATATCCTGATTGCAGGAATGATGAACTGCCTTTTTGTTCTGTGTCTGACGACTCTGTTTCCCGGTTATGCCGGGTTTCTCTTCTGCTTGATCTGGATTATGAACAGAAACAACATCATGCTGTTCAGGCATGCGGTTGTGGAGATGATTCTGACCTTTTCCCTGGTTTCTCTTCTGACTTTTTATGTGATTCAGCCCCAGTTTTTTTTCTCATATCTGCACATTGTCTGCTTTTTATCGGGTGTTCTGATCATTTTCAAACCCAACTTTCCGTTTATTATATCAACATTTCTGTTGACCATCGCAGGGGTGGAGCATCGATCATTTCATGAACTGATTCGCCTTATGATTTACAGCGCAGGTGGAGCAGTTTTTTTCGAATTGCTCCATGCCATTGTGCTGGCGAAAATCGGTGTTCTGCGATTCAGGTATTTGAATTTTTATACAGCCTTGAAAAGTCATTCAGGAACGCAGGCTATGAACACGGTGAACTATGAACCGGGTGGAGCACGGGTATTTTACGAATCTCTTGGCATGTTTATAGAATGGCTCGGAATCCCTGTTACTATAAGACTCAGGAATGTTCCGGCTGCTATGAAATATTCGGTCTCTGTTCTGATCATCGTCGCTATCGTTTTTCTTCTGGCGTCCGCTCCGAGGGCGATTGTTTCACTCTGCGTTTTCTGTGGTGTTTATTTGAGCGTAACAGCCTTTTTTTTCTTCTATATCAAACGAATTATTTCTCTGTTCCCGTTGTTCTTCATGATGGGTGCTTACGCGATATACACTATTTCGGGTTCCGTTCTGGATTCCGCTCTAACATGCGTTTTTCTTTCAGCCCTCTGGATCATCTGGCAGATTCGTTTGTTTATGAGGTCAGGTCATGTCTCTTCATCGGTGATTCAAACAAACAGCCAGACACTTCAATCGCTCTTGCCCAGCGGAGCCACCGTTTACGCCCACTGCTTTGCCTACCGCTTTTTCTGGCAGGCCGGGTCGGTCCGGTTTATCTCCGGCGACGATCAGTATGTGAAAAACGACGACGTTCTTGAAAAAGCCCGATCAGCCGATGGAGATTATGTGCTGCTGGCCGGTAACGGCGGCATGGTTGACGTTATGGCCGGTCATCCGTTCAGATATATGGCTCATTTTCAGACATCTCATATCGAATCAGGCATACCTGAGATCTATGTTCTGTTGAGAAAAACCACCGTGGACCAAACCATGGAGATTAATAATGGAGATGATTTGGAAAGCGGTGAGGCCATTGTGGGGCAGTCCATTCTGACTCTTCTGGAAACTCTGAAAAACGATCAGAGGTACCGGAATCTGGCCGTTCTAACAAAATCATTGATCCACGGATTGAATTATGTGGCTCATCTGAAACATGCAGGTGAAACAGGCAAGACCTTTGTCTGTAGCTGGAATGAAACAACCCGTGTGGGTATTCAATCCTTGAGCGTGGTGCGGTTGTGTCATCAAACGGAATCAGCTCTCATGTTTACCATTGATCAAGCCGCGTGGGAAAAATTGATGAGCACCGGTTCCTATTTTGACAATCATGTGAAACCTGTATTGTTGAAACTCTATCAACATGGCTCTTTATTGAAAAAGACTGGAATGGATGAACTTGCCGAACATGTTTTCAAACTGCTTGCTACCTACGATTTTTATTCGGAGGGGGTTGCCTTTCATCTCGGAGAAATCATGGTGAAGCAAAAGAAAATGAAAGACGCAGTATCTTTTTTTGAAACCTGCATCGCCGGAAACCCGCACCATAAACGTGCGGCCAACTATTTGCATCAATTGAGCGCTGAATCATGAACGTGCTGTTTCTGCTTCATGAACAACATGCTGAGTACACAAGCGAACCTGCTTATACGGAAGTGGTCAGGCCGTTTATCTGTTCAGGGTTTGTGACGGATTCACGGGATGTGGTTTATCAGCGGATGCTGAGAGAACGTCGTGATCATTATTTAAGCAAACGGTTGGAACATCTCCGGGCTATCATGCTTGACCGGCCTGTGGTGGTTTATGGGGCAGGGGAGTTGACCCGGAAATTCTTCGAAACCTTACGTGATCAGTTTAATGTCACGGCACTTTCAGACAGCAATGAAAACTTATGGCACAAACAGTTCAACAGCATTCCGGTGATTCCACCTGAGGATATCAGCCGTTATTCGGAAGATGTTCTGGTCTCGGCCTATGCCTCGGAAGCTGAAATCGTCCGTTCGTTGCATGAAAGATACGGCTCGACGATCAGAATTCATCCGCTGTTAAACGAAACGGAGTCAGATGAAGCTATCCATTCAGGGTTGGAAGCTGCCATTGTGGCCCATATCGACGATTTCAGACCGGACCTGATCGTTCATACACTGACCTTTGCCGGGGAGAATCTGCGAGGATCGTTTCTCAAGTTCATCCATGAACGCTACCCTCAAATAAAAATGTACACCCAATGGTGGGACTACGCCGAAACTATTCCCCGGTTTCTGGAATTTGAAAAAGACTGCCTCAGGTATTCGGATATGGTCGGTATCATCGACAGTTATTCGAGGTATACAAAAATCCGTCATCGAACCGGCATTTACGGTGATTATCCCTGTGTGGAAAAACTTCACTGGCATCCCACGGTGTTTGATCCGGACATTTATATGAAGACGGGTGAGTCCAAGCACTTTGATGTGTGCATCATGGGAAGTGCGGAAGGACGGCGTAAGGGCTTCATCGATTTTCTTTCAAAGGAATATGGCGAAAAGTTTCATCATTTTGGGGGCCGGGGAGTCCATGAGGCGTTTGTGTCAAAGGACGATTATGTCTCCCTATTAAATCAAACCAGGATATTCGTGAACACCCAGACCAGCGAACAGCGGGTTCAGTTCAAGGGAAAAGTCAGGGAAGCCTTAAGTTGCGGGATTTTTATTCTTGAAGAGGATAACCCGGAAACACGGTCTTTTGTAAAAGATGGAGTCGGAATCCGTTACTTTAAGGATGTTGCCGATCTGAAATTGAAAATTGATTATTATCTGGAACATGATGATGAACGGGAGGAGATCGCCTTGAAAGGCTACCAATGGTACCATGACAACCATGATGCTCGCTCATGGGTTTCGTATATATTACATGCATTGAATATGGATAATGGAGAGTGGAATACATGAAAACGGACATCAAGGCACTTGAGGAAAAAGCAAAGTATATCCGTCAGCAGATCCTGAGTATGTGTTGCCGGGCGGGAACAGGTCATGTGAACTCCTCGTTCTCATGTACGGAAATTATGGTGGCACTCTACCATGGCGGCATCATGCGGGTGGAGCCTGGAAATCCAGGATGGGCTGGGCGCGACCGGTTTATCCTGAGCAAGGGGCAGGCCAGTGTCATACTTTATCCGGTTCTGGCGGATCTCGGTTTCTTTCCTGAGGAGGAGCTGGACCGGTTCAATGCCGTGGATGGGAAATTCGGGGTTCATCTCCAGCATGACGTACCGGGTGTGGAAATCACATCAGGATCGCTGGGGCATGGACTGGGTGTGGCCACAGGGATTGCCCTTGCCGCAAAGATGAACAGGGATTCGTTTTTGACCTTCGCACTGCTGGGGGACGGGGAGTGTTACGAAGGTTCCATATGGGAAAGTGCCATGTTCGCGTCCCATTACCGGCTGAACAATCTGGTCGCCATTGTGGATCGGAACCATCTTTGCGTCACGGATTTTACGGAAAATATCGTTGCCCTGGAGCCTTTTGCCGATAAATGGCGAGCGTTTGGCTGGGATGTGGAGGAGATTGACGGTCATTCATTTGAAGAGATTTTCAAAGCTCTTTCCGGTGTGAGGGCCATGAAGTCCGTGAAGCCGAAGGTCGTGATAGCGGATACGGTAAAAGGTAAAGGTGTGTCGTTCTTGTGCAATGCGCCTTTGTGGCACGGCATTGCACCTTCGGGTGAACTGGCGAAACAAGCGAAATCGGAACTTGGAATGGAGTAAAAATATGGCAATTTCTCAACGTGATGCTTTCTGGAATACGATATATGATTTAGCCAGACAGGATCGGGATGTGATCGTCGTCTCTGCTGACATGGGAGCCCCTGCACTTGATCCGTTCAGAAAAGATCTTCCGGGTCAGTTTGTCAATGTGGGTATCGCTGAACAACAGGCCATTCTCCTTGCATCCGGGCTTGCTCTGGAAAAGAAAAAAGTGTTCGCCTATGCCATCGCACCGTTTATCACACTGCGCTGCTATGAACAGATCAAAGTGGAAATGGCCGCCATGAATATTCCTGTGACTCTGGTGGGAGTGGGGGCCGGTTTTAGTTATGCGGATTCGGGGCCGACGCACCATACAGTGGAAGATCTGTCGATCATGCGAATCCTTCCCAATATCAGAATTTTTACGGTTTCCGATGCTGTGATGGCATCTGCCATAGCCAGAACCACATGCGAGGCAGACTATCCAGCCTATGTCCGGCTTGACCGGGAAGTTCTGCCGGTTCTTTATGATGAATTCACGGATTTTTCCCAAGGCATGTGCAGTCTGGCCAAAGGTGATGATCTTCTAATTATTGCCATGGGCAACATGGTTCACAGGTCACTTGAAGTTGCAGACGAACTGCGGAATAAATATTCGATCCATGCAGGGGTTCTCGATCTGTTTGCGCTGCCCTTTAATAAAGAACGTTTGAGCCAGGAATTATCGTCATATAAACGTCTGGTCGTCCTTGAAGAACATACGCTTCCCGGTGGACTGGGCGGTGCCCTGTGCGAATTTCTTTGTGATGCGGGAATGAACATCCCTATCCGGAGGTTCGGGTTGGACTTTTCTGACTCGTACTGTTACCGCTACGGTGGACGAAAGAACATCCAGAAACATTACGGCCTGGACTCCGTATCACTGTCACAGTCCATCGCATCATGGATCGGGGATTTGAAATGAATCCATCGACAGATCTTCTGCTGGTCAGGCCCGGAGATAAAAAAAGAATCTACGGTGATCTCAGCTTTTCACTGGCTGCGGTTGAACCCCCGCTTTGGGCGGCGCTGATCGGGGCTTATGTGAGAGCGCAGGGGTTTTCGGTTGGCATAGCGGATATCGAAGCAGAAAATTTCAGCCTTGATGAAGCGGTTGAACATATTGAAAACAAAAATCCTCTTCTTGTTGTTTTCATTGTTACTGGGTCCAATCTTTCCGCATCCACGTGGAAGATGCACGGGGCAGGTCAACTGGCGAAAAAGCTGAAAGAAAAAAATACGGCAACCCGAATCATGTTCTGGGGGCTTCATCCCTCGTCACTTCCTGAAAAAACGCTGGCCGAGGAAACTTGCGATTTTGTCTGCCGTGGGGAAGGGTTTCAGACCATCAGCCAGCTGCTTACTCTTTTGAAAGCGGGGCATACGGACAGATTCGATACAGTTCCCGGCCTGTGTTTTCGTGCAAACGGGAAGAGTGTGATCGTAGCACATGGGCCGGTCATCAAAAATCTTGACTCTCTTCCTGATGCGGCATGGGATCTGTTGCCTATGGACAAATACAGGGCACATAACTGGCAGAGTTTTGATAATATTGACCAACGGAGCCCTTACGGTGTTGTATCCACGAGCTTCGGGTGCCCTTACTCCTGTAGCTTCTGTGCCTTGCACCAGATGTTTGGGCAACGAGGTATACGATACAGAAGCCCGGAAGCCGTCGTTAGGGAAATCGACCATCTTCATGCTGTCTATGGGATCAAAAATATCAAGATTCTTGATGAGTGTTTCGTGATCAATCATGATCATACACTGCGGATATGCGATTTGCTGATTGAGCGTGGTCATGATCTGAACCTGTGGGCATACGCCAGAATCGATACGGTGGATGAAACCATTCTTCTGAAGATGAGAGCGGCCGGTGTCAGATGGCTGTGTTATGGAATTGAATCAGGCAGCGACCGGATTCTAAAATCCATCGCTAAGGGCAGATTTGACAGAGAAAAAATTCGTAAGGTCATTTCCATGACACGACGGGCAGGGATATATATCCTTGCCAATTTCATGTTCGGATTTGAGGAGGATGATTATGACTCAATGAATGAAACCCTTGAGTTCGCGAAGGAGTTGAACTGCGAATATTCCAACTTTTATTCGGTAATGGCTTATCCAGGTTCGCAGCTTTACGAGACGGCGTTGAAGACCGGGCTTTTGCTCCCTGAAACATGGCTGGGATATTCCCAGTACAGCGAAGAGGCCCTTCCGCTTTCCACCCGGTATCTGACCGGCGGACAGGTGTTGAAATTCAGGGATGATGCGTTCAATGATTTCCATAGAAATGACAGATATCTTCAACATCTTGCAGCAACATTTGGCGAAGGTATCGCCAAGCATATGAAAGACCTTACCGAATCGCACATTACCCGCAGAAATATCTGATCCCATAGTCAAAACAGAATCACACGAAGGAGAATGTATGTCAGGATTAAACATACTGGTAACCGGCGGGGCAGGGTATCTGGGCTCCACTCTCGTTCCCGAACTTTTAGCACGCAATCACAGGGTGACCGTTCTTGATGCATTGATTTTCAAGCAGGACTCCCTTCTTTCATGCTGCGCAAATCCGGGATTCTCGTTTATCAAAGGGGACATCTGCGATGAAACTCTGATGCAGTCGCTGATTCCGAAGTTCGATCTGATCATTCCTCTGGCAGCGATAGTTGGAGCGCCAGCCTGCAAGCTCAACCCCACCATGACGCGTCTTGTGAACCACGATGCCCATATGCGCATTGCTCAAGGTGTGTCCGACGCCCAGATGGTGATTTTCCCCACCACAAACAGCGGTTATGGTATCGGAGCCGCCGATGCATTCTGCACGGAAGAATCCCCTTTGAATCCCATATCGGAATACGGCGTGACCAAAGTCGAAATAGAACGGGCCTTTCTTGACAGAGGGAATGCTGTCACACTGAGACTGGCAACGGTTTTCGGAATGAGTCCCCGCATGCGGATGGATCTTCTGGTCAATGATTTTACTTACCGTGCCTATAAAGATCGGTTCGTGATTCTGTTTGAAGAGCATTTTCGAAGGAATTACATCCATGTACGTGATGTGGCCAAGGCTTTCTTATTTACCATTGATCATTATGCATCGATGAAAGGAGAGCCGTTCAATGTGGGTCTCAGTTCGGCCAATCTGACCAAACGGCAGCTTTGTGAGAAAATCAAGACCTACGTTTCTGATTTTTATATCCATAGTGCTGAAATCGGTGAAGACCCGGATAAGCGCGACTACCTGGTCAGCAACGACAAAATCGAAGCCATGGGTTGGACCCCGGAATACAGCCTGGACATGGGAATCGTGGAGCTGCTGAAAGGCTATCAGATCCTGAATCCGAACAAGTATGCCAATGTGTGAAGCGATGACGGGATTGTCCGATATTACCGCAGTGATTCTTGCCGGGGGGCGCGGTGAACGGTTACAACCGGTCCTGCCGAATATCCCCAAAGTTCTTGCGCCTGTACTTGGACGACCCTATCTGACTCACCTGATGGACCGGCTTGACTGTGAAGGAATTCGCGATGTGGTCCTTTGTACCGGTTATGGTGCAGGCCAGATCATGGATCACATTGGGAAATCGTACAGGACAATGACTCTCTCCTATTCGGAAGAATCACGCCCGTTGGGCACAGCCGGGGCGCTCAAACACGCACTGCCCCTGATCAAATCAGGCCGTGCCCTTGTCCTGAACGGAGATTCCTATTTCAGCGGAACCATAGATAAGTTTTTCAGATGGTCTGTAGATCAGGATCATCCTTTGTCCATGATGCTTTATTTTTCCGATGAAACAAAACGATTTGGGTGGGTATCCATGAATTCGGAAGGACGGATTACCCGGTTCCATGAAAAAGATTCAGATTCCGGCTCAGGATGGATCAATGCCGGTATCTATTCAATAAAGAAAGATATTATAGCCGCTATACCCGAAGGAGAATGCATCTCTTTGGAACAGTGCATTATCCCTTCCCTGATTGATACCGGCATATATGGTTTTCCGTGTGAAGGACAATTTATCGATATCGGAACACCTGCTTCCTATGCCATGGCAGATTACTTTTTCAAGGATATTCATCATGGTCATTAGTCGAACGCCTTATCGAATTTCGTTTTTTGGCGGTGGAACGGATTTTCCCGGATGGTTCATGAACCACCCTGGATCTGTTTTATCAACGTCCATCGATAAGTACTGTTATATCTCTTTGAGAGATCTGCCTCCGTTTTTTGAGCATAAAATCCGTGTGGTTTATTCACGGATCGAAACCTGCCGGCATGTGAATGAAATCCAGCATCCGGTTGTCCGTAATGCGCTGGAATTTCTCAAACTCGACCGGGGACTTGAAATCCATCATGACGGAGATCTGCCTGCACGAAGCGGCATGGGGTCAAGTTCATCGTTTACTGTGGGTTTATTAAATGCCTTGTATGCGATCTGCGGAAATGAAATTTCAAGGAAGCAGCTTGCCAGCGAAAGTATTTATATCGAACAGGATCTTGTGAAGGATGTTGTGGGTTGCCAGGATCAAATTGCTGCGGCATATGGCGGTTTGAATCATATTGAATTCAAAAAAAATGGCGATTTCAACGTTAACCCGGTGCACCTTAGCGAACGAAGGGTGGAAGAACTCAGATCTCATTTGATGCTGTTTTACACGGGTATCCAGAGAAACTCATCGGAAGTTGCCAAGACTTATGTGGAACATATTGAACAAAAACAGATTGTTCTCAAAAAAATGCATCAAATGGTCCATGACGGACTGGATATATTAAAAGGCAACTCCGATATCAAGGAATTCGGAAAGCTGATGCATGATGCCTGGATGGCTAAACGAAGTCTCAGCGCCGAGGTGTCGAATATAACCCTTGATGATTATTACCGCAGGGCCATTTCAACAGGAGCCATTGGCGGTAAAATCACAGGGGCCGGCGGCGGGGGATTTCTCCTTTTGTTTGTTCTTCCGAAACATCAGGCGAAGGTGATCAACGAGTTGTCGGATCTTGTCCATATTCCGTTCCAGTTCGATACAAGCGGAAGCACCATTCTTTACAGTGAGATTCCATGCAAAAAGATCAACGATGGAATCAGTCAGGGAATGCCCATGCTCAATGTAATAAACGGCAGCCGTGTAATCAATGCCAGATAGAATTCACGAGCTTACGTTTCAGATGATGTGATAACAAAAAAGAAGGGCCTGCAAGGAAGACGATGATGATCAGAAAAGAAAGTCTAAACTGGCCGCTGATGAGCAACAATATTTCATCCGATGACCTGAAATGTCTTATAAAGTTTTTAGAAACGAATCCCAGATTGACCCAGGCTTCCCAGGTATCCGAATTCGAAAAAGAGTGGTCCGAATGGCTTGGTGTCAAATACAGTGTTTTCGTGAATTCAGGATCTTCCGCAAATATATTGACCTTGGCGGCGGTCCGACATCTCTACGGCACTGGCGAAATAATTTTGCCGCCTTTGACGTGGGTTTCCGATGTGGTGGCCGTTATTCAGAACGGATTCACACCCGTTTTTGCCGATATCAATCCCAGAACACTTTCGCTTGACGATGAACGGGTGATTGAAAAAATCACGGATAAGACGTTGGCCGTGTTTCTGACCCATGCTCAAGGGTTCAACGGCTTGACAGACCGTTTAATCAATGTATTGAACGAACGCAGCATCATGCTTATTGAAGATGTTTGCGAGGCACATGGATCCACTTTTAACGGACAAAAAAACGGAACCCACGGCCTTGTATCGAATTTTTCGTTTTACTATGCCCATCACATGAGTACGGTCGAAGGCGGGATGGTCTGTACAGACGACGAATCCGTTTATCAGGTGGCCAGAATGCTCCGTTCCCACGGAATGGTCCGTGAGGCGACTAACGATAAGCTAAAGAACGATTACAAGTTGAACCATCCCGATCTTTCACCTGACTTTATATTTGCTTACCCGGGGTTTAATTTCCGGAATTCTGAAATAGGAGCCGTTATCGGACGGAATCAACTTAAACGCCTTGACGGGAATAATGAGAAACGGAATAAAAATTTTTCACTGTTTCTTGAAAACCTGAACCCGGAATTCTACAGAACGGACTTCGAGCTGACAGGGTGCTGCAATTATGCGTTTAATCTTGTGATGAAACATAAAGATCCTGATTTCAGGGACAGGGTTGAAAAGACGCTCGACCAGTATGACGTGGAGTATCGTCGAGGAAGTTCCGGCGGAGGAAATCAGTTAAGACAGCCATACTTGAAACGATTCTTGCATGAGAATGAATACAGTCTCTATCCGGAAGTGGAACATATACATTTTTACGGATTTTATATCGGAAATTACCCAGAGCTTGACGATGATAGAATTATTGCACTGTGCAATGTATTGAATCACATCTGATTTTGTTTTGACAGGTAAGTCGATATTTTGACAGATGGGGAAGCAACAAATGGTCTGCTCTTTGATGAGACTTTTGATGTTCATTCTTTTCATCGAAATCCATAGCCACCATTGAAAAAAGGCAAAGACCAACATCCATGACCCTTCAATATGATGATAGCGAAAATAAACGTGATTCAAACGATCATGTTGATTCCAGTCAGATGGACTCGCCTTTTCAAGTCAATATATTTGAGAGAGGCAGGCCTGGGTATGTGCGGAAGGGTAAAGGACACTGGGCCGTTCCATGGTCGGATCTGATGATGACGATGTTCGTTTTTTTTGCTGTTCTTTATATCTACCAGCTTGCTAACCGTGAGTGGAAACCCCAGAGCGAAGGGCCGGATAAGAGCAGAATGGAAAATGTGGTGAGTATTGAAGATGTCAGTCCGGCGATACAGGAATCATTTCCTGAGATTTATGAACTAAGTAAAAAAAATTTATCCGATGCGGCCCAGGTGGAGCTTGTTAAAGATAATGCTGTCAGGATCATTGTAACCAACGATCTTCTTTTTGAAACAGGAAAAGCGGATTTGAAACCTGGGGCACTCAGCGTACTTAATGAAATTGCGGCTGTGATACGGCAAACTCCGTATATTGTCAATGTGGTTGGTCATACGGACAATATGCCCATTCATACGGATCAGTTTCCTACAAACTGGGAATTGTCGGCAGTACGCGCATGTATGGTTGTACGGTATATGACTGAGAGCCTTGGTATTTCAGGTGAACGTTTTTTTGTCAGCGCCCATTCGTATCATGATCCGATTAGATCCAACAACAGCGCTGAAAATCGTTTGGCCAACAGGCGTGTGGAGATCATTATCACCCGTGATAGACCGTGAGGAACCCATGAAAGACGGGTACGGTGAATTCATTACACGTTCGTTTCGTGGTTCACACCATTGATGAGGTTGAGATATGAGAGAAGAAGACAGTGAAGAGAATTATCAAAGTTCAGGAAGTGATGAACGTTTAAAAAACACCTTAGGCTCAGCTCTTTTCAATAAGAACATGCTTGGAGTTTTAGGGTGTGCGCTTGTTTTTATTATTGGGGTGGCAATCAACGGAAGCTTTGGAATTTATCTCAACGTTTCGGCGCTGCTAATTGTTGTTGGTGGAACATTGGGATCGGCGCTGATCTGTTTCAGGTTAAAACGATTTAATATTGTATGGAAGGTTCTCGTCAGTTCATACAAAACCCCCTTGAAAACTCCGGACGAGGTTGTGGCGATCCTGGTGGATTTGTCCGTAAAAAGCAAGCTGCAAGGTCTTTTATCTCTTCAGGATGATGAAGAAGAAACAACCGTAATCTTTTTGAGGCAAGCCCTTGGTTTTCTTGTTGACGGGTATTCGCTCAAAGAGATCCGTGAGTGTCTATCCGCTGAAATGTTTTTTTTCAAGCAGCGCCGGGAAGAAAGTGAGCGGGTTTTTTCTACCATGGCCGATATCTGCCCGGCTTTCGGCCTGATCGGAAGTGTTGTTGGGCTTGTCAGTATGCTTGCCGGAGTTGGAGACACAACGGTTATACTTGAGACCATTCCTGTAGCCCTGGTTTCGACCCTTTACGGAGTTTTTTTCGCTAATTTCTTTTTTCTTCCTTTTGCCGTCAATATTCAGGAACGGACCGACCAAGAACTTCTGCTACAGAAAATAATTATGGAAGGGGTTATCGCTATTGGCAGTGAATCTCATCCGTCGCTGCTTGAAAGAAAACTGAAGGCGTTTCTCACGCCATCAGCCAGAGGCGGAAAGCTTGTTTCACTGAAACGAATCCGGGAAATGCTTGAAAAACAGAATGTTGCCATCCGTGTTGATAAACGAAAAACGAATGGTGACATGGAAAAGAAAGCTTCAGCGCCCGAATCTGGTGTAGCCCTATGATAGGGATAAGTAAAATATTTTTTTATGTTTGATTTTTTAAGTTGACAAAGGGTTCGAAAATCAGGTAGAAGCTTCTTGTTTTTGAGCACGTGGGTCATTAACTCAGCCGGTAGAGTATCTCCCTTTTAAGGAGAGAGTCGTTGGTTCGAATCCAACATGACCCACCAGGACCAGACGTAATATAAAAGATTACGTCCCCATCGTCTAGCCCGGTCCAGGACACCGCCCTTTCACGGCGGCGACAGGGGTTCAAATCCCCTTGGGGACGCCATATAAACAAAGGCTCTCGGAGAAATCTGAGGGCCTTTTTTATTTCCCGTGCCTTTTCCCCGTGCCTTTTTATTTTTATCCACCAACCTTTTTAAGCTTGTCATCTTTTGAATCCCCAAACATGGGAAGATTCATCATTCCACGCAAATCCTTATCAATGTTATAAAACAGTCCCGCCAATTTTTACGCCATTCAAATCACGATAATGGGCAGCACCATGCGGGCGTTCTTTTCAATTTCCCAGCAAGCTCATTCACGTTAATAAGATCCGGGATAATGTTATTGTATTGGGTTATGGTTTCAGAATTCAACACTTTTCAGATTTTCCATATTTTTGAATCCATTTTGACCTGAGCCGTTTAGGCGTGTTCTTAAACACGGGTTTCAAAGGATGGTCCGGTCCAGGGCCGGGTCTGATTTCAAGACGGAGTTTGTCCAGGGCGAGGGTTAATGTCTTCCTGATTTGGCTATTCCATTCCGGCATGAGAGAATGACCATCGTGATGAAGCAGGGCCTCGTAGACAATTTTTTGTTCGTGTCTTGTCAGCATTAAACCCCCTTATACATATTGAATTCTTTTTGCCTTTTTTTTGATTCTTGGTTTGCCATGAATGTGAGGGGGATTGCCTCACGGCTTTGTCTGATGGGCGCATTCGCTGAATTTGAGCGTTCTTTAATCCGAGAACGTCAATTAGAGGGCATTGATCTTGCTAAAAAGCGTGGCGTATAAAAGGGGCGGAAAAAATCTTTAACAAATGAACTCCATTCTGAATTAAAACAACGAGTCGCGAATGGTGAACCAAAAGCGAAAATCGCCCGTGATTATGGAATCAGCCGTGAAACTTTGTATCAATATTTAAAAAATGATCTTTGATGGGGACGGGACCCTTTTCAATTTCTGTTAGGTATATTGCAAATAATCTATTATTCATGATTTTGAAAAGAAGGACCAACGTAATTTTCTGACGAAAAATATAAGGACATTATTTATCAATTAATAAGTTCATTTTATTTTGTTTATTGAGATAACTATATAAAATACAATATATTTTAAGCTTGAAATTTAAAACACAAAGTCGTATGTTGTTCAGTGTGGATGTCGTATTTTTACAAGGAGTGGAAATGCCAATTAGGGACACAATAGAGGGTAGGGTAACTTACCGTATAAGGCGTTGTAAGACCCCTGTTTTTGTACGTGATGACTTTAAAGATATTGGGGGATATGATCAGGTAGGGCGTGTCCTAAGAGAGCTAGTAAAAAAAGATTTTCTTATAAATCTGGGCTATGGTGCATATGCACGATCTAAAAGATCGAGCGTTAGTGGTGCTATTGTTCCAGAAAAACCATTGCCAGAACTTGCAAAAGCGCTTCTAAAAAAACTGGGCGTTGAAGCTGCTCCATCATCCGCTGAGGATGCGTACAATTCCGGTAAGTCAACACAGGTTCCCACTGGACGTGTAATTGGTGTTAAAGGCAAAATCTCACGACGGATTGGATACAACGGAAAGTATATCTCTTTTGAAAAAGTTACCCGATAAAAATGTTATTCAGGATATCTCCTCAGAATTAGGTATTGATCCTGCTTTTATAGAGAAGGATTGGTATGCTGTACAGCTTCTCGTCCTTATATCTGAGCTACAAAACAGTACCGATGTGAAGATGGTTTTTTCTGGCGGAACCAGTCTTTCCAAAGGGTATGGTTTAATAAAAAGATTTTCAGAAGATTTAGATTTTATTTTGACTTTGCCTGAGGGTGTCTCTTTATCCGCCGGGAAACGACGTGCCTTTCGTAAGGACGTTGTTTCAGCGATACAAGACGATAAGCGTTTTAGTATTGATATGGATGAGATTTTACGCGGAGATAGTCATCGTTTCTTTAAAATCCCTATTCAATATGACAAAGTTTTTGATGGTTCGTCCCTTAGGCCACACCTTCAACTGGAAATGATTTTTATGGAGCTTAAGAGGCCTGTAGAGCCTCGAAGTATTCGCTCAATAGTTTGTGAGGTGGCGCAAGAAGAACCTGAGTTGGAAATTGATTGTGTTTCTGCACTTGAAACAGCTGGCGATAAATTAAGTGCGTTAACTTGGCGTATTCTTACTCGTAACAGGGCAGATGAAAAGGATGATCCAACATTGATAAGACACCTTCATGACCTCGCTGCTTTGGATCATATAATTGTAGATGCAGGGAATGACTTTGTAGCCACGGCCAAAGAGTCTTTTGAACGAGATAAAAAAGATCGCAGGGGTGGAGATATTATTGCGAATATGCCCATTGCTGATAGATTGACAAAAGCTTTGAAAATTTTAGAAGAAGACGCTTTGTACCAGAATGAATATGAACAGTTTGTATCAAGCATGTCCTATGCTACTGAGAAAGAAATGGTAAGCTTTCAAGTAGCGAAGGAATCTCTCGGTAGAATAATTGCAATTTATAATCAATAAAGGTTATTTTCGCTCCAAAAAAGGGAATTTCTGCTGGGTGAAATCGCAGCTATCTTATCATTGGGGCCTTTTCTACCATCGTGGCCTGAACTGTTTGGTGGCCATTGAGTTAAAAATGGGACGATTTGAACCGATTTCATTAATTTTTGCAACAGAGCCGTATGAACCTCGATAATAAAAAGCTCTGTTTTGTTCATGAATTTATTCCGGGAATTCCTATATTCAAGTATAAAATCTTCGTGCCTTTTTCCGTGTCTTTTTACTTTTAAAACCATATAAAAAAGGCACTATTATTGAAAATCAAAATGGCAAGACCATCATCAATGCTACATATATGAATTTTTGAAAAAATAATCTTCGCCCTTCCACGGCGGCGACAGGGGTTCAAATCCCCTTGGGGACGCCATATAAACAAAGGCTCTCGGAGAAATCTGAGGGCCTTTTTTATTTTCGTGTACCGGCTACGTGTACTTTTGGTTTTTATCCACCAACCTTTTTAAGCTTGTCATCTTTTGAATCCCCAAACATGGGAAGATTCATCATCCCACGCATATCCTTGTCAATGTTGTAAACATACCGTTCAGTCGTGCTTACCGATGCATGGCCTAATAGGTACTGAATTTTTTTCATACTTACCTTGTGTGTATCAGCGAACATCGAAGCAACGAATCGTCGGATTGCATGAAATCCGAATGGGGTAACTCCGGCGCGGTCACAAAGGCCAGCCATGAAACGTCTTCTTTCTGCGTATGGCTTTCCATAATGTGGCCCAGGCTGATCATCCATGAAAACAAATGGGCTGTCTTTGACCGTTCTGTTTTCCCACCACCATTTTAATGATTCATGTAGATCATCAGACATGTCGAGCCAATGGTACTTTGACGATCCATCATGTGTTTTCTTCGTGCCTATTCTGATTTTGCCATGTTCAAAGTTTACATCATCCCATAGCATTCAAAATGGGACGGCTCCCATTCTTCAATACTATGATACGAGGCTGTTCGCCAATGGACGAAAGGCCATGCTTGAACGTGAAGGGTATCGGGTTTCAGTAAAACAAGCCGGGAAGCTGGGGGAGGATATTTTTGAACAGCTTGGTTTTGTCCTTTCTCAACAGGCCGTAATCAATAAGAGCATGCAGGAAATCAACAAGGCAAACACGGTTGTTACTTTGAAGAATATTGGCCTTACCGGTACATGGGACGGATCAACATTCATTATTTCCGGGGATATGATAGGTGATTTTATTCCGGCACTTGAAGCCATGGGCGGCAAAAAGAAGGTGGCGCCAAGAAAATAACCGGAAGGACAGAATTTGTAAGAACCGAATATCGTTTTAAAAATGCCAATGAAAAAACCATCACTGAAACCCTGATCAAAGCCAGTGCCACATCGAATATCTTTCAGCAGATTGACCTTCGGTTTGCCGGTGCTTTTGCTTCTCACTATGCTGATGTGGTCCGTTCCAGGGGTTCCCGCTCGGCCATGATTGCCCGTAAGGATGTGAAGGGTGATGAGGTGGCCAGAGGTTACGAAGAAGACGCCCTTACCAGGATCACCAAGGCAGCTTACTCTCTGGCAGGCGGCGAAGCCAAATCAAGGACGGCTTTAAACATGATCAAGGCCATTACGGGCCAGGATGTGTCATGGAAAGAGTTTTCAGAGATCAAAAAATTTGAAGGGGATTTTGCTGAATACGAAAAACAGCGGGAAGAATCCGGCGCGGAGTATATCGACCGGGAGACGTTCAACGAGATCGTGGATAACTGGCTGAAGGCTCCGCACTATACGGATTATCTTGAATTCGTCTCTGGACGTGGGATTGATCCGGCAAAACAGAAAACCGCCCACAGCGAATCCATGGCGCTTTTCAAAGACATGATGCGGAACGAGGAACGGGTGGACCGGGTTATCGGGACGCTTAAAGGCTTGGCTGTTCTGAAATACCTGGGGTTCAGGGTTGCCGCTCCGTTCGTGAACGTGACGAATATGGTGATCGGAGTTCCGGCGGCAATGATGGGTTATGGGAAAATCCCCCTTAGAGATTCGTTTAAACACATCAGGAAAGCCTATGGTGAATATTACAACTTCAAATACAAAAAAGGTGGGGTTGTCTCACCTGAATTGAAACGTGTTTTCATGGAAATTGAAAAACGTGGATGGGATCAGTCTACGTTTAACCAGGAGGGGCTGGCCGTTATGAAGGGCCAGATGTCATATGGCTATGCCAAGATGATTGAAACATCCATGGCCATGTTCACCTGGAGTGAGAAACTAAACCGGGTGGCTTCGATTACCGCAGCATACAAAGGATTACTTGAAACAAAACCGGAGCTCACCTTTGAAGAACGGATGAGGTTATCCCATGAAATTTCAAATAATGCCCACGGCATTTACGGGAAAGCCAACAGACCATCTGCCATGCGCGGGGGGAATATCGGCGCGAATGTTCTTCAGATGGCCTATGTGTTCAAAACGTTCACCCATAACTTTCTTTCAACCATGACAGACCTTGCCGTTAACGAAAAGGATGCAAAGGCGGCGCTCTGGATGGCTTTTTCTCCTGTTCTATTCGGGGCCACGTCAAGCGTGGGTATGGCAATCCTCATACAGGCAATCGGAAAAGCCATAGGATCGGATGACCCGGAAGAGGAATTTTTCAGAGCTGTTGAATCACGGTTTGGATCAACAGCTGGCAATTTCTCCCGGTTTGGAGTTTTCGGGGCTGCTGGCCATGGAATATCCATGAAAGGATCTCTTGCAATCGGGGTATCTGATCTGCCCACATCATTCAAAGATCTGATCGGCGCTCCTGGATCGGTTGTGACCGATGCGATTGAAGGGACAGGTGAAGTCCTGAAGGGCAACACATCCAAAGGCTTTGAAAAGATCTTGCCCCTTGCTCTTGGTAATCCGCTCAAGGGATACCGGGAAATGACGGAAGGCGTGACAACAAAATCAAATGCCCCTGTTTTCTTTGATGGGAAACCCTTGAAAGCTGATGTGATTGATACGTTTCTAAGAGCTTTGTCCTTCAACCCGAGCCGGATCGCAGGAGCCAGGGAAAAGATCTATGGGGATTCTGTTCAAAAGACAGCCATGTCTGAACGTAAGTCAGCCATTTACGCAAAGGTGAAAAAGGCCCGGATGAATGGGGATGATATGGAAGATATCACGATTGAAATTGCAGCATACAATCAAAGGGCAAAACGTGAAGGGTCTACACTGATCATGTCAAAGTCTTTGAGAAGTGTGTTGAAACGATCAAAAATTTCAGAAGAATTATAAAGGAGGAAACAATGGTTAAATCGGCAGATTGTATGAAAAAATACGGAGATCCGGAGAAGCAGAAAAACATGGTTGCATGGGACGTTCCGGCAGCACTTGAAATCGGAGTTATCCCGAAAAAGGTTTATTGCAACCAGGATATGGTCAAGCCCCTTGAGGCGGCATTTAAAAACATCATTGACCGTGGGCTGGTGGGAGAACTTAAAACCTGGGATGGTTGTTTCAATATCAGGAAAAAACGTGGGGCTGTGTCCATGTCGTTGCACTCCTGGGGTATCGCCATTGATATCAATGCGGCGTGGAATGGATTCGGAAAAGTGCCAACTATGTCAAAGGGTTTGGTGAAGTGCTTCACGGATGCTGGATTTGATTGGGGCGGGGTTTGGTCAAAACCTGACGGGATGCATTTTCAGTTGTCGAAAATTTGAGGATATGGCGGCGGGATCAATTCCCGCCTTTTATGTATTACCATGCCGGAATGCCCGCCTGTTATCACCCGGTAAGGCAAAGGGTCATTACCCCTTGACACTTTGAACAAAAAAAGACCTTTATTTGTCAAGGATAACCATTTGATTCCAATTTTTTAAAAGCCCTGGCCCGATTTTAAGGGTCAAGCTGGGCCAGCATCAACCGTTTCTATAAAATGGCAAGGGAATTCATAGTGCGTGAAACCGCAGTTATGTTCTCATTGGGCCTCAAATCGAATTATCAAACTATCGTAGAAAAAAATCCGGAAGAACAAAAGATTAACTTGTAATATTTTTTAATCCGTAATAAGTCTGCGAATTCCTTTTTAAGGTGAATTTTATGCTGGTAACATTAATTTTTTTTAAATCAGGCATAATTAATAAATAATAAATAAAGATTATAAAAACTAACAGTAGCAGTTGTTCCAATTTGTTCGGGGAGATGAAAAAATGAAAAAGTCGTTTTATTCTCGGTTAATATCCGTTCTGTTTATATTCACACTCTTTCTTGCATCATGCGATGAAAGCGATATTACCGGCACAATCACAGCTTCCCAGGGAACGATTGAAAGTGGTCAAACAGTCACATTATCGTGGTCTCTCAGCTCAAATTCAAGTTCAGTTGAAAGCTCGATCCTGACCGACGACAAAGGCCATTCCTGGACAGTAAGCCCCAACGGGTCCCAGGCCATCACACCATCAGCAACCGCCCTCTATACCATTACATGGACGGGCAAGGGAAAATCCAAATCGGAAAGCGTCACCGTTACCGTGGTAGAACCGCCATCCGTGACCTTCACAAGCGATAAAACATCCGTTGCAGCGGGTGAATCCGTCATGTTTTCCTGGACATCGAACCATGCCACATCCTGTTCCATACAGCCCGATCTGGGAAATGTGGAACTTAATGGATCCCGTCAGGTGACGCCTCCTGCCGGAACAACCCGGTACACCATCACCGCAACAGGAACTGTCAGCTCTGCCACGGCATTTGTGGATATCACAGCTTCCAACGCTCCATCCGTAACCCTCACGGCGGATAAAACGACCATCGAAAAGAACAGTCCAGTCACCTTGACATGGGTATCTGATAATGCCGCATCCTGTTCTATCGAACCGGGCATCGGCAGCGTAGGCCTTAACGATTCCGTCACCGTCACACCCCTTTCAACCACAACTTACGTGATCACTGCAACAAATTCACAAGGTCTCCAGCGCACATCTCAGGTGACTGTCACAGTGATCGATCCTCCGATCGTGACCTTGACCGCAGACAAAACAACCCTCTCCCATGGTGAATCGGTAAATCTGTCCTGGACATCCGCCAATGCCCAGACCTGCGAAATCCAGCCGTCACCCGGCGCTGTCGCCCTTTCAGGCAGCACAAGCCAGACACCGGAAACAACAACGGATTACATCATCACCGCCAGAGGTCCTTTGAGTTCAGCCACAGCCACGGTCCATGTCAACGTGGTCTGGGATAACCCCACAACGGATTTTTCAGCGTTCCCTGCAACCATAGAATATCCGGGAACCGCCACCCTCATGTGGACAACACGTAATGCAAGCGCCGTTTCAATTGACCAGGGCGTGGGCTCCGTTGCCGTGAACGGGTCCGTCACGGTAAGCCCCGCTGAAACCACCACATACACCCTGACCGCCTCCAACCCTGAAGGTGAAACCATTACGGCCCAAGCCATAGTCACAGTGGAATACAAAGCCCCAAAGGTGGTTCAGTTTTCCATGTCCGCCCCCGAAATCGACCACGGTGACACCGTTACCCTTTCCTGGAATGTTCAGAATGCAGACAAGGTCTTTATCGGCAACGGTATCGGTGAAGTTTCGGCCACAGGCAGCAGAGATCTGACACCGGATTACACCACCACCTGGTCCCTCACAGCCTATTCGGCAAAAGGCGGAACAAGCGAAGCCAAAACGAGCGTTAAAGTCCTTGAAAATCCGCCAGCTCCCCTGGCCGAAGGATTGTTCGGAAAAATGTACGAAGACCTGATTCCCGGCGATGCCAGCCTTGCCTCCTATGATGAAAAACGTTTCATTGTGGTCACCGGACTTGTGAACGATATTCAGGGCAATCCCCTACCGGATGTTCGCATCGAAATTTTCGACCACCCGGAATACGGCACAGCCATGACCGATGATACAGGTCGTTTTTCCATTCCTGCCGAAGGAGGAGGACTGATCCGCCTGATTTATACCAAAGACGGCCACATCACGTCCCACCGCCAGAAAGAATCCCCGTGGAACGACATTCTTGTTTTCGATACCATTACCCTGATCGAAGAAGACGACGCGTTCACCTATGTGGTGTTTAACGGCGATCCCGATACGGTTATCACCCACAAAAGCACGGAAATCATAGACCCCGAATTCGGAAATCGCTCCTGCACCCTGGTGTTCAAAGGCGACAACATGGCCTATGAAGTAGACGCAAACGGAAACCGAGTCCGCGTTCTTCCGGCCATCAGCACACGGGCATCAGAATTCACCACACCTGAATCCATGCCCGCCGTGCTTCCGCCCACTTCGGCTTACACCTACTGTGCCGAACTGAAAGTGGACGGAGCTGAAAACATCCAATTCGACAAACCCGTGACCATGTACGTGGACAACTTCCTTGGCTTCCCCGTGGGCGGCATCGTGCCCGTAGGTTACTATGACCGCAACAGAGGTGTATGGGTTCCGTCACAAGACGGTGTGGTTGTGCAACTCCTCGACACGGATAACGACGGAATCGTTGACGCCCTTGACGCCACTGGCGACGGGATAATGGATGATCTTGACAATGACGGGTATTTTGCCGATGAGGTGGAAGGTCTTGAAGATTCATCCATATATCTTCCTGGGAATAGTTACTGGCGGGGTGAAATTGATCATTTTACACCTATTGATTGTAACTGGCCTTATGGCCCGCCTGATGATGCTGTTTTTCCTAATTCTGATGGTACGCCTGAAATCGATTCGGATGATAAATCCTGCTTTCTTCCCGGGACTCTGGTTCATTCTTCCCATGGAGCAAGAAAGATTGAAGAAATTGCCATTGGTGATTTTGTCTGGTCATACGATGAAATCACAGGGAATACCGATTTGAATAAGGTGACCCGGATTTTTGTAACACCTGAGCAAAACATTATGGATATAATGTTTGACGATGAAGCGGGAAATTCAGATACCATCGGTGTTACCCTGGAACATCCATTCTGGGTTTTAAATCAGGGCTGGATTCCGGCGGAAGAATTGAAACCGGGAGATAGAATCCATTCGCTTGAAAGAGGGGTTATTACTGTAAATAATCTCAGGCGGCTGAATGATAAGCACACCGTCTATAATTTTGAGGTAGACAAATTCCACACCTATTTTGTCGGGAAAAAAGGATTGCTTGTCCATAATACCTGCATCAATAAAATTGATCCAATGAAAAGGATATTGCATGAGGATATCCCAATACCAGGAACAGATATGACACTTCATTATGCCAGCGATCGTGTTGGAGGGTATCAGCAAAAGATTGTTGTGCCGGTTAGTGGCAGTTCAGTTCCGGCAAGCTTAAAACGAATCGTCGTTAACATGTCTATTGCCGGTAGAACATTTACAAAAACCCTGAGTCCGTCACCAAATCAATCGGCGTGGTTTATATGGGATGGGAAAGATTATAAAGGGAATTCTGTAAATGGAAAAATTAAAACCGATATTTCAATTTGTTTTATATATCAAGCCGTTTATCTCAATCCTTGGCCAAATAATGGAATTGCAATGGCCTTTGGAAAAACTGGATCTATGGTTGGAGAAGGCATTCCAGCTCGTCAAGAATTTGAACTGTGGCGACATGATAGTTTATCCATTTATGTTGGTAATAAGTTTCAAACTGATTTATCAAATAATATAGCAAAAGGATGGACTTTTTCCATTCAGCATCAATTAAATAAAAATGATTTATCAACACTTTATAAAGGTGATGGAACAATAGTACATGGAGGTAGTCGTATCATTAAAACTGTGGCTGGCACAGGTAATGAGAGTGATACTTTTAGTGGAGATGGTGGCCCCGCTATTGATGCAAATCTTCTTTACCCAAGAAGCATTGTTTCCGATGCATCTGGAAAATTATTTATTACCGACTCCTATAGTGTAAGGATGATTGACTCTAACGGCATAATTTCAACTGTGGCTGGCACAGGCCTACGAGGACCCGACGGACCATTTAAAGGAGATGGAGGGCCTGCAACAAACGCATTTATAAGGCCATATGCGATTGCCTTAGGTTCAAGCGGCAATTTATATATTACAGATAGTCTTCAGGGCCGTATTTTTAGGGTTGATAAAAATGGCATAATTACAACTGTTGCGGGAGGTGGGGACAAAAACCACATTATTGGTGATGGTGTGCCTGCTACGAATGCTAAATTATATATACCTACAGGTATAGTATTTGATGCATCAGGTAATTTATTCATTGCAGACACAAACAACAACTGTATCCGTATGGTTGATACAAATGGAATAATTACGACTGTTGCCGGCAGGTATTCAGGCTATCGCGGAGATGGTGGGCCTGCAAAACAAGCTTCTCTAAGTTACCCAACCGGAATCGCAATAGACTCGGCTGGTAATTTATATATTGCTGATAGCAACAATGGTCGAATTAGAAAGATAGACCCAGCCGGTATAATTAATACTGTGGGTGGAAATGGTCAACATAATGTTAGTAGTGGTGATGGTGGCCCCGCTGTTGAAGCAGGCATAACTGTTCATGACATTACAATAGATTTATATGGTAATATATTTATTGTAGGCAATAGCCGTTACGAAGATTGCTGTAACCGTATTCGAATGATAAATAATGCTGGTATAATAACTACGATTGCCGGTAATGGCATTTATGGATCTAATGGCGATGGGGGGTTTGCAATTGAAGCAAGTTTCTTTCCAACTGGTATTACAATTGATAAATCAGGTGATTTATATGTTGCAGATATGGACAACAGACATATTCGCAAGATAGCTCCAATATCAATTTTTAAGCAGTCTTCAGATTCCGGTGAAATTTCTTTCCCAGAATCAAATGGCATTGGCCATATCATGTCTCCCACATGTCTCCATAAAAAAACCATAGATCTGAACACCGGAGATCTTATTTATAATTTAGAGTATACCGATGGTAAACAACTGAGTTCCATCACAAACAGATTCAACAAGCAGACAATCATTGAACGAAATGGCAATGGAACACCCACGGCGATTATTTCGCCCTATGGAATAAAAACAGAACTTGATATCAACGAATCCACAGGGCAACTTGAGTATGTAGCCTATCCTGACGGAAGTTTTTACGAATTTGGATACACAGATGACGGTCTGATGTCATACGAAATCGATCCCCAGCAGCACAGATATGACCACACCTTTGACAGCATAGGCAGACTGACGGATGCCTATGATGAAGAAGGCGGGCATTGGAATTACAACAGAAATACAAACACCTCCGGGATAGTAACAAGCCTGATCTCAAGTGCCGAAGGGAACTGGACAAAATTCGTGGATCAAACGGATTCCACAGGGGCCTTAACCTCTACGACCACAGAATCGTCAGGAGATATGTCCGTCTTTACCCAGACAGGGGATGGTATCAACATCATCCAGTCTGATTCATGCGACTTGACTACCAGTATTGTCAATGGTCTTGATCCGGAATATAAAACCGACTTTGTCAAAAATATGACCCAAACAACGCCAGGCGGGCTTAGTTTGATTAAAACAACAAACAGAACCTATGTGGATACGAACACCGATGCACATCCGGATCTGATTACCGAAACGATGACGGTGAACAACAAAACAACAACCCTGATCCAGAATGTTCTGACATCGACAAAGGTCATCACAACACCACAAAACCGAATCATTCAATCCGATTACGATCCTGAAACCCTCCAGGCAACCCGCGTCAGCGTAACAGGTTTGAACGATGTGGAATACGACTATTACCCCGCTGGCGATCTCCATTACGGGAGGCTTCACACCATCCGATCCGGCTTAAGGGAAAGCGAATTCACTTATTACGATAACGGCAACCTCCACACCGCAACCGACCCAGAAGGGAATGTAACCACCTATGAACATTACGACGCGCTGGGCCGGATCAAGGATGTTCGAAAACCGGACGGAACCCATGTACTGTTCAACTACGACAAAAACGGCAACATGACCACCCTCACCACCCCGTCGGGTAGGGGCCACATCTTCGATTATAACGGTGTGGATCTGGCATCATCCTATCTCTCCCCCTTGGGTATGGGAACCGCCTACACGTATGATAAGGACAGAAGGCCATTATCCGTCCTTTCTCCATCGGGCGCAGAAATCATCTATGACTACAATGACGGAACCGGAAACAAAGCCTTGCTTCAGCACATCATCACGCCCGAAGGGTCCATTGATTATGAGTATAGCTGCGGTTCAAACGTGGAATCCGTTTCCATGGATTCCCAAAGCGTATCCTGGACCTATGACGGAAGCCTCGTGACATCTGAAACCTCATCAGGCGACCTCACCCAGACCCTTTCCTACACATTCAACCCGGATGGCGACTTCAATCTTGACAGCTTCAGTTACGCTGGAGCAAATGTAGGCTATCTCTATGACAATGACGGTCTTCTCACAGGTTCAGGCCCTTACACCATCGCCCGCAAACCGGAAAACGGCCTGCCCACAAAAGTGAGCAGCGGTACATATGCACTTGACCGGGATTTCAGCGCGTTCGGAGAAACAAACAGCGAAACGTTCACCATAGGCGGCAGCCCCATCGGTTCATGGAATGTTACGGAACGGGACCAGGTTGGACGGATTTTGGCAAAAACAGAAACCCTTGCCGGATCAACCACCACATTCTCGTATTCCTATGATGAAAACGGACGTCTCGAAACCGTCACCCGGAACGGCGTCCTCACCGAAGAGTACCGCTACGACGCGTTCCCCTTCGACAACTGCTCATTCCGCACAAGCACCTTGCGCGGAGCCGCCGGAGAAATCCCCACCTACGACGCAGACGACCGCATGACCGGCATTGCGGACAGAACCTATTCCTTTGATGACGACGGAAGACTCACCCAGAAAGTCCGGGGCTCCGTGGAGCAGACCCTTTACCACTACTCGTCCCGTGGTGAACTCCTGAACGTCACCCTCCCCAACGGCGATCTGATCGAATACATCCATGATCCCCTGGGCCGCCGCATCGCCAAAAAAATCAACGGCACCACCCTTGAAAAATACCTCTGGCAAGGACAGACAAGGCTTCTTGCCGTCTATGATGACGCCGACAACCTCCTCATGCGGTTCCAGTACGCCGATGGGCGTATGCCGGTGTCCATGACACGGGGTGGTCAGACGTATTATCTGATTTTTGATCAGACCGGATCTTTGAAAGCCGTTGCCGACATCAACGGAACCGTGGTAAAAGCAGTGTTATATGACAGCTTCGGGTTTATCGTCAGCGATTCCAACCCGGCTCTTGATGTCCCCTTCGGGTTTGCCGGCGGGTTGCATGACGTTGACACCGGTTTGGTCCGGTTCGGGTTCAGGGATTATGATCCTGAAATCGGACGATGGACGGCTAAGGATCCGATTGGTTTTGCTGGTGGGGATACGGATCTTTATGGATACGTACTAAGTGATCCGGTGGATTTTGTTGATCCTTTGGGATTGTGGACTTTTCAATTTGGACTTACGGCAAGTGGACAAGCAGGACTTTTAAGTGGCAACTGGAGCATTGGGATAATATTTGATGGAAATGGAAATGTTGGATGGTATGATACAGTTGGTGCGGGTGTTGGTGTGGGGGCCGATGGGTCGGTTGGCTTTACTTTTTCAACTTCTTCTGGAGAGTGCATTGACGATATGTCTGGGCCATTCGCAAATGCAAGTGCAAGTTTAGGGGCTGGTTTAAGTGGTTCCTTAGATGCATTTTCCGGCCCTGGAAGTCAAGGCCAGACCGTTATTGGTGAAGGTTTTACTTTGGGCGTTGGGGCTGGTGGGGGTTGGTCATTAGGAGGATCACAAACATGGATTCATCATTTATGATAACTATTATAAATAGCAAATTGGTAACGTATACGATCGGAATTTTTTTCATATATGCATTGTTTTCTATGATGTATATTCGACAAGATTATACACTGCATATGCCACAGATAAAACAAATAGAATCTGGTCGGATTGTACCTGTCAAAGTGAATTATAATAAGGTTGTTTATGTTACCGAGCTTGAAAAAAAGAGACTAAACATAAAGTACAATATTTTTGTTGTGGCGGGGATTGTATTTGGACTTTTTATATGTGTGAGATCTAATTTCAAAAAAACATAGGGAATCTGAAAGAGGGAAATGGGAGTCGCCCATTAAAGGCCCGTGTCAAGAGAAAAAACACCTCTCCTACTCAAATCAAAAAGTTTTTTTGTTTGACTCACAACATCCACGATCTGACTCCGTTTAATAAGTGTATTCG
>JBAZWJ010000060.1:0-37382 GCA_041660385.1 Desulfobacteraceae bacterium | reverse complement strand
AAAATGTGCGTATAAATATAATACGTACACGTATAAAAGGCAAGAAAAAAGCACGGTTTTTCAACAAAACCGTGCTTATGGAGTTGTTTTTTTTGCTTAAAGTGTGCGCTTTATCCGATTTTCAGGAGAGTATGCTTCGGCGTCTTCTTCATCCTTTTCCCGCATGATCTGGGCCATGGTCAGGATGGAAATTCCTGGATGAATCAGACGTAACTCAAGTCCGGCCGTATGAACGGCGTAGGAATAAGCATAATTATCTTCATTATTGTAAGCGTATGTCCATTCAGCACGTCCCTTCACAGCCTGGGTCATGAGAAATGGTGAAACGGAGGCCTGACCGAATCTGAAATCAAGATAAATGCCGGTGTAAAACCCCACCTGAACCATTTCTTTTTTCTTGGGTTCTTGATAAATAGACACATTTGCATAACCTTGCCAACGTGTGCGAAATAGAAATTGTGAATACTCATCAGAATATTGAAACTTTTCGATATCCAGTTTTTGATACTGAACGCTTGAGCCGAAAAAAACAGATGGCCGGAAGCCGGGTACTCTATCGCTGAGAACAAAAGAGGGGGTCATCGACACTCCTACAGAATAGCCTTCCACGTTTTCTTTACTGATCTGATCCGCCTGATCCCCTATTGCGATTTCGCCAAATAACCCATAATGAAAAGAGGGTTTGCCGACCTCCGGGTTTTCTTTCACGCACATAGCCGAAAAGCCTGAGTAATCTATATCAGTCGTATCGGCCGTAACTGTTGAATACATAGCGTCTATCTTCACTTTTAGCCCGGATGTCGCACCATCCATGGTGCACATGGGAAAAGGAGACGGCAGAAAATTGGAATGGCCGTGGGCTGCTGAATATGAAAACAAGGGTGTCAGGAAAACGGCAAGAACTGTCATTAAAATCTTTTTATCGTATGTCATTTTTCCCCATTATTTCTTTTAAAATGCCATTTTAATATAGTAAACCCACTGCAACTCTGATTATGTTTCCTGACTATATGTGCCCCTTAAAAAGCCAATCCGGCCATCACAGAGTATACTTCAGCATCTTCCTCGTCCTCTTCCTGGACAAACTGAGTCATAGCAAGAATGGAAATGCCCTGCTCCATAAGACGGAATTCAAGCCCGACTGCCTGGGTTGTGAGGATATAGGATATTTTCTCTTCTGACCCGTCATGATATTTCCATTCAGTCCGGCCCTTTGTAGCCTGGGTCATGAAAAAAGGGGCGACGGATGCCGAACCGAATCTGAAATCCAGATAGACTCCGGTATACAATTGATATTAATTGAAAAAACGCTCAATCCAGAAATATTTCTCCCGTTTTATTTTCTGAACGTGCTCACGTCATAATCCATAAACGGGTGTAAATCAACCCTTTACATTTTTGCTGGAGTGGATCACCCTTACCAGAACAACGGGAATACCACATTAGATATCGTTGCAAACGATTCTTTTACACAGGTTCTTGTGGAACTGAATGGCCAGGGACTTTATGCCGTTTATGACAATACTGCACCCGTTCCCGAACCTGCAACCATGCTGTTGCTTGGCACTGGCATTATTGGGTTTATTGGTACTCGTCGCAAAGGGAAGAAATAATAAGATGCGTCAACCCTCTTCCAGGTTTTCGTTTTAAGTCAGGAAGTTGAAAAAGAAGAAAAGGCCGGTTGAAAAACCGGTCTTTTTTGTTCACTTATGTTACAGAATTACCAACGGGCATGGGGATAATTCGCAAGAATCGTTCGATCTTTTGTCAAAAGGATTGAGTTGTCCAGAGATGCATGGCCTGTGATGATTCTGTCAAAGGGATCACGTGTCCAGGTCATGAAAAGGGCATTGGCAATGATATCCGGGAAATGTTTTTGGCATGTCGCAAGTCCGATTCTTTCAAAAAGATCGGAAACAATCTCCTTCCCGGAAACCGTAACCCGTCCGATTTCATACAAATAGCCCAGTTCGAGAATAACCGCAGGAGAAATACCCAGGTCATTTTCCCGAATCAGATTTAATGCCGTGTCGCTCAGAGAATCCGTATTCCCTGCATACAACCAGACAACCACATGGGTATCAAGGTAAATCAAGGTTCATTTCCTTTTCCCATGAAATGGAGACCAAGTCTTCGGGATTACCGGCAACAGTTTTTGGTCGTTTCACAAGTTTTTTCAGTTTATCACTCTTTTCCACCGGTTCAATCCGGAGATGCCTGCCCTTTCTGATAATATCCACCGGCATTCCGTTCTGCAAAATGTCATCAAGAATCTTGTAGATATTGTTTCGAAGTTCTGTGGGTGTCACTGTTTTCATAAACCCTCCGTCAATGAATCGAACGAGATATTAACAAGATACAATAAGACGTACGTAATTTCAATAAAAACGTACGTAATATTATATATTCAATACCCTGATCCCTACAACGTATCACCATTACAAATATATTAAGGAAATGGCATTGTATCAAGGTTGTATCCCAATCCTCCACGATTCCTGAACATTCCGTCAACCCGATGTGGACATCGGCGAGAGGATGGTTTATTTTCAATTACGATCAATGAACTTGAACCGGTAACAGGAGACGATGATGAGTGACATACATACCCTTGTTTGCGGCAAGTGCGGTGCCGTAAACCGGATTCCTTCCGCAAAGCTGACAGCCCATCCCAACTGCGGAAAATGCAAACAGCCCCTGTTTCAGGGGAAAGCCCTGGGATTATCCGGCGATCTGTTCCGCAAGCATATCGAGAAAACCAGCCTGCCCGTTGTGGTGGATTTCTGGGCGCCCTGGTGCGGCCCGTGCAAGATGATGGCCCCGGTGTTTCAGGAGGCGGCCGGAAAGCTTGAGCCCCATGTTCGCCTGTTGAAACTGAACACCGAAGAGGACCAGCGAACAGCCGCCCTCTACAGAATTCAGAGCATTCCCACCCTCGTTCTGTTCAAAAATGGTCGTGAAAAAAATCGAAAAGCAGGCGCGGTGGATCTTAAAAGTCTTATCGGATGGGTGAACGCCAATCTGTGATCGTGTAGGAGAAGAACTTAACAGACAGTAAGGGGGCGTAAATGAGCCGCCGTCAGTAACGGACTCATTGAAAAGACAAATCAACCGGACAGCCATTCCATCATCACCGGCATGGCCATCCGGAATCATGCAAAAACATCACAAAAAAGATATCAGGCCGTAAACAGCCCTTTATCATATCCTTCCTTGCCGTCGTATTTCTCACTCTGTTGTTTCATGTATCCGTAATAAGCGAGGACATTGACATCCAGCCCCACGGACTGAAGGGTTTTGACCACATCATCCTCCGTCGGAGGGCACCCTTTCACCGGAACCGATTCGTTGATGTTGCCATTGCCTTTGTTGGCTTTGATCATGCAGTTCCCCAGGAGAACGGTCTTGTCGTATCCAGGCCGTGCCTGCATTTTCTTACCGTTCAGGATCTCAACCTTGGGCAGGGGCTCGCCTTTGAATGCGGACATCACCAGGATATTGCTGAGATTCGCGATGGGAGAGCACCCGGAGCACAGGGTTTCATCATACTTGGGCAGAGCAGCGCCAGTCACGCCCAGTTTGGCAAAAATCCCGGGGCCGGTGTTGTCCGCCGTCCAGGCCCAGTCCCATTTCAGGGGTTTGACATGATCATTGATGGGCTCGCCCACACAGGTGTAATCTGACAGGGACCATGATTTTCCATGCCGTTTGGCATAATGCTGAATATGATCAATGTCGTCACCGGAATAACCCATGGTATGAGCTGCGGCAAGATCCGCAGCCAGAATGTCCGTTGATGCTATAATAATGTCTTTCCTGAAGGCATTGCCGAAATGAAGCGCCCCTTTTTCAAGAGCATAGATTCCGTCCACAAGGGTAAGGGCCGGTTTGACAAAATCCGCGATGTGCGAAAAGGCGAACTCCAGATTGGAGTCAGGATTGTGGCAGTGGCGTTTGGATTTTAATTTCAAACAGCCTTTCAGGTTTTTCAGTCCTATCGAGACTTTGGTCTGTCCGTGGGTTTTCAGCACAGGAAAGTTGATGAAAAAATCCTGTTCAACCGCTTCTTTGGCGATATGGAGTTCCATGTCATCCTGATAAGTGAAAACCTCGGCCTCGCTTTCGTTCAGGTCCACCAGCTCAACCCCGTATTTTCTGGCCAGCGCTGTATAGCCCAGACCTTCATAGGCCGCCATGGTCCCCATGCCTTTTTTAATAACCACCGATCCTTCGCCGACGGTAATGTTCGAGCAGCCGAATTCTTTCAGGCATATGATCAGATCCTCAACCAGACGGGTTGTTGTGTAAACGCCAAAGGGTGCAATGGGATACTGGTCATCCCAGGCCACAAGGTTGGGTTTGATCATGACCCTGTCCGTGGGTTTAAGATGGGCAAAGCCATTGCATAATTCGATGGTTTTTTTTAATGAATCTGTGTTCGGTGAGTATTTTCCAAGAGCAACGGTTGGTGCCATAAAGATCTCCTGTATTGGGTGTTCGTAGACATACCTTCAGATTGAGGTATCGCCTTGCCGGATAAACAACAATGATATGCAAAGCATGTTTTATAACAGAATTAAAAACCAAACACCACCATTTGAGATCGGACCTCGGCAACATACGTTTTATAGTCAATATTATTGTGAACGCCCATTTAATTTATGAGATGACCGCAGGAGAAGACTGAAGACACAATGCTATTGAATTAATCTAAGAAGTCGGAAATAAAAACACAGCCCGTGATATGCGACGTTGGAGGCAGAGCCTCCGGGGGGACGCATTCCGGGGAGAATCCCCGGAACGAGGAGCTGTTGCGCGATGCAGAATTGCATTATTTAATTCATTCCCCACCGGCTGCGCTTTTCATCTTCTTACTATAAGCTTCCCGGATTTTGCCTGCCAGCACATCAATATCACAGGGTTTCATGATGTAGTCGAAGGCTCCGAATTTTATTCCCCCCACAGCACTCTGCACGGTGGCGTGACCTGTGAGCATGATCACCTCAATATCCGGGAACTCCTTCTTGATTTTCTTCAAAACGCCCATACCGCTCATGCCTGGCATTTTCACATCAAGAACAACCACGTCCACGGGATTCGATTCAAGGACCTCAAATCCAGCCGTACCGCTTGTGGCCGTATGGGTATGAATTCCTTTCTTCTCCAGAAGTTTTTTTGTTGTGAGCAGAAACCGTTCCTCGTCGTCAACGATCAGCAGGTTTATTATCTCGTTTTCCATAGTCAACTCCTTCTTTTACTCTGTTGTCCAGTATCTCCCTGGCCGCAACCGGTCCACTGTATTCGGCGTGTATACCGTGGTCACGCGGCAAGAAGCTTATCGATATCCTTTATCATCTTTTCCCTGTAATAAACGACCCGGGAAGAATTGGTCATGATCATGTCGAGCTGGCGGGTATGCAGCGTCAAATATCCCAGAACCTGCAACCTTTTTTCCATGTATTCCCGGTCATAGCCTTCAAGCCGTGCACTCAGGTTGTCCTGCCGAACATCCACTCTGAATCCGTATCGTTCCAGCAGTTCTCCGATAAAATAAACACGTTTCATTTTACGTTCGAAATCCGCCGCCCCTCCTTTAAACTGGAAGTTCACGTAATTTTCACCGGCCCGGTCACCCACAAGGGCTTCCATGGTGGCGAAATGATAACCCAGCCTTGAATTCAGACTGCAATAATTCTTGGACAGCATGAAATAATTCCTGTCTGCAAATTTTGAAGGCATACTGGTGACAAGGGCCGGTTGAGCCGTGCTTTGAAACATGACGGCAGCAAACCCTTTTCCGTCCAAGGGCGGGGGCCCGTCCCAGGGTATGGCGGTGAAGCCTTTCCAGAACGCCAGCATGGGAATGGAAACGATATGTTCTATTTTAACGTACTTACCCTGAACTTCCTGACTGAACCCATCATCAAGGTTCAGAATCCACCATTTCATAGGCACAACGTAATGTAGCTGTTTGCTCGATCTTTCCGTGAAATGGTTCTCTTTACCGAATTGGAACATCTCGTTTACGGACTTCTCGTGAATAAAACGGGTGATGTCGTGGTAAGTCGTGCAGTTTTCCGGCGTAAAATCCTTGGACTCCGGGTTTAAAAGATGCAGATGGACGATATGCTCACTCACATGTTTCAAAGCTTCAAAAACAGGGCTCCCGGCCATGAGGTTCCGTTCTCTGACTTTATTTTGTAAGAGTTCGTCGTGCTTCCCGGGATAAACAGCCATGCTGTCGGCGTCAACCGTCACCAGATCCCCAGGTGTCAGTAGTTTCATAGCATCCTTCACGGCAAAAAGGGCTGGGACATGGAACTCTCTGGCCACATTGGCCAGATGACCTGCAAAGCTCCCCTGCTCGGAAACGACAGCCGAAGCTCTATTAATCAGACTGGCCCAGGCCGGTAAAGCCTGTTCCACCACAAGGACAGCTCCTTCAGGAAACTGGAGGATATCCGCACGTTTTGAAACATGGCACACTTCGCCGTAACCCGCTCCGGGGCTGGCAGTTATTCCGGTGTCCACAATGGGGGCAACACGTGGGACAACCGCATCGTCGTTAGTCTGAGGGCGAAACGATGTCTGTTTGAGAGGGCGGCATTGAAGGATAAACAATCGTCCATCACGATCAAGAGCCCATTCGATGTCTTGGGGGCAGTTGTAGTAGTTTTCAATCCGAATCACCAGCGAGAACAACTCTCTGATTTTTTCATCGCTTAAAGCCGGTTCATTTCGCTTGTCAACCCGGATTTCCGTGCGGTGAACCCCTTCAGTTTCGAGACAGGCAACCTGGTACTGTTTTTCACGGACATCTGCACGAATGTTAAGCTCAGGCTCTTTCTGAGACACCATGACAAAATCAAGAGGTTCTTTATCGTAAAGCCGGGCAGGCATCACATCGTAGGTAACGGCCCTTGAAACCACAAATAGATCACAGGTATCCTGACCATCCACCACAGATTTGGGAAGGCCAAGGGCTGCGTTAATATAGACCGATTCGTCATCGGGATCCACCGGATTCCTGGAATAAGCCACCCCACCGGCCACGGCGTCCACCATCTCCATGCAGCCAACACACATGGCGATGTCTTCATCCCGGACACCACGGTTCAGCTTGTAAGAAATGGCTTTAACGCTGTACTTGCTGGCCACCACTTCTTTATACGCATCAAAAACACCTTCCCAGGCTACGTTGAGTTCGCTTCTGTACTGTCCGGCAAAGGAGTTTTCCTTGGAATCCTCACCCATGGCACTGCTCCGCAAGGCAAGACGGACTTTTTTGCCTTTGGCCCGTTCCAGTGCTTCCCATTGTTCACGGACCGACTGTTCAAGCGCGTCAGGAATTTTGGATTCCAGGATAAGGCTCCTTATTCGTGAACTCAGGATATCAAAAGGCCCTTTGCTGTCTGGTCCGGCTGACTGGATAATCCGTTCGATTTCACTCTGGAGCTTGTTTTCTTTCATAAAAAGTTCATAAGCAGTTGAAGTGATGGCGAAGCCCTCCGGCACGATGAGACCCAGCTTGTTCTTCACTTCTGCGGCATGATCCATTTTTTCACCCACCAAATAGGCCATGCCCGGTTCCACGTCTTTGAAAGGAATCACAAGACGGGGGTCTTCCGCGTTTTTTTTCGGGCTTAAAACCTTTGCAATTTCCTGTTCGATGCGAAAAAAACTTGGTTCGAGTTCAGGATATTTCCCACCGGTGATGGTTTTTAGATGGCTGATCATGGAAAACACGCTCACGGCAATGGCCGTAACACGTGACTTGATGAAACCCATGCCGAACACCTCTTTGCCAAGAAGTGCCCGTTCGATATCCGCCATGTTTTCAAGGCTTTTATTGTTTGCACTGATGAGAAGCTTGAAGCTGTGATAGCGGGCTTTGAAATTTAGGCGCAGGTATTCCACTTCAACGTCGCAGTCTTCATTCTCCACTGACCGCTTTTTACTGAACCATCCCCAGATGTTTTTCATGGTACGCCCTTCTTACCCGACCTGCCTGTGTCAATCATAACAAACATTTTCGCTATGTATAAGATCAACCTGTATAAAAAGGCGGGTCGAGCAGACCCGCCTTATATGCATCATTTCATCTTAAAATAAGTGTTTATGACATCAATGGCCGAACTTCATACCCCATCCTTCGAACATGAACAGAATGGCGTAGCCATACCACATGGTGTAAATCACGTAGAAAATCAAAGACCCCGCAACAATCCACCAGCATGTCCCGATTTTCTTGGGAACGATCTTGTAGTAGTTGTAAGACGTTTCGATGGATTTACCAAGCACTTCAGTAATAACCTTGGACTCGTCAAACTTTTCCTGTTTGTTCAGATCTTTAACCGCACCTTTGAAAACCTTGTACCAGTTGTAAAGGGCCTGGCGTTCGTCCATTCCGTACTTCGCGCTTAACGCTGAACCGTCGTTATTGTACATGAGTTCTGCATCATCAAGACTCGTGAGAAGAACAGCTCCAAGATCACCGTCCATCGTGACTGTTTTATCTTCAGCTGAAGCTGTGAAACCACTTTTTTGAAGCTGGGAAACGATCAGGCCAGCCTGGGCCGCATCATCAGCTGAAAATTTTACACTGATGACTTTATTCTGCATGGTTTCCGCTTCTTTCTTTGAATCCGGAATATAGTATGCCGAACCTTTTGAAATGGAGTTGTAAAGGGAATCCAGATACTCCATCCCGTTATGCCCATGAAATATAGGCAAAAACATCACCCACAGGACAGCCAGGAAAAGAGCCATCATCACAAAACCAAGCATGAATTCCTTCTTATTTTCTATCATGAGTGAGCCTCCCCACTTTTAAGCGTTTTAAGATTCATTAAAAAAGTACCGATTACCCAGATTCCGAAACCACCTACAGTAATAAAGAAAAGAACGGCACCGATATTACTAAGTGTTTCACAAAGACCTTTGGACAGCGGAATAAGATCCATGGACTGAAGTTTAGAAGGTAGTGCGAAAATTCGGTTCACGAAACCTGCCATGATGGACAGGGCATAAAAACCACGGATGGTGATGCCTGAAACAACCTTGGTGACCAGGGCGCCGATCTGAATTCCCAGAAGAGAGCCCAGAAGCATGCCCATGGCCAGAGTATAAAAGATGAACCCGTAAACAGCGTACTGGGTTATTGAACCGAAACCTGCAGTAAAGATAATCTGGAAAATGTCCGTGCCCACGGTGGTCATGGAGGAAACGCCCAGAACGTAAACAAAGATGGGGAAGGTGAGAAAACCACCGCCAACACCCATGATACCGGCTGCAAGACCGACGAAAGCACCTGCGATTACAAGAAACACCCAGGAAATTTTGTGGCCACCGGGGGTAATGTCGGCGTCAAAGGTCACCATGGGGGGGATGTTGATGTTCTGGAGGGTTTTAGGGAAAGATCCCATTTCCACTCCTTCGGTTTTTCCGCCGTGGCTCGTAACAGGGCCGCCTTTTCTCCAGACTTTGATGAAGTCAAACATGGAGTAAAAACCAAGAAAACCCAGCATAATCGAGTAAACCGATGTGATGAATGCATCGCTTAGTACGGGGTTTATCTCGTAAAGTACACGGTTGATAATACCGCCTGCCGTTGTACCTAACAGGGCACCAATGAGAAAAACCAGAGCGAGGGGAACGTTCACGTTGCCCAGTTTTTTGTGGATTACGCTGCCCATGATGGCTTTGGCGAAAATATGAAAAAGGTCGGTTCCAACAGCCAGAATACCTTTAACACCTGCGCTCATCAAAGCCGGAGCGATGATGAAACCACCACCGGCCCCAATACAGCCGGTAATAAGTCCTGCTCCCAGACCGACAAAAATGGACACGATAAAAATAAATGTGGAATAAAACGCCGGGTTGTATGCCTCTTTACCGCCAATGATGTCCGGAAGCACTTTCGCTGCGTCATCCGCAAACACAATCCCACCAAGAATTATTGGAATGAACAACAGTGCAAGAATCAAAAGCCTCTTCCTGCTCCGAAGAATGGTGTTCGATGTGTCGATCTCCCACTTGGCATGGGCTCTTGCGCCCATCATCATGACCGCCCCTAGTTGCTTGAAAAAATTCATCTACTCGTCTCCTTTGTTATAAATTAATATAAATTATACTAATTACTCCTACACCTTACCTCTCCCGGGTCAGGTGTTAGTTTTCTTTGCATTGAGCACTTTCCTGGTGTAGGCGTCCTCAATTTTGTACAATAGTTCGTCTATGTTGAGAGGTTTCATGATGTAATCGAAAGCCCCTTTTTTCATAATATAAAGTGCGATTTCAACGGTAGCATGGCCCGTCAGCATGATCACTTCGATCAATGGATCAATTTTCTTGATTTCATCAAAAGCTTCTGTTCCATTCATGCCCGGCATTTCCTGGTCAAGAATCACAACATCAGGACGTTCTTTTGCCGTTATTTCTAAGGCCTTCTCTCCGCACTCCGCTTCAAAAACCTGAAACCCCCGCACTGAAAGCTGACGAGACAAAGCACTTCTGAATCGTTCTTCATCATCGACCAGCAGGACTTTCAGACCTGTTTTTTTAGTATTTTCCATCCTGTTTATCTCCTGGTTTCCTGACTGGCAGGGACAACGTAAACGAGCTGCCCACACCTTTCATACTCACCACATCAATACGTCCATCCATGAGCTCCACAATATTCCTGGAGACGCTCAATCCCAGACCCGTTCCTTTACCCACGTCTTTGGTTGTGAAAAAAGGATCGAAAATCCGTTTCATATGTTCCGGCTCTATGCCCTCGCCCGTATCTTTCACTGTAACCTTGACTTGATCCTCAAACAGAAAGCTTGTCAGCGTTATGGTGCCCGGCCCTTGAATAGCGTCTCCGGCGTTGTTCACCAGGTTGAGAAAAACCTGTCTTATGAGGTCGGGATCAATAAGAATTTCAGGAAGATCCAATGAGTAGTTCTTAATGATCTCTATCTGTTTACTTTTAAACTCACGCTCTTTAAGCCCACCCAGCACATCATCCAATATGCTGTGGATATTGCATTGAACCATGACGGGCTGCCGTTTCCTCCCCAGATCAAGAAGCTGGTGGGTGATGCTTTTGGCTCTGAATGCTGCTGAATCAATAACGGACAGTTCCGTCCTGATAACCTCCGGACTTGAATCCAGATGGAAATCCGGGTTCAGCATATCCCTTATCACCCCGGTGGTGGCGATGATGATGGCAAGTGGGTTGTTGATTTCATGAGCGATGCCCGTGGAAAGCTCGCCTATGGCTGCAAGTTTGGATGCATGAATAAGTTGATGCTGGAGGGCTAACCCCCGTTCCGCCGTAGCCTGGGCTTTGTTGATCAGCTTTCGGGTACTGTAGAAAATGATGGCGCCGATGGAAAAAATGATCACCACCAGGCTGGTGATAAGGATCTGTCGAGCACGGTACATGCCGGAATGAGCCACGGAAAGGGGTTGGCTGACAAGAAGAGCCCATGGCGTTTCACGAAGCCAGGTGAATGCCACAAGGGTCTGTTCCCCTGCCCTGTCTATCTCCATCACACCGGTGCCCGATTCCCTTGATGGCGTCACATCTGACAGGGATAGAAAATTCCCTTTCCCAGGGTCCACCACCTGGTAATACCCCTTTTTATTGATCAGGGTGGAGTCGACTTCCTTGCCATGACTGATGCTGCGCAAAAACATGAAAAATTTGTCAGGATCAAGTGTGGACCGCATCACATACAGTCGTCCGTCAATCATCTGGCGTATGGCAATGGTGAAATGCGGTTTTTTTCTGAAACCGAGGTAGATGTCGCTGATCAGGTAGTCTTCGGGCTGGCTCATCAGGGACTTGAACCAGACTTCATCGCTGTAATCTTTTCCAAGAAGAGCCGGAAAAGGTCCTGCATAGCCTGTCTGAATCCCTTTATCATTCAAAAAACCCACGTCAATAAAGGCGTCATTGGCCTGTCTGAGGTTGCCCAGATAAAATTCCATTTTCTGACTGCCCGGCGACAAGGTGAATTCACGGCTGTGGAACAGGTTGAAGAGGTTCACCACCCGTTCTTGAAGAAAAAGGTCGATGGTGTTTTTCTGACTCTCAGCAATGGCAGAAAGACTGAGCTTTCCACTTTTCTTCAGTGTGGAGTTGAATTGAAGATGGAAGTAGGCCGATAGTAGGGCATGTGGTATTAAAAATCCGATAAACAGTCCTGCCATAAGCCTCAGCCTGAGTATTTTAAAATATGCTCTTACGTTTTGAGCATTAAGTGGGTGCACGTTTTCATCATGCACCTCTTTTTCATTTTTTTCGTCTTTAGTCAACGACTGTTTCATAATTAAACACTTTTCGCCATCTTCGCCATCATTTCTATCGATTTCTTTACAGTGTAATAACATAATGTTATTCACTTAATTATGTATTTTCCCCTTCCACACGCAATCCAGCCCAACATAAGGATAAAGATATTCACATGGAGGTTATTCGAATATGAATAACTTACGTTGTTATCATGCACCAGGAAGTTCAACCGTAAATCTCGCCCCTGATATTTCCATGTTTCTTACTTTCATGGTCCCCCCCATATCGCTGACGATTCCAAGGCAGACCGAAAGGCCAAGACCTGTTCCTTTCCCCACTGGTTTTGTTGTAAAAAATGGAGCGAATATTTTTTCCATTAAATCAGGGGGAACGCCAGTTCCGTTATCTTCCACAGAAATCTCAAGACGTTTATCCGCCTTGTTTTCCTTGATGACAATGCTGATTCGCCCGCCGTGGGCACCATGGGCCTGGGTGATGCTGTCCATGGCGTTGTTGATCAGATTTAAAAACACCTGCTGCAAATGACCCGGGTCAGCGTTCACCATCAAGGGATGTTCCGGAATATCCTTTTCGATGGTGATGGCGTGAACTTCGGCTTTTTTGGCAACCATCTGAACGATCTCATGAATAAAGCCCCTCACATCCAGGATTTTGAATTCTTTTTCTTCCTGCCGCCCGAATTTCAGGATGGATCCTGTGATTTTTGAACATCGGTCAATCTGAAGACTGATCTGGCTCAGGGAATCCCTGATCTCAGCCAGTGTTGTCGCTTCCGCGTCGTCTGTCTGACCGTTTTCTGTTGAACCGGAACTCTCCCCCTTTTCAGGATCCAGGTCGTCGACCAGCATACTGAGGAGGGATTGCTCACTTTTCATGATCTGAAGTGGGTTGTTGATTTCGTGAGCAAAACCTGTGGCCATTTCACCCAGTTGAGCATATCGCCCGGCCCTGATAAGCTGATCTGAGAGCCGACCTTTTTCCGCGTCGGTCTTCTCGATACGCCGAACAACACGACCAGTGATGTAAAACGCCAGCAGCACAAGGCCCGTTCCGCCGACGGCCATGACGATGACAATAAGAAAAAGAGCCCGCCTTAAAAAATGGAAGGCATCGTTCCGTTCCTGCTTGACCACCAGAAGCCAGGCTCCGTCCTTGACCCACGATGTGGCATAAACATTGGTGATACCTTCGGAGTCTTTTGAAATGAATGACCGGACACCTTCGTGGGAATTTTTATAAATGTGAAAATCTTTGTCCTGCTCCATAAGCTTGCCGCCCGAACGCCTTTCGGTCTGAAAAAACCCTTCGGAGTTCAAAAGGTAGGCTTCACCTGTATTACCTACATGGACCGTTTTTACAAAATCATTGAAAAAATTGGAATCAATGGTGGCCCGGATCACCCATGTGCCCTGAGGAGAATCCACAGCTACGGCAATAACAAAATGAGGTATGCGCCGGAAGCCCTGGAAAACATCGCTGATATAGTATTTTTTTCTCAGTACTTCCCTGAACCAGGTTGCGTCGTGGTAATCCATTCCGGTGAGTTTGTAAGGACCATGATACGAAACATGCATGCCCTTGTCATCAAATATTCCCAGGTCAGAATAAACATGGGATTTTTTCTGGAGTTCATCATACACTTTTTCAAGAACATCTATCCGCTTAAGATCCTCAAAGGAAAATGTTCTTGAAATAAAAGCAAGATCTGCTTTTCTCTCATTTAAAAACGATTCGATCATGGTTCCATGATCCAATGCGATACGGTTCATGGTTGCCACTGTTGATTTTTCGATGGATGAAGCAAAGTAGAAATAGCCGATAGCCAACGCAGAAATAAAGGGGACCAGGGGAACAAGAATCATGCTCAGAAGGATGTTGTTCTTTACAGATGCGTAGTCCATTTTTCCTGTCATGGTGTGCGCCCCTCTGCCTTCATAAGATCAGCCGTCACTTTTTTCAGTTCACTGATACTGTCCCAGTTTTTTTCAATCCGTTCGAGAACCGAGCCGAAAGGCACAACGCCGTCTTTGTCCACGGCAAGGGCATGAACAATCACGGGGAGGTCCGGCCTGTATGCGCTTATCTTTTCTGCAATATGACCAAAATTATTGTCGAGAACTTCCGGATCAATGATCATGAGATCCATTATCTGTCGGCCGCTGAACAGCTCCAGAAGTTCTTTCTCACATGCTGGAGCAAACACCGTGTAACCTTCTGCTATAAGTTCACGTTGCACAAGGCTCCTGATGTGAGGATTCTTTTCGACAACAACGATCTTTTTCATTTGTCCACCGTTACTGAGCGCTTTGCAAGGAACATTCCCGGTCCGGTCAGATCATCGGCATAAGGCCCTGATACCAAAAAGGGGGTTTTTGTTTTTTTCAACGACGCGGCCTGAGATAGAAAGACGTTACGGCCAAAAGGCAGCATTTTTTTTAAACCATGGGTATCCAGCTCAACCACATCGAATTTTCCCGATTGCTCAACCAGTTTATGAACAAGTTCCCAAGCAGAATTCCCGTCAAAATCACCAGACATGCGGATGATCATCCTTTTTTTTTCTTTTTTATGTGTGTCCATCTTGAAATTTACAGCCATAGACAACTCCTTTCACGCAACCACAGATCCGCATCAAACGAAATCAGGTCATGTCGGTCCAAACCAAAAGCAATGAACATGCCATGGGCAACAAATGACAATGATGTTTTTTTCATATTCTATTTTAAGATGTTACGCGAGATGGCCAAGGGTCTTTAATTCCCAGGGGCTTAACCCTTTACAGTTAACTATAATATATGTGTCGGTTTCCTTTACACAGTGTAAATCGTAAAAAAAGCCTGAGCGACGTGCAAAAGTGGAATCTATTTATTCCACTCGGTAAGCTGAAACACTTTCCCCTTTCCATGTTGTAAAGGTTACTGACAGACTATTTCTAAAATATGAAACGACAATATATCAATAAAATATTTGTTTTCACCACATTACACCCCTTACCCCTCTGGCACAAACCATGCAAATTGTCGTCGATGTTCCGAGGGCAGAACTTTTTCTTTTAGCCCACTACCCACAACCCACGCGAGGTGAAACATGGAGACACCATTCACAATGCCCGGCTTGAAAGAGATGATGGACCAGTTCAGCAATGTGCAGAAAAACAATTATGAATCGTTCAAACAAAACATGAACAGCTTCATGGGAGATAAAAATCCGATGAACATGTTCTTCACAGATAAGATGTCGGATAATGCACTGGTTTCCGTGTTTTCGGAAGCTATGGATCTGATGCGAAACACGACCCAAGGAATGATTGACATTTCCGCGATGCTCATGCCCGGTCTTGACGGAAGTGGGCAGGCCAATCCCGAAGAGTTTTTCAAAAAACACATTCCGGGGCTTCCTGCCCGAATCATGAAAAAGCTTCTGGAAATTCCTCCGGTGGGCATCACAAGGCCTTATCAGGAAAAAATCAACATGGCTCTGGACAAAATGGCCATGTTCAACTCTGCAACCATGGACTTTCTGTATTGCAGTATGCTTCCTGTTGAAGAGGCTACACTTTTTACGTTCAGGGAGATCGCTAAACAGTCCGAAACCCTCAAATCCCCCGAAGACGTCCAGAAAGTTTACAACCTGTGGATCAAGGCCCTTGAAAAAGAGTACCAGGATTTGTTCAAGACCGACCGCTACAAAGGTGTCATCGCAAAAATTTTCAGCACAATGGCCGAGTTCAGGGGTGCTTACAGAGAGCTTGTTCTCGATCTTATCCAGCTTGCAGGCCTTCCCTTTGGCCGGGAAGTGGACGAGTTGTGTAAAGATGTTATCGCTATGAAAAGAAAGATGAAGGAATTCGAATCCCAACTAAAAAAAATGACCGACAAAGCGGAGCTCTGACCGCTTCTTTAAAAAATCCATGGAAGGAGATTGTCATGCAAAACCGTGCAAATCCATTGAACGAACACCCTTTGAACCGATTCTTCTCCCTTGCTCTCGGGCAAACCAGGAAATCTCTTGAATATTCTTTTGACTCAGCCCACACCCTCCTGGGTTCACTGGACACACGCATCGCGTCAACGCCCTGCGAAACCGTTTACACAGAGGACAGAATCAAACTGAAGCACTACAGCCCCGATCCGTCAGTTAAATCTTCAGTCAAAACTCCGCTTCTCATCGTTTACGCCCTTATCAACAGGGAAACCATGCTGGATATCCAGCCCGAACGAAGCGTGATTCGGAGTTTTCTGAGTCAGGGCATTGACGTCTATATGCTGGAATGGGGATATCCCACTCTGAAAGACAGATTTTTAACCATCGACGACCATGTGACAGGCTACTTGGAAAACGTGGTGAATTACATCCTGGAAACCAGGAACATACCCCAGATAAACATGATGGGAATCTGCATGGGCGGCACATTCTGCCTGATGTACGCCTCACTTTTCCCTGAAAAGATAAAAAACCTGATCACCACGGTAACCCCGTCAAGCTTTGATACCGATGAGGGACTTCTCCATGTGTGGATGAAAGAGATCAATGTGGATTCGGTAACCAACGGATTCGGCAACATTCCCGGCGACATCATGAACTTCGGGTTCCTCCTTCTGAATCCGCCCAGACTCATGGTGGACAAGTACAAGAACTTTATAGAAAATCTTGATGACAGAGCCTTTGTGGAAAACTTCATCCGCATGGAAAAATGGATCTTCGACAGCCCGGATCTGCCGGGAGAAACATTCAGGCAATTCATCAAAGACTGCTATCAGAAAAACCTTTTCATCAAAAGTGAAATGGAAATCGGCGGCAAACGGATCGATCTGAAAAAGATCACCATGCCCCTTTTGAACATATACGGCAAGTTCGATCATCTTGTCCCCCCCTCGGCCTGCGACCAGATCACAGGGGCCGTGGGTTCAAATGATGCCAAGGATCTCTGCCTCGAAACCGGGCACATCGGAATTTATGTGAGTTCCAAATGCCAGAACGAATTCGTCCCGTCCATTGCCAAATGGCTGAAAGAAAGAGATCAAACTGATACAGGACCGAAAAAGAAAGGAGCATCAGTGACCGGTGGGAAAGGGCCGGGAGTGTTAACTCTCAAAGCGTCATAGTTGGCGTCACGAAAACACTTTGGCACATGATGGATTACGCTGTACTCCACCCCAGCCTACGATTCACCCCGTTGTAGGCTGGGAGAGTGTAGCGTTATTTTAAACTGATACAAAGACGAGGAATGAAAATGACAGGCGACGGCTTCAGCATCAAAGGACTTGACAGTGTTCTTCATGCTTATCAAGGCAGATTCTTTATGAATATGTCCCCTACAGCTGTTTTCATGGCCTATGTGGACTGGGCCAGCCATTACTTTAATTCACCGGAAAAACTTCTGGCAACGGTTGAAGCCATGACCAAAGCGGTTACTGAAGTTTTTGGCCACGGGCTTTCTGGGGAGATGTCGGAAGAGATTTCAAAAGACAGCCGATTTAAAAACAATGGCTGGGCAAAACAACCGTTCCGACTGTTTGCAGCCTCGTTTCTCACAGCAGAGAAATTCGGACAGTTTATCATGAGTGATGTGAACGGAGTGACAAAACACCATGAGGAGATGATGTGTTTCATTGTACGCCAGATGTTTCAAAGCATCGCCCCATCGAATTTCATCGTTTCTAACCCGGAACTGCTTAATCAAACAGTTACGCAAAAAGGGGCGAATCTTGTTCGTGGTTTCTTCAACTATCTCGAAGATGTGGCACGCTCCGTTCACGAAAGAAAACCGGCGGGTGTTGACCAGTTCAAAGTGGGGAAGAATCTTGCTGTCACACCCGGAAAAGTTGTTTTCAAAAACAACCTGATTGAACTGATCAGATACAGTCCAGTTACAGAAACAGTTTATCCTGAGCCTATCCTCATTGTTCCGGCCTGGATCATGAAATACTACATTCTTGACCTGTCACCTACAAACTCTCTTGTTCGCTATCTTGTGGCTCAGGGCCATACGGTCTTCATCATTTCATGGAAAAATCCCGGGGCAGAAGAACGGAACCTTTCCATGTCCGATTATGTAAGACTGGGTGTGAGCGAGGCCCTGGATGCCGTGAAATTTCAGTGCGGTAATCATAAAATCCACACTGTGGGTTATTGCCTGGGCGGAACCCTTCTTGTCATCGCCGCAGCTTACCTCAAAAGCAAAGGCATCGACGATCTCAAATCCATGAGCCTTCTCGCGGCCCAGACCGATTTCACCGAAGCAGGAGAACTCACCCTCTTCATTGACGACAGCCAGGTGTCTTTTCTCGAAGATCTGATGAATCGCCAGAATTATCTTAAGACCGATCAGATGGCTGGGGCATTCCGGCTTCTCCGATCCAACGAACTGATCTGGTATACCCTCATTCATGATTACTTAAAAGGAGAACGGACACAGGTCACCGATCTTATGGCCTGGAACGCCGATTCCACCCGGATGCCATACACCATGCACAGTGAATACCTTCGTTCTCTTTTTTTAAAAAACGACCTGTTCGAAGGCAGGTACCGGGTTGACGGCGTTCCAATCGCCATAAGTAATATCCATGCGCCTGTATTTCTTGTGGCCACCAAAAGTGACCATGTGGCACCCTGGCAATCGGTTTATAAATTTCTCTTGCCTTCGGATGCGGAAAGTGTGACGTTTGTATTAACAAACGGCGGCCACAATGCCGGAATCGTCAGCGAACCGGGCCATCCTGGACGAAGTTATCAGATCTCTATAAGAACAGAGGGCGACACCTACATCGACCCCAGAACATTCAAAGAAACAACGCATGTGACCCAGGGGTCATGGTGGATTCCCTGGCAACGTTTCCTTGCTGAACATTCAGGACAGCACATTAATCCGCCGCCTTTCAGAAAAACAGGCAAAGCAGCGCTTGCGGATGCACCGGGCCAATACGTTCTCGAAACCTAACACCACTTTAAGGAGGGACCTATGGAAGATATGAAGGAAGAAACCAATCTCAGAATCCTTGTCGCCATTGACCACTCAGGCCAATCCCTTGATTCGGCGGCTTATATCAGCCGGATGGTCCATCCTCACCAGACCCTTGTGGTTCTCTTTCACGTGGAAAGCGATTTTTTCGACATTTTCTACGATTATGAAAAAAATGACCCCGTGGACCTGCCCGGTGCATCCCATTTTTCCGACTGGATCGACATCCAGAAACGGAGCATCGACATCAACCTGGAACAGGCGGAACAGCTGTTCCTGAGAGCGGGTTTTCCCAAAAAGAACATCAGCATCGTCAAACGCCCGATGCTGAATGGAATCGCGAGGGATATCCTCCACGAGTCCCAGAGAGGATACGACCTTCTTGTCACAGGAAAATCAGGGGCCAGCGCCCTGGCCCACGGACTCACCGGAACTGTAACGTCCAAACTCATGTCCCGTACCCCGTCCATTCCCCTTGTGGTCGTAGCCGGGCATCCTGAAACAGAAAACGTCGTTTTTGGCTACGACGGCTCGCAAGGGGCAAATGATGCGGTCGCAAGTGCCGGGTACATATTGAGGAAAGACATGGAGTCCATCTTCCTCTGCCATGTGATAAGAACAATCAATGTTTCCGCGTCCAATTTTATCCAGGAATACCGATCTATTCACCATTCCCACCTCCCTGAAATAGAAAGCGCCTTAACCACCATGCGGCGTGAGCAGATGGGACCCAAGATCAATTCAGCCTGCCAGGTCCTTGTGAAACTAGGTTTCAGCCCCAGCACTATCCGCTTTTCGTTCATTGACAGAACCACAAGCCGGTCCCATGCGCTGATCACCATGGCGAAAAAACAGCCGTGCGGAACCCTTGTGGTTGGCCGCAGAGGCCATTCGGCAGTGGAAGAATTCTTCATGGGCCGGGTGGGAAGAAAAACAGTGGAACTGGCGGTGAATCTGGCGGTGTGGATTATTTAACGAAAAGGGCGATCATAAGCCAGGAGGTTCGTATGAGTATCGAAAATATGGAAAAAATCTTCAAACCCCGAAACATCGCGGTTATCGGTGCGAACAGCCGGGAAGGTTCTGTGGGCCATTCCGTCTACCGAAACCTGATTCTTGGAGGTTTCAAGGGCTCCGTTTTCCCTGTGAATGAAAAACATCATAGCGTACTCAACGAACCAGCCTTTAAATCGGTGACCGATATCCCCCAGCCCGTGGATCTGGCTGTTGTGGTGACACCCATCGGAGTCACGCCCAAAGTCATTCAGGAATGCGCAGCTGCCGGTGTGAGTGGCGCCGTGATCATCTCAGCAGGTGGAAAGGAAACCGGGAAAGAAGGCCGTGATCTCGAAGCTACCATCAAAGCCGAAGCCCAGAAAAGTGGTATACGCCTTATCGGGCCTAACTGCCTGGGAGTCTATGCCTCCGAATGTTCTTTAAACGCCCATTTTGCAAGCCATATCCCCATTGCGGGCAACATGGCCTTCATCTCCCAGAGCGGTGCCATCTGCACATCGATCCTTGATCTCGCCATCAAAGAACGGATCGGGTTCCGCTATTTCGTAAGCCTCGGATCCATGATCGACGTGGAATTCGGTGACATGATCGACTATCTGGGTGCTGACCCCGATGTGACCAGCATCATGATGTATGTGGAGAACCTCGCCCGATTCAGAAACTTCATGAGCGCGGCCAGAGCCGTGTCCCGGATCAAACCCATCATCGCCCTCAAAGCCGGAAGAACAAGGGCCGGTTCACGTGCCGCCGCCTCCCATACAGGTGCCATGACCGGTGAAGACGCCGTGTACGACGCCGCGTTCAAACGTGCCGGTGTCATCAGAGTCCATACCTTCGAAGAACTTTTCGACTGCGCGGAACTGCTGGCAAAAAAACCCAAGATCTCGAAACAGGGACTGACCGTAATCACCAACGCAGGCGGTATGGGCGTCATGGCCATTGATGCCATGAGCGACCACGGCATTGATGCAGCCGTCTTGAGCCAGCAGACCGTCAATGCTCTGGATGGGTTTCTTCCGTCCCACTGGAGTCGTGCCAATCCTGTGGACATCCTGGGAGATGCCAACCCTGAGCGTTACAAAAAAACAGTGGAAATCTGCATGGCGGCCCCTGAAATCAAAGCAATTCTCATCATGCTTTCACCTGTGGCCATGGTACGCCCGTCGGAAATCGCCGAAGCTGTCATTGAGGCGGTTAAGGGGAAAAACTTCCCCATATTCACCGCATTTATCGGGGGATTCGATGTGGAAATCGCCAGAGAGCTGTTCAATCAGGCGGGCATTCCCACCTTCGACAGTCCAGAACGTGCGATCCGGGCTTATATGAACCTCAACCGTTACTCGAAAAGTCTGGAGCTGCTTCAGGAAATACCAGCCAGACTGGATGTTAAACTGGATTTCAAAAAGAAAGAGGTGGAAAAACTTCTTGCCTATCACAAGGAAAAAAACAGCTCCATGCTGACGGAAAAAGAATCCAAACACCTGCTTGCCCTGTACGGAATACCCGTAAACCCCATGGAAAGCGCCGCTTACGAAGAGGAAGCCGTTCAAAAAGCGGAAAACATGGGCTACCCTCTGGTCATGAAAATCGATTCAAAGGACATCACCCATAAATCCGATGTGGGGGGCGTGATCCTCGACATCAAAAATCAGACCGACGTGAGAAACGCGTACAAGACCATCATGCACGTGACAACATCTCTCAGACCCGATGCCATCATCAAAGGCGTGACGTTGCAGCCCATGCTGGGCCAGACGACCTGCGAGCTTATCCTTGGAGCAAAAAGAGACCGGGACTTCGGGCCGGTCATCCTGTTTGGCCTTGGCGGAGTGTTGACTGAAATCCTGTCCGATAAAGCCATAGCCCTTCCCCCGCTGAACCGGCTTCTTGCCCGAAGGCTGATGGAAGAAACAAAGGTCATAAGGATTCTGCAAGGGTACAGAGGCCGGAAACCCGTGGACATCAGCCTTCTCGAAGAGATTCTCATCCGGTTGTCCCATCTTGTTTCCGATTTTTCCGAAATAGAAGAACTGGACATCAACCCTCTTTTCGCAGATGAAGAGCAAATCCTTGCCGTTGACGCACGGATCAAAATCTCTGAAGCAAAAGTCAAAGCGCCTTTACATCTGGTCATCAGTCCCTACCCCAACCAATACGAAGAAAGTGTTCTGGTCAAATCCGGCGAATCCCTTTTCATCCGGCCGATCAGGCCCGAAGATGCGCCTCTTCTGGTTCAGCTTTTCGAAGATTTGAGCCCCCGTGCAATTTATTTCCGTTTTTTCAGTCCACTCAAACAACTGCCCCCAAACATGCTGGCGCGATTCACCCAGGTGGACTACGACCGGAGCATGGCTTTATCCGCCTTTATCCAGGACCAGGGCCATGAAAAAATGCTGGGCGTTGCCCGTTTTATCGGCGACACCAACCCTAAAAGCGTGGAATTCGCCGTGATGATCGCTGAAGGCTGGCAGGGAAAAGGAATCGGCGCGGAACTGATGAAACGCTTGATCGTCATCGCCAAAGAGCGGGGGGTAAAAAACATTCGTGGAACAGTACTTGCGGAGAATACTCAGATGCTGGCGCTGGGTAAAAAAATGGGATTTGATATCAAACCGGCATTGGATGCGGGATGCTATGAGTTGAAAGTTGACTTATAATAGCAAGGGGAGGATTATGGCATTTTTATGAGAACATCGAACATTGAACATCGAATTTTGAATGGTTGCATTTGTGAAGGTGCAGTATGGAGTGAGAGATTGGCGTTGATGGGACGGTGGAAAATTTTGAAGGTCCAACGTCCAACGCTCAACGTCGAATTAGGGATCGAGGCTTTTTTATGAGAACATCGAACATCGAATTTTGAATGGTTGCATTTGTGAGGGTGCAGCATGAAGTGAGGGGGTGGCGTCCAACGCTTAACGTCGAATAAAGGATCGAGGCTTTTTAGATTTATATCTCAGCCAAGCCCGATTCAAGCATCAATCGGCCTGAAGATATTGGTTTTTTATTGAACAGGGAAATAAGGAAGGCACATCAATGGCCCATATTTATCACAAATGGCCCTATTCCTCCATTCAACGTTGGACGTTCAACCCCACTACCACCCGTATCTCCACTAAAGCCCCCCATTCACCATTCGATGTTCAATGTTCGATGTTCGATGTTCACCATAAATGCCCTCATTCCCCTATTCAACGTTGGACGTTCAAACCCACTACCACCCGCATCTCCACTAAAGCCCCCCATTCACCATTCGATGTTCAATGTTCGATGTTCGATGTTCACCACAAATGCCCTCATTCACCATTCGATGTTCACCACAAATATCCTCGTTCCTTATTATTAAGGATTCTCACATGAAAACCCTCGAACTCATCTCCAACTGGCAAAAAAACGCCATACTTGGATTTTCAGTCGCCCTTGTCCTCATCATCAGCTTTGTCCGTCTTCTCACAGGACATGAGCTTGCACTGTCGTTCTTCTATCTTATTCCCGTCTGTCTGGCCGCCTGGGGAGTCGGACGATTATCGGGCATGCTCATCTCAATTTTCTCCGTAGTTTGCTGGTTGTTCGCCGATCTCACCATGCAAGATCGTTTCTCAAATCCTTATATCCCATACATCAACGAGTTCTTCCGCCTTTTGACGTTCGTTTTCATCGCCCATATTTCTTCTGGAATGAAAGAGATGGCTGACTTACAGAAAAAATCGGCCCGGACCGATTTTCTCACAGGCATTCCAAATCGTCTTTCGTTCATCGAATATGCCAGCCTTGAAATCAACAAATCCCATAGAAACAACCGCCCCATATCCATGGTCTACCTTGATGTGGACAACTTCAAAACCGTGAACGATACCTGGGGGCATCATGAAGGAGATCTTCTTCTCATCAACGTGGCCACCACCATTGTCAACTCCATTCGTGTCACCGATTTCGCGGCCAGATTCGGTGGTGATGAATTCGGTGTGCTGCTTTGGAGGTCCAAGTCATCTGACGCTTATCTGGTGGCTGAAAAAATGAACGAGCAACTTCTGAATCTGGTAAAAAGAAAACGCTGGCCTGTGACGTTCAGCATGGGACTGGTCACTTTTGACGGGGTTCCCGGCACTGTGGATGAATTGGTCGATGAAGCGGACCGTTTGATGTATCAAGCAAAGCAAAGCGGGAAAAACAACTTGAAGTTCAAAACGATCACAAACAAAGAAAATGACGTGACCGGTAATGAAGGGAACGTGAGATCCAAGGAATAAACTCAGCGTGGGAAAGGGGCCACTGGCCAAAACGCCGGCATCCCCGCTGGGGGCAGATGCCGGTTCTTTCAAACCATCAAGGATTAATCGTGCGCTTATTGATGGCTTTATCAAATACTTTTCATTGCTTTGGACATGGTATCCATTTCGGCAAACGATACAGAACCAAATATGAGGAGAGATACCGCCATCGTTATTATTTTTATCATTGGGATTCTCCTATATCAGTTAATTTTGTGAATCGATAAGGCTATTACTTCAAATCAACGTAAGAGTAAACTTGAGCGTCACCCTCTGTTATTAGGGCTTTTGCATAGTGTTCATCGACTATTTCGGTAATTTTCACTGTGCCTGTTTCTTCTTGTTTATAAGAAGGCTGATTAAGTTTCCCGCTATTGTTTTCGGTTTTTACAAATTTTTTTACTGCATACTCCTGTCCAACAACAGCCCCACCGCTCTGGCCAATGCAAAGATATATTTCGTTGCCATTAACTTCAAGAACCTGACCACTCATGATGTATTTGTGGCTGGCCGATTTAATGGATGCACAACCTGCAATAATTACAATCATTCCGATTAATGAATAAATAGCACATCTGTTGATCTTCATTGTTTTTCTCCTTGGTAATATTTACTTTGGAATTATTCGGCATGGAGAACCATGCCTCACGACAATTGGCCTTTGTTTTGCTATATGTTCACCCCCTTTCAGTTTCCAAAATAATCAATATTTTTTCATTGTACCAGTTGGACAGAAAGTCGCCGTCATAAGAAATGCGATCAGAAAGCTTGTATTGTGATGGAATACTCTACTTTCCCCAATCAGACTTTTCTTTGTCTGTAGGATCTCCAATAAGCTTCGGTATAACGGGACTGCACCAGCGCCAGAAAAATGCCGGAGTGTAAAACAGGTCCAGAAATGTCGAGGTCACCAGACCTGCAAGCATCACGATGGCCATGGGTTGGAGAATTTCCTTGCCGGGCTGACCTGCGGACAAGGCGATGGGCAAAAGACCCAGAGCTGCACAGGTCGCTGTCATCAGGACGGGAATAAGTCTTTCAAGAGAGCCCCGGATCACCATTTCTTTTGAAAATATCTCGCCTTCATATTTTATCAGATGAATATAATGATTGATCATCATGATCCCGTTTCGAAGTGAAATGCCAGTAAGGGTAATAAAACCCATGAGACTTGCAATGCTGATCGTCTTGGTCGTAAGCCAGATCACAGCGACCGCACCGATCATGGCGAGAGGAATATTCATCAGGATGCATACAACCACTCTGTGAACACGGAAGAGGTTATATAGAATCAGATACATCAGTACAAATGAAACAATCGAAAGCAAGCCGATTATGCGGGTTGCCTGCTGTTGTGCCTCGAACTGCCCCCCGTAGGTGATAAAATAACCCGTGGGAAGACTAACTTTGGTTCCGATGCTCTTCTCGATATCCGCAATAGCGCTGCCAAGATCCCTGCCTGCGACATTGCACTGGATTACAATGCGTCGTCTGGCGTTTTCGCGCAATACCTGATTGGGTCCACGGGAGGAAATGATGTCCGCAACCGCCCCCAGAGGCACTTTGGCTCCGGCCTGGGTGTCTATCAGCATTTCGGCCAGGGAATCTTCATCCTGACGATATTCATCCTTAAGCTTGACCACAATATCATGGCGGCGCTGCCCATCAAGAACCTCTGTTGCTTTTGAACCGTAAAGAGCGCTTTCAAGGGTGCGAGCCAGGTCTCCAACCTGTATGCCGTATTTTTTAGCGGCTTCCCTGTGAATCTGAATTCGGAGCTGGGGAATAAGGACTTGCTTCTCAACAGAGAGATCCACAACACCGGGGACTTCCACCATGGCGTTACGGACATCCTCTGCTTTTGTGCGGAGTGTTTCGAGGTCATCACCGAAAATTTTAACGGCCACTTGTGCGTTTACACCGGAGAGCAGGTGGTCGAGCCTGTGGGAAATGGGTTGCCCCACATTAACGACCATACCGGGGAATTCTGACAAACGGCTTCTGATTTCAGCAAGAACTATGGATTGAGATCGCCCGCCTTTTTTAAAATCCACCTCCATTTCTGAATAGTGGACTCCTTCAGCATGTTCATCCAGTTCGGCCCTTCCTGTCCTTCTTGAAACGGAAGCAACTTCGGGAATTTTCATCATTTCTTTTTCAGCAAGGGTTCCTATGCGGTTGCTCTCAGAAAGTGACGTTCCTGGTGATGCAATCAGGTTGATGGTAAATGTCCCTTCGTTAAACGGGGGAAGAAACTCTCGGCCTAAATGAGTAGCTGCGTAGACCGACAAAATTGCGGCCACGTAAAAACAGCCCATGATCATTTTACTGTGTTCAAGTGTAAAGTTCAGTTGCAGCCGGTTGACAGCCTTTAACTTTCGGGCAATCCAGGAATCTCCATGCCCATTTCCATTCATGCTTCCTTTCGTTTCACGCTTTAAACGATACTTTTCAAAATACGGGATCAGAAGTACGGCGGAAAGGGCCGGTGTAACAGTCAGAGAAACCACAAGGGATGCCAGAATGGAGACCACATAGGCAATCCCCATAGGGGAAAAAATGCGGCCTTCGATACCGCTAAGCTGAAAGAGAGGAATAAAGACGATGACCATGAGAATCGTTGCATAAATGAGCGTCGCTCGAACTTCATTGGATGCATCATAGATCACCCGAAGCGGATTGTGTCGATCTTCGGGCGGCAGCATCGTATTTTCCTTGAGCCTTCGGAATACGTTTTCGACGTCGATGACAGCATCATCCACCAATTCCCCAATGGCAATGGCAAGGCCTCCAAGAGTCATGGTATTGATACCGATTCCGGCGAATTTGAACACAAAGCCTGTCAGGATGAATGACAGAGGGATTGCTGTCAGCGATATAAAGGTGGTGCGCGTATTCATCAGAAACAGCACAAGGATGATAAACACAAGAATCGCTGCGTCACGGATGGCTTCCTCAACGTTGCTTATGCTTGCATGGATAAACCGTTCCTGACGGAAAAGCTGGTCATCCAGCTCAACGTCTTTCGGAAGGGCCTGCCGGACTGCCTCCATGGCCGTTTCGATGCTTCTTGTCAGACTGATCGTGTCCTGACCCGGCTGTTTCTGCACCATTAGAATAACGGCAGGTTCACCATTGATGGATGCATCTCCGCGTTTCACCTGAATTCCCTGAATGAGTTTAGCCACATTCCCGACAACAATAGGGATACCCTCACGTGAGGTGATAACAGCATTTGCAAATTCTGAAAACTCCTTTACCCGCCCAATGTTTCGTACCAGATATTCTTCACTCTGCTTTTCAAGAAAACCGCCGGTGGTATTCTGATTTGCGTTTGCTACGGCTTCCTCTACCTCCTTTAACGTCAGGTTATAGGTTCTAAGCTTTGCGGCATCCACCTGAACCTGATACTGCAACCGTCCGCCGCCGATGGGAATAACATTGGAAACACCCGGAATGGACAAGAGCCTTGGCCGGACGGCCCAGTCCGCCATTGAACGCAATTCGGCTGGCGGTATGGTTTTACTCTTCATTCCGATAAGCATGATTTCGCCCATAATGGAGGAAATAGGCCCCATTTGCGGTTCGGCCCAGGGAGGCAGGGATTCCCTGATTGTTGTGAGCTTTTCAGTTATCAGCTGCCTGGCAAGATAGATATCCGTTCCCCAGTCGAACTCAACAAATACGATGCTCAGCCCAACGCCGGAGACTGACCGTACCCGTGTGACGCCGGTCGAACCATTAACCGCTGTCTCAATGGGAAACGTGACCAGCGTTTCGACTTCTTCAGGTGCAAGCCCCTGTGATTCGGTCATGATGGTAACCTGGGGACGGTTCAGGTCCGGTAATACGTCCACCGGAAGCTTACTTATTTCGTACCCACCCAGAACCATCAGCACCACGGCAAAGGCAATGAGGAGAAATCGATAGCTTATCGAAAAATGGATAATACGTTTTAGCATAGAGTACCCTATCAGGGTTTCAGGCCCGGCATTTTCTTGATTTTTTCGATTTCTTGTTTAAATTTCCCAAAAACAGCCTTGGTCTGAGCCATATCATTGGAATCACCGTATTTATCAAGAAGGCCCGCCTGTTGCTTGATTTTATTGAGGCTTGATTTAAGTGCGGTTTTTCCCGCATCTGCAAGGGTGTTGGGTTTTTCAGGCAGCGCCAGAAGCAGGTCTCGAATCTCAAATGCCGCCACATGCACTTTGTCAAGGGTATTGGCTGCAATGATATTTTCAAGATCTTTGACGCGCTTATCCACTGCCGTGAAGATTTCTCCGGCCGTTGCCGGAATCGTCATTTTGGGCTTTTCGTTTGACTCATGACCCTTTATTGCGAAAACTGACGTATTGAGCATCAGCCCAAATATAAAACATGCTGTCATGATCACCATTTTCTTTTTCATCATGATACTCCTTTTATTTGTTTTTCGGTGTTTCAGGCTTTGAGGCAGACATTCGAATCTGATACATTCCCTGCACCACAACCCGATCACCTTCTTTGATTGACAACGCTGAATCAGGTGAAAGCAGAACGCTGTCCATATACTGTTCAGCCACAACCACCGGACGGGCGACAAACTGTTCGCCTGAAGTTTTTACATAGATCACCCATTGGCCATCCTGATTCACAAGAGCCGTTTTGGGAATTGTCATTCCTTCAAACGATTCTCCTGTTTCAATAAAAACATCTGCAAACATTTGGGCTACCAGCTTGAGTCCTTGATTAGGGACCAAAAAAAGCACTTTGAGTGTACGGGTCTGAGGGTCGATAGTTGTACCTGTGGAGACAAGTTTTCCTGTAAATATTTCGTTTGGAAAAGCTTCGACGATGACCTTTGCGTATGTGGCTTGAGAGACACGTGAAATGGAATTTTCAAACACATCCGCTTCAACCAGAACCTCTGAAAGATTGACAATATGATAAAGTTCTTTTTCAAGTCGAACATATTCACCAAGGGTCACATGGGTCTCTGCTATGACACCGTCAAGAGGTGCTTTCATGATCACACGTTTGGGATTTTTTGACTTGTAGCCGGACTGATCCGTCGAGGTTTCGTAAACGACCCCCTGTTTTTTTAAGCCATTTAACTTTTCCCTGGCGATGTTCAACGCTGTTTCAGCACGCCAAATCTCTTTATCCGGCACAACATCCTTTAATTTTAAAACACGTTCGTATTCCTTTTTTGCCATGGCAAGATCTGTCTGAGCCTGATGTAGTTCGCTATGCACTCTGGTTCGTTCGATGGTCATATTAATGGCATCCGGCCCGGAAATCGTCTGATCCACTATGGCGACAATCTGTCCTTTTCTGACTTTTGCTCCAAGCTTCGGCGGCACATAATCCGCCGTACCCACAAGACGCCCCTCAACAGGTGACGTCACAACAGCTTCAAGTTCCGGCCTGATAAGCGTGCGCCCCAAAGCTTTTACACGTTTGGGCAGTTTTTTCTTCTGAACAAGCGCGGTTTTAATTCCCATGCGAATCTGAGTTTCAACAGAAACAAAAATTGAAGCCCCGAGTGCGGATCCAGTGTTTCCAGCAAGACTTTCTCCTCCATGATCCTCTCCGCCATGGGCTGCTGCATTTACAGGCAAATATGCGATCATCAACAGCAGAATTACGCACAGGCTATATCGTTTCATCGCTGCCCCTTTCTTCGCACATAATAAATGATCACCACCTGCAAACAGATAAACACAGCAATCAGAAGGCCGATTCTGACTGGCGTCAATGCTATTTCGAATTCTGTTTCTTTGTGTTCAGAGTCCGTCTGGCGGGATGGTAATTGACGACCATCACCGGTTATGAATCCATCAATGGCTATTAGGTCACTTTTTTCTCCGAGAGAAATATCAAAAAGCCATGAATTGGGTTTGTCGGTTTTAACTCGAACCGTTCCACCATATGCACCCGGAAGTTCATTCTTCATCTCTTTGAATTCAACAGATAGGCCTTCATCCCCGCTGGATATGCTTCCTGAAAGAACGGCCCCTTTTATCGGCTCATTTGTGGCAATATCGAGAACATAAACAACAAGAAAAACGTCGTTACCTGTTTTAAACGGAGCATATTTCAGAACAACTTCAAAGTTCTCGCCATGGCCTGAAAGCGCCTGTAACCCTAAGCCAGTCTCACCTTTTGTTTCCGGAACCTGATCTGCATAACCCCAAGGTAAAAAAACAGTCAGGCAGAAGAATATAAAACCGATCCTTAAAAACATGAACTTATTGTATTTCATATTCTTTCAAGCCTCTTCGTTTATTAATTAAGAAATAACTATTTATTCAAAGCATATGAAATTGAAATCAAGCTATGGTGCCACAGGCCCCACATCAAGATCGAAAACCCTTGTTCCCAGAACTGCCTCCATGTCTATAAGAATTTCAACACCCGAGAATTTTGCACGAAGATATTCAAGTTTAGCGGAGATGGCACGCCGGTTAGCAGTAATAAGCTCTATGGTGGATGTTTCACCAGCCTCAATAGCTCTCCTGACAAGCAACGTGTTTTCCTCCGAAGACGGCAGTCCTTCATTTCGATACAGTGATATCAAACGCAGGGCTTGTTCAAGCAAAATCGTTAATCGATCCAAGGCAAGCCGCCCAATAAAATCCGTTTGTGATCGTTCTATCTGCACCTTGGAAAGTTGGGCGTTTCGAGACTGAATTTCACCCTGATTACGGTTAAATATCGGTAGATCCATAGAAAAAAGTCCGCCAAACAAACGATCTCCCTCTGTGTCCCGTTCCACTTGTACACCGACTTTTGCCCCAGGCCACCAGGCATTTGAAGCAGAGACCTGTTCCAGTTTTGACAACCTGACTTCCGCATCCCGCAAATAGAGCTCAGGGTTATTCGCGGCGAATAGTTGTTCAAGTTTCACGTTTTTAATATCAACCGATTCAGGGAACTCCAGTTTGCCATCCATGAGAACAGGAAGCGAATTCATCCCGATAAGCTCTGTCAGTTCAGATCTTTTTTTTGTCAGAAGGGATTCGATTTCAATCAATCGAGCTTTTGCTTCGACAACATCGGATTGTACCAGCAGTTCACTGATACGGGAAACTTCCCCGCCTTTTTTTAGCCTGTGTGTGGCCTCGAAGAGTTTTTCGCTGTCTTCCACAGACTGCGCGAAAAGAACTTTTTCATTTTCAAGAAGGAGTACTTGAAAATAAGCCCTTTTGACCTCAACTATTAGGGCCCACTCAAATCGCTGGATTTCAGCTTTGGCCCTGTCAAGAGACGCTTCAGCAACTTCAATAGCCACTCTTCTTTTTGGCAGAAACAGTGAAATGGGCTGAAGCAGTGAGCCGGTGATGCTGAGAACGGAATCCGCCGCTGAAGAGGCGCTGATTCCGAATTCTATTTCAGGGTTGCTGAATGATTTAGCCTGTCTGAGCTGACCTTCCGCAATGGCGATGTCCTGACGCGCAATTTGCAGTGCATGGTTTCTTTTCATGCATATTGAAACGACGTCATTTAAACTCAAAGCTTCAGCTGTATTATCTTTTCCCACATCGTAAATGATCTTTATGGGATTTGGTGTAATGGAAAGAGATTCAAATTTGCGAAGAGGCTCAACATGTGAGAAACAGCCTATAAAAACAATAGAAACAGCGAAAGCTGTGCAGGCGATTTGAAATGATTGCATCCTATTCGCGACAAAAATCTTATAACATTTAGCCATTGCTATCACTTATCAACGCATAAGGAAAAAGATCATTGTTTGTTAAATAGTGCCCCAAAGGATCATTCTTGATTTATTTGGTAATGAATAAACTTCTTTTGAAGACGCTTATAAATATTGATTATTTATCACAAAAAAGGACCAATTAAAGCCATGATTTCAAATGATATGCAGTAAGTCTCAGTTGATCTTGGTGCTGGTAGAAGAACAAAACAGTCTCGTCATCAGCCGTAATTAATATTCTATCGTTCATGGAACGACGAATTCACAGCAAGACGCCGTAATTGCTTTGAAGGTTTCAATATATATGAATCCGGCAATATAGAAAAGGAAAATCCCTATATTTTTCTATTGTTAAGTGATTCTATCGATGCAAATCGGAGTCATTACGGGCGGGTTTGGAACCCGCCCCCTACGGCATAGAAATGATCAAACAGTCTGTTTATCCAGATAGTTGAAATGGAGGTAGGGCCCCAGTCGGTCGTAGTGATAGGACCGGAAAAACTTGCACCGGACATAATTGCCTTTGGTCTCGACAACGGCGACTTCCTTACTGACCTGAGAACAGTGCTTGTCGTCCAGAGTGAAATCCAGTCTGAGATTTGTTTCAGGCTTCAGTGGACGTTGTTCGGTCTGTAAAAAGATCAGATGACTTGGGCACATGTTGATCACCGTCATCCGCCCCCCCACATCAGCCGCATCATCGTAGTAACTTCCTGAAAGTTCAAGTCGATGTTCTATTTTAAAGCCATCAACAATCTCCTTGTCGTGAGAGACGGGGTCAAAGTCAAAGTCTTCGTATTTGACTTCAATGGTTTTTTCCAGATCTTCGGTTCTATCCGGATCGTCCTCTACCGCTGGAACGGCAGGCTGTCCCTGTCTTCGGGATTCCTGAATCAACGTGGCCAGGTCCTTGTTGACCAGCCTCCCAAGTTTCTGGTCAGGCAGCGATTTGAAACAGAACCTGGCTTTTTCTTTCTGGAGCAGAGCCATTACAGCATCTTCACCACGCATTCCATCGTAATTCGCATTAAAAAGAACACCTTTATTGAAATAACAAAGACCTTTCGTATCATCGGGGAGTTGAACTTCAAACAAACATGTTTTTTTCTCCATCTCCACCAGAAGAAGGAAGCTGGCCACGCTGATTCCTGAAATAGTTCCGCTGGGCACGCCATCTTCCAAAGCTTTCAGCAGAGTAAACCCCAGTTTATCCACGGGAAAGGGCTTGCTGAAAAACTGGAGAACGTCCTTGGGAATCAGTTTTTTAATTTCAGGTGTCCCAAAAGCTGACATCACAAAACAGGGAATGGCGTAATGTCTGTCGTTCACATAGGCGAGAAGGGCCAGCCCGTCCACTTCAGGCATCATGATGTCCGTGAGCAAAAGGGAGATATCTTCTTTCGCAATGATTTCCTTGGCCACCCTGCCGTTTTCCGCAGTGAGAACCTGGAATTTATCCTGATAGGATTTGAGCGATTCTTTGATTAACCCGAGAAAAATAGGATCGTCTTCCACTATAAGCACTTTTTTCATGAAGAATTCCTCAATTGAGTGGAAAGCATGCGTACAATCATGGATCAAGGATATGAATATTGTTTACATCATAGCAAATGACAGTCAGAAAATCAAACCCGACCTTCCCCGATGATCATGTTTGCCTCACGGATCACCCGACCAAGAGCTTTTTCAGTCAGTTCCAGTTCTTTTTTAACTTGCAGGTCGCTTTCTTCTATACAGGCCTGTTCGAGACTTGCTGCAAGGGCGAACAATTCTTCGGCACAGATATTTCCTGCCGCACCCTTAAGGCTGTGGGCTTTAAGCCTCGCCAGGGCAAAATCCTCTTTTTCATGGGCGTCCCTGATCTCTTGGCCGAACTGATCAAAAGATTTCACATACTCACCAAGCATTTTTACATAAAGATCTTTTGGAGCACCCAGACGTTTCATGGCTTTTTCCATGTCAAGAAACTGTCGCCCTCCGTTATCTTGGCTATTGTCTTTTGCACTGTTTTTCTCACCGTCATTTTTTGGATTGGACGTCTCATTTGTCCAGCCGGCTCCACCTCGGAATCCGACAATATTCTTTTTAAGAACAGACAGAAGTTTTTTGCTGTCAATGGGCTTAGACACGTAATCGTTCATGCCTGCTTTAAGGCATTTCTCTCTGTCTCCGGACAGAGCGTTGGCTGTCATGGCAATCACCGGCAGATCCTTCAACCCCATATTGACACGCATGCGTTTTACCGTTTCAATGCCATCCAGTTCGGGCATCTGGATATCCATGAGCACGCCGTCATAGGTATTTTCCACCAGTTTTTCAAGGGCCACCACACCTGTTTCAGCCGTATCCACTTTGATTCCCATGATGGTCAGAATTTCTGATGCAATCATCCGGTTTACAGGGTTATCCTCAACAAGAAGCAAGTGGATGTTTTCAGGGGACTCAGCACGCTCAACGCCCTGCTCAATAGGGACTGCCGAAGGCCGGAACCCCCTTATGGTCATGATGGTGTCAAACAAAGCTGATTCCTTGACAGGCTTGGTGAGCACACCAGAAATCGTCTCGTTTCGAAGCTGCCTGTCCGTGATAGACCCAAAAGATCTGAGAAGAACCACTGCCGGACGTTTCACTGAAGCATCAATCACAGCTCTCGCCGTACTGAGCCCCCTGTCGTCGTCCAGCCGCTCGTCCAGCAGCACGATATCGTAAGCATCGTCCCCTTCTTTCTGAACCAGGTCCACCGCTTTTTCAAGATTGTCTGCCTGATGAACCCTGAACCCGAACCGGGTGAGCATCTGGGCGACAACTTTCTGCACAAGGGGATTTTGTTCGATCACGAGAATCTTTAAATCGTAAAGGCTTTCAGGCAATGTCAGCTTTCTGTCATCTTCGTTTTCGTCGTCCAGATAACCCACTTTTGCGGTAAAGGCAAAGGTGCTTCCACGGCCCAGCTCGCTCACCACTTTAATATTACCACCCATAAGGTCGATAATTTTCCGGCAGATGGCAAGCCCCAGGCCTGTACCACCGAATCTTTTCGTAATCGAGCTGTCGGCCTGGGTAAATGACGTGAACAGCTTACCCAGTGTTTCCTGTTCCATGCCGATGCCTGTATCTTCGACTTTGAACAACAGTTCCATATTATCTTCAGTGACCGTGCTTGTTTTAACCGTCAGACAGATCAGACCTTTTTCCGTAAACTTGAAAGCGTTGGAGATGAGGTTCACCAGAATCTGGCGAATCCGCAAGGGATCAGCCACCACTTTCTCCGGGACGTCCGGGTCAACATCCACCACGAATTCGATATCGTTTTTTCTTGTTCTTGCCATAAACATGTCTGCCACGTCATCGAGCATTTCACGGATGACGAACGGACAGAGATCGAACTCCAGTTTGCCTGCCTCAATTTTCGAAAAATCAAGAATATCATTGATCAGATTGAGAAGGGAACGTGACGACGACCGCACAATGGATATGTAATCTTTCTGGGTGGCTGTAAGTTCGGTTGTAAGCAGAAGGTCTCCCATGCCGATGATGGCGTTCATCGGGGTTCTGATCTCGTGGCTCATATTGGCCAGAAATTCGCTTTTCACCTGGCTGGCTTTGTCTGCCGAAATTCTGGCTTCTTCTAATTTGCGATTCGCCTCTTCGATTTCACGTGTCCGTTTGCCTACTTTTTCCTCAAGCTGTTCACTGTAGCCCTTCAGAGATTCATGGGCCTCTTTAAGTTCACTCTGGTTCTTCAAAAGCTGTTCGTTAAGACTGTTTGAGAGCTCAATTTCACGGTTCAGTTTTTCATTCTGCCGCCCCACCACACCACCCGCAATAATCAGAAAGCTTCCCCATGCCGTGAGGTAAAGAATAAGGTCCGATCGGTTCCGGGGCAACACCACCGCATCGCCGAAGATGTAAGTATAAATCGCCACACAGACGATACACATCAGAGCCCCTGTCACCGCTTGCCGGGAGCCCATCATGTATCCGGCCATGATCACGGGAAGGAAATAGAAATTAAAAAAGGCGACTTTGTTTTCAAAAATATAATTGATGGCCACAATTGCCGCAAGAACGGTAATTACGAAGATCCATTCATTTTTTTTATTTAAAATTACAAGGGGTTTGTCCATGGGCCTCTCTTGGGTGAAAACGAACGTTTCGTCGGACATGATACAGAATATTATGTCTTATCAAACACAAGCCTGCGGGCAAAGCGTTTTTTTATCCTATTGTTCAGACACGTCTTTTTTTTCAAAATTCGCCCTATTCGATATTCAAAAAGCCTATTGATTCCGGGTCATCTTGAGTTCAATTTGGAATCAGGCTCAGGTTTTCCGTCCAAACGCCACACCCAGCTGGGATACCGTCAGGAAGCGGCCACGTCCACCGAAGTTCTTGATGCCCAAACCGACCTGACCCAGGCTGAAACAAATTACTTCCAGTCTTTGTACGGATATCTTGATGCACTTGCCACATTAGAGTATGCTATCGGACAAGCTGCGAAGAATGGGCCTGACCTTAACACGAATTCTTAAACGAGGTGCCACATGAAAAATAACGAACTCATCCTCTCCTATCCCGGTTTCTTTGTCTCCGAGCTTCGCGAAGATTCACTCTGGCTGAAATTGTCGGGGAATTTCTTCCACAATTTCATCAGTTTTGACAACAGGGATTTTCTCCATGACTTCTTTAAGCGGGTTTCTGCGGATGATAGTATAAAAACGGTTGTCATTCACTCGGCCTTTCACGAATCGGGCAGTGACGAATACATGCGTTTTTTTCTGATAGATTGCCCCGAACGTAATCTGGGTCATTTCGGTTTTTCCAACACCATGGACCGTTATGACTTGCATCGTTTCTGCAACATCATCGACAAAACCATTCTTGACATCATCGCTCTGAACAAAATGGTGGTTCATATCTGCCGAGGCGACGTATTGTCACTGTTCATGAACATCTCACTGGCCTGCGATTACCGGATTATTACGTCGGACACCGTCTTTCATAATGTTTTTCAGGAAATCGGCATGCTGCCCAAGGGTGGAACGCCCTACTTTCTCAGTAAAACCAATGGCACGAGCAGGGCAAAGCAACTGCTTCTGCTGAAACATAAAATTACGTCTAAGGAAGCCT
>JBAZWJ010000059.1:0-38894 GCA_041660385.1 Desulfobacteraceae bacterium | reverse complement strand
TTACACGTTTCATCCTTCGGCCTTCCCATGAAAACGCCGCTATCATCGTAAACAAGAAAACCCTTTCCATTGATGAATTCAATGATAAATTTAATAACAAATCGTATTTTCAAGATAAAAACGGTTTCATCAGTTCCATGGTACTCCGTGAACTCCTTGTTCAGGAAGCCCTCAAAGCTGGAATCCAGACACAAGACTATTTTATAAAATCTATCAAAGAATACTACGAACAATCCCTGGCCCAGTCCATGGTGGATCAAAAATATAAAACCCTTGACGTCAAGGTGGATGAATTCATGATCGACCGTTATTTAGACCTTTCCGACAAGACGCTTGATATAACGGTTCTCAATTACATCAGCCTGGATAACATAAAACACGGAAAGCCCGATTCGGAAGAAAAAATGAGTCTTGCCTTTGACAGATTATCTTCTGAAGTAAAATACGAATTACTGACCCTCAAAGAGGGTGGACATTCGGAACCCTCATGTTCCAGCACTGAAGGGTGTTCTGTTTTCAGGCTTGACCGGATCAGACCCTTGCATCCCGAAAACACAAAGGAAACAGACCGACAGGCTATAAGCCAGATCATAAAAGAACAGAAAAAGGAGCGTCTTGTTTCCGAGTGGTTAGAAACTTTAAAAAACAAGGCCGCCATCACCATTGGGAATACAGTTTCGGACAACAGTTCGACAAATGAAAAACCATGACAAAGGATAATCCCATGGATTTTAAAGATAAAAAAGAGAATGACACGGCCAAAAGCTATCGCCGGAAAAAATATTTTTTCGAAGAAAGTTCTCAGGGGAAATATCTGTTCAGCTATTTTATTCTTGCCTGCCTTGTCATGCTTCTCTTCACCCTGCTTTTCGTATATTTTTCAACGGACAGTCTTTCCATCATTTACGACAACAACCAGCTGAAGATTGGGAAAACCCCGGACATCATGCTGGACAGCATCCTCAGCATTCATGGGATTCTCATCGTCGTCTGCGGATTTTCCATCCTTTATTTCGTTACCCGTTTCACCCATAAAACAGTGGGGCCGCTTTTCAAAATCGGAAGGACCATAGACAACATGGCCAACGGCGATCTGACTTCAAGAATTTATTTGAGAAAAAATGACGAATGCAAGGAGCTCGCAGATAAAATCAATTATTTCAACTCCATTGTTTACAAAAAATTCAAAGAAATTGAAAATTTGTCAAACGATCTTGATCGATGTCTTCAAGAATTCCCGCCTTCTGAACATGAAAAAAACTCAGATGCTTTTCACGTATCCGTAAGAAATATCAACAGTCAGATCAGGAATAGTCTTTCTTTTTTCAACCTTTCGGGAGATCTCCCTGAAGAATAATCCCATCCCTGCCGATAAATTATTGAAGATATCTTCTTTGAATAAATACCATGCCGCTTTCTCAATGGACATCACCATGATTCGAAAACTTCTTTCATTATTATATATTATCGTTTTCATCTCCCCTCTATTATCCAGTGTATGGGTTTCCGCATTCGAAATCAAAAGTCAGTACGCTGTCATCTCCTATGCAAATGATGACATGCTTCAAACCCTGAACAGCCGTCTTTTTATAAGCCGATTCAAATATTTGATAAAAGAAAAAAGGCCCATGACCGTGGAAGAAGAAGTGATGGGTAAAATTGATCTGATCACGGTGAAAGTGGAAGAGATTCTTGAAATGTTCCCCCCCAACCTGCAATACACCCTTTCACTCTGTGAAAACATGGACCAGGTTAAGGATAATTTTGTGACCCTCCATCAACGTGAATGGAAACGCCCCGGATTTTATTCCCCCATTAACGACACGATTTACCTTTCCGCAAGACACGCTAAAATTAACGTGGTGGCACATGAGGTGGGTCATGTGGTGGTGGAAAAATACTTCAAGGTCAGGCCCCCGGTGAAAATCCACGAAATCCTCGCCCAGTTCGCCGAACAGCACATCACGGATTGATGTGGGCTGTGGTGGGCTGGTAACACATCACACTTGTCCATGCCACCAGAATCATCTCAGGTTCACCCTAACCACATCGTTCATTCCTGTTTTCAAGAAATCGGAAGGCCAAGAATAACCGATTGCGGATTGTTGTAGACCATTTTCTCAGCCAATTCCTTACCGACGATCTTTGCGGCCGCGTTAAGCCCATCGGTGAGAAAGGGTTTTCTGGCACCAGCCGAATGGGCATCTGACGCAATAACTGACACCATTTTCTTTTTAAGCAGATGCTTGGCGCATGATTTGATGGACGGTCCAAATGCGCCGGTGATGCTGTTTGCTGTGATCTGAGTGTAAGCTCCAGTGGCTTCAATAATATCGATCAGTGTGTCAGGATTTTTGATCACGGTGGGATTCCGTTCAGGATGGGCAATAATCACCTTCAGCCCTTCGGATATCAGATTTAATATGGTATCTTTAGCTGAAAAAGGCAGATGGGTGTGGGGAAACTCCAGAAGAATGTAACCATTGTCATTGATACTAAAATTTTTCATCAGTGAAATGGGAAGAAAAGACGCCACTTCTCCACCAACCACAACAGAAACAGGAATTCCTGTTTCGGAAAACCGTTCATTCAGCACCGCAACCTTTTCCCTGATCATGTCCGGTGTCAAAATTTCCGACTGAATATGGGGCGTAGCCACGATGGTTTTAATACCATCTCCGGCAGCGATTACAGCCATGTCCATGGATGTCCGCATATCGGGTGAACCGTCATCCACACCGGGTATGATATGGCAATGTATATCGATCATGATTTGGATTACCTCATGGGTTAGATAAATTTCCGGCAGAATACCGGACAATTCATTTTAAGTATAAATATTCTTTAATGAAATAAAACGGTGTGTTACTGTTCCGTCTCATTTACGACTCTTGCTTTTCTCATCGGTAATCCGGGAATATTCAACACGTTTTTTTTCCACTTTCAATTCTTTCAGGATTACCCTATAAAGATATCTTAAACGAAAAACCCATAGAATACGATTATTATTTTTACATATAAACTACGGAGGGTTAGATGAGTTACGAAAATATCATTCTCGATGTCAATGAAGGAATCGCCGTTCTGACATTCAACAGACCAAAAGCGATGAACGCCTTGAACGGCGCTCTTTTAGCCGAATTTACCCAGGCACTTGACGCGATAAGCGAAAACGAGGACATCCGAGTTCTTGTTTTGACAGGTTCTGGTGACAAAGCGTTTATAGCCGGTGCGGACATTTCCGAACTGGCTACTTTCAACGCTCTTCAAGGCCGCATATTTGCAAAAAAAGGCCATGATGCCATCGGAAAACTCCAGGCTCTTTCCATTCCCGTCATTGGTGCGGTCAATGGTTTCGCCCTTGGTGGCGGCAGTGAAATGGCCCTGGCCTGTGATTTCATCTATGCATCTGAAAACGCCAAATTCGGTCTTCCCGAAATCACGCTTGGAATCATCCCCGGATTCGGAGGCACCCAGCGTTTGACCAAACTCATTGGTAAAAACATGGCAAAAGAAATGATCTTCACAGGCAAAATGATCTCCGCAGCCGAAGCCTTGACTCTGGGAATAGTCAACAAAGTCCTGGCTCCCGAAGCGCTTATGGATGATGTTATGAAAACAGCCAAATCCATCGCTGCCAAAGGCCGTGTTTCTTTGAGAGCCGCCAAATACGCCGTCAATGCAGCTCAGGATGTGGATATCAACACCGGTTGCGCCATTGAAATCGAAGCTTTCGCCCTCTGCCTTGCAAGTGCAGATTCAAAAGAAGGAACAAAAGCTTTCCTTGAAAAACGTAAAGCCCAATTCAACGGCTCGTTCACCCGTTGATGCGTTAATATTTCCATATTGCAATTGAAACAACATGTCGTGGCGGGTTTCAGACCCGCCCTAAACATGGTGCCATCATAAAATGCAATCAGTAATAACAAAAAAACGTGCATTCCTTTCTCCACAGGAGTTAACACATGATTTTCAATATCGATTTTGAAACCCTGCCACGGGAAGCTCTGGCGGCCATACAGCTCAAAAGACTGAAAGCCACTCTTGAAAGAGTGTACGCCACTGTTCCGTTCTACAAAAATAAATTCGATGAGGCCGGTGTCATACCTTCGGATATCCACTCTCTGTCCGATCTCAGCAGGATTCCCTTTACAACGAAACAGGACCTCCGGGACAACTATCCTTATGGGATGTTTGCTGTTCCCATGGCCAACGTGGTCAGAATCCACGCTTCTTCAGGTACGACAGGAAGCCCCACTGTGGTGGGATATACGGCAAGAGACATTGGAACCTGGGCCGAATGCATGGCCCGTGCCCTTTCAGCAGGCGGCGCCGGAAGACGTGACATCATCCACAACGCTTATGGATACGGTCTTTTTACAGGCGGACTAGGCGTCCATTACGGTGCAGAAAAACTGGGTGCATCGGTGATTCCTGTATCCGGGGGCAACACCAAACGCCAGATCGTAATCATGAAAGATTTCGGGCCCACCATTTTAACAGCCACCCCGTCCTACACTCTTCATCTGGCTGAAGTGGCCAAAGAAATGGGAATATCCTTCAAAGACCTCAAATTCAAATACGGTATCTTCGGAGCTGAGCCCTGGTCAGAACACATGAGAGCCGAACTTGAAGAAACGTTGAACATCAAAGCCGTTGACATATACGGATTGAGTGAAGTCATGGGACCCGGCGTGGCCATCGAATGCCATGAAGCCCAGAAGGGCCTTCACATCTTTGAAGATCATTTCATCCCGGAAATAATTGACCCTGCCACAGGCGACGTCCTTCCGTACGGTGAAACAGGCGAACTGGTTTTCACCTCCATCACCAAGGAAGCTTTCCCGGTGATTCGTTACAGAACACGTGACATCACGTCTCTTTCAACCGAACCCTGCATTTGCGGCAGAACACATATCCGCATGAAACGGGTGAGCGGCAGATCCGATGACATGCTGATCATAAGAGGTGTGAACGTGTTCCCGTCCCAGATCGAAAGCGTTCTGATGAAAACCGAACAGGTAGAACCCCATTACCAGCTGGTGGTGGATCGAGTGGATAACCTGGATACCCTTACGGTAAAAGTCGAGGTCAGCGGTTCTCTTTTCTCTGATGAAATCAAAATTCTCCAGAGCCTCGAAGCCAAACTGTCCCATGATATCAAAGAGTACCTTGGAGTTTCCGCCAGAGTAAAGCTCGTGGAGCCAAAATCCATCGCCAGAAGCGAGGGCAAGGCTGTCCGTGTGATTGATAACAGAAAAATTTGACATAACCGGCAACAAAGGAGATCCATTATGCGAGTGATTCAGATTTCCATTTTTCTTGAAAACACAGGTGGCCGTATCGCCGAAGCAACGTCCATTCTTGCAGAGGCCGGTATTAATATCAGGGCCATGTCTTTAGCTGATACCACGGATTTCGGAGTTCTCCGTTTGATCGTAAGTGACGTGGACAAAGCGGAAAAAGCCTTGAAAGATAAAGGCTTCACCGTGGGAAAAACCAATGTGGTGGCTGTACAGGTTGAAGACAAACCAGGTGGTTTACACACCATTCTAAACATCCTGGCCCAGGCGGAGATCAACGTGGAATACATCTACGCTCTGTTAAAAGAAGGTAACAACGCCGTGATGATCTTCCGTTTTGACAACACGGACAATGCCCTGCGTGTTCTGGAAGCCAACAACATCAAAATTTTCAGCGGTGAAGACGTTTACGCCATTTAACATCTGTTAACTTGTACGTTTGTAGGGGCAGGTTCCAAACCTGCCCCTACACATTTCGATATATGAAGCAAGCATCAACATCAACCTTTTCATCCATAGAACACAGCATTCTCCACGGCCTGCGCCTTGAATGGGAAAGCGTTCTTTCCTATGCGCCCATTCCCGTCCAACGATCCATGGCTATCCCCATATTTTCATTAAAAAACTCCGAGAAGAGCCTGGCCCATTGGGATGCATCACGGCGGGAAATCTCATTCAGCCGGACTTTTGTTTTAAATTATCCTTGGGATGCTGTCAAAGAAGTCCTTATTCATGAAATTGCCCATCAGTACGCCAGCGAAGTCATCAAGGCCCATAACGAAACACCCCATGGACCGGCATTCTACAAAGCCTGCCATGTGTTTAAAGCCAATCCGGAAGCATCCGGCTCGTACAAACCCCTGACTGATCGCCTCACAGATAACGACGACGTCTCGGAACAGGACCGGATCATGGTAAAAGTGAAAAAACTTCTGGCCCTCGGGAACAGCATGAACCGGCATGAAGCCGAGTCCGCTATGGCCAAAGCCCATGTCCTGATACGCAAATACAATATTGATCTGTTTGAACGGGATGGCGAGCGAAATTTTTTAAGCGTTTATCTGGGGGAACCCGCATTAAGATACAACAGGGAAGACTACCGTCTGGCCCATCTCCTCATGGAACATTACTTTGTTTATGGAATCTGGGTTCCGGCCTATGTGAAAACTAAAGGAAAAATGGGGCGGGTTTTCGAAATCACCGGCACATCTGAAAACGTGAAAATCGCGTCCTATGTCCATGATTTCATCCGGCATCACATGGACGCAGCATGGGAATCGTATAATAAAGGTAAAAACCTCAACCGGTCGCGAAAAACAGATTTTTCCTCTGGTCTTGTTCAGGGATTCCAGGACAGACTGAACAACGGAAAAAAAGCCCAAAACCCTTTGGAAATGTCCATGGCTCAGATCCGATGGTATTTAGTTAAAATTGATCCAAAACTCTCGGATTACACCTCTTACAAATACCCCCGAATCCATAATATCCAGCAATCCGCAAGAGCCTATGACCCAAATGTCACCAACGCGGGAAAAGATATCGGTAAAAAACTAATTCTTAATAAAGCCGTTGAAAAACACCACGAAGGCCGCGTCCTGCCGTTGCCAGTCTGGAGAGATTGACCCTGTTCACACTTCGATTAAAGATACTGTTCTATTTCGGCCTTGTTGTTTAGCTATGTACAGCGATTTATCTGCGGCTTCGATCAGTTTTTCAATGGATAAATCAGGACCCGGAATACACGAAGAAACACCGAGACTTAATGTAACATGCTGAGAAACATTGGATTTCACATGTTCTATTTCCAGGTTTTCCACTGCCACACGGATCAATTCTGCCATATGTTCGGCACCATTGATGTCTGTATTCGGCATAACTGAAAGAAATTCCTCCCCACCATAGCGGGCGGCCAGATCGCCAGAACGATTGAAATTCTTTTCAATGGTTCTGGCAACGGCTTTTAAGCAGGCATCGCCAGCCTGATGCCCATAATGGTCATTGTACAATTTAAAAAAATCCAGGTCGCATAGGATCAGGGACAACGGCTGCTTTTCCCGATACATCCGTTTCCATTCCTTTTCAAGCACATCATCCAACTTCCGTCGGTTGGCTATACCGGTCAACCCATCCTGCGAAGAAAGATTATGAAGCTTCAAATTGGCAGAAATGAGCAAGTCCGTTTGCTCGGCAATGGTTTGAACCATATTGTTTAATCCGCTGGCCAATATTCCTATTTCATCTTTACGTTTAAACTTGAGACGTAGGGAAAAATCTCGATCTTTTTCAACAGCGACTACGAAATTTGTTAGCTTGTACAGAGGCATCAGAATAATCTTTTTCATTGACGACAACATGGCCAACAAAACAATACAACCAGAAATCAGAATGGAAAAAATTGCAAAGTGAATGGCGAAAAATCCGCTTTTCGTAATTTCACGTGGAAAACGTGTGGTAATCAAAAAAGCCATCTTTTTGTTGATATCGTAATATGGCGCATATATCCGTAGATAGTCTTTTTCTTTTTCGATGTAAAACGAGGACTCCTTAGAAAAATAATCAACGATGGTCTTGTATATATTATTCTTCTGGTCGTTCTGATTGAGAATAATTTCGAAAGTAACACGGGTTTGTTCAATGAGTGATTCAATTACGGAATCGGTGAGAAAGCGGCCCATGACCATCGTGCCCGCCACAGGCCCTTCATTGTTACTGGTCAGAATCGGGCGGGAACAAATAAGCAACGGCCCTTTTTCCGTGATCATTATTCCGGTGCTTTTTGCTTCGGCAAGGGGCTTGTTTTGAAAATTTATGGCGATAAGCGGGTCGGAATCATCGAATTTTTTCTTTGCAAAAGCCTGAAGTTGAATGGCTTTTTTTGTTGTAAAATCTCTGGCTCCACCCCAGACAACGTTTCCACTGGAGTTAATGATATAAATTAGACTAAACAAATCGGGATTAAATTGATCAATGACCAGATTGGATTTAATGTAAGCAGTCGATGGTTTCCGAACGAATTCGTATGTATCATCCCAGCTTGACCAGTCAAGGCAGATTTTATCAAGATGATAGAGCTCTCGATGGATAGCAAACACACACCTGTCAATATTCTGCTCCGCTTCTTTCTGTTCAAGATTTACAAAGCTTTGAAAAATAATGGCTCTAAGGATGCTGTAATCGATAATCCCGTAGCAGAGAAAAAAAATCAGCCCAATCAGAGCGACTTTGTATTTTAAAGACATATTTATATTCCCAAAGCACGTTAGTCATCAATCGAAAGAAAACCAAACTCTCTTCTGGGCGAGCTTCACAGGTAGGCGGGTTTTAAATAAATGGCACGTCATAAGGGAATGTTCAGTCAATCTGATTCACTTACACTTAAAACCCATTGGCGTTTTCACAGTTTTTTTTCAATTTCTTCAAGTTCGTTTTTAATTGATTCAATATCTTTTTCAGGTGCTTTTGTTTGAGGTATGTCTGAGACTGACTGGCTTGCTTCTGGCGCAGTATCTGTTTTAACAGGCACATTCTCTTCTTCTGGAACTTTGGCCGGTTCGTCGGAAAGCTTAGGTGTGTTATCAGCTGAAACAACTGGATCTTCATTGTTTGCTGGGGTTTCACTAACAACACTGACGGGTTCAGAGATGATGGGGGGTGTTATTCCTATGATTTCTTTTTCCGAGGACAAAGGTTTGGGGGTTTCTTTTTTTCCGCTTACCACAACATTTCTGTTCATGGCTTCCGCAGCAGTACCCAGGGTAACCGATTGATCGTAAAGAGACATGTGGCGGACATCGGGGTGGTTCAATCCCAGAGCAATACGGTCAAGTTTGCTCTCCATGTCAAGAACCACATTTTCAAAATTGTCTTTATCCGTTTCTTTCAAGACAAACGTTTCTTTTGTAACAAAAAAAACGTGCTGGCTCGCTCTCAGGGCATCAAGACCGGCTTTTTTGACTCCCTCTTCATCCCTTGGATAGGATTGGATAAACTCCGTGGACTGTTTAAGAGTATCTTCAGCAATTTTCCAAGTTTTGGGGGCCAGTTTTTTAGCATCGATTTTTTTGGCGCTTTGAAGAACCTGAATGGCTTCGGACAGGGTTTTCTTTTTTACAACCTCAATTTCAAGGGCAAGCATCTCACCCAGATATTCTTTTTTCTTTTTTTCAAACGACTCCTGCTCACCTTTTTCTATAACAAGAATCAATTCCTTGATGTTGTCGAGCTGATCATCGTAATCGTCACGCATAAGCACATCGGCTTTCAGCTTATCAAGTCTCTGTTTCTGCTCAAAAATCTCACTCATCTGCCTGAGAACGGTCTGTTTGGTGGAAATGCCTTCAGCCACCATTTTTCTGACTTTGATGGTCTCGGCAATGACAGCAACAGGATCGGTTCCTTTGACCAGAAGGGACTGGGCTTTTTTTAGAGATTGTTCGGCCTGGGAAAGATGGATCGGTGCATAATATTCCAATGCCTCTTTTTTTGCTGAATCAATATCTTTTTCTGCAAGAGCAAGAGCATCTTTGGGAGACAGGCTACTTTGCCTGGATTGCTCAAGGGATATTTGATCCAAGGCTGCTGAGTTGGGTAATCGGTTCATGGAACAACTTGCTAAAACAAGAATTAGTGCAATGATCATCCATTCTTTTCTGAAACCCACACCTTTTTGTTTCACAAAGCCCCCTTATCAAGATTTTACTTATCGAAAGTCTTTCATCATGAATAAATTAAACACAGTTGGTTGTAATTCTATCTTCAAACACAGCTGTTTTCAAAATCCCAGCATCCCCTCATTGTGGGATAATCAAGGCCTTCGGAAAGGAGAACCAAAAAATCATCACGTGGGATTTCACGGGCACCAAAACTCATCAGATGCCGGGTTTTCACCTGGCAGTCGATCAGCGAGAAATCACGTTCAGTCAAGTAATTGCAAAGTGTTGCAAAGGCAGTTTTCGAGGCATTGGATTCATAGGAAAACATGGATTCGCCAAAGAAGCATCGGCCAAGGGATACGCCGTAAAGCCCGCCTGCAAGCTTGTCACCTGACCAGGCTTCCACCGAATGAGCAAAGCCTTCATGGTGAAGTCGGTTGTATGCTTTGATCATTTTATTCCCGATCCATGTGCCGTGATCATTTTCAGTCCTGATATCTGCGCAGGCGTTGATCACCTGATCGAAAGCCGTATCAAAGGTAATGCGAAACCTATCCCGCTTCATGACTTTCTTAAGACTTCGAGAGATGGTGATTTCCTGGGGAAAAAGGACAAGGCGAGGATCAGGCGACCACCACAGAACCGGTTCATCCCAGTTGTACCAGGGAAAAATCCCCATCTGATAGGCGAGAAGAAGACGGTCCACGGAAAGGTCTCCTCCTACAGCGAGGAGACCATCTTCCCGTGCCAGGTGAACGGGTGGAAACTCAATCCGGTGTGACAGGCGGAAAACAGGCATGGTTTATTAGCGTCAAGTGTAGTCGTGCTATTTGTATGTGAACGTCAGCTTTTCCTGTTTGACGCCGATGGTTACCCGCCCACCCTTAATGAGTTTCCCGAACAGTATTTCATCGGAAAGGGTGTCCTTGATCTCTGTCTGAATCAGACGGGCAAGGGGCCGGGCACCGTATCTGCTGTCGTATCCGTTTTTGGCAAGCCATGCTTTTGCCGCAGGGGACATATGGATAGCCACTTTTTTGTCTGCAATCTGTAGTTCCAGTTCACGAATAAACTTGTCAACCACCTGCTCCATGATTTTCTTATCAAGGGCATTGAAGGTGATGATGGCATCAAGCCTGTTCCTGAACTCGGGGCTGAACAGCCTGTCGATGGCTGTTTTTCCCTTGTCTTTCACATCGGTGTTGGACTCTCCGAAACCGATGGTTTTTGAACTCATTTCACGGGCACCAGCGTTGGAAGACATAATGATGATCACATTCCTGAAATCAGCCTTTTTGCCATTGTTATCCGTAAGCGTTCCATGATCAAAAACCTGTAGAAGGATGTTGATCAGATCCTGATGGGCTTTTTCAATTTCATCCAGAAGCAGAACACAGTGAGGGCTCTTTCTGATCTGATCGGTGAGAAGCCCACCCTGGTCAAAGCCCACGTAACCGGGAGGCGCACCAATCAACCGGGCCACAGAATGTTTTTCCATATATTCGCTCATATCAAAACGGAGGAACTCAACGCCCAGTGTTTTTGCAAGCTGTTTGGCGACCTCCGTTTTACCTACACCTGTGGGGCCGGTAAAAAGGAAAGATCCGATGGGTTTTTCAGGTGAAGACAAACCTGCCCTTGACCGTTTGATGGATGTGGCAAGGGATGCAATGGCATCATCCTGGCCAAAAATCACCGATTGAAGCCGTTTTCCAAGAGACTTGAGCTTCGAACGGTCGGTTGTGGATACCGTTTTGGCGGGGATTTTCGCCATGGATGCCACGATTTTTTCGATGTCTGACACACGAATTTTCCGTTTTCCTTCTCCACCTTCAAGACGGTTCAAAACACCGGCTTCGTCGATCACGTCAATGGCTTTGTCAGGAAGATACCGGTCATTGATATATTTTCCTGAAAGTTCGGCCGCTGCTTCAATGGCCTGTTCGGTGTATTCCACATTGTGGTGGGTTTCATAGCAATGTTTCAGGCCATGAAGAATTTGAACAGTTTCAGGAATCGTGGGCTCCGCAATATCAATTTTTTCGAACCGGCGTGACAAGGCCCTGTCTTTTTCGAAATGGTTTTTGTATTCCTCGTGGGTCGTTGAACCCATGCAGCGCAATTCGCCCACTGTCAACACGGGCTTCAAAATATTGGATGCGTCGATGGAACCGCTGCTGGTGGCACCAGCCCCAACAACCGTATGGATCTCGTCGATATAGAGAATGACGTTTTCCATGACTTTCAATTCATTCAGGACGCCTTTCAACCGCTGTTCGAAATCTCCACGAAATTTGGTTCCGGCAAGAACTGCCGCCAGATCAAGAGAAAACAAACGGGCATCAAGAAGGATATCTGGAACGTCACCTTCGTAAATCCTCTGGGCAAGACCTTCAGCTATGGCTGTTTTACCCACACCAGGGTCACCTACAAAGACAGGGTTGTTCTTCCTTCTGCGGCAGAGTACCTGAATAACCCGCTGGAGTTCTTTTGCTCGTCCAATCAGCGGATCGATCTTACCCTGCCCTGCTTTTTTCACCAGATCCACGGTGTAAAGCTCAAGGGGACTGTCCTTTTTCTTCTTTTTTGAATCGTCACCGGCTCCTTCATCACTGTCTTCTTTTTCAATAGTCTGCGGACGACCATGGGAAATGTATTTGAGAACGGACAGGCGTGAAACACCTTCGGACTCAAGGTAATAGGTAGCGTGGGAGTCTTTTTCCTGGAAAATGGAAGCAAGAATATCGCCCAAATGGACCTCTTGTTTTTCAGCGGATCTGACATGGTTGACGGCACGCTGTATCACACGTTGAAAACCTACGGTCTGTTGAAGGACATAATCGCCGTCATCGGGAAAACGTTCAAGTCTGTCGGTAAAGAATTTTTCCAGCTTTTTTTTGATATTATCCGCATCTCCGCCGCAATGTTCGACGATGTCGACTCCTTCGCTGTCATGAAGAATGGCAAACAGTACATGTTCGACGCACACATACTCATGCCGTCTTTTCTTAGCTTCGCGAACCGCAAGCCCCAATGTCGCGCTCAGTTCTTTACTGATCATAATCTATTCCTTTTCCATGGTACTTCTCAGTGGATAACCGCTTTCTTCCGACATTCTGTGAACCGTGCCGGTTTTCGTTTCAGCTATCTCATAGGTGTAAACACCACAGACTCCACTTCCATTATTATGGACACTCATCATGATTTGCGTTGCAGACTCAATGGACTTGTTGAACACCTTCATAAGAATTTCAATCACAAAATCCATGGGAGTATAATCGTCATTCATCAAAAAAACTCTATACATAGGCGGCTCAACTAATAAGGTATCCTGATCTGTGACCTCATGCTCTTCTCTGCCAGGATCATTCAAACCCATGGATAAAACCTCCGTTACTATAATTGTCGGCACAACCCCGATTTTTATTAAACCTGAAAATGATCTTTCTCCAAATAAATTAAGATGAGGCTTCATGAAATGCAAGCCGGTTTTATGAAATAACTATCACCCATTATTAAAAGTACCCATTCATCACTCATTTTCCACAGCATTTTTTATACTTATTTCCACTTCCGCAGGGGCACAGATCGTTCCTACCTGGCTTATCATCATCCCTTTTGACCGGTTTTTTCTTAGCTTCCTCATCACTGCCGTGGGAAAAAGTCAAATTCTTTTCTTCTTTCTTCTGAATCTGCTCAATGTTCTGCTGGGGTGGCGTTCTGAACTGAACCCTGAATACAATATGGATGATTTCATCATTGATACGATCAATCAACGACTGAAACATCTCGAAGGCTTCTTTCTTGTATACAATCAAGGGATTCTGCTGGGCGTACCCTCTCAAGCCGATGCCTTCTTTGAGGTGGTCCATGTTAAGCAGGTGTTCCCGCCACAACGTGTCCACAATCTGGAGCATGATAACATGCTGAAATCTTAGGAATTCTTCCTTACCTATTTCATTCTGTTTATCCCGGTATTTTTCACTGGCCTTTTCTGAGATATAAGACGAAAGCTTCAGCTCATCCAGATCATCCATGATGCCTGTGGGAATGATGGCGTCCATATCGAAATATTTTTTCATGGTGCTGTTGAAATCTTCATGATCCCATTCTTTTACCGGTTTCCGTTTATCAGACACACGGGACGCCAATTCATCAGAGATATCATTTATAATATCCACAACAAATTCTTCAAGGCGCTCTCCTTTCAGGATATCACGCCGAATCTGATAGATAACCTCCCTCTGCTGGTTCATTACGTCGTCATATTCCAGAAGGTGTTTTCGAATATCAAAGTTATGTCCTTCAACTTTGCGCTGTGCGTTCTCGATGGCCCTGCTGATCAAACGATGTTCGATGGGCTCGCCCTCTTCCATACCCAATTTATCCATGATGTATGAGATACGTTCACCACCGAAAATTCTGAGTAGATCATCTTCAAGGGACAGGTAGTAGCGGGAAGATCCCGGGTCACCTTGACGACCTGAACGACCTCTCAACTGATTGTCGATACGACGGCTTTCATGGCGTTCGGTTCCCAGAATATGGAGACCGCCAAGTTCTTTCACCCCTTCACCCAAAACAATGTCCGTTCCACGGCCTGCCATGTTGGTGGAAATGGTAACAGAGCCTTTCTGACCGGCAAGGGCAATAATCTCAGCTTCCTGCCTGTGATATTTTGCGTTCAGGACCGTATGTTTTACGCCCTTTTTCTTGAGTATTTCACTGAATTTTTCCGATACATCAATGGAAATAGTCCCCACCAGAACGGGCTGTCCTTTCTGGTTCAATTCAATGATTTCGTTAAGGGCCGCATCGAATTTTTCTTTTCTTGTTTTGTAAATCACATCAGACTTGTCATCTCGTATCATGGTTTTGTTCGTGGGAATCATCACCACATCCAGGCCATAAATCTTTTTGAATTCCGCCGCTTCGGTTTCAGCCGTACCAGTCATGCCGCAAAGTTTTTTATACATTCTGAAATAATTCTGGAATGTTACGGAAGCAAGGGTCTGATTTTCATTCTCAATGGCTACGTTTTCCTTTGCTTCAAGTGCCTGGTGCAAGCCTTCACTGTATCGGCGGCCAGGCATCAATCTTCCGGTAAACTCGTCAACAATAACTACCTTGCCGTTTTGAACGATATAATCCGTGTCTCGTTTGAAAAGAGTATGGGCTTTCAAAGCCTGGTTCAAATGATGAAGAGTTTCAATATTTCTGTGTTCGAATAAATTTTCAACCTGAAGAAGTTTTTCAGCTTTGGAAACGCCATCTTCGGTAAGACTCACGGAACGTGATTTTTCTTCAATAGTATAATCCGTATCTTTTTTTAATGATGGAACAACCGAATTGATCTGAGCATACAACTGAGTCGATTTTTCAGCAGGCCCTGAAATAATCAAAGGGGTCCTGGCTTCGTCGATAAGGATACTGTCCACTTCGTCGACGATGGCATAGTTCAGATCTCTCTGTGAAACCTGATCCATAGAGTACTTCATGTTGTCTCTAAGATAATCGAAGCCGAATTCGTTGTTCGTCCCATAGGTAATATCTGCATTGTACGCAGTTTTTCGCTCAAGGTCGTCAAGTCCATGAACAATAGTCGATACGGACAATCCAAGAAATTCGAATATTTTTCCCATCCATTCCGAATCGCGGGTGGCAAGATAATCGTTTACCGTAATAATATGGACACCCTTCCCGGTCAATGCATTCAAATAAGCAGGAAGTGTTGCCACCAGGGTTTTTCCTTCACCCGTTTTCATTTCGGAAATATTGCCATGATGTAAAACGATGCCGCCGATCAACTGACAATCAAAATGACGCATATTTAGAACACGCTTTGACGCTTCCCTTACAGTTGCAAAGGCTTCAGGGAGAATATCTTCAAGAGTTTTACCCTGGGACAACAACGTTTTGAAATAACCGGTCATGGCCTTCAGGTCATCATCGGATTTTTTCAGCATTTCAGATTCGTAGCTGTTGATCTGGTCCACAAACATCTGAATATTTTTCAACACACGGTCATTTCTCGTCCCAAAAATCATTTTGAGTATATTAAAACCCATTTGTCTATCTTCCTCATTCTATATGGTTTGTTGGATGCATAAAGGTCAACCGGGATAGAGTGTCTCACGTTTGTCATGCATGAATCATCACATGAATCCTGAACGTTATCATGTTTCTTTGATTATAATGCTTTCTATTCTACAATTATGGGATAAAAGCAAGAACAAAAAAAGGAATAAGTCCCTGGGGCCAGCCTGCTACTGACTGCCAACTTGACTGTCATATAATACTCAAAAAAAAAGCCTTACAACAGTTGTATGGCTTTTAAAGAGGAGTGAACCACCGGCTACCAGAACGTCTATCGAATCAAACCCGTTGTTTCATCAAGTCCAAGCATAATATTCATGTTTTGAACTGCCTGCCCCGAAGCTCCTTTTACAAGGTTATCTATGGTTGAAACAATGACCAGTTGTCGTGTTTCCTGATTCAGATGCAAGCCGATATCACAAAAATTACTGTTTTGGACGTAACTCACATCAGGAGGTTGTGTCACGTCAGGATAGAGCCTGATAAATGGCCGGTCTTTATAATATGAGGCAAGACAGCTCCTAATATCTTCGGCATTATAATCCCCCAGAACCTTTGTGTATAAAGTGGTAAGCATACCTCGGGTCAGTGGTAACAGATGAGGTACAAAAGTCAGACTGATCTTCCGTCCAGACTCGATGGAAAGGATTTCTTCCATTTCAGGCCGATGCCTGTGACCTTCAAGTTTATATGCTTTAAAACCTTCGTTAACTTCACAAAAATGTGTTCCAAGGGCCAGCGATCTCCCGGCTCCGCTAACACCTGATTTGGAATCAGCGATAAGATAATCGCAATCGATCATCCCCTTTTTAATTAAAGGTATAAGCGGAAGCAGTACCGTTGTGGGATAACACCCTGGATTTCCGATAAGATCAGCTTTTGCGATTCTGTCAGCATAAACCTCACAAAGACCGTAAACAGCTTTTTCCAAAAGTTCTTTGGCTGTATGCGGCTGATAATATGTCTCATATGTCGTCACATCTGAAAATCTGAAGTCAGCTGAAAGATCAATGACTTTTTTTCCTTTTTCAAGGAGTTTTGGAACGATGGATAGCGGCAGTTTATGAGGTAGGGCGGTAAATACAATATCTGTTTTATCCGCGAACGAATCAATTTCAAATTCTTCACAAACAAGATCCGTCAAGCCCCGCATGAACGGGAATGCTTCATAAAATGGTGCACCGGCATATTGACGTGATGTAACGGATGTCAATTCGACATGTGGGTGGGCGGATAATATTTTTACAAGTTCGGCGCCTGCATATCCTGTGGCTCCAACAATACCAACTCGTATCATGGGACATTCTCCTCAATTGATTATAATCAAATTCTCATACAAATCACACGAAGAGCATCTAATAGCCACAATATTAATATGGGTCACGACCACAGCCTGACGATCTAATAAGATATCTTCATCGTTATGTTCTTTTTTTAATTATCAAAGCTGCTATTGATTATCAATGGGATAAAAAACGATAACATGACATACCGCATCAAAAAGAAATTTAATCATCTCGATTCAAAGACAGGCAATTCAAATTGATAATTTATAACAATTTGTTTTTTTTGTTTTTTATACATATATTATGCTTTTAAATAAACCGTATTAATAATTTGTGCAATGCAATATTTTTATCTTGACATCCATAGCCTGTAACATTATATTATTTAAATAAATTAACGATTTCAATTATCCAGCGCTGGGCCGAATCTTAAAATAATCCGCTTAAGAGAACGGAATTTAACGTGGCAAAACAGGAATTCATGACATACACAGAGCTCTGCACAGGCAGAATTTATGGCATCATGATAAACAATTATAATCTATAAAGGAGGTCAACATGCAGGACATGATGAAAAACATGATGAGTGAAATGTGGAAAAACATGGATGGAATGAAGGGTTTTGATTTTGGAAAAAAGCTTGATTTCATGAAGGATTTCAATGCTGCCAAATTAGGTCTTCAAGTCCTTGATTTCCAGAAAAGCACATTTAACAATACATTCAATACTCTTCTGAAAATTCAGGAACAAACAGAAAAAATCGCAGAATCTTTTTTGAAAGACAACAATACCATCCCTGCTGAAGGACGTAAAATCCTTGATGAATGGAAACTCGTTCTAAAAAAAGGCCAGGCTGAAATCAAAAAATCCATTGATGAAGGTTTCACCAAAGCTGAATCGTTCTTTTCTGAAACGAACCAGTCTGTAAAACCTACTAAATAAAGAAATTTGAAGTTCCACATATCCTAGCATATAATCTTTCCTTCGCGGAAAAGGTTATATGCTATCGTTATTTTTATAAAATGAAATGAAATGGGGAAAATTTATGACAAATTTTAACATGAATTTCTGGCAGAATGCCTATACGGACATGATTGAAAAAGGCAACAAGTATATGCAGATGGACACGTTGTTTGACAAGAAATTGTTTGAAGACAGCATGTCGCGATTCAAAGAGATGTCGCAACTTGTCCAAAAATTCAGCCCAATGGGTTTTTTCATGAACCCGTCGGATGCCATGGCATATGACTATAAAAAAAATATGGACGAGATTTTAAAGTTGATCGGACTTATCTCCATTGACGAATACCAGTCTCTGATCAAGAAATATGAAGAACTGAAAAAACAAAATCAGGATCTCGAAAAAACTCACGGAGATCAGCAAAAAAAAATAACGGAACTCAATCAGGTTGCAACTGCTGAAAAAAAGAGAGCCGCCTCAAGTACAAAATCCATTGAAGATAACAAATCCCAGCTTGAAGAGCAGAAAAAGATTGCAGTTGCCTTGAACAAGGAGCTTGAGACCCAGAAAATGCATGCCCTTTCTCTTGAAAAAGAATTGGATCAACTAAAAAAATTGGCTGAATCATTGAAAAAAGACATCAGCGAAAAAGAGATTGTCAAAAAAAAGAATGAAACAACAAAAGCATAAGTCACTCAATTATGACCGTACGATATTATCTTTGATCTAAATATCGTACGGCTTCAACCTTCCTCTTCTCCCTTTTAAAATATCAGCGAAAAAAACACCGCGACAAGAAACACATAGATAAGTGTTTGTTCATTTGTTATAAAGTGAAGACTCGACACAGTCCATGATATGAGATATGACTTTTTAATTAAATCTCCTCAAAATGTTCACGCTCAAAGCTGGAAGAGGCAGCAGGATATGACACCCGATGAAACAAAGTATTTAGTCAAAAAAGCTGAAAATCTTGTGACCGATATTTTTAAGACGCAAGGGAAAAACAGGGATACGGTTTCTATCATCATGAAAAAACTGTACCAGCTTGGTGACGAAATTGTTGAAGCAACAGAAAAAAAAGAAAATGTTGTCAATAAAATTGACTGTAACGTTGGATGCAGTTATTGCTGTTACACGCGAGTGACATTAACTCCTGCAGAAGCACTTCTGATTGGCCAATACGTTAAAGAAAACTATTCGTTGAAACAAACCGATGGTCTCATGAAAAGAATATCCAACATTATACGGATGACAAAAGGAAAATCTCCGGAAGAATTGGTATCGTTCTGGGGGAAAAACCCCTGTATCTTCCTCGATCAAGATAAATGCACGATTTACAATGTCAGACCGTTCATATGCCGGGCATGGCACTCACTCAGTTCTGATCAATGTAAACGGGCCTTTGAATCAGGCAATCAGGAAGCGGAAATCGACAGTACTCCTTTTCGTGGTATCATTCTTGGAGCATTGCGGGAGGGGCTTTCCCATGTCTGTGATTCCTTGGGATGCGACTCTAAATCGACAGATTTGACCAAGTCGTTAAAAACTATTCTATCCCAGCCAGACCCGTGTGAAGCATGGGTCAAAGGAGAAAGCCTTTTTCACCTATAAGGCTGCTTTCCCTGTTGTTTAAACGTATGGCAATATTGGGCCAATGGATATCCTGCATATTCTTTACAAATCTGAGCATATACCCGTTCTTCAAGGCTTCACGTTTTTCAGCCCTTTGGACGATTCCATAGTGCGGAAGCATTTTTGACAGCGCCTTATCTTTGATTTTTTCATCAGGTGTCCATACATCTTTTCTTCTTGTGTAGTATGGATCTTCGCCTTCTCCACAGGGCTTTGAAAACACGTTAAAAAATCTGCATGCAAGAGGCCTAATAGGATGTATACCGCATGCGCCTTCGATAAGAAACGGGCAACCTTTACCTGGAACAAAATCAAGCAGCTGTTCTAAAATGGTTTCGTAGGAACCATGGTGGGCCATCTCAGAAAGATACCAGTATATTCCCATAAGCTCCAACGGATAGACGGGAATGGTAACATGGGTTTTACAGCAGGCAGAACACCCTCTGGCACAGGCAAGAGAGCGCCCTTTCATCAATTCAGCTTCGATGGATTCAAAAATTCCCTGGTCCGCTGAAAAGTAAGCATCAAAAAGCATGGAAAGCCAGTTTGACGCTGTTTCATACTCCGGATAATTTAACCGGACAGGTGCGGGATAAGCCGTCTGCTTTTTGTTTTTATTTTTTGCCATGGTAAGCCCTTATGCTGATTTCAAAATGTTAATTTCAACGTATGCGAGAGCTGTTTATAGTAAGAAATTTAAAACAAAACCATAAAAATTTATTTAAACACTTGTATTGCTTATCCATTAACACACTGAAACATACAGCTTCAACTCCTCCGAAAATTCAAAGTAACATCTTGATTTTTAATAAATATTTATTGACAGTCTCTGTTAAAAATATGTATTATGAATATAAATATTCATTATGATGATTTGAAAAAAACTCCGATTCTATATTCTTCTCAAAACACTTCACCCATTTCAAGTCTTTAAACATCAAATGAATATACGGTCTATAGCTTGGGCCACATCATAAGTCTTTCATGTAATCGAATCGTGGAGGGTAACATGTATCAAGATAAACGAAGATCATGTCCTCGTGACAGCTTTCAAGTTCCCATTCTCATTTCAGAGTCAATGGACGGCAGTTATCTCAATGCGACCATGTTCAATCAAAGCAGAGGCGGGATGTACCTTGTTACACCGCACCCCCTTGATTATGAATCTGGATTGTACGTCAACATGCTTCAATCCTTGGAAAACGAGAAGTATCGAGGTTTTTTCGCTCGGGTCAAATGGTGCAGGGAACTGAAGCGGTCTGATGATTTTGAAGATCATTTTGGCGTGGGAATCCATTTTATCATCAAAAGCCATCAGTACTTTGGCGGCATAGGCTATATGACTGAATGCTGTTGCGATATCTGCGGTGAAAGAATGGCTATACAAAAACTGATCAAAACTCGTGAATTTGTTATGGAATGCCCAGCGTGCCATTCTGCTCTGGAAAGTTATCCTGATGGCTGTTTGAAATCAAGCATCAACAATTATCTTATGGGAAATATTCTTTAAAACAGCATTATTCCCATGAAGTCTGGCCCAGTCAATTGATATTGATAAGGCCCAGACAACATAATTAAAAGATGAAGGGCAGGGAATAAAGCCTTCACTGCTTTTTCCTGCCTTGATCCAGCTGAAAACGCACAGGGCCTCTGTGCTTGGCTTCCCCATAAATTTTATGAAGCCCATAGGGAGAATTTGGGTTAGACCATGACGTGGCTATGGCCACATGCCCTTTCGGAAAAGGAGTCACTTCCACATCCATGAACTCCAGTGGAGCCAGGGCAGAAGGGGCTTCAACCAGATCGTCGTTCTCACCGTAACAAATAAGCCATTTAATTTTCTTTTCTTTGATTCTATTGATGTTCAACTTTTCCCCGAACAGCTTAATAGGAAGAGTCCCATCTTTTTCAATGGGATTATTGAATGACGCAAAACTCATTTTAGTTATTCCCAGCGGGATATCTGTTTTGTCGTATTTAAGCCAGTAGTTCAAAGCTGTTGCTGTCTTGTTAAAAACAAATTCTGTATGTCCATTCTGACTCAACATGATCAAATCCCTGAAAAATGAAACAACGGGTGACTCGGTATCAATGCTTTTCAGTTTATAAACCCAGCTCATCAATTCTCCATCGGCAACGGGGTTCCCATTGGGAAGTGTTTTTGATCCGTAGGCCAAATCATTGTAGCGGGCAGGTAGTCTTTTTAAAAAACTGGCCAACCCCGAACATTTCGAACCATCAATAGGTGCCACACAGGTGATCAGCGTATCCACAAGGCCATCCAGCTCTCCAGATGCCAGATCGCAGACTGTAATGAATCCACCTTGACAGTAACCATTAAGCGTCACAGGCTGGCCATGTATCTTTATTAAATGCTCACAGAAATATTTCAGATCAAGGGCATCGTGGTCACCCTCCATGGTCTGGACCGCTTCGTGATCAGCCACGCTCTTAAGAACCCTTACGTATGTCGGAATGGCCTGATTGGCGAAGGCATGGGTGTAACTTCTGTTTTCATGGGGTAGAAAGGCAAGAATGTTCTGACCAAGAACATAGGGAGGTATAACGACCACGGGTTTCAACGAATCATCGGTCAAAACATTGTTGTCCGTGGGAGCCACTTTGTAAAGAATAAAACGGTCTGTTTCCGCAATTATTCTATTTTCACCCCGTTCAAAATGAAATCCAAATTCTTCACCAACCTCCAGAATAGCTTTGGGATATTCCACAGCTATCCTGTTCAATGTTCTCCACCGGTTGTGCATAATGCTCTTAAGCGTTTCACCCTCACCATTGCAAAGGGTGTTGAACAAGGCTTCGAGAAATTCATTGCTTTCTCTGCTGGTGTAATCATTTAAAAATTTTATTGCCCCTGAAAAACCTTTTGAAAGGGTTTCTATATTTAATCGCAAAAGGTCCATTTGTGATTCAAAGTTCTTTACAGGAGATTGGTTATGAGACTTCATGTTTTCAACATTGCCGAAATACTGAGAAGCTGAAATCAATGGGGACATAAAATCATTTAAATAGCTGGAAAGACCGAGCCAAAAATTCTGAACAGCTTTTGCCGAATCAATGCTGTCATTTATTGGTGAAGCAAAATTCGTATAAATTGAATTTGAATTCAATAGATTCTCGATAACATTGCACTTTTTCATGGCTAATCCTTGATTAAGAATTCGAATCAGTTAAAAGAAAAGACAATTTCAAATAAAATGGCAAAATGTCATCTATGTAAAGAAATCGGTATGGTAAATATGCTTTCGTTATTAACGAGGTCTGATGAAAAAAAGAATTAATCCTTATTAATTTTAAATAATTATAATAAACATAGCGCTCAGCGTCAAGCAAAACTTGTGTCAATAGTGACTACACGTCAATTCTCCAGCACCGGTGAATTTTTTTCCTCTTGCTGAGATAATCCACCGGAATGGTTTCGTCTGTGATTTCTTTAATTTCTTTGATTTCCAAATCGCCGAAATACGGTTCGAAACTCTGGTGATTCGTGGAAAAAAAGACTGTCCCGCCTTTTCTTATCATCTGAATGACCATTCGAAGAAGCAAGGGATGATCTCTTACCACATCAAAATCTGTACTCAAAGAACGGTGTTGGAAAACGATGGCGGATCTACAACAGCCAGATCGAATTCCATTCCTTTTGAAACAGCTCTTTTTAGAAACGACATGGTATGATCTTGAACCAGCTTGTTTTCTTTCTCTGAAACACCATTGAGAGCGAAGTTTTCCTTTGCCCAGGCAACTGCTGTTTCAGATCTGTCCACGGATACGCTGGATTTCGCTCCGCCTTTGACGGCATAACACGTAAACGAACCTGTATAGCAATAGAGATTAAGAAAATCTTTGTCCTGGGCCATGCTTCTCACCATGGCCCTTGTGTTCCTGTGATCTGAAAAAAGACCTGTATCCACATAATCATAAGGGTTTACATAGAACTTAAGGTCTCTTTCATTCATCACGATTTTTTTGTCAGTGAAATCAACACGTTTATAACGCGTCCCTTCTTTCATCCCATAAAAACGTTCTTTAAGATGAATTCTGTCCGGAGGTATTTCCAAAGCGAGCCCCAAAGCTTCCCCCATCATGGGCAACCACTCGGGCACACTTTGCTGCCGAGTGTATTCCCCCACCACCAGATGGCCTCCATACCAGTCCACCACAGCCCTGATTTCAGGGATATCCCAGTCATAAAGACGAAAAACTTCAATTTGTTCTTTTGAAAATTGTTTTTTCAGATGTTTGAATTTTTTCTTTACCCTGTTTGAAAGCATTTCGGCCTGGGCTTGAAATTTCCGAAGCGATTCGTTATCGATCATACAAATATGAACTCCCTTGATTGATTATAAAAGGCTTATTATCGGAATTACCACCAAAAAACAAGTTGCCGTACGAACAACACGCGATAAACATTCAGATAAACATTCAGATTGACTCTTGCCGATCGTTAAAATATATCTATTCCATATAATCCATGATGATTGTTCACTTCTCAATCATCATTACATAAATGATACCGACATCGTCAAGATTAAAGGGTTGGCGCTGAAAGCATTCAAGTGTTTCAAGAAAGGTTTTGTATCGTGACAATCTTAAAAATCCCATTCCTTTTGCTTATTGTTTTCTTGCTTACCGCAATGTCTTCCTTTGGAGATGAATTTGCCGGAACTGGTTCAAGATGGCCTGTGGCCCAGATCAAATCCATTGCAACCGACAGCAGTACCGACTATGTTTTCATAGGTGACGGTGATACGCTGAATGTTTTCAGAAAAAGCGATTTCCTGAGGGTCGCCCATTTAAGGTTCAAGAACACCACTGAAGGCGTCAGGGCATTGGTATATTATTCCAACGGTACCACCAAAGTCGTCTATGCCGCCTGTGGATATTCGGGCGTCCAGGTGATCAATGTGGGAAACCCCTTGGAACCAACCCAGGAAGGAACCGGTCAGGATGGTTCAGGAGCCTTTTATACTTCTGACTTTGGAACAGGAAGCGGCACGGCCTATGTTCGGGCCTACGACATCTCCATTCACGGCAAATATGCTTATATAGCGGATAACACTTACGGCCTTCGCGTTTTAAATCTGAATACCCCCCTCGCCCCTGTTGAAGTCGGGCATAGAAATCTCATATCGTCAGAATCTAAATACTACGCACTTGGTGTTGATATCTACGCCACAGGCAATGAAACCGATGTCTACGCGGTCATGCTTCTGAATTCCATATACGGTCCTGTCATCAGCTGCATTCCTGTCACTGGATTCGGAACGAACGCACTTACTCTGGACGGTGGTACAGCTACAGGTCTTCCCACCGTCATGGGGAGCATGGCCATTCAAATCAAAGATAGGGGTAATTTCGAAACCGACCGCTATGCCTATTGTGTTGACAGTTTCGGTAATGATCTCATCATCTATGACGTTCTTCATACGAATATAAAAGCGCCACAACTTGTGTTCAGCCAAAGAACCGGAGATACAGTAGTGGACAACCCGCTGGCCCTTTACCAACCACGTGCCATCGACCTTCGAAGCATTGCGGGCGTTGGCAATTACGCCTATGTGACCACCTACTATCCTGCAACGAACGACACGACCGGATTTATAGTCGAGCCAGGTTTGAATATTCTGAATATCAATAACGTGGCAAATCCCATCCCATTGTTCAAATACATTCTAACAGGAGCAAACAGCGTAAAAGTTCTCGATGATGAAAATGACGTGTACGTATCGTCTCAAAGAGACGGAATATACAAATTAAACATTGCATTTGATAATACTGGGAATGTAATAACACCGGTGGATACCCCCTCTCCCCCTGCGTATATTGGCAGAAAAACACCCGTCAACGCTGCGGACATCAGAATTGTCAACAACGAAGTTATCTTTCTTCCCGACAATCAACCTGGAAGTAGCGGAGGTTTGACAATTCTTAGAGTCAGCCCGCAGGTTGAAGATGGTGCAGAATTAACGTCAAGCAATATTGCAAGTCCTGCCTTTCCGGTACACGAATCTTTTTTATCGACGCCCGGCCAGGCAAAAGCATTCTGCATCAAAGATTCCTTTGAAAACGGTTACATTGCTGATGGCAACCAGGGTATCCAGTTTGTCTTCTTTAACGAGGGAAAACTAACAGACCCTATATGTGTACCAGGCTCCAATTTACCCATAGAGACTCCCTTTGAAGTCATCGATGTGGATGCAAACGGCGATAACACGCTGGTGGCATTGACCACAGATCCGAATAATGAACTCTGGGCCATCGATGTGACCACGTCAACCCTATCCGTCGATTTCCCTACCGATTACAGCGGGAATCTGTCAAAAGCCGATATCCCTGGTGACGGCACAGCCCTTAAAGTCATGACTTACAAAGGTCAAAGCGGGACTTATGCGATGGTTGCCAATGGCACCAACGGCCTTACCATCATCAATCTTATCCCTGATCCGGATAATCCCGTGATTATCCTTCCAGCTACGCCTGAAAACATCCTCCATCTTGATACCCAGGATGCAAAAAGCGTCTATGCTGATCCTGAACGAACTGGCATATATGCTTTCGTGGCTGCGGGTCAATACGGTGTCAAAGTCATTCAGCTCTATGATGAAAGTAATCTGGCAGACATGGTGCCAGAAATAATCGCAACCATTGATACATCCCCATACGGAAAAGCCATCGATATGAATTTTTTCGAAGACCATCTGTATGTTCTTACCGACAATCCGGATAAAGCTGTTCTTTTGTACAGCTTGGCGGATAAAGAAAATCCACAGTTCATTGGATTCGTAAGTTCCTATGGCGAGGGAAATGCGTTATGGGCTACGAGAATAACTCTCCCATGCTCTGAATGCACCACTGGATTCTCCTACATTAAAGGAATTTTCATCGCTGATGGTCCTGGGGGGATCTCGTTTCGTCAGGTCACAAATGAAAACGCCGAGATAGAAGACAGAGTCTGGCCAGATGACAAAACGTGCTTTATTTCGCTTCTCGGCCACTCCCAGGTGCACACAGGTCTTTTTCCTGTTTTTGTTTTTCTGGCCTTCTGCTTAGCTTTCATTTTCATTTGCGCCATATTGATCAGGGGACGCGCATCGTCACATAAACGCGAATAGAAAATCGTTATTGAGTTCTCCCCTGAATTTCATTACAAATGTTTATAATCATTTGTATTCATAGGGAGGGGACCATGAAAAAACTTGTTAACGAAGACGGTGTCATTGATTTCGGAATTTATAAAGATAAAATAAATACAGTTAATTACAAAGATTACAACATAGAAACGCCCATGGGTGGTAAAATTTCCGGGTTGTTCAAACACCTTCGCTTCAAGCAATTCCATTTTATAGGTGTTCTGGGGCCGGATATCATGGCTGGACTTGCGGTGATTGATTTGAAATATCTCACCAACGGTTTTTTTTATGTCTATGACAGACAGGCTGATCGTCTGACCGAAACAAAAATCATCGCCCCTTTTTTCAGCGCGAAAATCAAACCCGATCCGTCAAACATGGATTCGGTTTTTTCTTTTGGAAAGCTCAAGATATCTTTTAAAGGGAATACGGTTTCAGCCAGAGGCAAGGGTATAGACATGCAGGCCGTTCTTGATTTTAAAAGTGCAAACCCCTTACGTATCTGCACCCGGGCCGGATATAGAGGCTGGGTTTATACGGAAAAAACAACGCCTGTACCGCTTTCAGGGCACATCACCTGCAATGGGAAAACCTGGGATATCTCCTCTCCAAAACACATGGCCCTTGTGGACTGGTCTGCGGGTTTCATGAGACGGGAGACATACTGGAACTGGGCGTCCATGGCAGCAACCCTACCCGATGGAAAGACTCTGGGGCTCAACCTGGCATGCGGGGTGAACGAAACAGCTTTTACGGAAAATGCGTTCTGGCTTGATCAAACACTCACAAAAACCGATACGGTGAATTTCATTCATAACGCCCAGGATCTCATGAAGCCCTGGACTGTGCGGTCAGCCGATAAAAAAATCGACCTTGAATTCCGTCCTGCCAACAAGCGTGAAGAAAAAACAAACGCTTATGCCGTGGCGACCCGTTTCACTCAGCTCATGGGGTGCTACTCTGGAACCCTCACCACAGATTCCGGTGAAACAATAATCATTTCCGACGTTCCGGGATACGCCGAAGATCACTATGCACGTTGGTAATACAAGGATTCGACTTCTGTTTCTTTTTAGAAATGTTCCGGTTGTTCTTGACAATCCCGCCGACTTCGGGAATGGTGTGCCACATTTGTCAATGTGTGATAATTGATGCGCCCGTAATAACTTAAGATGGCTGAGGAAAGCATGTACCTGTACCAAACAAACAACGAATATTACGGCCAGATTTCTGACGGCCTCGAAGAACTTGGAAGAAAAGAACTGGCCTGGATAGGCGTAAAACAGATGACACCGGAACACCGGGGTTTCCGTTTTAAAGCGGACCCTGCCACCATGTACCGTGTCAACTACAAATCACGACTGTTCACCCGCGTTCTTGCCCCTCTCGTGTCTTTCCCCTGCCATGATGAAAACAAACTTTACGATATGGCACGTAGCATCGAATGGAGCGATTTCATACCCGAAACCGGTTCATTTGCCGTCTTCGCCAACGTATCGGAAAGCCGGATCAACAACTCCCATTTTGCATCCCTCAAAGTCAAAGATGCTATTGTGGATCAGTTCCGTGACAAAACAGGGGTTCGGCCCAATGTGGACACCAAATTTCCCGATGTGTGGTTCAACCTGCATATCCGTGATAACCAGGCCGTGATCAGCCTGGACACATCCGGTGGAAGCCTTCACCGCCGTGGGTACAGAAAAAAAACCGTGGATGCTCCCATGCAGGAAACCCTTGCAGCCGCCATTATCCAGATGACCGACTGGGACGGTGATGAGCAGCCGCTTTACGACCCCATGTGTGGTTCAGGCACCCTGCTTTGTGAAGCCTTGATGTACTGCTGCAACATCCCCGCTGGTTATCTGAGGAATGATTTCGGATTCACACATCTGCCCGATTTTGAAAATGCCGTGTGGCAGGACCTCCTTCGGAAAAGCAAAAAACAAATTCGAAACCTACCCGAACATCTCATTGCCGGAAGTGACATATCTCCTCAGGCCTTTTCAGCAGCCCTTGCCAACATCAACAAGCTGCCAGGGGGAAAAAATATCGAATTATCGAAAACTCCTTTCGAGGACATCGGGAATCTCCAGAACACCCTGATCGTCTGCAACCCGCCTTACGGCATCCGTCTTGATAGAGGAAAAGACATGGGGCCTTTTTACAAAAAACTCGGTGATTTCCTGAAATGCAACTGCCAGGGTTCCACTGCTTACATCTACTTTGGAGACAGGGAATACATCAGAAAGGTCGGCCTGAAAGCTGAAATAAAAATCCCTATAAAAAATGGTGGATTGGACGGAAGACTGGTAAAGTACGTCCTCTATTGATTGTGTTACCTATGCCAATGCATCAGGCGGGTTTGGAACCCGCCACTACAACCTTCACCCAATAGGTTTATACATGGAAAATTCGACAGGCCCTCGTAGGTCGGGCAGAGGAACGAAACCCGACAAATGACCCGATCCTTAAAAAAATCAGACGTTTGCCATACTCTGTCAATTCCGATGGGTTACGCTAAAGCTTCACCCATCCTACAGGATTCAGAGTGTAGGTCAGAGTGTAGGATGGGTGGAGCCAGAGCGTAACCCATCGCTTCCATGCAATAAACATGGATGCCTTTTGCTTCCGGGTTAATATTTTCTGCCAATAATTTTCTGGTTTGACGTTGGAAAACCGGCAAGCCGGGCCAGCAAATCAACCAGAGTAAACACCGCGAGGCAGAACGGATTTCGATCACTAAAAATCTCAGACATCATCTCTTTCGTTCGCCCTTCGTTCAATCCATGAGATAAAAGCGCATGGATGCTGAAAATCCAGATGATCGGAGCAAGAAGATAACCCTGATAAACAACCGTAAGCCCGCTGTTTTCAACACAGGATTTCAAACCGTCCCTGTCGAACAGATGGAGATGTCGGGGAAAATAATAACCGCCCCAGAATGACCGCCGAAAAAATGTATGGTCATATCCGTCTCTGTTCGGCGTTTCGATGCTGATGTAACCTCCGTGTTTAAGAGCCTTGGCCAGATTCTGCATCACTTGTGCAGGGTCCGGTACATGTTCGATCACCTGGTTCACGATGATCAGATCATAACGATCATGCCCAAGATCAGCCTGTTCAACCGATGTTTCCATCAGCGTTATGCCCATGGCTTTACACCTTTTGATTGTCTCTTTGCCAAGAGCCAGATCAAGTCCCACCAGATCAAGCTGCGGATTTCGTGTTTTGAGATCGACCAGCAAAACCCCGTCACCGCAACCCACTTCCAGAATCCTGCCCCTTCCCTTCAAAAGTTCCTGAAAAAAACGAAGCCTTCGTTTGATCACAAAGGATTTCAATCTGGCGATGATCGCTGACTGACGGGAGGTGTGACGGCCGGAAACTGTGTAGTAATTGTCAGGATAGGCGAGATGGAGACAGTGGTCCCCAGGTCTTGGATTCAAGTAAACATGGCCGCAGGTTGAACAGGCCACAAAAGTGAAATCACGCTCCGAAGTCCGGTATTCGTAATCTTTCCCTCTGGCAACAACAGAAGATTCCCCTGCCCCGCAGATCATGCAGACCGTTTCCACACAATCGAATTCATTTTTTCGTTTACTGGTCATAATTGATCATTTTCACTGTAGGATGGGTGGAGCGAGAGCGTAACCCATCAGCGCGTAAACCATTAGCCCGCACTATTTTTAATATCATTTTGATCGCATAATAGATTTATAATCAATCGGAAGAAAGCCCCCTTCGCGACTCGGCAACCTGGACAAAACCTCACGGTGAAAACAAGCATCCTCCGCCGCCACGCAGATTTCGGGATATCCCTCAAAAAAGCTGTTCTTCCGCATCCTCATCACAATATCCTGAAGTTTTTCCATCCGCACATTCCCAAAAGAAACATGGATGAACGGACAGGGAAGCACATCGCCATAGGGCGTAATGTAAACCTTTTCCATAGCCGCCGGGCAACCCTTCCCGTTTCTTCCCGGCTCATGGTCAGTGGACGTGGCAGGAAATTGATCCAGCAGTTCAAGCAGATACCCCCTGTCTGCTCCCCTTAAAACGACATGGGAATTGCCCGCCCAGTTCCCGCAGGGTACGGCCAGGTTAAACAGACAGATCGCGCCCATACTATTCACAAGGCGGATCAGATCTTTCAATTCCTTTGAGCGCAGATTGTCATGGGTCACAGTGGTCCCCACCAGAACCTGCATCCCTGCCTTTTTCGCGTTGACAACACCAGCCATCACCGCATCATAAGACCGCTTCGATCCCCTGAACCGGTTATGGATTTCACGATATGGACTGTCAAGACTGGTGGTGATGCAGTTTACCCCAAGGCTGGCAAGTTGGTCAGCCCTCTTCCTGGTCAGCAGCATCCCGTTGGTCTGGATGCTGATATAGTGTTTTTCAGGTTTTAGAACGGGTATCAGATCATAAAGCCCATCCCATAAAAGGGGTTCTCCCCCCGTGATGTTAAACGACAGATTGTCCATAGCCTCAGACTGCGCGACAATTGCCCTGTAATCATCAAGATTTAAAACAACCCGCCCCTGCTTCAGGACTTCTGCCGAGCAATGGTCGCATGACAGATTGCAGTCATAGGAAACCGCCAGATCAATAACCCGCATGCCCTGACTTTTTTTCATGATCGATAGCAACCGGCTGCGAACCTGATGCTTCACCAGAGAAAATCGGAATGGTTTCAAAGCGTAATAAACAAACATGCCTTGCCTGATGATGTCGGAATATTTCAATAGTTTGTTATCCTATCCCGGAAATATTTATAAAACAGACCCAACCGGATCATGTATGATATGCCTTATATAAACACAGGTTTTCTGTCAAACATGTTTAACACATGGCCATCGCATATCTTTTTTGTGCGTTAAAAATTAAAAAGCGCGTTCAACCCACATATCGCGGAACTGCCCCACCATCAAAACACATGTCAACCAAATATTGATTTCTCCTTGACAGACACAGCAATCCATTATACCCCTTTTTTTACGATCTTCTAGTCTTAACCTAATGTTATATCCGGCACAGGTATTTTTCTTCATGCCCCATAAACATAGCACATCCGCACATCAAAGCCCGATGATTGAACGGTGTCTGAAAGCTCTATGCACCTTGGCATCTGTCCTCTTTTACCGGGACAGACGGCACGCGGACTGGCTTTATGAAAAAATGAACCGGCCCGAAACCTATGTTTTCCAGTTTATGAACGTGCTGTACTATCTCACTCGAAAACCTCGTATTTTCAAAGTCATATCCCTTGTCATCGAGCCTGTTTACGGCTGCAATCTGAACTGCTCGTACTGCTGGCACAGCATCACCCATTACTTCGAACATAAAAGCAGACGACCAAAGTTCATGCCGCTCTCCCTGTTCAAAAAAGCCATTGATCAATCTCCTGATTCGGTAGAATCCGTGGCCTTTGCCCTGATCGGGGAACCCTTTCTTCATCCGGATATCCACAACATGATCGCCTATGCCCGTTCCAAAGGCCTTCGAACCGTGTTGTACACCAACGGAACCCTTCTTGCGGGAAACGTCAAAGCCAGAATCGCCAAATCAGGTCTTGATGTTCTTGTGATCTCTGCGGAACCCGATTCAATTAATTCACTGAAACACAGAGGCGTTAAACTGGAAACCATCAAAGCCAGAATTGACGATTTCTTGAAAATAAAACCCGATACCATGGAAGTGAAACTGTCGGTTGTGGTTCATCAGGACAACGTGGACGCCATCCCCGATATTGAAAATCAGTACCGTGGAATAATCAAACATATCAAGCTCTCGCCCATGATCCGATACAACGGAACCCGTTCCACTTCACGGTGCATCGAACCCTGGAGGGGCAGTCTGGGCATTCTCACCAATGGAGACGTGACACCCTGCTGTGTTTCCGCAGGTTATCGGCCAATCACCATGGGCAATCTTAAAAATCACAATCTCAACGATATGATAAGCGGCCCAGCATTTAAAACATGTTTGACCGATTTAACAAAAGGAAACCGCCCGGACGTCTGCCACCGTTGCAGGGCCTATCAACGCAAGGACATCCCTTTGAGGGTTCCGGCATTATCCGGGAAGCCCCGGATAGCGCATTGATAACTGACTCAATGATTTTTTATTTGTTTTTTTAATCAAGATGATATTTCATTTGAACAACCAGAGGGCAGACACAAGGTCCTGCCCCTACAAAACAGTCACCTTGATTGTAATATCAATGCCGTTTCCTTAAAAAATATTATTACAACGCTCATTTTATTTATAAGATGACCGTAGGGGCGACCCGCTGGTCGCCCTGCCCGTATATAACCATAAACGTTTATTCTATATCGGTTTGGGCGACCAGCGGGTCGCCCCTACAACGTTTCGTCTTAAGGAAACGGCATTGATTGTAATATGGAATTAATAATCATCTTAGGATGAAAAGATATATGTCATGAATCATCATCAAATTCAATCCTCTGTAAAGCATCCCAGAGCCATAGACCCGGCTCATATGAAGGTTCTGCTTGTTAAACCCTATTGGCAATGGGGGCCAGGCTTTGAAGCATCGCCACCCATGGGCCTTCTCTATCTCTCTTCTTCGCTGAAAAAACATTTTCCGGGAATAAATACCCGACTTCTTGACCTCAGGTTGGAGAAGGGCAAGCTCGCAAGTCTCGAAAAGATCATCCGCACATGGGAACCGGATCTGGTGGGTTTTTTGAGTCTTACGGGAGATCACGCCATTCTGGCAAGGCTTTCGAAAGCCATTAAAATAATCACTCCCCATATTCATGTGAGCTGCGGTGGCCCTTATCCCACGCACTGCCCCGAAGATTTTCAAAACCTTGTCCACGTGGATTCGATTGTTCGAGGAGAAGGTGAAAACAGCATCTGTGATCTGGTGGACTACCTTTCAGGACGCCAGACAGCTGAAACCCTTCCGGCCAAAGGCGTGGGCTTACGACAGACCGACGGAACATTAACCCTTCCCGATCACAGTCCGCTGTCTCCCGCTCTCGAAAACATGCCTTTCCCGGACTGGGATCTTCTGGATATTGATCTCTATTCAAAAGCCATCCAGATCAACGCCGTGCTTGGCGGAAAAAGGTACATGCCCATAGTCACATCCCGTGGCTGCCCGTTTCACTGCATTTACTGCCATGCCATGTTCGGAAAAACTGCGAGATTGCGTTCACCTGAAAACGTTGTGGATGAAATCGAAATCCTTGTTAAACAATACCGCGTGGATGAAATCCAGGTTTACGATGATATATTCAATATCGACCGGGAACGGGTGATGACCATCTGCGACCTGATCATACGGAAAAATCTGAACATCAAAATCAGTTTTCCCAATGCCATAAGGGGGGATATGATGGATGATGCGATGATTCTGAAACTCAAACAGGCCGGAGCCTATATGATCACTTTCGCCATTGAAACCGCGTCTCCCCGGCTTCAGAAGCTGATCAGAAAAAACCTGGATATTGAAAAAACCATAAAGGCCATCCGTTTTGCCAACAGCATCGGCCTGATCACACGGGGCTTCTTCATGATCGGATTTCCCACGGAAACAGAAGATGAAATAAAAAAAACCATCAGATTGCCCTATCATCTTCCGTTAACAACATTTTCCCTCTTTTCCGTTATTCCGTTCAAAGGCACGGACCTCCATGAACTGGCCAGAGAAAAAACAAACGCCAAAGGACGATTACGACTGTCCCAGCCCGACCCAACCTATTTTGCGCCAAGAACCTATTACACCGATGAAACCGGCATCAGTTTGCGAAAATACATCCTGATCGCCTATTTTCTGTTTTTCACGCCGCTTCGCATCCTCAGATATTTTATCAAAATCCCCAGAAAAGCCTTGTATCTGCGGCAGATCATGGGAATTCTTAAAATGGGTTTCATCACTCGAAAGAACGATCTTAAATGAACGAACGATTGCACAACATCAACGCCTTGATCCGCAAAAACCTGGCCAATGTGGTTTATCTCGCATCGCTGAAAAAACCAAAGGTGTTTGGCCGTTATCTTGTAAAATTCCTCAAAGCAAAATTTCTCCATCAGATCACCCCAAGGCAGATCGACATCGCCCTCACCTTTGACTGCAATCTCACCTGTGACCACTGTTTTACCGCACCTCTTTACAACCGTGAAAAAGCGGAAATGGACATGGACACGCTAAAAAAAGTAGCAAAAGAATGCCGAGTGCTGGGGATCACCGTTATCCATTTCACCGGTGGGGAAATTTTGATGAGACAGGATCTTGAACACGTCATCGGCCTGTTTTCACCCCGAAGCAACGTGATCTACATCCAGAGCAACGGCACACTGGCAAGCTATGAGCGTCTCCTATCCTTGAAAAAAGCGGGTCTTGATTTTTTTGGTGTGAGCCTTGAATACCCGGACAAAGAAAAACAGGATCTGTTCCGTCACCACACGGGCTATTATGACAAAGCCCTTACAGCCCTTGACCATGCCAGGCGAGCGGGCCTCCAAACCTCGGTGAACATCACCCTGGACAAACACCTGATCCGTTCACCGGGTCTGCCTGACTGGATCGAATCCCTGGGAAAGATGGGCCATATCGTATACGGAAACCTGCCTGTACCCGTAGGCCGGTTCAAAGACAGAAAAGACCTGCTCTGGTTGGGTGACGAGCGGGCCATTCTCCGAAATCTCACAGATCGCTTTCCGTTTTTCCGTACCGAATTCGATTCCAATTTCGGCCCCTACGGTTGCCCGGCCATGAAGGAAAAAATCTACCTCTGCGCCTACGGTGATATCCTGGCCTGCCCCTATATCCATGTGTCTTTTGGCAATGTCAAAACCGAAAACCTTTCAACCCTCTATCACCGCTGCCTGGGCTTCGACGTGTTCAACACCTACCACGATCATTGCCTGGCCGCCGAAAATCAGGAGTTTATAACCCGAATCATCGACAAAACACTTGATTTTTCAAGCCAACCGGTTTTTTATAAGGCGTTTGAAAAGGAGTTAAAGAATAATCCGTTTAAACGAATTTAGTATAATTTTTAGCCTCCAGCGGCCCTGCCGGGTGCCAAACTTTTGAAAAGTTTGTTAAACAGGTTTTGTAAGGGCATTATACGCCATGCCCTGCCTCCAGATCCAATGTTTAACGCACGAAAGCGATGGGTTACGCTTTGGCTCCACCCATCCTACAAGCGAAAGTCCCGTAGGATGGGTGAAGCTTTAGCGTAACCCATGGGAATTGACTGGATATTGGCATATTTATTTGCCGGTTTAATATTTAAAGTGGAACATAAATACAGATGCCCCAAGCAGCAATTAAAAACAATCTCACCCTGCAACTCGAAACCGTTGACTGCCCGTCATGCGGTTCATCTAAATTTGAACACGTAATCACGGCCCCGGACTTTGAAACGGATTACGGCTGCCTGTTCAATGTTGTGCAATGCACCGGCTGCGGGGTGGCCTACACATCGCCAAGGCCTACACAGGACGATCTTTTCCGCTATTTTTATAACGACAACTACGTGTGCTACACCCGATCAGGAATAGCGGATTCCATCAGAGAAACCTATCTCTGCAAAGCAAGGTACAAGGCTCTTAAATCCGTATTTTCACGGCTTCGTCCCGATGGATCATCCGGACGATTTCTCGATGTGGGCTGCTCCTATGGCTATTTTCTCTCCTACCTGAAATCCAGCACAAACTGGGATGTGGAGGGATGCGAACCCAGCCGTGACATGGCCGGACAGGCCATTGAAAGAGGTCTTGACGTCAAAGCAACCACACTGGTCGACGCCGGATATCCGTCAGATAGCTTCGATCTGGTTTATATGTCCCATGTTCTCGAACATGTGCCGGACCTCAAAGCAACCGTGGATGAGGTGTTCCGCATTTTGCGACCCGGAGGAATTTTCATCACGGAAAACCCGGACTTCGACGCTCCGATACGAAAACATTTCGGCCAGAACTGGTGGGGTTACCATCTGCCAAGACACCTCACCCACTTCACCTTCAAAACAATAACTGCCCTGCTCCATAGAGCAGGATTCGAGGTGGAAGCGATCAAACCCTGCTTCAGGCCCGGCCCCATTGCCTGGTCCGTTCAAAATTATTTAAAAAACAAAGGTTATCCTCGCAGAATCTGTTCGCTTTTTGGGGTCCAAAACCCCTTATTCGTGGCTCTTTGCGCCTTCCCCGCCCTGGCTTTCCTTCGAAAAGGCCATACGGACATGATGGAAACCATAGCTGTAAAACCCCAAGGTGAAACACCATGAACGGCAAAATACGTATCCTTTTCGTAAAGACTTACGCCTATGCACCCAATCAAGCCTTTGACGTGCCTCTGGGAGTTCTTTACCTTTCGGGCTACTTGAAAAAACATCTGGGCAAGCGTGTGGACATCTCCCTGATCGACCTCAGGATTCTCACCAACAAACAGGAAGCCTTGAAGCAGAAAATTCTCAGTTTCAAACCCCAGATCATCGGCATCAGCACCCTGGCCTTTGAACACCACTTTCTGTCTGACAACACAGCGTTCATAAAAAAACATGCGCCGGACGCCCTTCTGGTTATCGGTGGGCCTTATGCCACATCCAACGTTTCCAGCGTTCTCCTTGAAAACCCCATTGATTACGCTGTTCTGGGAGAAGGTGAAGCCAGCTTCCTAAACCTTGTTAAAGCCTATACGTCCCATGGCGATTTGGATTCTGTTCGTGGCATTGCTTACAAAAAGGATGGAACCGTCGTGGTTACGGAAAAAGAAGATTACATCCACAATCTGGACAGCATCCCCATTCCCGATTATTCCCTCATCCATTTAAGCGACTACTGGGGAAACAGGCTTCAGTTCAACGGCATCCTGGCCGAAACAAAACACGCTTCGGTGATCAGCTCAAGGGCCTGCCCTTACCGCTGTGTGTATTGCCACAGCATGTTCGGGAAAAAACTGCGAAAACGGAGCCCCGAGCATTTCGTATCGGAAATCCGTTATCTTTACCAGAAATTCGGCGTCCGTGAATTTCACATCATCGACGACGTGTTCAATCTGGACCGTCCCAGAATGCACACCATCCTCAACCTGATCATCCAGAGCGGCATGACCATCAAAATCGCGTTTCCCAACGGACTGCGAGGCGATGTTCTTGAAGAGGAAGACATCCTTCTCCTCAAAAAAGCCGGAGCGTACATGCTCACCCTGGCCATTGAAACCGGTTCCCCACGTTTGCAGACCGTTATCCGAAAGAACCTCGATATCGAAAAAGTGATGAAAAACATCGCCTTTGCCGAACGCATCGGCTTGATCACCCGTGGTTTTTTCATGCTGGGTTTCCCTGGCGAAACAATCGCTGAAATGAAACAGACCATCCGCACAGCCCTTGATTCAAAACTCAGCATGGCCAGTTTCTTTGTGGTGGTCCCCTTTGAAAACACCGAACTCCACGACATGGCCAGACAATACCTGGACGTGATGGACAAAGATCTTCTGTCCAGCTATCAGTCCTCCACCTCGTTTTACGAAAAAGCCACCGGTTACAACGTGGGCAAACTCCAGAAACTCGCCTATTTACGGTTTTACAATCCCATTCGGCTGATCCGTCTTTTTCTTAAAATTCCAAGGAAGTCATACCAGCTTAGCAAGTGGTTTTCTTTTGCTTATGATTTGTTGCGGTTGTGATGGGTTTTTTGATTGATATTTTTTTCCAATCACCATAAAAAAACCCCCTGTGTCAGGATAGTTGTCACCCGAAAGTGATTCGGAGTTAGTTCACCCCCGTCCTCAGGTGATCTGGAGCCCATAAAAACTCAGGAGCACCTGG
>JBAZWJ010000058.1:0-38900 GCA_041660385.1 Desulfobacteraceae bacterium | reverse complement strand
AATATTTCCTTGCTGGTCGTTTGTTCCAATGATGATGCGCCTCAGATGGTCCGGTGTGTCATCTTTCAAATTGCCATCAAATTCAATACGAATGATTTGTCCATTCATGTAGACGGGTTTATCAGGGCTTTCACCGAATCTCATATTATCCATCCAGAGATCCCAGTCGTAGTTGTTACAATTGGCCGTCAAAGAACCCTGTGGGTCGCCTTCATCAAAACCGCCATTGCCCCAAGGCTCAAAGGTGTCACTTCCCTGGGGAGCCATGGTATTGAAATCCGAGGTTATTTTTGCAAAATTAAAATTTGCACCATTATTATAATCCTGCACATCATAAAAACCTTCAAATCCCGATAAACCGATACTGGCCATATTGGTCTGCATTTCATCAGATGACCTGTAATAATAACCGGCTTTCACTGAATTGATGGAGCCATAGATTTCCATATGAAGATCAAGAAAAATTCTTACCGTATCATTTTCCGTGTAAAACGATTCAAGTGTGATTTGTGAGAATTGAGCATCTGTTTTTGAAAGTTCTTCATCACTCATGACCTGGATACCGGCATATGAAAAATTTACAAGGACAAAACATGATAGAAAACAGACTTTCACCAGAGCAATAAAACGCATAGCCTTTTTAATCATGTCAGAACCTATCGCCACAGATCGTTGTAATTCATGTTATTTATTTTATTATTCTCGTCATATACCGGTACTTTAATTTTAGATGCATCAGAATATTGATAAGGATTTGGATAAGGTCTTGGAATGGAATTGGGTGTGTTTCCATAACCATATCCAGGAATTTCAGCATGTATCTGAAGATCAATTCCATCGACAATCAAAATATCCCCGCCTTCTGAACCTATCCGCAATGAACCGGAAATCGGCGTATCAATGGAAATATATGATTTACCATATCGAGGATTGCGAATGGGTCTATAATTCGTCCCATCTGTAAGGTAATTATCCTTACCGTCACGCCAGCCTCTATCAGAGGTAAAAAGCTCACCTGACTCCGCTTCATACCATTCAACCCGACTATCCTGAGAAGGTTCTCCAGAGACAATATCATAAGGAAAGGGAATATAATAATTGTTGTCAACTGTCATGTTGATACGCATGGGGTTTCCGTTCTCAACATCACCAATCTTAAAGGCTCCACTTGCAACCCATGAATCAGGATCTGGTTTCCATCGGTTTGCGGCAAGAAGTTGAGCTTTATAGTTCAAGTCTCCACCGGCATATTCTGTTGCTCGTTCTTCTGACCACAAGCCGGGAATTTCCGTTTCAGCGAGGGAAACCGTGCTGTCATATTCCGGCTCAGAGCCGGTAAAAGAACCGCAGACCATTATATTATTGAATTGAAAAGGAGTTGTAACAGCACCAGTCTGCGGTCTCATAATGTCAAAAACCATGTTACCGATTTTTAGATTGAGATCGATTTCACCGGCAACTCCCGTGTTGGTTGAAACAGCACCAAGGTAAGCAGTCATATTATTTATAGTTACATCATGGATGTGAAGCCCGCCAATATCAAAAGGATAAGCCTGATCCCCTTCACGATATGGAGACAGGACGATATTGTTTGAATCAATATCCATGATAAGGCTTGTATTGTAAAAATTGAATTTAGCGAAATTATAGTCAGCATCACCAAATGTCTGACTGTAAATATCCCAGTCAAAATTTGTTGAGATTATAGCAGGTCCTGAAATACCGTCATGGATCTCAATGTTTTCAAATGTCATGGAGCCACGAACAGCGTCATTCGATTCGTCCTGTGAATCAAGATACGTCACGCCAGGACTTGTAATGTAGAAATCGAAATCTTCAATGACAAAGGTTGCCCCGTCCTGAGCCGTTATCAAACCCATTTCATATTCTGATAAGCTTTCCACTGCAAATGACACCATGGGAATTACCAGGGCCATCACAAGCATTATTAATAATGCTATTACAAAACTCTTCATAGTGAAATCCAAATTTTATGTAAAAAAAACGGGCCTAAACATCTACATCCGCCTTCACGATACTTATCGTTAAAACGGATGTAAAACTTTAAGTCCGTTATTCATTCTCGCCTCACATTTCATTATTACAATTATTATGCTGATAAAGAGGATATAAGAAGAGGCCTTCGCCTCTTCTTATATTCGCATCCTCAAACCATTTTATTACTCATGTGAATGGATGTAAATTGCTGAACCTGCATTGATTGAAGAGTTTCCACCTTCCTGGAAAAGAGATCCGAGAACTTGAGTTCCGGCAGCTACAGTGCTGTTCAAACTGATATCCATGGTTTTACTACTGGCTGTCTGGCTTACACTGGGGAGACCAATTTTTACAAAAGAAGTACCTGCATCTATTCCAGCAGAGCCAGCGATAGCATAATCAATAGTAGCTGTGGCAACATCAATAGTCAAGCTCCCTGTAATTGTGGTAATTGTATCACCATCTTGTGCAATGTATACTGTACCGGCAGTTGTATCGCCATCAATACCATCACCGTCGGTCCATGCCATATCAGCTGCTTCCTGATTGATCACAACATTTTCAAAAGTGATGGTAACACCTTCTTGAGCTGTCATCTTGTCCAGAGCGTCATCTGTCATAGAGTCAAGAGCGAATGCACTAAAAGGGGTAAGCATCATAATTACAGCAAGAACTAATTTTTTCATTTGAATCCTCCTCATCGAAATACGTTAATAATAGTTTGTGCACACATTTCCAGAGGCAACTCGGCTGTCCCTTGGGACCCATGAGCTTTCCGCGCTTCGCATCCAAAGCTTGGCTTTTCACTGGAACCAACACCTTTTAAAACACTGAACTTTGTTTTAACTCACACAAAAAAACTGAATAAATCAGCATTATCAGTGTGAAAAGATATACATTTTAACATCATCGCTCTTTATATTAATTGTTGAACCGTTCAGAGCGAAATTACACACTGTTTTTGAAAACTCGGTGAAACTACCGTCACCAGGGTTTCCCTCTGGATTGTTCGCAAATTTGAGGGTCAAAATCGCATCACTCATATTGATATTAAAAAGAGCTTCTCCAAAATCAATGCGCGATGCTGACGTCCCGGCAGGAATAATCACATCACCATTGACAATATAATCAGTATTTTGTGTAAAAATATCAAAATCAAATGATCCGCGCTCCACATCCATTTCTAAAATACGGTCATTTTGAAAAACAAAGTAAGCGCCATCAGGAGCCGCCGGAATACCAAGCCCGTCATCACCGCCGATGGCAAACAACCCCATCTCAGTCGTGACTTTAAAATTTTCAAGAATAATGGTAACACCGCTTTGTCCTGATATTTTGCTTAAATCATCATTTTCCAGCTTTTCAAGTGCTGAAGCGCATGCAATTGAAAGAATAATAAAAGCAACTGCAATAAATAATATGCGTGATGATAAATTAAAAATATTCTGAAATTTCTTAATAATCACGCCTTGCTCCTCATTAAAATAAAACGACATCATGTTTCCTTACAGCAAACACCCAAAAACAATTAAAAATGTAACGAACATTGTTTACAGATAAATTTACATATCTGCCGATCTTTGTCAAGCGTATAATATCGTTTTTTTTAACATCCGTTAATTTGTTGAATTATAAGCTCTTATTAATGATCGTATATTTCGTTTCATTGTGCCTCCAGTTTTTTTATGCTTATCATTCTAAAATCATTACAGATATAGTTTCGGATCAATGATCTTTTAACTTTAATTAAAAAAATATTTATTTTCTATCCAACAATTATTGTTTATTCGAGTAAACCATGTTATTAGATTTAGTTATTCAATGATTGATAGTATACATAATTAAGGATATCGTTTTGGCAAGTTCCATATTGAAACAATTAAGAGAAGATGAAAGAGAAGCCAGAAAAAGCCTTATTCTTGAGGCTGTTTTAAAACTTTTCGAGCAGAAGCCTTTTGACGAGATAGGTATGAGGGACATAGCAGCCGAAGCTGGCGTTTCTCCCGCTGCCATATACAGATATTTTCCCAGTCAAGACGAACTGTTTATGGAAGCATTTATTAAGGACCTTTCATCCATCAAAACTGTTTTCCAAGAAACGCTTGACGAAGCCAGTCAGAGCACTGCCCCCCATGAGCCTTTAGAAGCAATGGCAAAAGGAATTGTCGATCACCTGATTCACAACGAAGCCACTTTTCAAATGATGAGCTACCTGATGATCAAGGGAAATATGCCGGATTATCTCCTATCCCGCTTCCAGGCACTTCAGTCAGCTTTTATCGATAAAATAATAGAAGTCCTCAAAATTGCCGGAATACACGACCCTGACCGAACCATTTCACATGCATTCATTTCATCTGTCATGGGCGTGCTTATGACCTTTCGAAATTATCCTGGAAAAGACATTTCAAATGCAGAAGAGCATATCCATCTCCTCGTAACGCTCATTGCAAAAATATTTAAAAAAGGCGTATAAATCCTGCTTGTGGTTCAGGCCATTAATTTCTTTTAATCTTCTGAAAAATAAGATTATTATTCTAAGTTAATGATCTGCCCATGAAATCCTATCGTCAAAAATACGACAAATTTTTATTGACCGTACAATTTGCCTCTGTTAGCATCTCTTAAACAATGTTTATTTGCATGTACCCGATACTAAAAGCCATTGGAGACAACCCAATGAAAAAATTTGTTATAATTTGCATAACCTTGACACTTATCTCACCTTTAAATGCTTTGAGCCTCGAAAAGCTGACCAACGAAGCACTTTCTTCCATTTCAGGAAAAGCCGTTACAGAAAACCCTGCATTTAACCTTCCTGATATAGCACTACCGTCAATTTTTTCAGATCAGTTCCTTATGTCCTTTTCTCAGTCTAATTCCCTAATTGGAAACTCTGAATCTTTAAAAACAGTTGCCGTTGATTTTTTCGGAAAGCTAACAACGGACGACTTCGGAAATGAATATCGTGATCAGTATTTCACAAATATTGAAATTGAAGACTTCTATTATGAAAGTGGACCTTACAAAACTGACAACGCCCACTCTTTTTCGGATAAGTTGTACACCCAGTTTGTTTTCGATGGTATTCTCAAAGCCAAAATTATCGTACCCGAATACTTTGACAACAACCCGTCTATAAAAACAAAAGATCTCAACATTTCACAATCCAGAATTGATTTACCTGAAGGAAGTACCGGGAATTATATATGCAGCTATCAGGGGAATATTTTCGAAGCGGGTCTAATACCTGAATCCGACAAGGTTTTCCCTATCTACCCAAACCGACAAACCATCACGGTGGGGAGAGCTGAAAACGAAGATCTGATGCTTCTCCTCCCACGAGGAACAGGCCAACAAACGGTATGGGGACCTGTTGTTAAAAATTACAACCCTGAAACATCAGAGGTGGAGTATCTCGTCATCCCGGAAGGTAAAAAATTTATCCATATTGGGCTTAATCATATGGTCTCAAGAATGGACATGAATTTGACCCTACGCTTTTCACATTCAGAAAAACAAATGAAAAATATTTCTGAAGAGATGCTCATTCCAGAAAACATAGGACAAACCTTAGGCACATTCACCATGAATGGTGGTGATACCCGAATAAATGGAGGAGACGTTATTATCACAATCAACGATTCCTTGTAATTATTTAAACTATCATTATTTGACATTCTTAAGCATTCAAGAATGACAATCTGTCCGTCTTCCCGTATACCCATTAATTCAGATTAGCTTTATGGATAAAGATATATGTCTTTCATCAGGGTTATCTGTATTTTCTTCCGCAATATGTTCTCCTGTGTGAAATATTATGGTTTCAAAAACAATTAAAACCATTTTTACTTTACAATCGTTCAATTCCCTGATATTGATTTTTTTAAACAATGTTTACATAAATCAATCAAGTTCCTGGAGTTAACTCAATCCATGAATGATAACAATTTGATTTTTTAGTTTTTTAATTAACAAGGCAAAATCAAGCCTTATTATTGATCAGACCACGGAGCCCGACAACATGCATGTGCTTATAGGTTTTTTGGTTGGAATTGCCTTGTTCAGCAGTTTTTATCCCCAGAACACAGCACCAAAAGGTGAATGGATTATTGCAAACTCCACTGATCCCAACGTCACTTCGCATCATCGCATAAAACCATTATCTGACTTCCAGACTGACCGCCTTGTTAAACAAACCTACGACTACAGTTGCGGTTCAGCCGCCCTTGCCACGCTGATGAAATTCTATCTGGGTGAACAGTTTTCTGAAAAACAGGTCATCCATGGCATGCTTCAATACGGAGATCCCGAACGTATCAAACAAAGACGAGCCTTTTCTCTGTTGGATATGAAAAAATTTGTCAATGCACTTGGCTACGAAGCCAACGGTTACAAAGGTAATTTGGAAGACATACAGGATTCAGAATTCTGGCCATGCATTGTCCCAATTAAAATATTTGAATACAGACATTTTGTCGTAGTCAAAGGAATACACAATGGACATATATTCATAGCCGACCCCTGGCGTGGTCACAGCAGCTACACCCTGTCTCGGTTTGAAGACATCTGGTATGAAAACGTCATGTTCGTTGTTTCATCGAACAAAAAAAAATTTTTTCATGCTCTTAAACTCAGAGAAGAAGATCTGCTCTACATTGATGAAGAAACAGGGATGAACGCAATGAACAAGGAAACGATAAATCGAATTCCCCTTGATATCGAACAGGCATTAAAAGAAGTGCCTGAACACAGGCAGTACTACAAACCATAAACGAATATCCCATGTTTATAGAGTTCATTTTCAGTGACCGAGATAAAACGAACATTTTCTGGTGGAGGGAAGTTAATTGGCAGCGCGAATAAAGAAATTCATAATCTTTTTCCCCATGTTTTTTATGCTTGCTGTTTCAGCTTTTGCTGAAAACGAGCCACTTGCCCCAACCGATGATAAATCATCATCAATGAATGATATCAGTTCCCAAGTGAAAGCCCTTCAGGATGAAGTCAAACGCCTTCGCGAAGAAGCGGATGTCAGAAGCAAACTTGAAGCGACTGTGGATGAAAAAACGGACCAGGAAAAAGAAATCCTTACAGCGGCGGGTCAGGATTATTCGCTTGCCAGAGAAGGAAATCTTGAAATCACTTATGGTTTCATCTATGCCCACAACGCAACCGACATTCTTGAAAGCATTGAGAATCCTAGTGTAGATCATTCAAGCAACCACAACCTTACTAACAATATTGGTTTCAAATACGCTCTTCTTGATAACCTTTCTTTAAATGCCAGTGTTCCTTTCGTCTATAAAAGTGACCAAAGATCCACATCAAATGAAAGAAACGCAACGGATATTGGCGATGTTTCCTTTGGTGGAATCTGGCAACCAATAAAATCCGATGGACGCAGTGCTACTTTCATGTACAACAGTTCAATAGTACTCCCAACTGGAGCAAGTCCTTTCAAAATTGATATTGACAATGCGCTTGCAACGGGTTCAGGTTTTTATTCGGTCTCGGCGGGTTTTTCTGTCAGCAAATCACTTGATCCTGTTTTTGTTTTCGGAAGCGGATCGATTTATTATCCTCTTGATGCATCAAATCTCAGCCAGAGTCGTGATCAAAGCATGGTTCTAACAAAAGTTTCTCCGGGAAAAACGGTTGGTCTTTCCATGGGCATGGCCTATGCCCTATCCTATACCGTTTCGATCAACACAAGCTTCAGCCTGTCTTACGCAACAAAATACAAATACTATTGGGATGATAATACTCAAACATCAAGCGGTGAATCCACCTCTGCTGTACTGAACATCGGTACAGGCTGGCGAATATCACCTCAAAAAACAGTCAGCACGTCTCTTGGTATCGGATTAACGAATTCGGCTTCTGATTTCACGTTTTCCTTCAGCATTCCCTTTGACTTTAAACTTTGAGAAGAATATGAGCCAGAATACAAACGTTTTTTCAGAACCACGAATTTACCGAACTCTGCTATTACGCTTTTTGTTTTGTTCGTTGACTGTCCTGTTTTTTTCCTCTCCATGTTTCGCGGTTTTTCATGAACAAATGGCCATCAGTACCCGTGGCATAGCACTTTCCAACACCTGTACGGCGGATCCTCCCGGCTTAATGTCCATGCATTACAATCCTGCCGGTCTTTCCGCCCTCCCGGATGGAAAGGTTTTTGAACAGGGCTTGACGATTCCAATAATATTGATCACAACTCGTCTTGAAGCTGACCCGGATGCCGACAAGTTCCTCGACAGGTGGGGACCCAATGCCGAAGAACCTGAAAACAGAGACCCACTGGCTGGAACCGAAGGCACCAGCGGCCCGTTGATGTATGTGCCTCTGTACAATGACACCATACCGTTTCTTTTTGGCCCGACTGTGGGGATATCGTCACGACAACCTGACTCCAAATGGACATTTGCCTTGGGGTCCTACGCTCCATTTGCAGTAGGCCTCTCCCATGAGAAGGCGGATGACCCGCTGAGGTTCGCAGCTAAATCCGTAGCACAGCAGCATCTGATTTACGCTGCACCTTCCGCCAGTTACAAAATCGATGACAAACTTTCAGTCGGTTTTTCAGTGGGATTCGGCCAGACCGCTACGTATGCTTCAATGGACATGCGGGCTCCCAGCGACATGATTGCACTTACAAAAACTCTTGGAGAATCCACCGAAGGCCTTGAGATACCCATTGTTTCCGAATTAACCCTTCCCTCTCCCTGGTTTGGTGGCGGAGTGGGGCCCTATGACAAACTGGCACAGATTTCGTTGAAATTAAGAGACGATTTTTCACCCTCCTACAACTTGGGTGTATTATGGAATCCTAAAGAATGGCTGTCCTTTGGACTGACCTATCAAAGTGAAATCAAATTAGAACAGGTTGGACGTTACAGTGTTCAACATTCTCCAAACTTCACAGCCATGATGAACTGGATGGCACAGGGCATGGTTCTTCCTGTGGCAGCTGCGTCTCTCAATTTGCCCACCTCAGGTGAAGATCAGTACGGATATTGTTCATCCTCATCGTTTAGCTATCCTCAACGTATTCAAGCCGGCATCAAATTGCAGCCTATCGATCAGTTCAAATTTTTATTTGACGTCCACTGGGCTGACTGGTCTGTAATCAAGGAAGATCGTTTCACTTTCGACAAAAATATCAGCCTTTTGAGACTTGTAAATATCATGGGTTACGGTGAACAACCCAATGAGATGGTCCTTGAAAGAAACTTCGAAGACACGATCCATTGGAGTGTTGGTCTTGAGATTCTTCCAACAGACTGGCTGACCTTGAGATTTGGATACGAAATGCGCCCCACATCTGTTCAGAGCAATCTCTATGATGGCCTTTATGCTCTGCCTGATCTTCACAATATTGGCACAGGCCTTGGAATTAAACTTGAAAACGGAGTAAACCTGGATCTATCCTTCGCCTATATCTTCAATAATTCCTTCACGGTGCCCAACGGTTCAAGCTACCAGATGAACTCAGATGACTGGACAAGACCTGTGTACAATCCATTTGTGGGCCTGGACTACATTCAGGAAACAAAAGTATACATTTTTTCCGGAACACTGACTATGCCACTGAATATTTTTGTCGATCAGACGAAACATGGCATTCACAGTGTTAAAGATATTTTCAGCAAACTTAATCCATTTGATTGACAATCAATAGGGACTCCGGTGATGATGCTGCTTCCTTAACATACATGTAATCTGCTATACGTTGTAGAATCGGCTGTTGATCTCCCAAAACAATATATAATAAACGTTTATTGTGATGCGACCAGGGCGACCAGCGGGTCGCCCCTACAGCCATCACACAAACCAATGAACGTTGAAAATAATATTTCTTAAGAAAACCGCATTGATAATTAACTCATGATCAATTTTAATAAATTCCAGATAATTTACATCGTAACGTCACTTTTCTTTTATGCACTATCACCAACTTTGTGTTTCAGTGATCAGGCTGATCAAATCAATCATTCTTCAAAGCCTGTTGAGCTCACCGAAAGAGCGATTCTGCTCAGTTCCATACCACACAACACGACGTTTTATCCGCAAACATTAAAAACCAATTACCCATTGATGGATGCCGTTTCTTATGCTGTTAAAACCACCGGTGATAACAAAGGTATCTGCGTATTCTTGAATAATAACAAGGGTTTTTTATATGACAACATAAGCAGTTTGGGACCGATATTCAGCCCGGATGGTAAACGGACTGCCTATATCGCCAGGCAACAAAACAAGTCCTATGCTGTTATTGATGGGAAACAGAGTGAAGCTCATGAGAGCATCGCCAATATCGTTTTCAGTCATGACGGATCACATATCGCTTATCTTGCCAGGGATTTTGACAAAAACCATTTCCTGGTGCTCAACGGTAAAAAAGGAAAAAACTTCGATGGAATAAATGGAAACGGGTATCCTTTATTCAGCCCGGATGGAAAAACCGTTGTTTTTCCTGCCTTTAAAAAGTCTCAATGGATGATGGTCGTAAACGAAAACGAACAAGCGCTTTTCGATGAGGTCAAATTGCCGGGATTCAGTCCAGATTCAAAACAATTCTGCTATGCGGCCAAACACCATGGTTCATGGTTTTTTTCACAAAACGGGATACAGGGCAAAGCTTTCGACAATATTTATTCGTTCAGTTTCAGCCCTGATTCGAAACGAATCGCTTATCACGTTCAAAAAGAATCCAAACAATCGGTTGTGATTGATGACACCCTTCAAGACCATTGGGACTCCGTGACTCAACCCGTTTTCAGTCCTGATTCCAGACATTTTATATATTTAGTAAGCAAAGGGGAAAGAAGCCATATTATTGTCGATAACATAAAAGGAAAAGGATTTAAAAATATCGGCCCTTATCACTTCAGCTTCGATTCAGCTCATTACAGCTATGTCGCTGCATCTGAAAAGTCATCGTTCATCATGGCAGACCAGAAAAAAGGGAAAGATTACGATTCAGTATCATTCCCGATTTACAGCCCCGATTCATCAAAAGTTGCATACAAAGCCAAACGTGACAACCTCCAATTCATGGTTGTAAACGATAATGAACAGACGGTTTATGACGACATCTCCACTTATTTATTCAGTCCAGATTCCAATCGTCTTGCCTATTTAGCCCGTAAGAATTCTGAATCATTCATCGTTATGGATGGCAAGGAGTACACGCATTACAATAAAATCGGCCTGATTATGTTCAGCCCTGACAGCAGACATATTGTTTTTCAGGCTATGCGAGATGATAAGTGGATCATTGTGGTCGATCAAGTGGAATGCCGAGAAACATTCAAAGGTTTTTTAAAAAATGTGCCTATCATATTCACCGGTCCGAACTCATTTCATACCATTGCCATACGATCTGATCATGGGCCTGAGTTATTTAAAGTGGAAGTGGACATCCCGAAAAAATTATAAAATAATAAATACACCCCCACATTCTCCTTCAGTTTTTTCTTTTTACTTCCGATAAAAAATACAAGGTAAAAATTGTAATTATCATCTTTACAGTCAACCTAAAAAACATTTGTTCTTTGACAACCACGTTGTCCATGTTCTTTTTTTAATCACCTAAAAAAAGAACATGGGTAAAAGAGTGACGAAGCGCATGATGCCAAACCAGAGGTAACTCTGGGACGGAAAGCCACGGGTCCTTCATTCATGGAGGATAGCCGGGTTGCCTCACAAATGCCAAACCAGGGGTAACTCTGGGACGGAAAACCACGGGTCCTTCATATTGGAGGATAGCCGGGTCGCCTGTTAACCATTTTATATTAACTGATATTGAGACTGCCAAACCAGGGGTAACCCTGGGACGGAAAACCACGGGTCCTTCATATTGGAGGATAGCCGGGTCGCCTCCTATTTGCCAAACCAGAGGTAACTCTGGGACGGAAAGCCACGGGTCCTTCTCTCAAAAGGATAGCCGGGTTACCTGTAGGAACAAACCACAGAAAGGAGTTCGCCATGAGAAAACTTCGTTATTTTACAACAATCATATGTTCATTATGCCTGTTAGCCCTTCCTACGGTTGGTTTAGCAAAAGCTGTCCTCATGTCAGATGATGAACTGGCTCAAATCACGGCTCAAGCAGGTTTTTCAGACATGCTTGGCCTTGTTCAGATAAACCATGACAATGCAACCGGAGCTTATTATTTCGGCGGTAATGGCGGGTATATCAGCTTTACCAATTTAACGTATCAAGGTCAAATCGGCATAGATCCTTCAGCGATCACCAAAATCGTATCAGAAAACGGCGCGGTGGGATATGAATGCAATCTGGACGGACGCATCATTGATATACAAAATCTGTCCACCACTGTTCGTCTTGGAACAGAAATTGGTGCGGGTTCATCCCTCGGCACTTTTGGAATCGGACATATGGCCGTTGATATTCATGGTACTATGCGTGTCACAACTTTTTAGTTGGGCACGTCCTCTTTTACCTTCATTTAAAAAAGCCGGATCGGATAACCTGATTCGGCTTTTTTTGCTTGATCAAATCATTTTAACGGCAAATGCTCTCGAACGATGATTCAGAGTTTGCACATTAGGCAGGTCGGATAGCGGAACAAAATCCGACGGGGGCTTGCCATTGAGACAACGGTTTTGTATTTATTCACCGAGGCACCTTCGATAAAATAAACATCCGATTATTTTAAGGATCGGATCATTTGTCGGGTTTCGTGCCTCTACCCGACCTACGAAGGTCTGATGCAATCTTGTTATGCACAAATCTATCGAGTAAAGTCAGGTAGAATCACCGGAACGAGAGTCAACATCTTTGGAGCCATAAAGATATGCGATTGTTCCTGTTTTTGATTTTCAAGGTTCTTTACATTAGCCTGACATATTTGTATAATCAAAAATCTTTCACGACAGACTATCATGACCATTCCATATTGATCCTATCCATAAGCTAAACAAAACGTGGCGAATCATGTTGACTAACGAACAACTGACACAAAAAATTGAATCCATTTCAGTTCAGTTCATTCTTGTAGAGCCTGACGATACTGAAAGCTTGCGCCATCTTGTATCCCTGTTCGAAGATATCCTGAAATGGGCGAAGGAAAACGATCATTCTGTCCTTGAAACTTCAGTGGATCAATTCATATCTTGCGCAACAGACCATTTCGCATCGGATTCCACATCCCGGGACGATTTCCTTTCCCTTATGGGAACGTTCTTGTCCGATCTCCAGATTCATGCGCGAAATGATTATGATTTCAGTCAAATGAATATCATAAAAAGAATAGATGTTTTTCAAGGACGCAATGCAGCTATCTCAGACGAAAGTGTCACAGCACTGTTCGCAATTGAGGCTAAATATGACCCCACCTTGTCACAGATTCGTCATCCTGATGCACTCCCTGGCCATCTGGATATGGAACTTTTCGCAGAGTTCCTTGAATTACAGACATCAGTGATTGATCAGATGGAAGACAGGTTGTTGACCTTAGAACGAAATCCCGATCCCGGCACATTGCAGGAGTTGAAACGCATCATCCATACACAAAAAGGCGAAGCAGGTTTCTTGAACCTTGCCGATATTGAAAAGCTCTGCCATGCAACTGAAGATCTCCTTGAAAGTGAAAATGCCAAGGGTATTACAGACCATCTTTTTTCGGTCATCGACTGGCTGAGAAAAACAAACTCATGGTACAAAGGAGAATCCCAGGAGCAACCCGATTCCGTTCTCACTTTAGTCGAAGCCCTTCAAACACTTGCCCAATCCCAGACGATTTCATTACACCAGGATAAAAAATCCACTTCCGAAAAAAAAACAGCCCCATCCGATAAAACCGTCTTATCATCTGAAACACGAATAAAACAAACCATCCGTGTTGATGCAGAGCGTCTCGACAAGTTGATCGATATGATTGGAGAACTGATGATTGCAGAATCCATGGTGGTTCAATCAAAAGAAATCCGTGCAGTGCAGTCCCAAGAGCTTTTGAAAAATATCGGCCAGATGGATAAAATCACACGAACGTTACATGAAGCAGGCCTGATGCTTAGAATGGTTCCCATCAAGGAAACATTCCAAAAAATGGCCCGACTTGTCCGTGATACAGCTAAAAAATCCGGTAAAACCGTTCAATGCAACATCAAGGGAGAAGATACGGAACTGGATAAAACCCTTGTGGATAAAATTGGCGAACCTCTTCTTCATATCATCAGAAATGCAGTGGATCATGGAATTGAAGATTCGGAACAGTCTCGTATAACTTGCGGCAAACCACCCCATGGGACCATCGATATCAGAGCCTTCCACAAAAGCGGATATGTCCACATTGAGATCGAAGATGACGGCAATGGTTTGAATAAAGAGTCTATCACTCAAAAAGCAAAAGAAAACAACCTGATTTCAGATGAGTCACAAATCAACGATGAAGACATATTCAAACTGATCTTCGAATCAGGTTTTTCCACAGCAGATCAGATCACCGATCTCTCCGGCAGAGGCCAGGGCATGGGTGTGGTCAAAGACGTTGTGGAGTCTCTGCACGGCCAAATAGAGTGCAAGTCTATTGAAGGCAAAGGATGCATGTTCACCCTCAAAATACCTCTCACTTTAGCCATTATAGACGGGATGATTGTCAGAGCAGGCAAAGACCGTTTTATAATCCCCACCCTTTCCATTATCACATCCTGTAGATTGGAAACAAAAAGCATCACAGAACTGATCAATCGAGAAAAAACCATACTTGTTCAAGGGAGGCTGATCCCTTTAATCGATCTTTGCGCCTGGTTCGGCATTGAAAAAGACAAATCGAAAAAAGGACCTGAGCTCATGGTGGTTGTGGAGAGCGGCACACGCCGGACTGCTCTTGCAGTGGATGAAATCATCGGCAAGCAACAGATCGTTATAAAAAACCTGGGCGCAGGTTTCAAACACAATGCCGGTATTTCAGGTGCCGCCATTATGCCGGATGGCACTGTCGGTCTTATCGTGGATATCGACAGACTTACCCATCTATGATTTATTGAAAAGATACCTTGTGTCTTTTTGATTTATTAAAAACCCATAATCAGAGAATGAAAGGATACAAAAAATGAAAAATATTTTCCCCCTAATGTTATTTGTTTTTTTGTTTACAATGACTGCAAATGCCGAAATGAAGTTGTCGATAGCCACCGATGATTGGCCCCCGTATGAATATATGGAAGGGAATCCAGGGAATGAATATGTCACAGGTTTTTCAACTGAAATCATACATGCTGTGCTAAAAAAATTAAATGTGGGAATTAACGGGAGAATTATGCAGTATCCCTGGGCACGGGGGGAAAAAATGGTCGTGAATGGAAATGTGGACATGCTATACACTGCAACAACAAATGAAACCAGGGCTAAAATCACTCATTATCCCTCCGAATCGCTCATGGAGTCATCCTGGTCATTTTTTATTCGTAAAGAAGATAGTGCAAAGCTCAAATATGACACATTCGACGATCTTAAAGGTAAAAAAATTGGTGTTGTTAGAGCTTATACCTATACTCCTGAACTATGGGCATTTATGAAAGCTGAAAAAAATTTTGATGAAGTGGTCGGCGATGAACAGAATATAAAAAAGCTTATGGCAAAACGTTTAGACTATGTGGCCATGGATTTTGGGAACGGCCTTTCGTTAATTAAGAAAATGGGCCTTTCTGATAAAATTATTGTTCTGAAAAAACCCATCAAATCCACATCACTTTACGCCATTTTCAGCCAGAAAACTGTGGAAAAAGATTTTGTGGAAAAATTCTCAGCAGGATTAAAAGCATATAAGTCAACAAAGGAATATAAGTCAATTTTTAACAAGTATTTCGGGAATTAATTTTTTCAAATGAAAGCAGAAATTTATTAAACATTCACAGATATGTGATTCATTTATTCCATGGTTAACGAAACAACAAGTTGAATAATAACATAAGGGGGTTTTGAAGAAATTCTGCAAAACCCCCTCCTTTATCCCTTTCTCCACCCCGGATACTGTTTCCGCCCCTTTCGTATCACAAAAGGTTTCAGGAACCGGGGAATGGTGCTCACATCGCCTTTTCTTAGATGCTCGATCCCCTGCCTTACCATCCAGACAGCGATAAGACCATTAAACAAAAACGACGGTAAACTGACATTGCCCAACCGGTTGTAAATCGTTAGAAGGATTCGGGCCAGAAATTTCATCCCCGTGGCCTGGATGACCATGATGATGAAGGTGAGAAGGCCGTTGGAGTAGTTTCCGTAATGGGAATGGTAATACCAGGGGTCGAGATCAAACGATTTTGCTCGTTCGTAAAGTTCGGTGCCGCAGTACATCCGCAGAGAATAAAGAATCAGGGTAAACCGCCCTTTAAGAGACAAAAGAAAGCGGATGGAATCTTCCATGTCTTTTTCCGTATCCACCAGAGGGTTGTCGATGATCAGGTCATAATAGGGAAAAACCATGTGGGGATAGGATCTCAGCATGTCGTGACAGGTTGTGAACTGTGACAGAAGGCCAGGACGTCTGTAAGATTTCAAAGTTTCCTTGTTGGCGGATTGAAAACCGGTACGGGTTCGTATCATTCCTGCTTTAACAAGGCAGTCCAGTTTTTTACGTGTCAGATAGGACGGAATGATTCCCATCACGGCAAAAGGAAGATTGATTTCCTTTTTATACTTCATCGAAAACTCTTCGATGTACGATTCATCATGGAAAATGAACCCGTCATCCGGGATGCTTACGTATTCAAGACAAGGGGAAAGACTCAAGCAGTATTTCAGTTCGGCGATCACATAATCCACACTGTGGTATCTGAAGCAGTCGTACCCTTTTCCCAGCTGTTTGTAACGGCTGTTGATGCAGTAACTGCACTGGAACGGGCATCCATGGCTGGTAAACACGGAATAATAGGAACCCATGTATTTCACCATGAGTTTTTCTGTCATGGGAACAAGCCGGTCTTTATCTGCGATAAAATGACCGTCCGTCCCGTAATCGGGGAATGGCAGACTGTCGATATCGGCCATGGCCGGGCGTATCGGATTTTTAACCATGCCGTCCGGGGTATTGACCCAGAGATTCTTGATAGCGGTATCATGGGGATTCAGACACCATTCATAAAGGGGTTCATACCCTTCCCCAACAATAATGTGATCAGCGATTTCAAGGGCGTCTTCAGGAAAAGATGAGGGATGGACGCCTCCAAGAATCATGAGTTTATTCAGTGGTTTCAGATGATCTACAAGCTGAATCACCCGGTCCCTGTCCGGACTCATCATGGTGATGCCAATGGCGTCGCAATCGCTGACACAATCGCTTATGTCGTCAAGCAGGCGCTGTGAATAAAATGCGGGTTTATTCTGATGGATTACGATTTTCCAGATCTGGTCATATCGGGGCAAAAACACCATAACAGTCTCAATCCCTCTGGACCTGAGATAGGCGGAAAGGGATCTGAGACCGTAATTGTCGAAACAGTCCAGGGGGCTGATCAGAGCGATTTTGCGTATAACCATATCTATCAGGGTTTATCGTCTTTGATCGGCCGGTCGTTGATAAAATCGCTGATCAGTTTTGCCGTTTCAACGGGACGTTCTTCCTGGGGAATGTGACCGCAATCCGGAATAATCGCAAGCGTTGAATTCATAAGATCTTCCCGGAATTTCATACCCACGGTGTCCAAGGGGATCCAGGCGTCGTTTCTACCCCAGATGATCAGGGTTTTCGTCATGTTGCCCTTTGCAGCGTCACTGATAAGAGAATGCTTGCTGAAATCAATACTTTTCGCTACTAAAATCTGGGTATCCAGAGCGTTTTCACTGCACATCCTCTTGTAATATTCCTGAACCCTTTCTTCCGTGACTTTTGTTTTATCGAACATCACCTGCTTCAAATTCGTCCGAACGAGCCAGGGGCTGAATTGCAACTTGGAAAAGAATCCAGCCAGGGGAAGCCGGGCTAGTTTGATTACAAATGGAAGTTTCATGGGGTATCCTGCTGCGTCGATAAGCACCATCCTCTCCACGCGGTTGGGATGCATTTTGGATAACAGGGTGGTTATGGCGCCGCCCATAGAGTTCCCCACCACGACAGCCTTATGGATTTTCATTACTTCCATCCAGTCATCCACGTCTTCCATAAGTGCTGAAACGTCGTAGCGCAAATGGAGGGGTTTGTCAGACCAGCCAAAACCTTTGATATCAAGGGCATAGACATGGAAACCTTCCTTGTTCAATATGCCAGCCATTTCTTCCCATGTATAGGTAGATGCGGCAAATCCGTGGAGAAGCACAACGGTTTTTCCTTGTCCGGGGTATTCTGTGTAGTGGAACTGGAGTCCTTTAACCTGTACCATATGATCTATTGACGTTTTATCAAGAATTTCGCCAGATGGTACTTTTTTCATAAATAGGCCACAGCCGGTAAGGCAGATCAAGCATAACAATAGACAAAGCAAATGACGGAAACGCATAATAACCTCCAAAATAATTTTTTGTTGTAAACGGACATAGAAATACACACAGATTTCATAAAAATACAATGTAAAAATAGACAGGTGTATGAAACACTAGTTATTTATATTTTAACTCCCATTCACCCACATTTTTCATTCACAGCGTTGATGACCTTATGTTTCAGAGCCCGGTTTACAAAACTATTACACAATCAAGGTGCTTGTTTCTTGCTTAAACATTCTGCTCCATTTAGTATGTCAGCGTTACCATTAACCTCCGGACAAGACACTGTAAATGATGAAGAATAGAACTCCCATAGCTGTTGTAGGTATGGCGGGGATTTTTCCCGGCGCCACAGACATATCTGTTTTCTGGAAAAATATAGAAGCCGGAAACAGCTGCATTGTTGATGTCCCACGGGAAAGATGGGCCATTGATCCTGACCGGACTGTAAGTAAAAATATTGCGCCGGACAAGACCCTTTCCAAACGTGCCGGGATTATCCTTAATTTTGCCTTTGACCCTGATGGATTGTCACTGGACAAAGATCTGGCAGCACAACTGGACCCCATGTACCATCTTGTTCTATCGGCAGGAAGGGACGCCCTTCGCGACTGTCATGTCAGCGCCGACATGAAAAAACGGACCGGTGTGATCCTTGCAGCCATCGCCCTTCCCACAGACGGGGCCTCCCATCTCACTCGGGAAATTCTTGGCCGGACATTTGAAGCATCCCTTTTCGGATCGCACGTTCTCGAATCCATGCCCCCTCTTTCAAAAGCCGCCTGCCTTTCTGGGCGCGTCACCTCTTTGCCTGCGGCCATTGTAGCCAAATCACTGGGTTTGAACGGTGGGAGTTATACTCTGGACGCGGCCTGTTCATCTTCTCTTTACTCCATCAAACTGGCCTGCGACGAACTCATCGGCAGAAGGTCCGACCTCATGCTTGCCGGTGGTGTTTCAAGACCGGAATCCCTTTTCACCCAGGCCGGATTCACCCAACTCAAAGCCCTTTCTCCATCAGGTATCTGTGCACCTTTTGATGCCAATGCTGACGGTCTTGTTGTGGGCGAAGGCGCAGGGTTCGTTGTTTTAAAACGTCTTGACGATGCGATTCGTGACAAAGACAGAATCTACGCACTGATCCATGGATCGGGACTGAGCAATGATATTGGCGGAAACCTTCTGGCACCGGACACCGAAGGCCAGGTCAGGGCCATGAATCTTGCTTATCAGAACACAGGCTGGTCGCCTTACGACGTGGATCACATCGAATGCCACGGAACAGGAACACCCGTGGGCGACGGCATTGAACTGAAAAGTCTGAAAACAGTCTGGGGTGACAGCGGCTGGACTCAAGGCCAGTGCGCCATCGGCAGCGTGAAGTCCATGATCGGCCATCTCCTCACCGGTGCGGGCATTGCCGGAGCGATAAAAACATTCCTTTCCATTCACCATAAAACGCTTCCGCCGTCCCTCAATTTCAAAAAGCCATCCAAGGGAAGCCCCCTTGAAAACGGACCATTCAGAATCGATAAACAGGCAACCGAATGGAAACGGCGAAAAGACAACCCAAGACGGGCTGCTCTGAGCGCCTTTGGCTTTGGTGGCATCAACGCCCATGTATTGGTGGAAGATTACGAACCGGATTATTCGAAAGTCTACGCTGTTTCAGCTTCAATTAAACCAACCGCACTTCCCGGAGTCGCGGTGGTGGGCATGGGAACTCTTCTGGGACCAGCCAGAAACCTTAACGATTTTCAGGAAGTCATCCTTGCCGGATCTCCCTTTGATACAAATCCTGCCGGAGAATTACGATTCAGGGGAACAGAACACGTGGCCGGGATGCACATGAACGGCAAAACACCGCCCATGGGTAGCTATGTGAACGAATTCAACGTGACCATGGGAGAATTTCACATCCCGCCCAACGAGATCCCGGATATTCTTCCCCAGCATCTGCTGATGCTCAAGGCCGCCGGTCAGGCATTGGACGACGCCGGACTCGCGCGCCGTGAAGACCGCCCCCGAATGGGAGCAGCCATTGGCATGGCATTCGATTACGAAGCAGCCAATTTCCACCTCCGCTGGAATCTTGAAAAAAAGGTGGAAGAATGGAACGAAACATACAGCCTTGATCTTGATGAAACACGAAAACAGCAATGGCTTGAATCATTGAAAGAGGCCATCCATCCTCCTTTGACCGCCACTCGGACAACCGGGGCACTGGGCGGCATTATCGCAAGCCGTGTCGCCAAAGAATTCAGACTGGGCGGCCCCTGCTTCATCGTATCCTGTGAAGAAGCCTCGGGTTTAAAAGCCCTTGAAATCGGTGTCCGGTCCATTCAGAACGGAGAAACCGACCATTATCTTGTCGGTGCTGTTGATCTTCCGGGAGAAATCAGAAATCTCGTCGTTTCCGGCAAAATAAATGAGCACATTTCCAGTCCATGCGAAGGCGCTGCGGCCTTGGTTTTGAAAAGCCTGGACAAGGCCATTCAGGACAACGACCGCATATACGCGGTAATCAATGGAATCGGTAAAGCGTGTAAAGGCGGAATAGACGAACTCAACGTTTCGGAAGATGCCTGCATCCAGTCTCTTGAAAGAGTTTTTGAAGACGCAGCTGTTTCACCCGGATCAATCACTTATGTGGAAACCCACGGCAGTGAATCGGCCTTTGAAGAACAGATCGAGCTTTCAGCCATGGAACGTTTCTTCACGGATAAAACGTCACACAAAGCTGAAATGGGAACCATTGCCATTGGGTCTGCTTCCCACATCACCGGCTATACCGGTTCTGTTCAGGGACTTGCATCTCTGATAAAATCCTGCCTCTGCCTTTACCAGGGAGTGATTCCCACCAGCTCTAAGAATTCAGGTTTTGCAGATAGAACCATGCCCGCTCATTTTTCAGCGCCATCTGCTACATATTTCCCGGAAAACAATGGCTCACATCACGCCCTTGTATCGTCCATAACATCAGACGGAAATGTCTGTCATGTGGTTTTAGAATCCGCCAGAAACGACGGAAACTTTGGTAAAACAGTTCTTCGCAACCTGGAGCCCAGAATCAAAACCCATGCCTTACTGTCCGGCCATGGCATCTGCGTCACAGTGGGCGGAAAAATACTGAAAGCACCGGAACTTCCATCCGATTTTCCAGTTATCATCATAAAACAAACTCCTGTTGTTCCGGTTGCAGATCAGAATATTGGAATAACAGCTGATGATTCAACCATACTGGTTTCAGTAGAATCCGATGCCCTTGCCCTCATGAATCAGGTGATTCGGAATTATGCCCTGACCAATGCACGAACAGCCCAGGCCCACACAGCCTTTCTCGATTTTTCACAGGCCATGGCAAAAACCTTTGCCGAAACATTGAAATTACAAACTGATTTAATGCTTCAAACTGATGGAACCGTTGACCCGGAACAGCTGTCTTCCCTTTTCACATCATTACACATCCCGGTTGAATCACCTCAATGTGTTGCAGAACTGGTCAAAGCTGAAATCATTTCCGATTCACTGGCCATACAGTCACAGCCCAGACCCGAACCCGCAATTCCACGAGACATGTGCATGGAATTCGCCATCGGCTCCATTGGAAAAGTTCTCGGGCCTATGTTCGACATCGTGGACACTTACAAGGTGCGTGTCCGTCTGCCCGATGAACCGCTGATGCTGGTGGACAGAATCATGTCGGTTGAAGGTGAAAAAGGCTCTCTTAAATCCGGTAAAGTGGTCACTGAACACGACGTTTTTCCAGGTGCATGGTATCTTGACGGCGGCAGATGCCCGGTGTGCATCTCCATTGAAGCAGGACAGGCTGACCTTTTCCTTTGCTCCTATTTGGGCATCGACCTTGCCGTAAAAGGAAAACGGAGTTACCGCCTTCTGGATGCCGTGGCCAAATTTCACGGCGGTCTTCCCAAGGCAGGCGATATCATCCGTTATGAAATTGGAATTGACCGGTTCATCAATCAGGGTGAAACTTACCTGTTCTTCTTCCATTTCAACGGATTCATCGGCGATCGTCACATCATCAGCATGAGAAAAGGCTGTGCCGGTTTCTTCACCGACAAGGAAGTTAAAGATTCGGGCGGAATTATCCTGACACCTGAAGAAACAGCCAAAATGCCCGGCACCCTCACACCAGTCTGGAAAGACCTTGTTCCGTTCTTTGGATCAGGCGAAACGTACAGCCTTTCCGACCAACAGGTGAACGCCCTGAGACAAGGCGATCTTGGAACAGCCTTTGGTGGTCCTTTCGTCGGTAAAACCCTTTCGCCGTCCCTTGTTATTCCCGGGGGCAGAATGAAACTGGTGGACCGTGTTCTTTCCATTGATCCTACCGGTGGACGTTACGGTCTTGGAACCATCAAAGCCCAGGCAGACATCCATCCCGACGACTGGTTTCTCACCTGTCATTTCGTGGATGATAAGGTCATGCCCGGCACACTGATGTACGAATGCTGCATGCACACATTACGGATTTTAACCATGCGAATGGGATGGGTCACTGATCAGGTTGACGTGTGTTGCGAACCCGTACCGGAAATCGCCAGTGTACTCAAATGCAGAGGACCGGTTACCGTTGAAACCAAACACGTGTTCTACGTGGTGGATATAAAAGAAATCGGATACATGCCTGAACCTTACGTGATCGCTGACGCTCATATGTACGCCCATGATCAGCATATCGTCATGTTCAGGGACATGTCCATGAAGCTGTCCGGAACAACACAGCAGGACATTGAACGTTATTGGGGGAAGTAACGAGATTATGAAGTACTCAAAAGTTTTCATTGATTCATTCGGCTATGAACTGGCACCCATGGTGGTGAGCTCCAAAGAACTTGAAAAACGGTTAGAGCCTGTTTACAAAAAAATGCGCCTCAACCCCGGCCAGCTCGAAGCGTTAACCGGAATATATGAAAGGCGCTACTGGCCCACACGACACTCCATGCATGAAGGAGCTTCCATTGCGGCCAAACGCGCCCTTGCCAAATCAAGCCTCACCGCAGCCGACATCGGCATGGTGGTTTATGGGGGTGTATGCCGTGACAACATCGAACCGGCAACAGCCTGTTCGGTTGCCGACTGTATCGGCGTGTCGGATAAAGCCGTGGTTTATGACGTGTCAAATGCCTGCCTCGGCGTTCTCACCGGTATGATTCAGGTTGCCAATGCCATTGAACTGGGCCAGATCAAAGCCGGTATCGTTGTTTCTTCCGAATCCTCACGTCAGATCGTGGATGCCACCATCGAACGGCTTATTGCGTCTCCTGACATGGAAATGTTCAAAAAAACCATCGCCACCATGACCGGTGGATCAGGAGCTGTGGCTGTTCTTCTTACTTCAGCGGAATTGTCGGACAAAGGCCACCGGCTTAAAGGCGGGGTTCTGCGTAACGCCGTGAAACACCACAAACTCTGTGTCTGGGGACCAGATGCCGGGCTTATGGGACGTGGAGGAGAAGTGTTTATGGAAACCGATTCCGTGGGAGTTCTGACTCACGGCACCATCCTCGGCAAAGAAACCTACGAGGTTTTCAAAGAGGAAATGGCCCTTTTACCGGATCAACCGGATAAAGTGATCTGTCATCAGGTGGGTTCGGCTCATCAGAAACTGATTCTCGAATCTCTGGGGATCACCAAGGGAAAAGACTACGCCACCTATCCTTACCTTGGCAACATCGGAACCGTGTCTCTCCCTTTGACGGCAGCCATTGCCTCTGAACGTGAATTTCTACAGAAGAATGATCTGGTCGCTTTCCTGGGAATCGGGAGTGGGCTTAACTGCATGATGCTGGCTATTGAATGGTAATGGAAAAACTGTGGTTTTTCCATTGATTATAGCTGCCGCGTCGGATATAAAAAATAAGTTCATCTAACCACTAAGGGAATCGGCATCTCATGACCATTGATACTTCGGCCTTTAAACATCTCTATCCTTTTGAATCCCATTTCACCACCATTCGTGGTTTCAAATATCACTACATTGATGAAGGCCAGGGTGAACCTCTTGTCATGATTCATGGAAATCCCACATGGTCTTTCTATTACAGACACCTGATTAAAGAATTATCCAAAGAATACAGAACCATCGCTGTGGATCATCTGGGCTGCGGTCTTTCGGACAAACCAGGAACGGACCGTTACGATTTTCAATTGAAAAGCCGTGTTGAAGACCTTGAAGCTTTGATCGACAGATTGTCATTAGAAAAAAAAATCACCCTTATTGTCCATGACTGGGGTGGCATGATCGGGATCTGTTACGCTCTTAAGCATCCTGAGCGCATTGGCCGTATTGTGATCACCAACACATCGGCCTTTTTTCCACCGGGCAAAGGCATCCCCCTTCGGCTGTGGATCATGCGTTACGTTACCCCTTTTGCCAAAATCGGAACTCTGGCTTTCAATCTTTTCTCATGGGCAGCTCTTTACATGGCTCCGAAGAAACCCCTGCCAGATGCCGTAAAAAAAGGGCTGACCGCGCCATACAACAACTGGCACAACCGCATGGCCACCTATCGTTTTGTTCAGGATATTCCTCTAAAACCTGAAGATCCAAGCTACGATATGGTGAAATACGCCGATGATCATGTTGCTGAACTTGCATCCATTCCCATGACCATTTTCTGGGGAAAACACGACTTTATTTTCACCCTGGAATATTTCAATGAATGGAAACGAAGGTTTCCCAAAGCCCCTGCCCGTCTTTTCACTGAAGCGGGGCATTATCTTCTGGAAGATGAGCCGACCAAAGTCTGTGAGGCCATACAGAATTTTATTAAAGACAATCCGTTAACTGAATAATAACGGTGTCAATATTTTATAAGGATGTGAGCATTTGTCGGGTTTCGTTCCTCTACCCGACCTACGATGGGTTGAATTTATACTTTAAACTAAACAGCTAAGCTACTGACAAATCAAATCATGCTCAAAAAAAAAAAAGATAAAGAATCGGAAAATCAAACAGAGGCATCAGGTTCAAAGAATAAAAAATCATCCTTTAAAATAATCCTGATTGTCTTCCTGATTCTTTTGCTTCTTACCGCAGCTGGCGCAGGAGGTGTATTCTTTCTATTAAACAAAAAAGCAGGGATAGTTAAAAGCGCCTTGCCGCCAGAAATCCTGTCGTTTCTCGAAAAGCAACTTCCAGAGCTATACAGCAGTTTCGCTATCCTTGACGAGGAGATCGTCCTTACGGACAATGAAATGATCCGCATTGCCAAAATCGGAGACACCTTCCCTGAACAGAAGAAAATCGCCGACACTGAATATAAAATCTGGGAATCAAATATGAAAGCCCTCCAGAAAGGGCAGGCTGATTTTGAAAAAGAAATTCAGGTTTTCTACGTATCGTATCAGGTCAACCCTGAAACAGGAAAATCCCTGATGGATGAAAAACGGGATTCATTAAAACAGAACCTGGAAAGCCTTGTCACAAGCTCGAAACCACTTACCGACAAACTAAGGGAACTTGAAGCGAAAAAACCCTTTTTACAACGAACATTAGATAAGCTATTCAAAGGGACCCCATGAACACAGAAATCCCACCCATCGTCAATGTGGCCAAATACCTGAAAGCCCAGGCTGAAAAAAAACCATTCAAACGGGCCGTGGTTTATCCCCATGGGAAAGACGGTCAAGGGCGCATTACTTACGCCCACCTGACATTCCAACAACTGGACGAAGAATCAGACAAATTAGCCTTCGGCCTCCAGAGCATCGGCATCACACGGGGCGTGAAAACCACCCTCATGGTCAAACCCTGTATCGATTTTTTCGTTCTGACCTACGCTCTTTTCAAAGTGGGCGCCGTTCCTGTGGTGGTGGACCCTGGTATGGGCATAAAACGGATGATCGAATGCCTTGATTCTGCCGAACCTGAAGCGTTCATCGGCATACCTCTGGCCCATGTGTTAAGAACTGTGGCCTTTAAATCCTTCAAATCAGTAAAAATCTGGGTTACCGTTGGAAAGAAACTGTTCTGGGGCGGCTACACTCTGGATGCCCTCAGGTATCTTACCGACCAGCCTTTCGATTATGTGGAAACTCATGCCAATGAAACTGCCGCCATTCTTTTCACCACAGGCAGTACAGGGCCTGCTAAAGGTGTAATCTACACCCACGGCACGTTCGATGCCCAGGTGCGGAACATCGAGTCTCATTTCCAGATCGCAGATGATGAAATCGATCTTCCCACCTTTCCCCTGTTCGCTCTGTTTGACCCGGCCATCGGCATGACCGCTGTCATTCCTGACATGGACCCCACAAAACCCGCTTTGGTTAATCCTTTGAAAATTATCGAAGCCATAGAAAACCATGGTGTCACAAACATGTTCGCTTCTCCTGCCCTTCTGAACCGGGTTGGAAAATTCGGCAAAGAACACGGTGTTAAACTTCCGTCACTTCGCCGTGTAGTTTCTGCCGGTGCTCCTGTTGCCCCAGCCAATATCGAACAGTTCACCGCCATGTTCGTAGGTAACACCCAGGTTCACACCCCATATGGAGCAACGGAGGCTGTGCCCATTCTCTCCATTGCAAGTGACGAAATTCTTTCGGAAACAAAGCAGTTCAGCGAAGAAGGTTACGGAACCTGTATCGGCAGGCCCATAGAAGATGCGGACATTAAAATCATTAAAATCTTCGACGGCCCCATCCCCACCTGGTCTGACGACCTTCTGGCAGAAAAAGGCGAAGTGGGTGAACTTACCGTAAAAGGAAGTCTGGTAACCCAACGTTACTACGACAACCCTGAAGCCGACAGCCTGGCAAAAATCAATGAAGATGGCGAAACCCGCCACCGCATGGGCGACTTGGGCTGGCGAGACAACAATGGTCGCGTCTGGTTTTGCGGCAGAAAAAACCACCGGGTGGAAACACCTGATGGCACTCTTTTCACAATCAACTGCGAAGCTATTTTCAACAAACATCCTGACGTATATCGAAGCGCCTTGGTGGGTGTGGGGCCCAAAGGCGGGCAGACACCGGTCATCATTATCGAAATGAGGCCAGAATCACGGCGAAGTCAGAGCGATCTTAAAAACGAACTTCAGTCCCTGGCGCAGACCAACGAACTCACCAAAGGCATCCGGGAACTTCTTTTTCACAACAGTTTCCCTGTTGATATCCGCCACAACTCTAAAATTTTCCGTGAGAAACTGGCCGTGTATGCGGAAGAAAAACTGGGTTACACCAAGGAGACTGACCTATGAGCGAACCCCTTACTTTTCTCGTAACCGGCGGCGGAGGTTTTTTAGGATTCGCCATTGTGGATATGCTTGTCAAGCAAGGGCATCGTGTGAAGAGCTTTTCACGCGGAGCATACCCGGAGCTTGAAGCCCTTGGAGTGACCCAGGTCCGTGGTGACATCTCCAATCCCGATGATGTGGACCGTGCGGTTCAGGGATCGGATGTGGTTTTTCATGTGGCAGCAAAGCCTGGGGTCTGGGGAAAATACGAGGACTACTACCGGACAAACACCCTTGGAACACAGAACGTGGTCAGTGCCTGTCTGAAACACAACGTCCGTCATCTGATCCATACCAGCTCCCCCAGCGTGGTTTTTACAGCCGGAGACATGGAAGGGGCCGACGAATCAACACCCTACACCGAAACGTTTCACACTTCATACATAAAGACTAAAAAATTAGCAGAAGATATCGTCCTTTCAGCTGTAAAAGAAAAAGGTCTCAAAGCTGTGATTCTGCGTCCCCATCTGATCTGGGGCCCCAGAGATAACCACCTTGTTCCCAGAGTAATCAGCCGTGCAAAACGCCTGGTGAAAGTGGGCAGCAGAAACAATCTGGTGGACACCATATACATCGATAATGCGGCCCACGCCCATGTTCTTGCCCATGAAGCCTTGACAAGAGATCCATCCCTTTCAGGCAGGGCTTACTTCATCAGTAATGACGAACCTATTCCCATGTGGGACATAATCAACGGAATTCTGGCCGCTGGAGGTCTTCCCCCGATCACCCGAACCCTTCCCCACCGGGTTGTCTGGTGTATCGGAGCTGTAATGGAATTTTTCTATGCCCTGCTCCACCTGCCCGGCGAGCCCAAAATGACACGTTTCGTTGCCGACGAACTGGCCACGGTTCACTGGTTCAATATCAGCGCAGCAAAAAACGACCTGGGTTACAAACCGCTGGTTTCCAACTCAGAAGGTTTGAAACGCCTGGGTGAGTGGTTGAAAGAGAATCCAATTCTGATGAACACGTAAAAAAATAGTCTTATCCTCGTTCCGGGGATCCTCCCCGGAATCCAGACCCGGAGGCTCTGCCTCCAATGTCACACATCACGGTATTTTTTTTTATTTACCACACACGTTCATTCCTGAAAAATCGACAAACAAGTTTTACATTAAAGCCCCCTATCCGAAAAATCATTTGAAGCAACGCAAAAATTAAGGTAAAAAAGCTCAAAGCCTCCGGCGGCCCTGCCGGGGCCAAACTTTTGAAAAGTTTGACAAACGTATATGGGTAAGGTGACCTGTTGGTCCAACCCCAAACCCATTTGTCCAGATTTTTAAAATCTGGTCCCCCGGAAGGGCCGCCGGAGGCGAGGTTTACAAAGCCAAATAAAACCCATCCACAAACCCAGAAGGAGATCTGATGGAACGGTTAAACATACTGGTTATCGGCAGTGGCGGAAGAGAACACGCCCTTGTATGGAAATTATCTCAGAGCCGACATGTAAAAAAAATATTCTGTGCCCCTGGTAATGCAGGTATATCAAAACTTGCCACCTGTGTGGACATCAAAGCCGATGACCTTGACGGCCTTCTGTCTTTCGCTCTGGCAGAAAAAATCGGCCTCACTGTTGTGGGTCCCGAAGCCCCTCTATCCATGGGCATCGTGGATATGTTTGAGAAAAAAGGGCTGAAGGTTTTTGGAGCAAGCAAAAAAGCTGCCCAGATCGAAGGGAGCAAGTCCTTTTCAAAAAATCTCATGGAAAAATACAATATTTCCACAGCTGAAGGCCAGAGTTTCACAAATTTTGATCAGGCCGAAAAATACATCAAACGACAGGGCAAGCCCCTTGTCCTGAAAGCCGACGGTCTTGCAGCAGGTAAAGGCGTTCTCATCTGTGAAACGGAAAAAGAATCCCTTGATGCCCTGAAAACCATCATGAAAGACAAAGCTTTTGGTGATGCAGGTTCCAAAGTGGTGATCGAAGAATGTCTTGTGGGAGAAGAAGCATCATTTCTTGCCCTGACGGACGGAAAAACCGTTCTCTCTTTGCCCACGTCCCAGGATCACAAACGGATTTTCGATGAAGACAAAGGCCCCAACACTGGCGGAATGGGAGCTTACTCCCCTGCCCCTCTGGTTGACAGCATTCTTCACGACAAGATCATGAACGAAATCATGATTCCCACCGTAAAAGCCATGGAAGCTGAAGGGGCACCGTATAAAGGTATTCTGTACGCAGGTCTTATGATTGACCGTGATCAGATCAAAGTCCTTGAATTCAACGCCCGATTCGGAGACCCGGAAGCCCAGCCTCTGCTCATGCGTGTGAAAAACGATCTGGTGGAACTGATGATGGCATGTATCGACGTCAATCTGGACAAGTACGCCATTGATATGGATGATCGTTCTGCCGTTTGTCTGGTCATGGCAGCCGGTGGTTATCCTGACACGTATGCCAAAGGAAGTGAGATAGCAGGTCTTGAAGACGCAGCAAAAATCAAAGATGTGGTTGTGTTTCACGCTGGAACAAGCTTGAAAAAAGATAAAGTCGTTACATCGGGCGGCCGGGTTTTAGGTGTCACGGCCCTTGGTGACACCGTTGAAAAAGCCATTGAAAAAGCCTATCAGGCTGCCGGGAAAATAACCTGGGACAAGGCGTATTACAGGAAAGACATCGGTAAAAAAGCCCTGATCCGCCAGAACACCCCGCCACAGGTGGGCATTGTCATGGGCAGCGATTCGGACTTTTCAGTTATGAAAGAAACCCTGATCATCCTGAAAAAATTCGGAATTCCCTATGAAATCACTGTGGCTTCCGCCCACAGAACCCCGGAACGCGCTGCCCAATTTGCCGCAACCGCACGTGAACGAGGTGTGAAAGTGATCATCGCAGCAGCCGGTCAGGCCGCCCATCTTGCCGGAGCCATTGCAGCCCAGACCACGCTTCCTGTCATCGGAGTTCCCATTGATGCATCATCATTAAATGGTCTTGACGCCCTTCTCTCAACGGTTCAGATGCCTCCGGGAGTTCCCGTTGCAACCGTTGCCATCGGCAAACCAGGGGCAACCAACGCCGGAATTCTGGCTGCCCAGATCATTTCTGTAGCCGATTCTAAAATCGCCGGTTATCTGGCCGACTATAAACAGGACATGGCACGAAGTGTCACAAAAAAAGCGGCGGCTCTTGCTAAAAAGTTGAAGTGATTGTTTTGCTTTCCTGTTGGGAGCGGGTTCAATGCACGCTCCCAACATACTCAATAAAAAAATTCGTAAACCCAATCATCCCATGACAAAATCGGCCACCATAATAAAAATTGACCCGGATCATCCGTCACATGCGGATATTCATCAGGCCGCCGATGTCATTCGATCCGGTGGAGTGGTCGTCATTCCAACGTTCTGCCTGTATGGACTTGCCGTGGATGCCTTCAATCTCAAGGCTCTTGAAAAAATTTTCCATATTAAAAACAGACCCCAGACTAATCCTTTGTTGATCTTTATTAAAGACACGGCCTGTCTTGAAAATCTCGTTAAAGAAATATCACCTGTCGCTCAAAAACTTATGGACCGATTCTGGCCCGGCAAAGTCACACTGATTTTTAATGCAAAAGACCATCTGCCGGCTGCCCTCACCGCAGGCACAGGAAAAATCGGTATTAGAATTCCCGATCACCCGGTGACATCAGCCCTTGTCAATGCCCTTGAGCATCCCATAACCGGAACAAGCGCCAACATCTCCGGCGAACAAGGCTGCCACTCCGCACCCACCCTTCCCTCCGCTATCCTCCAAAACACTGACCTGATACTTGACGCAGGCGATTTATCAGGTGGTCCCGGTTCCACCGTAATCGACACAACCTGCCATCCCGTAAAGATCATCCGTGAAGGTGTTGTCCCCGTCCGTAATATTTATGAAACGACCGTCCGATAATCCATAACCCTGAAAATTTCTTGGCACTTAAGCTTGTGGTAATGTCGGTTGTGGTTGTTGTTATGAATGGATACGGAGTTAGATAAAGCGTCCCGTGTACTCCCGTCGGTTTTTCATTCAATATCGCTGGCCAGCCTGGGCACGCCAATCTCCCGATTGGCTCTGCAAAAGCCGTAAGGCTTTCAGAAGCAGAAAACAACACGAACACCAAACTTTCGTTATCAATTGCATTCAAAGAAAGTTGGATATGAGCGGAAAATTGTAAAAATCACAAAACAAAGTTTGACCATCGATTTCCTCGATTTCTTGTTGACACAACCGGCAATATGACTGAGATTAAAGACAAGGCGATGCTTAACCGACTGTTTGAGATAGAGCTGATTGAACAGGAGGACAGCAAATGCCATCGACAGTCTTTTAAGAGATGCCAGGGGCAAGAAAAACCAATGCGGTGCAATAGTATCACCCTTAAAATTAAAGGGAACGTTCAATGCAAAAAATTCAATCAGTTTCTGCGCCCACCCGCTTTGCCAAACACCGCAAATCAACCGCCCGGAAAAACCATCCCGATAATCCAGATTATGCAATCAGTCGCACAAACCACGCCAGGGGTTTCGGCGCTAAATACAATCGTGGCACGCCATCATTTGTATTTATGGTTAAAATTACCCTTTATTATCAATAAAATCTGTGATTTTATCTTGATTTGTCAAGGTTAAAGATGCGACCCTCGACTTCTCGACCTCGACCCTCGACTTCTCGACCCTCGACTTCTGGAGATGCGACCCTCGACTTCTGGAGAACGTTCTGAACAACCTGGGTATCGTTTACCGAACCGTTGGTGATGCAAAAAGCCCGCGAAGGCTTCTTGAAGCTATCCATGAAGGTGATCAGGCTGGGCGTACTCTGTAAAATTTTATTTTTATGGTCTCTGGCTGCCATGCCGGGGACCAAACACGCTCTTCGGTGCTGATGACTGGTGGCAATGTCTGTTGTGGTTGCTATTATGAAATGAATACTAATTTAGATAAGGCGCCCCGGGACTCCAGTTGGTTTTTCATTCAATATCCCTGGCAAGCCTCCTGGGCACGCCAATCTCCCGATTGGCTCTGCGAAAGCCTTAAGGCTTTCAGTAGCAGAAAACAACACGAACACCAAAGCTACGTAATCTATTGCGTTTAAAGAAAGTTGAAATGGCCCCGTTTTTCGCGCAGAATGAAATCCTTTGGGTAACCTTCGTTATTCCATTTTGTGATCAAAATGGCACTTTCTGTTGGGGTAGACCTTTCTTCTGCCATTTATTTGGAAATATTGAGTGTCATCTTCAATGAGATTCCGAATTATTAGAGAACCGCTGTGATTTACCAATGGTATCCAATAAAAATTCCGTAATGTTCTCCACCCACTTCAAATTTTTTGTTAAAATCGGCTTCCGCCCATGACATACGCGCAATCACACCGGCATTAATGCGATCAAAGAATGTGACATAGATTCCGCCCGACATCCAGAATCCAAGAGTTGAATCGTCAACTGAAAATGTTGAAATACTATGATCATTAAAATTTTGGAAAAATTTCCCATCAATTTCATTAATAACATAGGCAAGCCCTACGCCTAAAAATGGTTTTACAGGGGCACTCTGGATATCGATAATTTTCTTTATCCCAAAGCAATATTCACGCGTTATAGCTTCAATTGATCTGAGCGTAGCTACCTCAGCACCTTGGTACGTAGGCATTATTTCTGTTTTTTCACCTGATGAATCAAACGCCTCGATTACAATGCTCACAGGCCAGCTTTTATCTTTGATATCAAATGAAACACCAAATTCATCCTGCTTAGATATCGGATCCCAATCATCACTCCAAATTTTTTTCCCGGCTATAAGATTGATATTACCGGTCATTTCATTAGCCCACACAGGCAATGACATCACAAAAAACAATATGAACAGAATGGCACTTTTCTTTATAATCATTTCCCGTATCCCTCTTTTTTTTCTGAAATCGAAGCGCCACCTTTTGCCGAACACACCACGGACCGCATGATTTTATTGCTTTCCTCAAGGCCGCTGGTACAGAAATCGCCAAGAAATTCCCGGATATTATAGAGAAAATCAAGTGAGTCTGTCCTGTTTCCTGATAACATGGCTTTTTTACCTTCTTCAATGGACTGCATGAACATGGAAAGCACGTCCTCCACATAAGGGTTTTCACCAACAAGTGTTACGTAGAGATCGGGATCCTGGGCAAAAAGACGACCGATGAGATCGTTTTTCAGTTTGAAAATCGGGGTTGAGTACGGCCCTGCATCGGCGGGAGACATGTCCAGTTTCTGGAGTGTCCGGCCCATGCAGATGGTGAGGAAATGGGTCAGACCCTGGGCCACGGCCATGGCCTTGTCATGGGACGCCGGTTCCATGGTGGAAACCACGGCTCCTTCACGTTTGAATTCAGCTTCGATCCATTTATACCAGCGATTGCCCCGTGCAGGACATAAGATGATGTTCTGACCTTTGATGCATTCGGTATATGGCCCGAACATGGGATGGGTTCCCACCACTTCGGCTTGTGTGCATTCCGCCATTTTTTTCACAATACGCTGCTTCAGCGAACAGAAATCCATGAGCGCTTTGTGGGCCGGAATGTGCGGGCCGATCTGATCGCAGATTTCAAGGGACGATTCTTCCGGCGTACTCAGGATGATCACATCGCTTTGTTGGGCGAGATCAAGATAGGTAAGCTCCGTTTTTCGACCTGCAATGAGAACACGGTGGCCAGCTTTTATAAAAAGTTTCTCAAAAAGACGACCCATGCCGCCCGTTCCGCCGATGATTCCTACGGTCACCTGATTCATGAAATCGCCTTCTGTCTGAGTAAGTGATCCGCAAGAACTATCCCTGTCATGGACGCGCATACCACGTTGATTCTAGGTATGGGAGAGACATCGTGTCTTCCGTCTGTTTTGATGATGGTCGGTTTGTTGTCCATATCAATGGTGTTCTGGGGAATATTCAAAGATGGAATGGGTTTTACAGCCACACGGACAATGATGGTGTCTCCGTTTGAAATTCCGCCGAGAATGCCTCCGGCGTTGTTTGTAAGAAAACCTTCGGGGGATATGGGGTCGTTGTTGGTAAGGCCCGTTTTTCGAGGCGCCTCAAAGCCGCTTCCAATTTCAACGCCCTTCACGGCACCGATACTCATCAGAGCCTTGGCCAGATCCGCATCCAGTTTGTCAAAAACAGGATCTCCCAGACCCATGGGAACGCCTGTTGCGACGATCTCAACAATTCCTCCGATGGAATCACCGGCAGCTTTAATTTCAGCAGCCCGGATTCCCATGGTTTTTGCAGCTTCCGCATCTGGGCAAAAATACGGGTTGTTATCAATTTCATCAAGATCACGTTTTTCCGCTCTCACTCCGCCCAGCTCAATGGTGTAGGCCACGATCTTGATATTTTCACGTTTAAGCAGTTCGAAAGCCACAGCTCCGGCAGCGACTCTGGCCACGGTTTCGCGGCCCGATGCTCTGCCGCCCCCGCGATAATCCCGTATACCGAACTTGGCCTGCCAGGTGATATCCCCATGTCCGGGGCGATAAAGTTTTGAATTTTCAGAATAGTCATGGGATTGCTGGTCTTTGTTGTTTACCATGATCATGATGGGGGTTCCGGTTGTTTTGCCTTCAAAAACACCCGAAAGAATAACCGCCTGATCCGGTTCTTTCCTGCTTGTGCTTGTTATGGCTTTTCCCGGTTTTCGCCGGTCAAGCATGGCTTGGACAATATCTTCATTGAGAGAAATGAGGGGCGGACACCCATCAATGACAACGCCCACGCCTTTTCCATGGGATTCCCCCCAGGTGGTGATTCTGAACATGTTTCCAAATACGTTACCGGGCATAATGATTCCCCCCTATTTTTCACAATATAATGTTTAAATAATGTCCATTCAAAGGCCTGACTTAACCCGATAGATTTGTGCATAACAAGAATGCGTCAGACCCTCGTTTCTCAAACTCTGAACCATCGTTCGAGAGCATTGAGATTCAACGGAAAACCGATTACGCAGTATCAGTGCAAAATATGCAGTTTCAGCTAACGATCCGCAAGTTTTTCAAGAATACGATCACAAATCATCTGAACCGTCTGCCCATCTGTATCAATGGCAAAATCCATGGTTTTTTTATACAACGGTGTCCGTTTGGCAAGGGTTTCCTCAATTTCAAGAACAGGCCCCTTATCCGTAAGACCGGGTCTTAAATCCCCTGTGTTCTCATCTTTCTGCATACGGTCTGCAATGGTTTCAACCGATGCTTTAAGCCAGATCACGGTGCCGGAGTCTCTCATGGTCTCCACGTTTTCATCGCGAAGAATCACGCCGCCGCCTGTTGCAATCACTCGTTTATCTGATCTTGAAATGGTTTTAAGAATTTTGGATTCCTTGTTTCTGAAATCGTCCCACCCGAATCGTTCGACGATTTCAGCAACAGTCATCTCCGCATCTTTCACAAGAACGTCGTCCGCATCCACAAAATCCCAGTCGAGTTTTTTAGCCAACAATTTGCCCACGCTGGTCTTTCCCGTACACCGGTAACCGATCAGATAGATTTGATTCATAGATAAAGTCCTTCGAAAACATCCCAGTAGTTGGGAAAGGATTTTTTGACGCAGCCTTCATCACGGATTATCACATCCGGCACGCGAAGACCCGTAATGGCAAAACACATGGCCATTCTGTGATCATCATAGGTTTCAATCTCTGCACCGTGATGGTTTGTCCCGCCTGTGATCAGCAGTCCTGAATCTGTTGCCCGTGCATCCACGCCCATCTTGATAAGCTCGGTGGCCACACAGCCCAGCCGGTCGCATTCTTTTTCCTTCAAATGGGCCACGTTGGTGATTTCCGTGGTTCCTTTGGCAAAAGACGCCACCACTGCAAGGGTGGGCACCACATCGGGCATCACGGACATATCCACGGTAACGGCTTTAAGCGGGCCACCCTGAACAGCGATGCCGTCAGCTTCGTGATACACGGTGCATCCCATCTTTTCAAGGACTTCGGCAAACTTCACATCACCCTGACGAGAATTGTTAGTGATATTTTTGACCTTGATCCGTTTTCCTGTGATGGCTGCGGCTCCCCAGAAATAACTGGCCTGGGAGCAGTCGGGCTCCACGGCATAATTTCCATGGTTGTATTTCTGGCCACCTGCAACTGAAAAACGTTTGTATCCGTCTCGTTCAACCTTAACACCCAGACGTTCCATGATATCCACCGTCATGTCCACATAGGGTTTGGACACAAGATCCTTGATGATGGTTACGTCGATTCCCTTTTCCGAAAGAGGCGCCATAAGAAGGACGGATGAAAGGAACTGGCTGCTGATGCTGCAATCCATGTCCATGTGCCCGCCAGTGACCTTGCCACCCTGGATTTCTATGGGAGGACAACCTGTGTTCTTGACAGAACGTGATTGGACGCCGATCTGGGCCAGCCCGTCCAGAAGATCTTGAATCGGTCTTTCCTGCATCCTGGGCGTTCCGGTAAGGGTGTATGCCCCCTGCCCCAATGCTGAAACTCCCGTTAACAGACGCATGGAAGTCCCTGAATTGGCAAGATAAATATCTTTTTCAGCCGGTTTCAGTTTTCCATTGCAGCCCTGTACACGGAATATCTCGCCATCGTCTTCAATGACAACGCCCATGGTTCTCAGCGCTTCGGCTGTGAGAAGGGTGTCTTCACTTCTCAGGCAGTTTGAAATCGTACAGAGGCCGGTTGACAAAGCAGACGCAATTAAAAGTCGGTGGGTGTAACTTTTTGAACCCGGAACCTGAACATCACAATCCCGGATAGGAAGTGTTTTTACACGATACATGGTATTATATCCGTTTTTTATAATTATTTACGTATATTATAATATATTTATTAATGTTATGAATAAACAAATCAAACCCCTGAAAGAGCCTTGTAAACCACGTGCCGCATCAGTTCAACAGGCGCTTTCACTCCTGTCCAGGACTCAAACTGTGAAACGCCCTGATACACAAACATGGACAACCCGTCAACAATTGTGCAACCCAAGGCTTCGGCTTCTTTGAGCAGCCTTGTTTTCAAAGGATTGTAAACAATATCCATCACCACCATATCTTTGTTCAGATAATCGGCCGTGACAGCCATGGATTCTGTATCAGGTGTCATACCCAGAGGTGTTGTGTTAATAAAAATATCGCAACTGTGATTTCTGTAATCCGAAAGAGGATAATAACTGACTCCCAGATCACCGGCGAGTTTTTCCCCTTCTTCTTTGATCTGGTTCAGGATGGTGAGATTCCCACCCTCAGCTATAATTCCAAACCCGATGGCCCGCGCCGCTCCACCTGCTCCGGCCATAACCACCTTTTTCCCTTTGATCGGGGTTTTTTCAAGAAGTGCACTCATGGCTCCGAGGCAATCGGAGTTGTAACCATAAAGTTGACCGTTCTTATTGACGATGGTATTGAGCGCCCCGATTTTCAGCGCCGTGTCATCAACCTCGTCAAGATGGTTCATCACATTGATCTTGTGGGGAATGGTTACGCTGGCACCGCGAATGCCAAGCGACCTTATTCCTGCTATGGCAGATGCCAGATCCTTATCCTTCACACCAAAAGCCAGATATACAGCATTGGTTCCGATATGATCAAAAGCCGTATTGTGCATCAAGGGGCTCAAACTATGAGAAACCGGGTCACCCAGAACACAGTACATAACCGTTTTGGCATTGATTTCGGATTGTTTCATATTTCACCCCTGTTGTACTGTTGTTCGCGCGGCTGGATGGGATAAGAACCCAGAATTTTCAAAAACAGGCAGAGGTGTTTCATCACTGTGAGAATGTCCTGGATCTTTTCGTCTTCCTGGTGTCCCTCAATGTCCATGATGAAGAAGTAACTCCAGTTTTCGCTTTTCGTGGGCCGTGATTCCAGCTTCACCATGTTGATTCCTGCCCGTGCAACCGGTTCAAGGGCTTTGAACAAAGCGCCAGGCACATGAGAGGTAACGAACATGATGGAGGTTTTGTCTTTCCCGGTCCGTGGCATGTCATCTCTGCCGATCACAAGGAAACGGGTTTCGTTTTTCGATGAATCCTCGATCCTTGATTCAACGATTTTCAAGTTGTGGATCTGGGCCGCTTTGGTGCTGGCAATGGCTGCTGCATCTTTTCTTCCCACAACTTTCTGGGCCGCATGGGCTGTGCTGCTGCATTCTTCGAGAATGGCATCCGGCAGATTTCGCTGGAGCCAGTTCCGGCACTGGGAAA
>JBAZWJ010000057.1:3723-39141 GCA_041660385.1 Desulfobacteraceae bacterium | reverse complement strand
TCACACGCCATACCCTTGCTGAGGAAAAGAACAAAGAACAGGGGAAGCTCAGGATTCTTATAGCAGAAGATAATCCGGTCAATCAGAAGCTTACCATGCGTCTTCTGGAAAAAAGGGGTTATGTAACAGGGCTTGCAGAAAATGGGAGGCAGGTTCTTGAAGAGCTCGAACGGCAGACATACGACCTCATTCTCATGGATATGCAGATGCCCGTCATGGACGGCATTGAAGCCACCCGAACCATTCGTTCACAAAAAAAAGACGTTGCGTTCAGAAACATCCCCATCATCGGACTGACTGCAAATGCTATGAAAGGAGACAGGGAGCTATGTCTTGATGCCGGAATGGACGATTACGTGACCAAACCCATCAAGTCCCAGAAACTGTTCGAAGCCATCGAAAAGGTTTGCAGTTCATAGAGCAAAGAAAAGAGAACGCCATGAAGACGAAAAATAATTCGAAGCAGCTTTTAAGAACCATATAAATTCTATCCGAACGTGGGATGATATTCAATACGGTTCCTTGAGATTGTTTTTTTGTAGGGGTGGGTTCCTAACCCGCCGGGAATTTTGAGGCAGAGCATGGGGCAGGGCATTGAGCTCATATTAATCATATTTTATGAGGGGGATATATGAAACTCCTTATCGTTGACGATGATCCGGTCAGCAGAATACTGATGACAAAGTATTATTGTGAATTTGGTGATTGTGTTGTTTCAATATCAGGAAAAGAGGCGTTGATTGAATTTGAATATGCCTGTGACAAGGGCGCCCCTTTTGATCTTATTTCGCTGGATATTAATTTGTCCGATATGTCGGGTATTGACGTACTCAAAACGATCCGTAATATAGAAAAAGATAAAGGGGTAAAGAAGGAAAAAATGGTTAAGGTGATCATGGTCACCTCCCATTCGGATCAGGGTTATGTCATAGGAAGTGTGAAGGCTGGATGCGACAATTATATCGTCAAACCTTTTGATCGTGCATGTGTAAATGAAAAACTGAAATCGATGGGATTTTCCCCAGTTAACAAGTAAAAAATGATGATTCAAATCAGATTAAAAAAATCTGAGAGTAGTTGAATTATCAATATTAATTATAATATATTTGGTGGTGTCAATGGCATTTAATATTCTGGTTGTAGACGATTCTCTCCCAATGCGTAAAGTTATTAAAAAAAACATCAAGGCTTCCGGCTTTCCCGAAGCAAATATTGATGAAGCATCTGACGGCTCTGAGGCCTTGAAAATTCTTAACAAAAAAGGGATTCATCTGATGATGACCGGTTACAACATGCCCAATATGAACGGGCTTGAACTGATAGCCGGTATGAAAGAAGACGAGGCGTTAAGCTCTATACCCGTGCTGGTTATCACCGCTGAAGGAAGCCATGCAAGATTCAACCAGTTTATGGAAAGAGGTGCGTCAGGTTATATCAAGAAGCCTTTTACGCCGGAAATCATTCGCGGAAAAATTCGCGAAATTCTGGGAGGTGAACTATGACAGTTGATAATCATTCTTTGAAAATGGTTATGTATTTAACAAAGACACGGATCAGTCCTTAATCAAAGAACTTCAGAAAGCTCTGGATTCGATTTATGCTGATGGGGCGGTCGAAAAAATCAAGAAGAGATATATGGGAAATTAAATGGTTTTTTTAAGATAACTATATGTTAATATATTAAAGCTTCCATAAGAATTATTATTGTGAATGCCCATTTTATTTATGCGATGATCGTAGGGGCGGCCCGGTAGTCACCCTGCCCGCATAACCAAAAACGTTTATTATAATAGGTTGGGCGACCGGCGGGTCGCCCCTACAACGTTTTGCCGGTTACAAATAACCTATATTCGTCATTGATATAACCCGTCTGTGCTTCTCCCTGAAACAATAATGCCTAATGAAAGGGGGATATTATATGGTCTTACCTAAAAACCTTTTTATGTCAGGTTTTACTTATAATGTGATCTCGTAGCGAGGTGTGATGCCCAAAAGTCTCCAGTTCATACAGAACCGTTCACTCCTTTAGAGTTGACCACGAAAGTCAGAGACGTACTTGACACGTGAAGATTATTATTAACCCGGCAAATATATAGTTCCAATGCCGTTTCCTTAAGTAGATGTAACTGTCGAAACGTTGTAGGGGCGACCCGCTGGTCGCCCTAACCGATATACAATAAACGTAGATGGTTATGCGGGGCAGGGCGACCAGCGGGTCGCCCCTACGGTCATCGCATAAATAAAATAAATGATGTATTGTTATTACCTAGTTAATAACAATGCTGAGGAGGTAATATGCCGGACATTCTCGTCGTAGATGACGAAAAAGCGATATGCCGTTTTTTTAAAGCTCTGCTCGAACCTGAGACCTGCACGGTTCACGGCGTTGAAACATGTGAGGAGGCTTTAAGAATAATGGGTGAAATAGACATGGATGCCGTTGTTCTTGATATCAATATTTCCGGGAAGAGCGGCATTGACTTGTTAAAAAAAATCAGAATAGAGAACAAAGACCTTCCTGTTGTCATGATTACAGGTGATCCATGCCTTGAAACGGCAAAAAATGCGTTGCATCTGGGGGCCTTTGATTACATTGAAAAACCATTAAAACCCGAAGCAGTAGCCCGTTCAATCAAGCAGGCCATAGATTCGAAAATAATTGGTGATGAGAAGCGAAGGCTTGAGGATGAAAACAGGACCTACCAGGAAGAATTAAAAAAGAAGATTCTGGATCAGACCAATGAACTTGAAAAAAGCCAGCGGCATCTTCTGCATCTGGAGAAAATGGCAGCTATAGGCCAAATTGCTGCGGGGGTCGCCCATGAAATAAACAATCCCACAGGGTTTGTGGGGAGTAACCTGAACATCATGAAAGGGTATGTAAACGCCATTATTTTAATGGTCGATGCTTACCGGAGGCTTCTTTCGGCATGTGAAACCCATCAGGAATTCTCTGCCATTGTCGAAGAGACCCGGGCCATTGAAAATGACGTGGATATTGTCTATATCATGAATGATATCCTGTCGCTTCTATCCGAAAGCAACGATGGTGTTAATCGAATTAAAAAAATTGTTCATGATCTGAAAGATTTCGCTCATCCAGGAAGCGACAAACCTGTTTACACCAATATCAACATGAACATGGATATGACACTTAACGTGGTGTGGAATGAACTGAAGTACAAAGTGACAGTCGAAAAGGACTACGGTACACTTCCCGACATTGCCTGTTATCCCCAGCAGCTCAGTCAGGTTTTCGCCAATATCCTGGTGAATGCCGCACATGCCATAAAAGAGAAAGGGGTTGTGACAATAAGAACTCGGGACTTAAAAGATCATGTGGAAGTGTCGATAAATGATACAGGCATGGGGATTCCCGAAAAGAACCTGACCAGAATTTTTGAGCCGTTTTTTACAACTAAAGATGTGGGTAAGGGCACAGGACTTGGCATGCATGTGGTTTATAGCATTATTGAAAAACACCACGGAACCATTCATGTGGACAGCACGGAGGGGGTGGGGACGACATTCACCATCTCTCTGCCGATGGAACAGCCATGAATACGGTAAAAATTGTTTTCGCAGATGACGATATTGTTGCTCGAAAGCTTGTATTAAAGCTGTTGTCGGACCTTGATTTCAATATCATTATTGCCGAAAATGGAATTGAAGCATGGAAACTCATTAAAGCATCCGGAGCCCGGATTCTCGTGACGGACTGGGAAATGCCGGGTATTTCCGGTTTGGATCTTTGCCGTAAGATCAGAAAAGAATTTGTGGATTCATATATTTACATTATTCTAGTCACATCAAGGGGAGAGAAGGAAGACACCATCGAGGGCCTGAAAGCCGGTGCTGACGATTTTTTGATCAAACCTCTTAATGTGGGTGAATTGCGAGCAAGGATCAGAACAGGTCTTCGGATCGTTAAGCTTGAAGACCAGTATAAGAAAGCAAACGCCCAACTCCTTCAGTCAGAGAAAATGGCATCGGTGGGACAGCTTGCTGCTGGGGTGGCTCACGAAATCAACAATCCCACCGGTTTTGTGAGCAGCAATTTGAAAACCCTTTCCGGCTATCAGAAAGATATCAATGATCTTATTGCGATGTACAAAGATCTTTTGGTCTTGCTCAAGCGACCCACTGAAAATGACAAACCCAATGTAATTGAACAAGCTGTCAGGGCCATTGAAGAGTATGAAAAAGAAATCGATCTGGAATTTCTGGTCAAGGACACCCAGGACCTGATGAGTGAATCAAGTGATGGACTTGAACGAATCAAAAAGATCGTCATGGATCTTAAAGATTTCGCCCACCCCGGTGAAGAAACCATGCAGGAAGCAGATATCAACGCCTGCCTTGATTCCACCTTGAACGTGATACAGAACGAGATCAAATATAAGGCAGTGGTTAAGAAGGAATACGGCGTTCTTCCCCCGCTGGTGTGTTATCCCCAGCAGTTGAACCAGGTTTTTATGAATATGATCATCAACTCAGTCCAGGCCATGACTCAGTCCATGGGTGAAATCGTCATTAACACCGCGCATATCCCTTCGGGCATACGCATCCGGATCAAAGATAACGGTTGTGGAATAGAAAAAAAGAATCAGTCCCGGATATTCGATCCTTTTTTCACCACCAAAGAAGTGGGCAAGGGGACAGGACTTGGCATGAATGTGACCTACAATATCATCAAAAAACACAATGGGACCATTGATCTTTGGAGCGAAGTGGGGAAGGGAACTGAGTTTACCATCACGTTTCCTCTGAGCCAGGCCGATGTTGCCGATAACAACTCGTGATTCCAGTACCAATGATTATTATAGAAGCAGGAGAAGAAAGCCATGGAACGGAATACCAACCTTCTTTTAATTGACGATGAAAAAGACACGGTTATCGTGATGAAGGGTTTGTTGAAAAAAGAAGGCTACACCATTTTTTCGGCAAACTCCGGTGAACAGGGCTTGAGCATATTGGAAAAAAACGACATCGCTGTGGTGGTATCGGATTTTAAAATGCCCGGTATGGACGGATTGTCGTTCTTTGAGCATATGCAGGAGAAATACGATCATATCGTCAAAATTCTTCATACTGGGCAAGGGAGCATGGATAGCACCCTCAAAGCCATCAACCAATATCGGTTGTTCGGTTATCTGACCAAGCCCTGGCCAGCTGAAGAAATTCGGGCCACTTTGCGGAATGCTTTTGAACATTACAATCTTACTGCGGAAAACAGACACTACCAGGCATTGATCCAAGAACAGAACAAGCAGCTCAGCAGTGTTAATGAAAAACTCGAAGAGAAAGTCCGTAAACGAACGGAGCTTCTGGAAGACGCACTGAAAGAAGGGGTGATGATGCTTGCCACCGCTGCTGAGGAAAAAGACAAGGAGACAGGCGATCATCTTCTTCGAATTCAAAAAATAGCCCTTTCCATATGCCGTGAATTGAATCTTTCGAAACACCTGTCAGAAACCATCAGTCTGTTCAGCGTAATTCATGATGTGGGAAAAATCCATATTCCGGACAACATACTCAACAAACCCGGCCCACTTGACGACAAAGAGTGGATTATTATGCGAGAGCACACCATTGCAGGTGAAAAGATACTTGGTAAAAAGAAATATTATGCCATTGCCAGAGAGATTGCCCGGGGGCACCACGAAAACTGGGACGGAACCGGTTACCCTGATGGTATTGCTGGAAAACAAATCCCTCTCCCTGCGCGGATTATTGCTGTGGCCGATGTGTTTGATGCATTGACAAGCAAACGTCCTTATAAAGAAGCCTGGGATATACCTCGGACAGTAGAAGAGATGAAACGTCTTTCTGGAAAGAAATTTGATCCGGACATACTTGAGGCGTTTTTTCGTAGTTTTGGGAAAAATGAATCAAATATTTTTGCGGCTGAACCGGATATTTAAAAAAAAGGTCATTAAACAGGTGTCAACCATGAGTGAAACAACAGGTCATACCGTCTTGTTTGTTGACGATGAAGAGGCAATTCTGAAATCTCTCTTCCGTTTGTTCAGGCGGCAGGGTTACACGATTTTGACCGCCCAGGGCGGAGAGATCGCCCTTGCCCTTCTCGAAAAAAAAGAACACACGGTTTCTCTGATCATTTCAGACCAGAAGATGCCTGGTATGAACGGTGCCACCTTTCTCGAAAAAGCTAGGGTTTTCTGCCCCGAAGCCATGCGCTATCTCTTGACAGGATATTCGGATATGGACGCCATCGTCGCAGCTGTGAACAAAGGGGAAATCCACCGCTACCTGACCAAACCCTGGAATGATGACGAACTGGTTCTGCACGTGAAATGGGGGCTGGAGCAATACGATCTTATTCAGGAGAATAAAAAACTGCTTGCTCTGACAAGAAAACAAAACAAGCAGCTTTACGATTTTGGTAAAACCATGGAAAAGAAAGTCGAAGAGCAGACCCGAGAAGTGTTGGAAAAGAATAAGGTGTTTGAATACTTGAACAAAGAACTGGAATTGAGTCTTTACAACACAGTTAGGGCTTTTGCAGCTCTGACTGAAATGCACACTCCTCATTTGAAAGGGCATGGTAAAAGAGTGAGCGATCTAAGTGTGGAAATGGCCCGAAAATTGGAACTGCCTGATGACGAGATAACGCGAATCGAAATAGCAGCCATTCTTCACGATATCGGCACAATAGGGTTCTCTACCGACTTTTTGGAAAAATACAGGGATAATCGCTGTTCAAAAGATGAGGCAGATCTCTACAGGCAACATCCACAGGAAGGCCAGAGTATTCTGGCTTTTATCAACAGGCTTGATGATGTAGGAGATCTTATTCGGCATCACCATGAACGTTACGATGGAAACGGATATCCCGATAAGCTTTTTGAGAAGAGAATTCCTTTGGGATCACGGATTATTGCTGTCGCCAACGCTTATGACCGGGTTACGGTGGTTGACAGACACAGGAAGAACGATAATCAGGTTGAGAAACTCTTGGCTGACATGCCCATGGCCAAAGAGTGTTTTAAAGGCGAAGAGCTTGTTCAGCAGGCGGGTATCCTTTACATTAAAAAAAACGTTTTTATGGAATTCGATCCTGACATCGTCAAGGTGTTTCTGGATGTGTTGACCGATAAAGGGATAAGCCTTGCCAGGGAACGTCAGATTCCGTTTAGTGAACTCAAACCCGGAATGATTCTGGCCCGTCCCATTTATTCGAACAGGGGCCGTTTCATTCTGCCTCAAAAGACAGTGCTGACAGATGGTATGCTTGGCAAGCTTAAAACGATTTTTGATAATCATGAAATAACAGACATGTTTTTTGTCACACCGAAATAATGACAGAAGAAGACATGTTAAATATAAATATGTGAGAGGGACAACGTATGTACGCCATGGATTCAGACGAGATTTTGAAAAAACTTAACATGATAAAAGACCTTCCCACTCTGCCTGTCATTGCGCTTGAGATAAACCGGATGCTTGCAAATGACAGTACTACCGTGGATTTTCTCAGCAAGACCATCGAAAAAGACCAAGCCATTGTGTCAAAGTTGCTGAAGCTGGTGAATTCGTCATTTTTTGGAGTGAGATCAAAGGTGACCACGGTTCAGGAGGCCGTGGTCAGGCTGGGGTTCAATTCAGTGAGAAATGTTGTTGTATCTGTAAGCGTGTTCGAATCCCTGGTTCTCGATAACGCCGAAGATATTGACTTTAATATCGAGGATTTCTGGACACATTCGCTGGCCGTAGCCATGACCAGCAGGTATCTTTCGGAGGAATCCGGTATTCAGGATCCTGATGATTGCTTTGTTGCAGGTCTTCTTCACGATATCGGCCTGATCATCATCGCCAGGTTTTTTCCTGACATTTTGGTCAAGATTGTTCGGCAAGTCAAAGAACAGAACGTGTCGATTTACGATGCAGAAAAAGAGATTATTCCATTAAGACACAACAAAATCGGAGAGCTCATCGCAAAAAAATGGCAGTTGCCTCCGGCTGTCTGTGATACGTTGAAGTACCATCACACACCGAACAAAGGGGCAGTAAATCCCGAACTTGTAACTCTGGTTCACCTGGGTGATATCATTGTCAGACGTTTTTACACTACTTCCATCAACCCGGTAAGAGATAGTGTAAATCCCATTCTTTCCAATATAAACCCTTCGTCAGAAAAGAAACTCGACTACCTGAACAGATCGGCTGAAAACTGGTTCCCCGATGTTAAAGACAAAATCAGGGAGGCCTGCGAGTTTTTTATTAAAAAAAAGGAACCTGTACATCATGGGTAACGGTAACGAATTTGCCGGGGCTATTCCCGAAATAAGCCACACCGTTCTTTGCGTGGACGACGAGGTTAATATCCTTCAAACACTGAAACGTTTACTTCGAAAAGAAAACTACACGTTGCTCACAGCGTCCAACGGTAAAGAAGGACTTGAAATTCTGTCGAACAACGACGTCCATCTCGTGATTTCCGACCAGCGCATGCCCGAGATGAACGGCACTGAATTTCTGGCTGAAATCAAGGATAAGTATCCGGACGTGATCCGGATTATTCTGACAGGTTATACCGAGGTGGATGCCATCACCGAATCCATCAACCGGGGGCATATCTACAAATTTTTTTTGAAACCATGGAACGACGATAACCTGAAGCTTGAAATCAGAAAAGCTCTGGACCAGTATGATTTGATCAAGGCCAACGAACACCTCACTCGAACCATTGTCCGGCAGAACGAAATCCTTAAACATATGAACGATGAACTGGAAGAAAAGGTGGAAAAAAGGACCCGGGAGCTTGTTCTTCGAAATCAGGCATTAGAACTGTCTCAAACCATTCTTGAGAACATTCCTTTTCCCATTATAGGTGTCAGTCAGGAAAATAACATTGTTCTTGAAAACAGGAACGTGGCCAACATGACGTTTGCAAACGGTAAAAGGATTGTTATCGGAGACAGTTTTAATGATTATGTCGATCAGACTGTGATTGACGGAGTTTACTCGGTTATCACCAATAATAAAGGAAAACGACTGGAAGCATATCCGTTGTCGGGGCGGTGTTACACCATCGATATTTCCCCACTTTCAGGGCAATACCTTGGTAAAGGGGTTATCATCACGTTCATTCCGGAAAGCATGTAACAGGGGGATTTGAAGGTATGGCTGATTTCAATGAGTCTTGGAAAAAACTTACCGTCAAGATCGTATACTACGGCCCGGCGCTGAGCGGAAAAACAACAAACCTCATCTGTCTTCACGACCTTGTCCAAGGCGGGGGGCGAGGTGATCTGATGAGCCTTGAAACAAAAGGAGACCGGACCCTTTATTTTGATCTTCTGCCCCTTGCCGTGACAACGGAAAACCGGGTTAGTATCTTATTCAAGCTGTTCACAGTTCCAGGCCAGGTGGCCCATGATGCTACACGGAAAGCTGTTTTATCTCGGGCTGACGGCGTTGTGTTCGTAGCGGATTCCCAGGTGAGTCAATCGCTGAACAACGCTGAGAGTTTCGAAAATCTTGAAAATAACTGCCGAAGGGTTGGCCTGGATTTCGATACTCTTCCCCTGGTTGTGCAGTTTAATAAAAGGGATCTTGGCTCCATTGAATCGGAAGAAAGTATTCTGGAGCTGTGGGGACCCACAGGGATTCCGCTTGTGTTCGCATCGGCCCTTCAGGGAAAAGGGGTTCTGGAAACATTCAGGGCGGTTGTGGAGCGGTGTTTTCAGCATCTTGAAGTCACACTTGGGCTTGAAAAAAATTACGGTATCAGCGAGAAGGATTTCTTGCGAATCGCCGGAATCGAATAAAAGGCATGGAACCCATGGAAAACGACAATCCTAAACATGCGGAGAGGGAAGCTGGGGAAGACCTCACAGGGGAAGAACCTTTTGACAGGGACTACACCTACCAGGAATTGATCCCCGTTACTTTTTTTCATTCCCTTTATGATCAGCTTCAAGGGCTTGGAATAAAAAACCTTAGCGTGGTTTTAAGAAGCGGATCTTTTTATTACACGTCTCATCCTTTAGAAAAAAATGTGCGATTGCCGGAAGACATGGCTGGCATGTCGATCATCACGCTGGATAAATGGACTGTGGCCGTTCCACTTATTCATGAGTTTGAAACCCATGCTTTTATGATCGTTGGCTTTTCTCAAATAGAAGTCATGTCCGTTGAGCGGCAGATTTCCCTGGCTCGTTTAATTGGAGTCATGGTGGGTCAGATGGTCACATCTAATTACAAGACCCGTTTGAGTTCCGGCCTTCATTCCCAGGTGGTGAAAGATACATATCAGGAAATTAAGAAAAAAACGGAGCTTCTTGAAAAATCCGAAAAAAAATACCGACTTCTTGCTGAGAGCCTCGAAAAGGAAGTCCTGCGGAAAACTCAGGAAGTGAAAGACGCCCAGGCTTATGTGATGCATCAGGAAAAACTGGCGTCCATCGGTCATCTCGCCGCGGGAGTGGCTCATGAAATCAACAATCCCATGGGGTTTATCAGCAGCAATCTTAGAACATTGAAGGATTACTGCCAGGACATTCGTAAAGCCTACGATCTTGTTTCCGGCTTCATTGAAAGCGTAAAAAACGCAAAGTCGGATAAACCGGATAAAACCATGGGAAAACCTGTTTTAAGCGATTTTTTGGCTGAATTGAAAGATCTTGATCTTGATTATATTTTAAACGATATCCCCCAGCTTCTGGAAGAATCCCTTGATGGGGCGGAGAGGATCAATAAAATTGTTTCCGATTTGAAGGATTTCGCCCACCCCGGAGAAGAAAGTGCCTGCACCGCTGATCTTGTTCAGTGTATCGAATCCACGTTGAGTATCGTCTGGAACGAGCTGAAGTACAAAACAACCCTGACCCGGTCCTATCAGCCGATTCCAATGATCACCTGCTACCCCCGTCAACTGAATCAGGTGATCATGAACTTGTTAATGAATTCTGTCCAGTCCATTGAAAAAAAGGGGGAGATCGAAATCGGAACACGTGATCTCGGCGATGAGGTTGAATTAACCGTAAGGGATAACGGACATGGGATTCCCATGGAGGTTCTACCAAGGATATTCGATCCGTTTTTCACCACCAAAGATGTGGGCAAAGGGACTGGGCTGGGGCTCAATCTGGTATATAACATTGTCCGGAAACATAAAGGGACTATTGAGGTGAAAAGCGAAATAGGCAAGGGAACGACTTTTTTTGTCAGACTGCCTGTGAACGCCCAGCTGGATAAAGAATGAATGTGTATTAATGGGTATGGGTGATGGGTGTCACCTTGACTCCGCCCGTTGCATGAAAAGGTTGACGAAACATGGCAAAACTCTCATCTCTTTTCCTCGGAAAAGATGAAAAAAAAACAGCGGCTGAACCTGAAAAAAAAGAGGGGAAACAGGAAGGCGGTTATGGTCTTCTCTTCGTCGATGACGAGGAGAATGTGCTGAATGCCATGAAGCGTCTGTTCAGACGTGAAAACTACAGAATATTTCTGGCAAAGAGTGCGGAAGATGCCTTTGCCGTTCTTCAGAAGGAAAAAATCCAGCTCATTATTTCAGATCACCGGATGCCCGTCATGACCGGAGCGGAAATGCTGGCCAAGGTCAAACAGCTTTATCCTGACATTATACGGATCATGCTCACAGGTTATGCGGATGTAAACGCCATCATGGGTGCCGTGAACGAAGGCGCGGTGTACAAATTCATCACGAAACCATGGAACGACGAGGACCTTCGTCTGACCGTGGGGCTGGCTCTGGAACAGTACGACCTGATTCAGGAAAACAGGTCGCTGAAAAAAGAAAAGGCGACCCAACAGAAAAAAATCTCCCAACTCAGCAAATTCGTCAATACCCATCGAAGCCAGCTCGGCAAAACCCTTGTGAAAAAAAATCTGGTGAGACAGGATCAACTGGATCAGGCTTTGGCCATGCAGGGGCGAAACAATAAAATTCTTCCGGTTATACTGGTGGAGATGGGGTTTTGTGACGACAAGACGATTTCAAAAATGTTTCAGTCTGATCTGAATATACCGGCGGTTGATCCGGCGCAGTTTCAAGTTCCGGCGGCTTTTGCCTCACTTATTCCCCGTGATATCTGCATGAAAAATACCCTTGTCCCACTGAAACGGACAGAGGGTAAACTGATCGTTGCCATGGGAGATCCCAGTGATCTCACCAAGGTGGATGATCTCAAATTTCTTGCAGGCATGCCCGTTGAACCTGTTTACGCTTCACCCAGAGAAATATTTGCTAAAATCAAGGACGTGTATGGCGAAGATGATGATTCCGATTCTCTGATAACAGAGATGAATATGACTGATCCAACGGAAAGCATTGAGATCATCATTGACGACGACCAGGATGATCTGGGTCTTGACCAGCTTCTTTCCGAAAAAGACCAGCCGCCGGCCATACGGATCGTGAACGCCATCATTTCCGATGCGCTGCGTCATGGTGCCTCGGATGTCCACATTGAGCCCAAGACCAAATATCTCATGGTCAGATACCGCATTGACGGGCTTCTTCAAGACAAAATACATGTTCCTGTTGCCATGCATCCATCGATTGTTTCAAGAATTAAAGTCATGGCTGAACTGGATATTACGGAACGAAGGCGTCCACAGGACGGCAGAGTTACGGTTAAGACGTCATCCAAGATGGTGGATATGCGTCTTTCAACGCTGCCTACCATCAACGGCGAAAAGATTGTGCTTCGAATTCTTGATAGAAACTCATCTATAAAGGATATCGACGAGCTTGGCCTTTCAGCCAAAGATCTGAAATCTGTTAATCTGATGATCAGCCAGCCCCAGGGGTGTCTGCTCACCACCGGCCCTACGGGAAGCGGAAAAACCAGCAGCCTCTACTCCCTTCTACAGAAAAACGCTACAGTGACAAAGAACTTCACCACCATTGAAGATCCGGTGGAGTATTTTATGGGCATGGCCGAGCAGGTGATGGTGAGGGAGAAAATCGGTCTGACATTCTCGACGGTTTTAAGAGCCATTCTGAGACAGGACCCTAACGTGATTATGCTGGGGGAGATCAGGGATTATGATACAGCTGAAATCGCTTTTCATGCCGCCCTCACAGGCCATCTGGTTTTAAGTACTCTGCATACCAACGGCAGTGTGGCGTCTATTACGCGTTTGAAGGACATGGGGATAAAGCCCTATGTGATTTGTGATGCTTTGATAGGCATCATAGCCCAGAGACTTGTCAGAAAAATCTGCTCCCACTGCGTGAAAGAAGATGACGCACCTGGTGATGCTTTGGTTGCTTTGGGACTCGACCCAAAGGTACACAGTTTTAAGATGTTCAAAGGTACAGGATGTGAGCGTTGCCACCATACCGGTTACTCGGGAAGATTGGGGCTTTTCGAAGTGTTTCGAATAGACGGAGAAATCAAACAGCTCATCCATAAAGAAGCAGGGGAAGCCGAACTTATCAGGGCTGCAAGGTTGTCAGGTATGACCACCCTTCTTGATGACGGAATCGGGAAAATACGTTCAGGTAAAACAACATGTGAAGAGGTTTTGAGGGTTCTTGGACCGCAGAATACCATGTCGGTGGAATGCCCCGGATGTCGGAGCATGTTGCTTGAACGGTATAACTTTTGTCCATATTGTGGGTTCAGGATTACTATAAGATGCAGTAGTTGTGGCAATCACATCGAGTCAGGCTGGAATTCATGCGCTCATTGCGGAACAAAGACAGGTTGATAGCGCTTAAAATCAAATAAGAGGTTTTTATGGAAAAAAAGACAGTGCTTATGGTTGATGATGAAGTCCATATCCTGAACTCGATCCGTCGTGTACTGCATAAAGAAGATTATCAGCTTCTTACAGCATCGAGTGCGATGGAAGCACTTGATATCATGAGAGAGAATCATATCAATGTGGTTCTGACCGATCTTGGGATGAGCGGTATGAACGGGATGGCGCTTCTTGCAGAGATCAAACGCCTGTATCCTGAAACGATACGACTCGTCATTTCTGGTAGTTATGACTCCACAACCATTTTAAATGCGATAAATGGTGGAAATATCTACCGGTATATCACCAAACCCTGGAATGACATGGAGCTTAAAATTCTGATTCAACAAGCTCTGGATGTCCAGCATTTAAACGAAGAGAAGAAACAACTGCTTCATACTTTGAAAGATCAAAATCAGCAGCTTGAAAAAAGAGTGGACGAACAGGCACGGCAGTTGATGGATTCCATGGGGATGGCGATCATTGGAAAATACACGGCGCAAATTGTACATAATCTGAATAATACCTTGAACGGGTTGTCCGGTATTTTTTTTCTGATGACAGAAGAATTATCGGAGCCAGTTCCAGATAGAAATGAATTAGCCGGTTACTGCAATGACGGCATTCTCTGTACGGAACAAATGCATGGAATTATTTTAGATATCCTGAACAGAGCCAGAAATAAAAACCAGTTTAAAACAGAAGAAATTGACATCAACACCCTGATTCGGGAAGAAGACCGGTTTTTTTGTTTTGATCATACCTACAGACATTCGATCAAGAGGAAACTGGTACTCCAGGAAGATCTGCCAGCTTTGACTGGGAACTCTTCCCAGATAAAACAGATCCTGGATAATTTGATTAAAAACGCCATTGATGCCATGGAAAATTCGTTAATCAAAGAACTCATCCTTGAAACAAGTTTCAAGGATGGTCAGATCATCTTGCGTGTCAAAGATACCGGCGAAGGGATTGATACGGATGTTCTTACCCGGATATTTGATTCTGAATTCACCACAAAACCGATTGGCAAGGGAACAGGGCTTGGGCTTGCCAGTGTCAAGTCCATGGTTGAAGCCTATGGTGGAACGATCCATGTGGCGTCTGAAAAGGGAGCGGGAAGCACGTTTACACTGAATATTCCCATCGCTGACGTTGCTCATTCTCATTAGATCAGCATCAGCAATGAATCAATGTCTGGGCGGGTTTGGAACCCGCCCAAGTGGCTCACTGCCGGATCAGTAGCATAACTCAAGAACCTTCCGGCAGACAGCGGGATTCACATCCTGTTTTTCGCCAAGAAGGACCATTCCGTGGGCTTCGAGCTGGGTGATGATGGCGTCAATTCCCTCCGGTGGTATCTCGTAATCGGATAATTTTGTTTTCAACTCCATGGCATGGAAAAATTCCCTTGTTTTTTTGATTGAAGCTGAAATTCGTTCATCGTCATCACCTTCTGTAATGTTCCAGATTCGTTTACCGTATTGCAGGAGCTTTTCACGTTTATCGTTCGTTCTGACTGTGAGCATGGCCGGAAGGACAATGGCCAGAGTCTGGGCGTGGTCAAGGCCGTAAAGTGCCGTTATTTCGTGGCCGATCATGTGTGTGGACCAGTCCTGGGGAACGCCGGAACCAATGAGGCCGTTTAATGCCAGTGAGGCGCACCACATGATGTTGGCCCTTACATCGTAGTTTTCAGGTTCTTTGAGGGCCAGCGGGCCTTGTTCAATCAGCGTTGCAAGCAACCCTTCGGCAAAGCGGTCCTGAATATGACCTGCCACAGGATAGGTCATGTACTGTTCCATCACATGGGTGAAAGCGTCTACAACGCCATTCCCGATTTGTTTCCTTGGAAGTGTGAAGGTGAGGGTTGGGTCAAGAACGGAGAAGTACGGGAAAACATTAGGGTTTGAGAAAAACAGTTTGGCCCGTTCCGAATGCCGGGTGATGACCGAGCCGCTGTTCATTTCAGATCCGGTGGCAGGTAAGGTCAGCACCACACCGAAGGGCAGGGCTTCGGTGACTCCTGATCCAAAGGTTTTAAGAATGTCCCAGGGCTCTCCATCGTAAAGGGCTGCTGCGGCGACGAACTTGGTGCCGTCGATGACGGAACCTCCCCCCACAGCCAGAAGAAAATCCACATTTTCCTGTTTGACCAGTTCCACACACCCCATCATCGTTTCATATGACGGGTTGGGTTCGATGCCCCCGAATTCCAGGACCTCATACCCTTTCAGTACCATTTTAATTTTATCAAGAAGACCTGTTGTCTTGACGCTTCCTCCACCATAGGTGATGAGCACCTTGGCCTCTTTTGGAATTTCATGGGATATTTTTTTTATCTGGTTCTTGCCGAAATGGATGCGAGTGGGGTTGTGAAAACTGAAGTTGAGCATGGGTTTCTCCTTAAATGGGAATTACGACATTGCCTGGACTCCCGCTTTGAATAACGTTACGATATAACTTACAAGATCGATGAGATTCTCTTCTGCGTCTTTCATTTCCTTTTCAGGAAAATTTTTAAAAAGCATGATGGCGCCGATAACGGAAGCAAAAAACGCCCGGGATGTTTTGATATCCGGGTCCTTGATACCGGAAAGCTTTAACACGTTCAGCATCCGTTCATTCAGCTCCTGTTTCATCATGTAGAATTTTTCTTTGAGATGTTCAGGCATATCCCTTTCGGTCATGAGAAGGCTGATCAACTGAAATGTGGCCTCACTGTTCAGGAGGTGGCTTACCATGGCGTTCGCCAGCATGTCGATGGCTGTGCTGCTGTCTTCTTTGTTGCTCGAATTATCGAAGCTTTCTTTGAGAATCTTATCGATATATGAAAGATCTCGAATAAAAGCTTCCAAAAACAGTTCTTCCTGGCTTGGGAAATAGCTGTACAATGTGGCCGTGGATACGCCAAGTTCTTTGGCGATGTCACTCATTGATGTTTTGTAAAAGGTTTTTTTCTCGAAAACATTAAGCGCAGCGTCAAGTATGAGGTTCTTTCTGGTTTCACGCTCGTTTTCTCTTAGTTTTTGAAATGTTTTGTCGTCTTCCAATGTATTTTCCTAAATCATTTTTCGAAGTTTCTTAAGTCAACAACATTGGGGTGTGACCCACCCCAACGCAAAAGATGTTCCGTACGTCAATGTCCCTTACCGTTAACTTCAGCACTGACCCGCTCCGCGATTTTCTCAGCGGACAGACCGAAAAGTTCATCAAGTTTCAAAAGCTGAAGGAATTTATCATCCCAGTTACCCACTTGTTCTTGAACAAGGTTACTGATTCTCACGTGTTTTCCGCCCAGGGCTTTGATTTTGGCGAACAGAGGAATTTTTTCATCTTTAAACGCCACGTTGAGAGACAGAATGTTTTCGATCACGTTGGAATTCTTCGATTTAATGGGAATGGACAGGATGTTTTTATTGTCTTTGAGACCTTTTCCGATAAACACATTGCCTTCCCTCACGATGATGCTCTTGGTTCCTGTGAGTTTATTATCCACCTCAACCCGGGAAGGAATGGATTTGAATACGCCTTCTTTTTTAACTACCTGGATGGTGGTGGCTGCTGTGGCCTGCCCTAGAAGACTCAGGTTGTCAATTCGGTATAAGACATATCCGTTGATTTTATCGATAACAGCCTGGAGGTTTCTTAGAACCAGGATATTGGAACTGGTCAGCTGTGACAGGGTGATTCCATCTTTTTCAAGGAGTTCAAATAGGAAACCCTCCACTTTTTCACTGATGCGGCTGGTACCCACAGTTACGGTTTTGGCTTGATGTTTGATCGCGTCGATGGGCCTTGCAAGGTTATTGATGCACAGGTTCAGGCATTCGAACAGGGCATCTAACATGTTGAGTGGGGTGCCCTTGATGGTGAAATCCAATTCGAAATCGGAGCCCGGCAATTTCCCGGAAACGTATTTCAAGATAAGAGAGAGATCAGATGCCGCCTTGAAACCGATGATGGCGGGGATTCTTTTTTCCCGGCTGCGTTTTCTGAATTCGTTGTAAAATTCAGTCAGTTTTTCCCTGAACGTGTTTTCAAGAAAGATTTCGTAAACATTCATTCCTTTCTGGGCGTATCTATCGATGATGTTGGCCAGTTCTTCACGTTGGTTGAAAAGGAACCGTGACGCTTCGTTGATGGAAAGGGCTGCGTAATAACCCCAGATGTGTCCAGCAAGTGTGTTGACAATGGGGGCCAGATGTTCGCTGACCGCCGGAACATGGAACACGCTTTTTGCGTAGGGTGCAAAACGTTGTTCACCCTGGTTGGCGATGACGATGGGCAGGGCTTTGTGGGCATTGAAAATGGCTGTGTCTTTAATGATGTCGCCCAGAACGCTTTCTCGTGTTCCGGCAGCGCAGACAAGAATCAAGGGCTCGGATGACAGGTCGATGTGTTTCTTATCTTCAACGAAGTCGGAAGAAATGGTTTTGTAACACAGTTCACTGAGTTTGATCCGGATTTCGTCGGATGATGATTTGTTGTATCCGCTTCCCACCACAGCCCAGTATGTTTTTTGAACGGCGTATGTATCTGCGGATTCCTTGATAGTTTCTCGAAGGTCGAGAACCTTTCGCATCACATCGGGCAAGTTCAGGATCTGCTTGATTTCTTCGGATACAAACAAGGCGTCTCGTTTGCCGGTGAGGGCTGCAATATGAAGACCTAAAATTGTACCGGCAACAATCTGAGAGTAAAAGGCTTTGGTCGATGCCACGGACATTTCAATGTCTCTGCCGCTGCTGGTGTAAATCACACCGTTGACTTTGAATGTGAGGTCTGAGTCCCTGCGGTTGACAATGGCGAGTGTATGGGCACCGCGCTCCCGGACCATATCCACGGCAAGATTGGTGTCTGTGGTGGTGCCGGACTGGCTGATGGCGATGACCAGCGTGTCGGTCATGCTGGCGGGGCCATCATCCATGTTGATGGTGAACCCTGAAAATTCGGAAGCTTTCTGGGCTGTGACCTGGATGCTTGAATCGTGCAGGTAATGATTCATAATACCGGAGCAGGCGAGGGCCGCAACACCCGCTGTCCCCTGACCCACAAAGAAGACTCTCCGGATGGTTTTGTTTTTAAACGCTGTGACGATGGATTCGGGGACAACGCTTGAATCGAGGCTGGTGACATAGTACTCCTTGTCGCCATCTTTTTTTATTTTCCAGCGGTTTCGGATAGTTCGCTCCACAGACACAGGAGATTCGGTGATTTCTTTGAGGAAATAATGGGAAAAATTCTGACGGTCGATGTCCCGCGACGTGATCTGGGTAGATTTCACATCCTCATCGGTAAGTGTGATAGGCGTTCCGTCATAGTTCATAGCTTCGATGCCTGAAACAAGGGAGGCCGGATCTTTTTTGTTCTGATCAAGGATAAAAAGCTGGCCCTGGGATTTACCTTTGGGGGTATCCACTATTTTTTCGCCGTCCATTTTGATGAAGTAAGGTGTTTCTTCAACAAAACCATATACTTCGGATGCTGCCATAAAATGGTTTTTTGCAATGCCTATGAAAACAGCCTGCCCGCTGCCTTTCTGGCCGAGAAAGAGTTTGCCAGGGTCAAGGTCACTGTGCATGGAAATGGCGTGGGAACCCTCAAAGTCATTCAGTGCTTTCAAAAAGGCTGTTTTGAGGTTGCAGCCTGTTTTAAGGTGACGTTCGATCTGCATGGGTATGATTTTAGTGTCGGTTGTAATTTCAGACTGGATTTTTTCATACCGGTCTTCGTATTCGTCTTTTAGCGGTATGTAGTTGTCTATGTCACCGTTTAAGCATACATGGATGATTCCGCTTTTCGGTGTTCTTGAGGCACGTGTTTCATTATCCACAGGATGACAGTTGGATTCGGATATGGCTCCCACAGACGCCCAGCGCGTATGGGCAGAGACTGTATGGTTTAGATTGGGAAGCGATGCAAGGACCTGTAAAACAGGGTCAATGCTGATGCTGTGTCTCAGAAAATGCACATTGTCGCCCAGGCTTCCGATTTCCGCTGCAATTTTATAAGCAAAGCCAAGCCCGACTCGTTTGACGTGGTTTTCATCTTTCAATTCGTGGATCGAAATGCTGTTGTTTAGTAGAACATCACCACTTGTGCGCTTTGAAAGTTGGCTGGCCAGAGTCTCGTCGGTCAGTTTTTTTTTGAACGTCTCGTACTGGTCTTTGGATAATGTGAACAGAAGAGAAAGGCCCGCAGAGTCCCGTCCACGAACTTCAAGACGGTCAATGGCATTGAGGACGCTGTTGATTTTTTTAAAAACCATGACCATGGGTTTGGAAGGTGCATCATGGATCGGTTTGGCAAGGTCTTTGACCTTTTTTATATTTGAAAAAATTTCTTTTACAAGGCACCAGTGAATGTCCAGCAACGTTTCAATTCGGCTGGTCAACACATCCACATCTTTTGGGGGCAGGATGCCGGACTGGATCTCCAGAGATTCTCTTTCCACTGAAATCAGAGTTTGAAGGCGCTCTGCCATGGTGGAAAGGGCCAAATAAGTGTCAACGTTAAAAAAAATATCAATAAAAAGGTCATCTCGGTTGAGATCCCTGGTCTTTTCACGGAATTCGCTGATCAGATTCGGGCCGCCCAGATAGTGGTCATGTAATGAAAGATTACGGTTTGAACAGATGGAGAAGGATAGCTTTTCAATGGTTTCAAGCTGACGTCTCAGCATTTCCATATCCACAGTCTCGGGTTTTGAATCGCCTTTATGATAGGATACAATGCCTGAAAGTCCACAGTTCAAAGTGGAGGGAGACACTGGAAACAGGACAAGGCTCGCTCTGTTATTCCGTTGTTTCACTTTTCCGAAGCAGATCGAAGTCGAGGCCATTTCTTTGGCTGAACGAACAAGGTTTTTAATGAGGTGTGAGGGGCTCATAATAGGATTGGCATTCCTTTCCCAATACCGGGCAAGTCGGATCCGGCAGGGGTTACTTTAATGATTTCAAGGGGTGAATGATCGTTATGGATTCCGGATATGCGATAACAACAGGCATCGAAGATTTTGGAATAATGAGTCTTATCGGATTCTGATGTCCTGATGCAGCGGGTTTTCATGGCTGCTTGCCATGAGTTGTTTTGTTTCATTCTTATTTTTTGCAAACTGGTTTCCAAAATAATGTTTCATGGTCAATCGTGCGTAATACGATGCTTTGGTTCCAATGTATTTTTCATGGCCAACAAGTACACTGACGGCAAGTTTTGCCTGACTGTTTTTATCTTCTGCAAATCCGACAAACCAGTCGAAACGAACGTCATGTCTGTTGTTGTAAATGGACCCTGTTTTACCCCCGATGTTGAGGTGGGCAAGTACCGGATCGGTCATGAAACCCTGAAAGCTTTTTCTGCTTGTTCCGTCTGTGATGGTAGTTGCCATGAGTTCTTTGACAACAGAAGACGTCTCAGGTTTAATGGCCTGCCGGGTGGGCCTTGTGTTGCCTGAATAAATGATTTTCCCTGTTTCGTCAACAATCTGTTCGATAATGGTGGGTTCTGTGAACTTTCCGTTATTGATGATTGTTCCGGAAACAAGTGCCGCATGTAGAGGTGAAAGATGGGTGTCTCTGTTGAAACCGCAGGCGAGTTCGGCTAACTTATAGGGTTCATCGGTCACGTTTATTGGACTTACAGCAAGCGGAACTTCAAAGATGATTGAGTTATTGAAACCGAATGCAATGGCGTATTTTTCAAACCCCTGCTTCCCGAGGTACTGGCTTCCAATTTTTCCGAAAACTGGATTGACGGACTGAGCAAATGAATCCTTGAAGGAGATTGTGTTGGTGTATCGGCTTGATGTGTCTTCAAGTTGTCTTTTGTATAATGTGTAACGTGAACCGCTGAAATTCATATAAGATATTGGGCTCAGGCCACAGGTCTCTATTGCGGCGGAAGCAGTGATGATTTTTATAATGCTTGCCGCAGGATACTCTGTTGAAAGGCAGGTGTTGTTCAATGGATCTTTATTGTCATAACTGGCCATGGAAAGGACTTTGCCGGTTTCCGGATCAAGGGCGACCATGGCCAGATATCTGGGACGGCCTCTTCCGGCTTTTTTGGCGCGTTCCACCTGGGTCAATAAGAAATTTTGGAGCTCCATGTCGATGGATGTATTTACACGAAGTTTTTTATTACCAGTTTTTAGAACAAAGCTTTTATTTGAAATGTTGGTCAGATCGTTTTCCCGGATAAATCTCCGTACATCCTGCTTACTGATTTCTGTCTTGGGAATCAGGGAAGAAATGAACGAAGGCTTGGGGGCAACAGGTTCCGGTTCGACTTTAGGCAAAGATTGACGTCCGACTTCTTGTGTCTTGACCGGGGTCTCTATTTTTGAAGCGACTTCAGGATCATCCGAACGTTGAATTCCAAGGCTGATCGCATAACAGGCAATGATTAAGAACGGAACGACAAAAAAAATCCTTATGGTAGACTGTATCATTTTTTTTCTTGCCGCCTTTTTTTTAAGGTCGTTTTGAAATGTCCGCCAATTTTGTCTTTCTCTTATCATATTTTTTCACTTAAATAAATTGTCTGTTCAAGCGTCGGTTACTACTGCTTTAAGGAAATACGGGAGACGTAATCAATTAAAATATAGTAATTTTATGGCTTATGTTTATCAGAATGTCAATAAAATAAACCGTCTCGCTTATTTTTTATCCATGAAGGCCAGATGAAAATCCTTGAAAAATGGCCTTCATGGAAAGAAGTTATTCCTATCTGCTGATAATAGCAGATACGGCTGACGCTGGGAAGAATGTGATTTAAAAAGTTTAACAGGCTTATTTTACTTGTGATCCTGGTTCAAATGGCCTGTCGAAGGTGGCCACACTCAATCCCTGGTTGTCCGTTGCAGCGAGAATCATTCCTTGTGAAACCTGGCCCATGAGTTTAGCGGGCTTGAGATTGGCAACGATAATGACCTGTTTTCCTACCAGTTCCTCAGGGGAATAACTTTTAGAAATGCCGGCAACCAGAGTCCGCTTATGACCCTCGCCCATATCCACTGTGACTTTCAAAAGTTTTTCCGCCTTGGGTATGGCTTCTGCTTTGATCACGATGGCGGTCCTCAGATCGAGTCTGGAAAAATCATCAAATGATATTTCCGGTTTGAGGGGCGTGGAAAGACTGCTGACCGGTTCAACAGGTGCGGTTGTTTCGGGTGTTTTAGCCTCTTTGGTCTCCACGATTCTTGGAAAGAGTGCTTTGGCTTTGGTTAATGGAGCACCGGGTTTCAGACTTTTCCAGTTATTCAGATCCTGAAGATTTATGTCAAGCGACTGTTCGTCGAACCCGAGATGTCTCAACATGGTTTTCGATGTTTCAGGCATCACAGGGCTGATGAGACCGGCCACAACCCTCAGCCCTTCCAGCAGATTGTACATCACTGTCTTCAAACGGGCCGTGTTGGCCTCATCTTTGGCAAGATCCCAGGGCGCAGTTTCGTCCACGTATTTGTTCATCCGGCCGATAAGCTTGAACAGGGCTGCCAGGCCTTTGTGAAACGCGAAAATCTCCATGGACTCGCAGTAATCATGAACAGCTTCTTCTGCGTCACACTGGAGGCTCAATCCGTGCTTTGTTTCTTCAGAGTCGTCCCATTCCGGAACAGCACCACCGAAATATTTAAGACTCATGGCAATAACTCGGGAAAACAGATTGCCCAGATCGTTTGCAAGATCGCTGTTTATGCGCTGAACAATGGCTTCTTCAGAAAAATTGGAGTCCAGACCAAACACCATATCCCTGATCAGAAAGAAACGATAGGCGTCCACGCCGTATTTTTCTTTGAGAGATAGGGGATTGGCCACGTTGCCTAAGCTTTTTGACATCTTGCTTTCACCCATGTTCCAGAAACCGTGAACATTGAGTGATTTGAACAAGGGAATGCCCGCAGCTTTCATTATGGTCGGCCAGTATATGGCGTGGGTTTTGAGGATATCCTTGGCGATGATGTGCTGGGCATGGGGCCAGAATGTCTTGTACTTTTCACCATCGGGATAACCCAGGGCTGAAACGTAGTTCAAAAGGGCATCGAACCATACGTACGTGACATAGTTTTCGTCAAAGGGCAGGGTGATGCCCCAGGTCAGTCTGGATTTTGGTCTTGAGATGCAGAGGTCTTCAAGGGGGTCTTTTAAAAATGACAACACTTCGGTTCTGTATTGTTTAGGTCTTATAAAGTCGGGATTCTGGTTGATATGGTCAATCAGCCAGTCCTGATAGGCGCTCATTTTGAAGAAATAATTGGATTCCTTGATACGTTTCGGTTCTTTTTTATGATCAGGGCAAAGGCCGTCCACCAGTTCACGCTCCTGGTAAAACCGTTCACAGCCCACGCAGTATAGACCTTCATATTCGGAATAATAAATCTCGCCTTTGTCGTATATCTCTTGAAGTACGCGGGCCACCACGGCTTTATGACGAGGTTCCGTTGTTCTAATGAAATCGTCGTTTGTGATGTTAAGCTGGGGCCAGAGATCCTTGAACAGTGAGCTTATCTTGTCCGTGTATTCCTGTGGGCTCGTGTTTTCGTTTTTTGCAGCTTCGGTGATCTTGTCTCCGTGTTCATCCGTCCCTGTGAGAAAATAGGTGGGGACCCCTTTCAACCGATGAAAACGCCGTGCAACATCCGCAGCGATGGTGGTATAAGCATGGCCCAGATGGGGTTTTGCATTAACGTAATAAATAGGAGTTGTTATATAAAATGGATTATCGCTGATTTCGTTCACGTTATTTTCCATCCTTAGTTATCGGGTAATGGGGTCATCGGGCAGATCGCTGATGTCATCCTCTTCTGGTGAATCGGAACCATCAAACGATTCATTGGAATCATCCACAGTGTTTTCGGTTTCGTTTGTATCATCCGAGGGAATCGGCCTCTTTGTCTTTGAATGATCTTCCTGATGAAATTCGATCTCTTTGATTAGGAAGTCAACTTCGGAGTCATCTTCGAGTTTAGCCGTCAAGCGACCACCGATGACGTTGTGACGGATGACTTTGCCTTTTCCTTTTGGTGTGATCACCGTTTTTCCGATTTTCGGGAAATCTTTTTTCAGAGACCTGTACGTTTCGTTTTCAAAGGTGAGGCAGCACATCAAACGGCCACAGAGACCGGATATTTTCGTCGGGTTGAGGGACAAACCCTGTTCTTTGGCCATCCGAATGGAAACAGGCTCAAATTTTTCGATATACGATGAACAGCATATTTCCCTGCCACAACGACCAAGCCCGCCGCACATTTTAGCTTGATTCCTGATCCCCACCTGACGCATTTCGATACGAACCCGGAATTGTTTGACAAGGTTTTTTACAAGTTGCCTGAAATCCACACGGCCTTCAGCTGTGAAGAAAAAAGTCAATTTACTTGTGTCAAACGTGCTTTCCACAGAAAAGAGGTTCATATCGAGTTTTAAAACGTCCACCTCAGCCTGGCAGTACTCAAAAGCTTCGTTTTCCAGTTGAATGTTTTTGTCCCTCTGTTCTGTATCTGCTTCCGTGGCAAGGCGGAACACTTTTTTAAGGGGGATTCTGGACGATCTTTCAGCCAAAGGAACGGGAGCTGTCGCAATAACCCCATATCCCAGTCCCTGTTCCGTGGTGACGATCACCTTGTCACCCACATCAAGAACAAAAGCTCCGCACGCGAAATCATATATTTTACCAGCTGGTTTGAATCTTACACCAACAACTTTTTGCATATTATATCCGTTTCATTTGAATGGCCATGGTTTCAAGGCATAACCTAACCGAGGCGTTGGCCTTAATGCCCTGGTGTGCGGCCGTGATATGGTCCGCAATTTTAAGAAGGGAGGATGTGGAAAGTGTTCCTGATAAACCGTCGATTTTATCGGAAATGTCCCTGTTAATCACTTTTTCCCGGTCAAACGGACATACAATCATGTCCCTTACGAATGAGAGAAGCAGTTCAAGTGCGCTTATGGCGCTTTCTTTTTTCCGGGATAATTTTTCTGCGAAGGAAAGTGCATCGAACGTGCTTCCCTTTATCAGATTGGATAGTTCATCGAAAATAAAGTGTCTGAACACAAGCGGATCAGGCTTGTTGTTATTTTTTTCACATAACAGCAACGCCTTAGCCATACTTCCCCCAGCCATGGATGCCGCCACAACCGCCCGGTTGGAATCAATGCCCTTGTTTCGAACAAGATAAGATCGAATACTTTCTCTTGAAACAGGATTGAAAGCAACGATCTGGCAACGGGACAAGATGGTGGGAAGTACATCGGAAGCTTGATCTGTAACCAGAATGAACATGGTTTTTTCAGGCGGCTCTTCAAGCACTTTTAGAAGGGCATTCCCTGATTCGGGATTCATTGTATGGGCATCATGAATGATCACAACACGCATAGCCGCTTCATAGGGTTTGACCAGAAGTTTCTGGGAAAGTTCTCTGATCTGTGCGATTTTGATGAGACTACCGGATGGTTTGATGGTTAGAATATCCGGATGGGTATCTGCCAGTATTTTTCGGCAAGAACGGCATGTACAGGGTTCGGTACCCGCGTCTTGAATGGAAATCCCCTGTTTTTCATGGCAGTTGAGCATCATGGTGAAAGCCTTTGCCGTGGAGCTTTTTCCAATGCCGTCGATTCCTGCAAACAGAAGAGCATGGGGAACGGACCTGTTGCGAAGCATGGTCATCAAGCGTGAGATGGGCTTGTTCTGATCTATGATGGAATCAAACATACTTTGGGTTCTCTGCCTGAGGTCAGGATGGACCCTAATCACTCGTACACAAACGGCCTTTTGTTCTAAAACCTGATGATTGAATAAATCAATGGTGGAAAATCGAGTCAGATGCAGGGGGACGTGCATTATATATTAATAGTGCAAAAGCCCCCCTGTTTACTGATCAGAAAAATACCAAGGCCGGTGAATGGTTTGTGATGTATGTCCGTTTCTATATCACGAAAAATTCTTTGGGCTTCCTGGCACGTTAATCGATCTTATTTGTAGTCCACCCTTTCTTTGAGTTCCTTTCCGCATTTGAAGAACGGAAGTTTTTTTGGCCTGATGGTCACTTTTTCACCGGTTTTAGGATTTCGTCCGGTATAACTCTTGTACTCTTTGACAAAAAAACTGCACAGGCCTCGGATTTCAACTCGATCACCCTTCACCAGGGCATCTGTCATTGAATCAAAAAAAATTTGAACAACTTCGGCAGCCTCAGCTTTTGAAATGTCAGCATCGTTTTTCAGCGCGGAGATCAACTCCAACTTATTCATATATCCTCCTTCGTCAAATCCAAAAAAAAGCCGGGTTTTACCTCCGGATTTATGCAAAGCAAATTAATAAACGTAATTGGATACTAAGTCAAGCACTTATACGCAAATCATTCAATACGTTTGATATCCTCTTCATCCACTTCAACTGAAGCGGATTGGCCGAGAATATCAATGAACACTATGACCCTTCCTATTCCTTTATAGGTTGAGAAGATTCCCGTCACACCGGTAAAAGGACCTTTCATCACCATGATTTTTTCTCCTTTCTCGAATTGAAAACCGGTGAGAATGGACTCTCCTGACTTGACCATGATCCTTAGAGATTCAATGATGAGGCTATCAACAGCCACAGGTCCCTCCTTGTTGCCGATGAGTTTAACGGCTCCAGGAGTTTTCAAGATTGAAAGATAATTGTCAGTGTAAATGTTGGTCCTCACAAAAACATATCCTGGGAAAAGGGGAAGGTCTATCATCACCTTCCTGTCTTTTCGTTTGCTTCTCACATGGGCTGTGGGAAGAAAAACATCCAGGGACTTTTTCATGAGAATATCGTTTACCACTTTTTCACATCGGCTTTTGGTGTGTAAAACATACCACAAAGCCAGATCCGGTTTTACAATCACATCATTCATAAACAAATCTCATTAAACCATTTACCAGGCTTATGTTTCTAATTATTTTGCTCCAAATTCACCCAGACCTGAAAGCTGGAATGTCAGAGCATATCGTCTGTCACCCGGTTTATGGGTATAATCCACTTCAACACCCCAGCACTGGGATGTGTAAATAAAACCAGTACTGGATTTGAGATCTTCACGCTCCATGAGATTTCTTTCATTCAACCCGTAAACGGACAATTTGTCGTTGAGATTGAGAAGAAGATAGGATCTCAAGTATTTGACTGAATCATGGGTGTAACGGTGTTCGACTCTGAGAATGTCACCCCGCTTGTCTTTCAGTGAAAGAGCTGCGTTACCTTCAAGTAGTTGCTGATCGTAATGGGACCATTTGGCATCGGCGTCAAAACTCATGAAATCAAGGGGTATGAACTCGATTTCCCCGTATAACGGTCTGAAGGGTTCGCTTGAGACATGGTTTAAGAAAAGGTCAGGATCATTTTCATTGGCTTCATTGATATCGTAAACCTGCTCCAGCTTGAAACGGCAGAACTGATTGTATGAGAATTTTTTGGGATTCGGCTTGTCGGATTTTTTTTCTCCTTCGTCCTCAATTATCTTTGATCGGCTCGTCAGCGTGTTGTTGAGACTTAATGTCAGGGTGTTGGCCCGCGCTATACGGTCCAGAGAGTCAAAGTAGGGGTATTCGCTCTGGTCTTTTTCCGGTGTGAAATTGTAGGTCAGTTTGGGGGTGAAGGCATGTCTTATCCTGTCAATTCCTTCGCCACCCGTGTTGAAAATACGGTAAAGGTTGGTTGAAAGATCACAGACGAGATCATAAATCTGTCGATTGTGAGTTCCGTCAAGGTCGTCTGACGTATTCGTATCATTGCCGATGTACCAGGTTGTGCTTCTTAGTGCGGCTGTATTTTCAATAGAAAGCCAGTTTTTGTATCGGAGGGGCAGTATAACTCTGGGGTAAAGGTTGGCTCTTTGGCCCGTACGGTTATTGTCGTTCGTGTCTTCCCTGAAAAAATAATCGTATTCCGTAACGAAGTCGTAATAAAGGGGAGAACTGAAAATCTGGCGGCGAGATGATGCGAACTCAACGTTAGGCAGGTTCTGTAAGGTTGAATCAGCCAGGTGGTCGACCCTCTTTACAACGTTGTCGTACCAGATAGTGCTGGCGTTCAAGCTGTATGTTGACCAGTTTTTTGTAAAAATAAGACTGTTTGTTCGAACAGCGTCATCTTCGGCCTCGATGTCTCTTCCGAAATTGCTGAGAAAATTGCTTTTGGAAGCATCAAAGCCGTTTTTCATATCACTGAATTCACGCAGGTAATCCTGATCGCTGACCACATCCACGTCCACTTTCAGAACAGCATTTCCCGGTAAGGTCTGGTCCTGTTTCATCCGAAACCAGTATCTGTTCCGGTTGTCTCGGATGGTGCTGTCCTCGTAGCCCCATTTTTCTGTTTTCTCTTCAGTTCCATCGTCGATTTCACTGTCTTTCAGATAGTCGAAAAACAGAAGGCCTTTGGATGTTTCGGAGAGCATGTAGCGGTACTCCAGTCCGGTCATGTTGCCTCGTTTTTCGATGTACCGGTTGTTAATGGTGGCGTCGCTGCTTTCATTAATGGCCCAGAAAAAAGGCTGGAGATATTCGAATCCTTTTCTGTCAGATATCCCGAATTCCGGTGCCAGCAACCCTGTCTGGCGTTTTATTTTAACTGGAAAAACAAGAAAGGGAGAATAGAGCACAGGCAGTTTTTTGGCCCAGAACGCTGCATTGTATATGGTTCCGTACCCTTCGATGGTCATGGATAGGTCATGGCCGGTGAATTTCCAGTCCGGACTGTCGCCGTCGCAGGTGGTGATGCTGACTTTGTCAGATACATAGGTGTTTTCATCAATTTTCCTGATTTCAGAACCTTTTATGTAAACGTGGTTTGTTTCCAAAAAAATCGAGCCATTGTAAAGAACGCCGGTGTCTTTATTGAGGTTGAGAAGCATCCTGTCTGCTTTGCTGCTGTCTCCCCTTGATTTCATTTCAACATTCCCACGGGCAAAGACACTTTCACCCTTATTGTCATATTCAAGGAATTGAGACGTCAGGGTCTTATCCTGATGAGTGACCACCACATCCCCTTCAGCCGTGGTTATTCCACTGACTTTATCATAAGAAAGCGTGTCGGCCACGATGTGCCAGGGGGCTTCGTCCTCTGCTTGAGCAGGAAGGGTTATGAATAGAGCAATAAGAAGAACGATGATGATGGCCTGAACAGGGCGGGTTTGGAACCCGCCCCTACAGGGAGAAACAAATCCCATAAGCATTTTTAATATCCATCGGAGAATCATTATTAATAAGCATGTAAAACAGGACAAGGTTCGTTGGTCCGTTTCAAGGTTCAGCAATCGATTATCATTGATCAGTTTTACATGCATAGTTGTTGGTTTATTATCTAAGGTAAATTGAACCCGGATTTTCAAAGGTTTTTTCCGGACCTTATGTCTAACCGGATGTTGGATTTACTGTATTTTGTGTAAAAAAACCTATCCTTCGGATAACCGCTTGAATACGGAAAGGAAAAACAGTATAAAGCCAAATTACGGCCAAAAGTCAAGCGATTGTTGAGGCCTGAAACATGAATCCAGTCCAAGAGAAACGGTTTTTAATATATGTTTATTACATTTGAAGGCATCGAAGGCTCGGGTAAAACGACCCAGATGGTGAATATCCGGCGTTACCTCGAATCTCATGGAAAGACCTGTGTAACAACAAGGGAACCTGGTGACACACGCATCGGAGCTCAGATACGAAAAATTCTTCTTGATCCTGAAAACCGTGATCTTGTGCCTCAGGCTGAACTGTTTCTCTATGCGGCTGACAGGGCACAACATATCCGTGAACGGATTCTGCCGGCCCTCGAAGCGGGAAATGTGGTTATTTGCGATCGTTTTTTCGATGCCACAACGGTTTATCAGGGCTATGCCAGAGGTCTCGACCTTGATTTGATCTGTGATATTCATAAACGAGTCCTTGGGAACCTGAAACCTGACATCACTTTTTTATTTGATCTTGAACCTGACGTGGGGCTGAAACGCGCCTGGGCTGCAATTGACGGGGGAGGGCGATCATCCGATGAAACAAGATTTGAACAGGAAACCCTTGCTTTTCATGAAAAGGTGCGTAACGGTTACCTTGATATTGCTCAGAAAGAGCCGGAACGAATCGTGCTTCTTGATGCGTCACTTTCCCAGGACGAGGTATTCGAACAGATCCGGCGAACCCTGGCTCTGCGTTTTTCATTTCATTCTCTGTAAATAAGGTCATGCCATGAGCACGTCCATTTTAGATGCCATTGGAAACACGCCTCTTGTGGAGTTGAAATCTCCCAAAAACGGCGTCACTGTTCTTGCCAAACTCGAATACTTCAATCCCGGAGGTTCGATCAAGGACAGACCTGCCCTTAATATGATCGAACAGGGCGAACGAACCGGGGCACTCACCCCTGATAAAATTGTGATCGAGGCCACAAGCGGTAATACGGGTATCGGTCTTGCCCTTATCTGCGCTGTCAAAGGTTACAAGTTGAAACTCGCCATGAGTGAAGCTGTGAGTGTGGAACGACGCCAGATACTTCAGGCCAGGGGCGCTGAAATCGTTTTGACACCCGGCCATCTGGGAACGGATGGAGCTATTCTTGAAGTCCGGCGTCTTGCAGCAGAAAATCCCGGTGTTTATTTCATGAGCGACCAGTACAACAACCCCGCCAACTGGATGTCACATTATCATGGCACAGCGGAAGAGATCTGGCGTCAGACAGGTGGTGACGTTTCAGTTCTGGTGGCCACCATGGGAACAACAGGAACCCTTATGGGGCTGTCCCGCCGGTTCAAGGAGTTGAATCCTGACATTCAGATTATCGGTGTGGAGCCCTACTTAGGTCATAAGATCCAGGGCCTTAAAAATATGAAAGAAGCCTATGAACCGGGTATTTATGACAGGACCCGCCTGGATAGGAAAATCAACATCGAAGATGATGTGGCTTTTGACATGACCCGGCGTCTTGCCAGGGAATCGGGCCTTTTCGTGGGCATGAGCAGCGGAGCGGCATGCGCTGTGGCTATGCGGATAGCCGAAACCATGGAAAAAGGCACACTGGTGGTGATTTTTCCCGATGGGGGCGAGCGCTATCTGTCCACACCGGTATTCGCGGTTCAAGATATCCCTGGGCCTATGCTGTTCAACACTATGAGCCACAGAAAAGAGCAGTTCGTTTCCATCAAACCGGGCAAGGTTTCCATGTATTCCTGTGGCCCCACGGTTCATGACCGGCTGCACATCGGGATTCTGCGGCGTTTCGTTTTTGCGGACCTGCTCTGCCGATATCTGGATTTCAGAGGGTTTTCAACCACACATATCGTGAACGTCACCGATTATGACGACAAAACCATCCAACGGGCCGAGCGGGAAAATGTTCCGCTTAAAACCATCACAGACAGATATCTCGATTGTTTTATGGAGGATCTGAAAACTCTTGGCGTCAAACCTGCTACAGCGTACCCCAGAGTCAGCGAACATTTAGGCGATATGGCTGATCTGGGAAAAGAGCTGGAAGAACAGGGGCTGGCTTATGAAAAGCAGCAGTCTCTGTATTTTGACGTGTCAAAACTCGAAGAATACGGCAGCCTTTCGGGAGTAGATCTGGACAAGATCCGTCTTGGTTATACGGTTGATCTGGGGGAATATGAAAAAGATAATCCCAGAGATTTCACACTGTTCAAAAAAAGCAAACCATCTGAAAATGAACGCGGGATTTTTGTAGACACACTCTGGGGCAAGGTGAGGCCGTCTCTTCATATTCAGTGCGCCGCCATTTCCATGAAATATCTTGGCAACCATTTTGATATCCACACAAGCAGCAGGGAACTTGTTTTTCCCCATCATGAAAACGAACAGGCCATCTGCCGGTCACTTCATGGGAAACCTTTGGCTAATTTCTGGATTCACTGTGACCAGGTATTTTCAAACGGTAAGAAAGTGGATGAGGGAGACAACCGTCTGATCTTGGAGCACCTTTCGGACATGGGTTTTTCAGGACGGGAGATACGGTTCTGGATGCTGGGTACACATTATAGAAAAGCCCTGCATTTCAGTGAAGACAGGCTTCTTGAGTCACGGAGAGCTTTGCAGAAACTCGATAGCTGTATCCAGGATCTTCTTAACGTCAAAGACGGAAAGTCTTATCCTGATCTGGGACAGATCGTGTACGACATCAAACATGGCTTTATCCATGCCATGAACGAAGATCTTAATATGTCCGAAGCCATGGCTTCCATGCTTGGGGCTGTGAAGAAACTGAATGTTTTGATCCAGGACAAGGCCATTGATCAGGATGGAGCCGAAGAAGTGATCAAGGTACTCAGAGACCTTGACACCGTGCTGAATGTATGTGATTTCCATAATTTGTACTCAGACACCCTTGTGCAGAGCCTTGTGGAAAAACGAGAAAAGGCTAGATCTGCCAAAGACTGGGCCAGGGCTGATCTGTTGCGAAACCAGCTCGAAGAACTTGGGGTCCGGATACGCGATTCCAAAAGTTGAAGTAAGGGACTCAGAAAATATTAATTTACCATCACGCATCCCGACTTCAGGTCATATTCTGCCCGTGCCTCACTCTCAAGATCCTCAACGTAGCTCTGCTACGCCTGCGGTCTTGAGAGCGAAACCCGTGCAAAATCCGCCTCTGAATTCGGGAGCGATCCAGGTAAATTAATATTTTCCGAGCCCCTAAACAAAAAAAGGACAACCGATGATATCGCCACTTTTTTTCCCTTATACATATATATCTGACACACAGAGAGAAAGAATCCTCACCGTTTTCGGATCTCTTGCCATGTTCAACACCCGCAAGGGGCTGGAGCATTCTGATCCACGGATAAAAACGATTGTCCCTGTGTCAGGAGATGAAAACCGGCTGATCAGTTTTCTGAAGGAATACAGCCAGTATGCCAACATTAACATGGACAGGGGGGCATCTTTTTTTAAAGGCCGAGGGGGAACACCAATGGTCGAACCCGACGGTGTTCCAGCTATCCGGTCAGAGATACTGAAAGGCATTACTGATGGCACCCCGGATGATTCAGGCAAAGCAGCCGATCCCATGGAATATCTTTTCAGGGCCAGGGTTTTACTTGAGATCGCCCATGATTACGATGAAAAGCTGTGTGAAATTGATCAAGAAATGGAGAGTATCACCATCAGGGAGAAAATGCTTCTTGACCAGCTTCAGGGAGGAGACGGGTCGGATCAACTTTTTGATATGCATCTCTCCCATACGCCGGATCATTCAGCTGACATGAGCATTGAACACCGGCTTTCAGCCTGGGCTGACCTTTTTATTCACGCCTGGCCCGATTCCAGTCTTACCGGCGATGGTGTTTTTCTGACAACGAGTCAGATGGTTATCGATATTCTGGCTGAACATATCCCTGAGTTCGTCAAAGTGAACGATGTTGAAGCTTCGTCCATCAATAATGAAGATCTTTCAATACTTCTGAGGGAGCTTTCAGCCTGCGACTGCGTTGAAAAGTATCCTGAAATAAGTGGGTTAATGACAGTCGATCATTCGAAACTGGAGGTCTACGTTGTTCATGATGTTTCTCCTGCGATGTTTTTTTCACGTTTGACAGGGTCGGAATCTGGAAATGAACATCAAAAGGGCAATATCAGAAATACGGTGATCTGTATTTTTACATGAATTAATATTGTGAAAATGATTGATTATAAAGCATTCTGGCATTTTTTTTGCCAGAGGAAAATTAATAAAAAACCATATTGACAGGCAGAAAAAAATAGATATAAGAATAGACCGGTTTGATGAAACTTAAAGAAAAGAGTTTTGCAAAACCGAACTTGGTTTATGTAAACTGTTATAATAATTATTTTTTTGAGGAGGCTTTTAACATGGGTTTTACACCGACCGTAGATGCTGACAAATGTGTAGGTTGCGAAGAATGTGTGGATGTTTGTCCAGTAGAAGTATTTGAAATGAAAAACGGTAAATCTGTTGTTGTGAATGGTGAAGAATGTCTTGGCTGCGAGAGCTGCGTTGAAGTATGTGAAGCAGACGCCGTTGTCGTGGAAGAAGAATAGATTGTCGACTATTTCTCCGGCCTGTTGTATCGCAGAGGCCGGAGAATAATCATCAATCCCCTGAACCAAGCTATTTTTGGTTAACGTTTATCACCGCACCGTTTCTGCCCGACATAAAACAAAATCCAACCCAGATCAAATGGTACTTTAATTCTTCATTCATTTTTCTTCATTGGGTGTTTGTCTTTGAAAAGACTTGATACTTATGACTTTATTAACCAATATCCGCCTTGCCTGGATATGCAAAGTATGGTAATGCCTTCTGATTATGAAACAATATGTTATTGACGAGCTGAGACTCTGGGATTACGAGAAAATCAAAGATTATCTGGACAAATACTGTAAAGCCGCAGGACTTGAAGGGGTTTACTGGCTTGCAGTTCCGGATGATCTTCTTACAGAACAGCAACAAGACCATTCCATGTGCAAACCATTTCATTTTGGTATTGAGCTGGAAGAGGACAAGCTTTCATGTGGACTTCTCGTGAGATCGTCCAGCAACATCAGGTGCCATTGCATAGCCTATGCGAATAATGCCCAGAGAGACTGGCTTATTGAAACCCTCGACACCATGATGGAACAATCAGGGATTGTCATTTGATGATCTTGAAACAGCTTGGAGAACATGGGGTCATCTATTTCCGAT
>JBAZWJ010000057.1:0-3713 GCA_041660385.1 Desulfobacteraceae bacterium | reverse complement strand
AATGCTGAAAATTATTCCACTGGGGGGACTGGGTGAAATCGGGCTCAACATGATGGTTATCGAATTCGGTGACACCGGGATAGTTATTGACGCCGGGTTGATGTTTCCTGAAGACTACATGCTGGGTATTGATATCGTCATTCCGGTGATGGATTACATTGCACAAAGTGATGCTCGGATTGCAGGAATTTTTCTCACACATGCCCATGAAGATCATATCGGCGCTCTTCCGTATCTTTTGAAAGAAATCCGAATACCTGTTTACGGAACACCCTTCACTCTGGGGGTTGTGAAAAACAAGATTGAAGAGCATGGTCTGCTCGACGTGGAATATGTCGAAGTCTGCCCGGGAATACCCGTTAAGCTGGGGCCATTTGATATAGGTTTTATCAGAGTCAGTCACAGCACCGTTGATGGCGTTGGACTTTCTATCAAAACACCGGAAGGAATTCTTATCCACACCGGTGATTTCAAGATTGGTCACGGTGGTCATGATTCCATGGTGACTGATGTCAACAGTTTTGCCATGTGTGGTGCAGAAGGAGTTCTTGTCCTGATGTCCGATTCCACCAATGTGGAAACGGAAGGCTACACCATGTCAGACCAGTCGGTGGCCGATTCCCTCCAAAGCGTATGTGAAGAAAGCAAAGGTCGTGTTATCGTGGCCCTTTTCGCGTCTAATGTGGCGCGTATCCAGCAGATTGTCGACATTGCCGCCAAACGTAGAAGTAAACTTATTTTCAGCGGAAGAAGCCTGGAAATGACGGTCGAGATCGCCAAAAAGCTGGGTTTTTTAAAAGTTCCCGAAGGTATGGAAATCGATGTCAAGGATGTGGATCGTTATCCACCCAGAAACATCGTCATGCTTACCACAGGAAGCCAGGGTGAACCCATGTCGGCTCTGGCACGGATATCCACTGGCAGTCATCGTCACATTAAAATCGAAAAAGACGATACGGTGATTCTTTCATCCAAGATCATTCCTGGAAACGAAAAACCCATATCAAATATTATCAACAGTTTGTACAAACTTGGCGCTAATGTGGTTTATGAAAGGACCTCCAGCGTTCATGTCTCCGGTCATGCATATCAGGAAGAACTGAAGATGATGATCCGGCTCACCAACCCTGAATTTTTTATACCGATTCATGGAGAATACCGTCATCTGGTCCATCATGCTCGTCTTGCTCAGAGCGTTGGAATAAAAAAAGAAAATATCATTCTGGCGGAGAACGGTCAGGTCATCGCTTTTGAGAACAGGAAGGGAAAGATTGTCGGGCGTGTTCCCACAGGCCGCGTTCTTGTGGACGGAAAAGGTGTGGGCGATGTGGGACGAAGTGTTCTCAAGGAAAGACAGATGCTTTCCGAGGACGGTCTTGTGGTGGTCACCATCGTATTTGACGAAGAAACAGGGATCATCATGTACGGTCCTGAAATTGTGTCTCGGGGTTTTGTTTTCTGGACAGCTACGGGCCATCTGATCGATGACGCCCAGTGTGTCATTCTGGAAGTCATCGAAGAGGTAGGGCTAGGCATCCCGAACAGAATCGATATCATTCGTTCAAAAATACAGAAGGCGCTGCGTCAGTATTTCAATTTCACCATTAAAAGGCGGCCCATCATCGTTCCGGTGATCATGGAATTGTGATGAAAAAACAGCGGACAAATAGAAACGCCGTAAGTCAACCTGTTAAACCGGTCTCCACGGCGTTCAAATTAAGTGAACCTATGCGTAAAGAGATCATCGGGACGGTTCTTTTTTTTCTTGTCATTCTGACGATTGTGAGCCTTATCTCATACAGTCCGACAGACCCGTCGCTGAACCATTCAGGGGCAGAGGGAGAAGTCCGGAATCTTTTTGGGATGATGGGCTCTTATCTCTCAGGTTTTCTTATCGGACTTTTCGGGGTCGGCTCGTTCTGGATACCAATGATACTGCTCCTTGCAAGTGTTCGTTTTCTCGGCCAGAAAAAAGAGAGGCATCTTAAATCCCTGGCATCTGGCGGTATCATTCTGGTCATCACCACCGGAATTTTCTTTTCCATGATCACTGAAGATAAAGTTTGCACCCTTTTCGAACACCGGTTTTCTTCTGGCGGGATTATCGGAATTCCTCTCACGACATTTCTTCTGAAATACGCCAATACCACTGGCGGAAGCATCATTATAGCTGTTCTTGTGGTTATCGGCCTGATTCTGTCCACGGATTTCTCAATTGTGGCTTTCCTGAAAAAGAGCACCCGTGCCGTCACCATGGCTGCGGTGTTTATCTGGTCAGCTCCATCACGGATCAAGGCGTCTATTTCCGATTATCTGGCCAGAAGGGAACTGAAGAAACTCAATGACCCTTTCCGCGAGGAGGTTCGACAAAACCGCAAAGACCCGGAAAAAATGCGCCCGGAGCCTGATATCAAAATAAGCACGGTCAAACCCTCCAAAGCCGTGAAAGTCCAGGTGGTGACCGAACAGGAAGAATTTGATTTCATGAAGGGAAGTGATGAATACAAGCTTCCTGGAATCAGTTTTCTCAATAATCCGAAAAAACGACCTGCCACCGTGGATGACGAAAATCTCAAGATGCGTTCCAAACTTGTTGAGAAAAAACTGGAGGATTTCGGGGTGTTCGGACAGATTTCAGCCGTGTCTCCCGGGCCAGTGATCACAACATTCGAATACAAACCGGCTCCTGGTGTGAAAATCAACAAGATTGTCAACTTGTCCGATGATCTGGCCCTTGCTTTAAGAGCGATCAGCATCCGTATTGTTGCCCCTATTCCCGGGAAAGACGCTATTGGCATCGAAATCCCCAACGACACGCGGGAGTCGGTGTGTTTCAAAGAAATAGTCACGTCAGCTGGCTATATGAGTTCAAAATCACCCCTGACCATTTGTCTTGGGCACGATATTGTCGGCAATCCAGTGAGTGCGGAGCTGGATAAAATGCCCCATCTCCTTATCGCCGGCGCCACCGGTGCCGGTAAAAGCGTTGGGCTCAATGCCATGATATCAAGTATTCTGTTCAGGGCCACACCCGACGATGTGCGGATGATCATGATTGACCCCAAACGGATTGAACTTTCGGTCTACGACGGCATTCCCCATCTGATCACTCCGGTGGTCACCGATATGAAGAAAGCTACCAACGCTCTGTTCTGGGCGGTCCGTGAAATGGAGCGGCGGTACGGACTCCTGGCTGAGCTGAAAACCAGGAATATCGGTCAATACAATAAAAAAGTGGAGAAGGATTTCAAGGACGGGCAATTGAAGAATTTGCCTGATGATGGTTCCGAGCTTGAATACAGCCATGAAAAACTCCCGTATGTCGTGATCATCATCGACGAGCTGGCGGACCTCATGATGGTGGCATCCCGTGATGTGGAAGTATCCCTCACGCGTCTGGCTCAGATGGCCAGAGCCTGCGGAATGCATATTATCCTCGCCACCCAGCGGCCTTCCGTGGATGTGCTCACCGGTATCATCAAAGCAAACTTTCCCACACGTATTTCTTTTCAGGTGTCGTCAAAAATCGATTCCAGAACCATCATTGACGCCAACGGAGCCGAGGCTCTTCTGGGTATGGGGGATATGCTGTACCTGCCACCCGGAACAGCTAAGCTTCAGCGTATTCACGGGGCTTATATCTCCGACGAAGAGCTGACCCAGCTTATTGATTTCTGGAAAACCCAGAAACCACCGGAATACGACGAATCCAT
>JBAZWJ010000056.1:0-39201 GCA_041660385.1 Desulfobacteraceae bacterium | reverse complement strand
AGGGACAGACACATCAATCCCTGACAGACAAAGGAGACATCATGGCATACGAATACGGTTCAACGGATCTCGATATCCGGAATCCGTTCAAACAGGTGGGGCTGATTCAGGCCATACGGGGTGGGATTGTAAGCATTATCGGTATCTACAGCCTTCTGCTGGTCAAGGATCTGGTGCAGACGAATCACAAAATTCAAGGATGGCTGACCCTGGCAGTGGGTGTCATTCTTCTTACCGTCGGGCTCACGGCTCTGGGTCGGGGAATTTTCCAGATCATGCGGTTTTTCGTAGGCCGTGGCGTTCCCACAAGTCTGGCTAAAAACATGGCCAAAAGTGAAGCCCATACTGTGGAAAGCGATGTGGCATATTCCTCCCAGCAGATCGAACAGATGCTGCAAGGCCGGAAAAACCTGACGTTCATTGAGCCAAAAGACTGGTTTGCCCGGATGGTCCACACCCTTTTCCCCAAGCTGATCCTCATGCCCTACACATACAGAAACATGGCCCAGCGCGTGGTGAAAGCTCTGGCCCAGACCATCATCGGGTTTCTGTGTTTTGGCCTCACCTGGTTTTCAGGGACAACAGGCTTAAGCGATATCAGCAAAACACCGATCCTCGACTGGGTTGCACTGGCTCTCACCCTCTACCTGATTTATATCTGGCTCAGCATAAGAAAACCCCTGGAAAGAAGTCTTCAGCAGGACACGGATACTACCGGAGTCAAAGGGCTGGTGATTTACATCACAGCGGCCATTCTTCTGCCTTTTGCACTGCTATATGTCCATGACAAGGTTCAGAAACTGCCCATACTTCACATGGACCCCAATCTTTACATTCCGGCCATCTGCGTTTTCGCCCTGATCGTGGCCGCTGCGTTCTTTTTCCTTCTTTTCAAACGCATGAACCATATCGACCCCAAAACTGAAGTTTCCGAACTACGGGACAACTGGCAGGAATCCATTCACCCCCAGGAGATCTTCATCAACTTTGAAAGCATCGTCATGGCCAACCGCCGTTACAAGGAAGTCCCCAACAGGGTCTACCGCGAATTCGACGCACGGCTTTTCGAAGAAGGCAGCAACGACAAAGGCCATTTCAAAGGTGAAGTGATTCAGGAAACACAGCCTGTTTTTAAGGAAATCCCCCAGACCCCTGGCTTCAGCATCGTAAGAACCCTTCTGACGATTTCCGGCCATCTTCTTCTGGTTTTTGCAGCCTACTGGCTGTTCAGAGCTGTGGGCAATCTGGAAGGACTGGACACCCTTAAGAAAGGTGCTGAAATGGACGCCATGATCATGGGGAGTGTGGATATTCTCATCATGGGTCTGATTCTCTGGACCTTCGGAAGCATCATGGCCAACTTCGCCCTTGCGTTCTGGGCTGAAATGCAGTTCGAATCCCTTATCGTGTACTTCAAATGTCAGGGTACTTACACCGCTTCCAAACTCAGCACGGGAACCAGCATTTACGACAGCACCCGTTCTGAAAACACCGTGGTCCGCTCAAGCCTCACACCCTGGCTCATCGCCTGCCGCGTGATGACATGCAGTTTTTCAGGAAGCGGTATGAAGAACCTGGAATACGCCCGCCACATCATCGAAATGCACAAGGCGGACACGGAACTCAGCACCATCGTCGGCGAAATCAGAGATTTCATCAAAACCCGCCAGTCCATTGCCGGTGTTGGAAGCGAAAGAGACCTGGAATCCGCATCCCAGATTTACCAGATGAACGCCCAGACCCGCGTAGGTCACGCCCGTGCCGCTGCCACCGGCCAGATCGAAGGTATGGGAAAACAGGGTTTGATTCCCGAAAATTCTGACGACGACAAGCAATAAATAAAAAACCGGTAAGGGAGATGCTCTTGCAACTTCCTTTCCGGTTAATCCTCTGCTCCCGTGCAACCAGTACCCCTGACTCTTCAAGCATATCGCAGAACAGCCCCTCGTTCCGGGGTTGCATCCCGGAATGCTGCTCTGGAGGTTCTGCCTCCAAAGATCGCGAAATGAAAGCACCGCAAATAAATAGACCACCAGTTGTTGTTGGTTCATGGCAGCGACATGGCCGTAGGTCGGGCTTTCGCCCGACGTCATTGTCGGGCAAAAGCCCGGCCTACTGTGTGAATTTTATTGCCGGGTTAATATGTTGTTCTCGAAGATGTGGCGATTTTTTCAGGAATGAAAGTAGGTTGCAAATAATAAAACAGCCCGTGATGTGTGGCCTTGGAGGCGGAGCCTCCGGGAGTGCATTCCGGGGAGAATCCCCGGAACGAGGCGTCAATATGATTCAATTGAAAATTCGGCCCCGTCATCATACATCAACTTACCACCTGTGTCTTTAAACCCGCGAAGAAGATGGATAACGAGCTTAAGCGCAAGGGCCAACGACTGGAATGAGCCGTTGCCATGGGTGTCGTGGAGATGATCGTAGAGCGGGGTCAATGATACTGGACAAGCCCATTCATCAATATCCTCATGACCGACAACCGGATAAGGTTTGCCAATTCTCGCAGTAATATTGATTTTTTCACCGTTTTTCATGACGCCAATAATTTTCAACTCAGCAGTTATATCATCCATACAATCATATCATCCCGGAAGATAATCCTCACGAACAGGCGAAAAGACTTCAATAGCCAGGGATTCTTCAAGGATCTCGGCGCTGTGTTCCGTATCGCCGGGAATGCACCAGCTGTCTCCCGGTTCGACATCATATGTTTCAGAGCCGATGGTGAGCCTGATCCGGCCTTTCACAAGATATCCCGTCTGTTCATGGGGGTGGGCGTGTTTTGGCAACAGGGCGCCCGGTTCCATCCTGAATTCGGTGAAAAGGGTCTTGGTCCCATGAACCAGGGTTTTCATCTTTATTCCGGGCAACGCTTGTTTATATCCTTCTTCGTCAGCCCTATAGAACAAATGAGCCTCCTGTACGGGATTTATAATAGTTTTATAGGAAGAATGGTTTTGTAAAATCGAAAATCATTGTCTGTTGTAAATATGGGGACATCCAGTCGGGTAGCAACGGCACAGATAAGAAAATCAGTATGTGATCCTTGAAGGCCATTGATTCTGCATCGGTTGCTCATTTCGGCTGCGATTTCATAATCGGAATCAAGGATGGGTGAGTTTTCAAAAAATGACAGCTTTCCTTTTAAATGTTCGAACTTTTGATGATCACTATAGCCCGAAAGAAGCTCCTGCCGGATTGGCCCGATAATCAACACGCTGTGGTCTTTGATAAGAGATTCAAGCTGCTCAATTTCAGCACTGAATTCCTGTTTTCTGGAACGCAGGGCATAAGACCAGACCGATGTATCCACCAAGACCTTCAACGGGTTCTTCCCTTTTTATAATCGTAATCTGGGTCGGGTTCCATTTTTCCAAAAAGATCAACCACTTCCAGCTGTTTATGTCTATTAACGAATTCCAGCAAAGCCAGATTAACTGTCTCCCTTTTAGTTTTCAACCCACTTACTTCAAGTGCTTTTTTGAGCAATTCCATATCGATAGCAAGATTTGTAGCCATAACCACCCTCCTTTTGACACAATTCTTTACACAATATGCCACACGCCTATTGTGGTGTCAAAGCCCAAAACTTTGAAATCGACGTGTTCAATCTCCCGATTCCGCAATAAACTGAACGAGATCGGATTTCTTAACATGATCCAGAGTGATCCGCATTTCGTTGGCGATATAATCTTCAATGGCTCTGGCGCCTTTTTCCGGCTCCCTGTTGTGAAGTGCTTCAAGAACCACCTTGAAATACTCGAAGCTGTCAGTCAAAGACCCGGCTTTTAAAACAATGGCGATGTACTGAAATCGTTTGAGGTTGGGCATGATGGTTCTGACCACCTGATTCAGGGCCGGATTCCCTGTGGCCTCAATACCGATTTCCACACACCGGATGATGGAGTCGTTGAAAAGCTTATAGTCATCCTGCTTCGCAAAGGTCTCCATTTGCATATAAACCTGGGTCAGCGCCGCCACCTGCTCATCGGTGCCGTGTTCGATGCAGCGTCTTGTCACGTGACCGAGAAGCAGGATAAACATGTCGCAGTAATCTTCAATACTCTTTACAGTGATGGCTCTGGCGCGTATGCCGCATCTGGGGACCAGTTCCACCAAGCCTGTCTGTTCGAGAATTCTAAAAGCTTCACGGACAGGTGAGCGGCTCACGCCCAGCTCTTTTGCGAGTTTTTCTTCCATGATCCGTTCCCCTGGAACAATTTTCAAACTCACAACCTGGTCAATCAGATATTCGGCTATTTGATCCGATAGATTTTTCGATGCGTTGAACGTCATGTGGCATATCTCATTTCTTGATGAAGCGAATTGTTTCGATGGTTAAGCATCCCCTGGTTCCTTCCCCGCATAAAAAAACAAAGGGCCATGCTAAAAAATCTTGTGGTGAATTTACCATAGACTTTATGCAATCGGAATAGATAATCTCTTATAAACTCAATTAACAGGGTTCATCCCTATGACACCCCTAAATATAAGCAAATTCCAAACGCCCGTTAAATATTCAATCATTCAGACATATGACCACAAACGGGTTGCATGACAATTTTCACCATGCTATAATTACATAAAATTCAGCCCGTTCCGGGCAGGTTCATATCCACACTATAATTATTCCTTGCATTCGGTACGATTAATTGATCCTTATGACGCACACATTCAGCCCATCCACCCCCTGTCTTCAAAAGAGGTAATCTACCATGAAACCCAATCACATTCAGGAACCTGAAGAGACGTTATCCCTGGAAGCCCAAGTCTACAGCGATCTTTACCACCGAGCCCGTGTTTCAGTTATCGCATATTTTATTCTGTTCTGGCTGCTTGCTTTCAGAACCTCTTTTTACAAAGATCACAGCACATTGGTTCTGATCTCAGGAATTCTTGTTACAATCGTTGTAGGTATACGACTTATCCTGTCACTGAAATTTACTCTTGAAAAATTCAATGAAAACCCGAGTATGTGGAAATTCGCATTCAATGGTCTGGTTATTCTATCGGCTCTTTTGTGGGGTATTATGAATACCGTTGCTTTGACTTTTTATGGAGTTCTTTCCTATACGTCGGTTTACTGTCTTATCATGACCTGCGGTCTCATTGGTGGAGGCGTAAACTCTCTTGCCCCCAGCTTCAGCCTGATGAAAAAATTCATCACTCTGCTGCTTCTGCCCACCGGAATATGGGGGATTGCCAACGGAGATTACAACATGGCTTTTTTCATGATCCTTTTTGTTGTATTACTTTTATCCGTGGCCAAAGGAACGTCAGCGTCTTATTTAGCTAATATAACTTCCGGTATCTTGATCCGGCAGCAAAAGAAAAACATGAAAACAACTGTCGATGCGATAACCGTAGATTCGGAACAGCTCAAGCTTTCATCACATGAACTCAGCGATATCGCCCATTCCATGCACAGCACATCCGTGGATATGTCCGACAGAATCATAGGGATTGAAAAAGCTTCAGGAACCATCCACAACAACGCCGGTGCCATATCTCTATCCATGGAAAAAATGTCTGAGAACGTCAATTCCGTTGCTACATGCGTAGGGCAGATGGCGCTTTCCATCAGCGACGTCTCCCAGAACGCCGGTGAGGCGCTCAGAGTGACATCTGAAGCGGTTCAAAGAGCGTCAGGAGCCAGTGAAAAAATCGAAACCCTGAGCCAAGCTGCAAGGGAAATCGGAACGGTGACGGAAATGATCAACGAGATTTCAGATCAGACCAATCTTCTGGCTCTCAACGCCACCATTGAAGCAGCACGAGCCGGGGAAGCAGGCAAAGGCTTCACTGTCGTAGCCACGGAAATCAAGGAATTAGCCCGTCAGACTGCCGCAGCCACGCAGCGGATAAAGAAACAGGTGGAAGGCATTCAGAACTCCACATCAGACAGCGCCAGAGACATCGGAAAAATTTCAGGTGTTATTGCAACAGTGAACGATATCGTCATGTCCCTCGCGTCTTCCGTTGAAGAACAATCCCATGTATCAAAGGATATTGTGAAAGATATTGAGGCTATGTCTATAAATATGGATGGGATCAAGGAGCACATGGTCCACAACTCAGACTTGATTAAAGATATTTCGAATAATTTAAACGAAACTGGCGTTATCGCTGGCAAGGTCAAGGAAGGCGGCTCTCAGGCCCAGCAGAGCGCTGAGGGGCTGATGGTCATGGCAGACAGACTGAACGGACTGGTCAATTCGTTTTAAAACAGGCTGGAATGGAAAGGGTGTCGCACGTGACGCCCTTTCCATGTGGCAAAACAATCGAGTCTCAAATCCCAGTCACTCCATATCAGACAGAGCATGATCGCCCCCTGTTTTTCTCGATTCCAGTCCAAAACTCAATCAAATCTCGCATTGGAGGCCTATTCCGAACATTTCGTTGCCTTCCTGGTCAATCCTGTTGCACCAGCGGACCTGGCATTTGTTGACCGAACAGTAGTTGATGGTTTTGACATACACGGTTGAGCCGGGCCTCATGTACTCGGTACTTTCGAAGTACATTCCCTGGTCGGAAAAATTCTGCATCATGGCCCGGTGATGATTGTTCAGGTTATCATCGGAAAAAAGCACCGGCGTGTCAAACTCTGTTCGTTCATGTTCTCTTAACTCTCTAAAGTCTTTCATGTAACGACCTTTGTTCTCTATGACCCGGTTATGGTCGTTCAGGTTGTCGTCGAAAAAAAACACCGGTGTGTCAAACTCTGTAGGTTCATGTTCTCTTAAATCTTTCATGTAACGACCTCCTTTCCCAATAAAGGGAAGTTTGTATAACAGCCCGGCGAAATAACCAGAATCATGCCGGGCGGGGATTCCGATTCACAACCCTGCGGCGCTCATAATATCCGGCACCGTCTCCTCTTTGCCGATAGCCATGATATGAACGCCATCGCAGAGCTTTTCGTCTTTGATTTTCCGGATCATGCGTCCGGCAATTTCGATGCCCGTTTCAAGGGCCTGACCTTTGGGGGCTCCGGCCATTTCGTCAATCAGATCCTGGGGCACGTTTACGCCTGCGATGTTCTTGTTCATGAACCTCGCCATAGCCGCCGATGTGAGTAGGATGATGCCCGCCAGAATCTTGACTTTGAAATTCCGGGCGTATTCCATAAATGCGCTGAACTTTTCCATATCGAAAACAGCCTGGGTCTGGATGAACTCGGCTCCAGCATCGATTTTCTTTTCGAACTTGATCAACTGGGGCTGGAGGGGCTGGGCTTCCGGCGTCACGATGGCTCCGGCGCAGAAGGAAAGGGGGCTGTCCAGATCGTTTCCCCCAAGATCTTTGCCCTTTTCCATGGTTCGAATGGCGTAGACCAGCTGGCTGGAATCCAGGTCGAACACGCCTTTGGCCTGTTTGTGATCCCCGAGCATCACCGAATCTCCGGTAAGACACAGCACATTCGTGATCCCCCGACTGTGGGCGAACAGCAGATCCGCCTGGAGGGCCAGCCTGTTCCTGTCCCGGCACGTCATCTGGAGAATGGGTTCGCCGCCCCGTTCTTTCACCAGAAGGGCCGCCCCAAGGGAGGGGTAACGCATCACCGAACTCTGATGGTCGGTGAGATTCATGGCGTGAACCCTGTCTTTCAGCATGTCGATGTGGTGTACAACCTGCTCCAGACGAACTCCCTTGGGCGGCGCAAGCTCGCAGGTCACCACGAACTGTCCTGAATCGAGAGATTGTTTGAATGTGGAACCCATGGTCAGAACTCCTTATGTTAATACAATTTTTCTTAAAAGAATGAAGCCTCCGGCGGCCCTGCCGGGGGCCAAACTTTTGTAAAGTTTGACAAACATGTTGTGCCGGATCGCAACTCACCAGGCCTTTCGTTCAAACCCCAACCCATTTGTCCAGATTTTTAAAATCTGGCCCCCCGGGAGGGCCGCCGGAGGCACACAACAATTATAATTTGGTTCTCGTTCCGAGGAGGATCCCCGGAACGAGCAACTATTGCGCGATCCTGTACTTCCCAGGGCTCGGTTCCCCCAGAAAATTTCTTGGTTTCTGGAGTGTCCGCATCAGATCCAGACGGCCCAGTTCGTCAAGGCGATTGTAAATCATGGTCCAGGCGCAATCTTTTGCGCTGTCGATTTCGCATTTTCCTTTGTTGGTGCCGCCGCAGGGGCCGTTTACCAATCCTTTATGGCAAGATGTGACCGGGCAGATGCCGCCAGTTTCGCCGATCACGCAGGTTCCGCACTGGTGGCAGATTTCGTTGTATTCGCCGGTTGACGTTTCTTTTCCGATAAAAAGGGTGTCCAGAGCCGGAACCACCATTTTCCGGGTATGCTGGGCCAGGGTCTGAACCCCGAAAGCGCAGCTCATCACCAGAAGCGCGTCGGCCTGTTTAATACCATCGTCGAACTGGTTCAGGATGTATTCGGACAGATTGTCGCAGGCCACGGGGATTGTCACCGTTCCTGTGACCAGCTTGCCCTTGTCCGACAGCCTGACTTTCATCGCGGCCACTTCAGTTTCCCCGCCCGTATGGGTCATGGTGGTGCACGTTCCGCAGCCCAGAATAAAAACCCTGGCCGAACCTTCCAGCAGGCGAAGGACTTCATCGTCATGTTTTGCTTGTGTGATGGACCTGATCATATCACCGTCTCTCCTTTTCAAGATCGCAACGTAAACACCGCATGGCTTCGGCCACGGCCTGGCTTTCGGTAAAACCCGACTCCACTTCCCTGAAATCATTCCGCCTGAGCCGGGGGCTTTCACGATGGGCACGGACTCGCGGGGCGTTTTCCCCCACTTCTCCGTCAAGGGCGAGGCCCGTTGTTTCATGAAGGCACGTTTTCTCATCCCGGATGGCTATCCGCGCAACACAGCCATTCAGATAATTTTCAATGGCAAGGGCCGCACGTCGACCGGAGGCAATGGCCTCGATCACCGTGCTGGGACCGGTGGTGAAATCGCCGCCTGCAAAAATCCCGGAAATATTGGTTGAAAGGGTGTTCCTGTCAACATTCAGACTTCCCCAGAGATTGCGCTCGATCAGACTGTCTTTAGTCAAAAATGATGAATCCGGCGCCTGGCCCACCGAAATGATCAAAGCTTCCGCATCCACAATCCGGGTGTTGCTCTTGTCAACCGACAGGCGACTTGTGCCGTCGTCATTAAAGACCGTTCTGCTTTTCGCAAATTCCACACCTTTCAGCACGCCGTCAGCCTGGATGATCCGGTTGGGAGCCCACATGGGATGGATGAGAATGCCTTCTTCCAATGCTTCATCCACCTCTTTTCCCCAGGCCGGCATTTCATCAAGACTCCGCCTGTAAAAAATCTGAACCGCGTCCGCGCCGCTCCGTATGGCAGTCCGGGCCACGTCCATGGCCACATTGCCGCCACCGATCACGATGACCCGCCCTTTCAAAGAGATGGGATCACCTTCCTTGACCTTTGCCAGATAATGAAGTCCGTAATAGAGACCTTCGATGGACTCATCTTCACCTGGAATTTCAAGCCGTTTGCTGGCCTGGGCTCCGGCTGCGATAAACACAACTCCGAACCCTTCGCTGATCAGGTCGTTCACCGTATGGTTTGAATCAACAGGCGAGTTGTATTGGATGGTGACACCGCAGCGCTCGATGTACTCAATTTCTTTAATGATCACATCTCTGGGAAGACGGAATTCCGGCATGGTGATGTCCAGCATGCCACCGCCCCGCTCCTTAGCTTCAAACACCGTGGCTCCGAATCCGGCCTTGGCCAGGAAATAGGCGCATGTAAGACCGGCTGGCCCAGCACCCACCACAGCCACTTTTTTCCGACTGGTAACCGGGAACGGGTGTTCCGGGAGGGCCATGTTGTCGTAATACCAATCAGCGGCAAACCGTTTGAGGAGTCTGATGGACACGCTGTCATCCAGCTCGCCGCGCCTGCATTTGGTTTCGCAAGGGTGAATGCAGACTCTGCCGCATACCGCCGGAAAGGGGTTTCGTTCACGGATGATAGACACGGCATTGGCGTAGTTCCCTTTAGCTACCGCCGCCACGTAATTGGGCACGTCAATTCCGGCCGGACAGGCGTGCTGACAAGGCGAGATCACCATCGCTTCGCAGACAGCACCGGTGCAGCGTCGTTCTTTGATATGTTCTTCATATTCATTCAGAAAGTATCTCATGGTGGACAAAGCCGGTTTGGCGCAGGTCTGGCCCAGGCCGCACAATGACGTTTCCGTGACGGTCTTGCCGATATCCCGCAAAGCATCCAGATCTTCCATCCGGCCCTGGCCCTTGGAGATCCGGGTGAGGATTTCAAGAAGCTGGGTGGTTCCCAAACGACAGGGCGCACATTTGCCGCAGGATTCGCTCTGGGTGAAATTCAGGAAAAACCGGGCGATTTCCACCATGCAGTTGTTTTCGTCCATCACCACCATACCGCCGGACCCCATGATGGCTCCGAGACTCTGGAGTGTATCGTAATCCACTGGAAGGTTGAGGTATTCCCTGGGCACGCAGCCGCCGGACGGTCCACCCATCTGCACAGCCTTGAATTTCCGCCCTTTGGGAACGCCGCCGCCAATATCGAAAATAATCTCTTTCAAACGGATGCCGATGGGAACTTCAACAAGGCCGGTGTTGTTCACTTTTCCCGCAAGGGAGAAAATCTTGGTTCCCTTGCTTTTCTCCGTGCCCACTTCCCCATACCATCTTGAACCGTGGGTGATGATCAGAGGAATATTGGCCAGAGTTTCCACGTTGTTGATGTTGCTGGGTTTTCCGTCAAGACCGCTCTGGGCCGGAAACGGTGGCCGGGCTTTGGGCATGCCGCGCCTGCTTTCGATGGAAGCCATTAGGGCTGTTTCCTCACCACAGACAAAGGCACCGGCTCCCATTTTGATTGCAATATCAAAGGAAAACCCCTGTCCCAGAATGTTTGTTCCCAGAAGCCCCAGGCTGTGAAGCTGATCTATGGCGATGCGAAGGTGCTGAACCGCAATGGGGTATTCCTCCCGGACATAAATATATCCTTGAGATGCGCCGATGGCATAAGCCCCGATCATCAGACCTTCGATGACACTGTGGGGATCGCCTTCCAGAAGTGCCCTGTCCATAAATGCGCCGGGATCACCTTCATCGGCGTTGCAGATGATATATTTAGGTGAACCCTTGGCTTCACGGGCCAGCTTCCATTTCTGACCTGTGGGGAATCCTGCGCCGCCACGACCTTTGAGTTTAGCCGCAAGTACTTCGTCGATCACCTGTTCCGGGCTCATGGTGGACAGCATCCGCGAAAGGGCTTCGTAACCACCATGGCCGATGTAATGTTCCACGTTTGTGGGATCAATACGGCCGCAGTTGGCGAGAACACGCCGTGTTTGATTTTTGTAAAAGGGAATCTGGTTTTTATAAAACACCGGCTGGTTGCTTCGGGTGTCTCTGTAAGCCAGCCTGTCGATCAGACGGTTCTGCATCAACGTCTGTTCCACGATGTCCTGGGCATCATCGGGTGAAACAGCCTGATACTGAACGCCCAGAGGTTCGATGGCAACTACGGGGGCTTTGGCGCAGAACCCATGACAGCCCGTGGCCCTGATTTCCACCCCTGCAAGATTCTTTTCCGCAATTACCCGACTGAGGGATGCGAATACCTCGGCGGCTCCGTAAGCCCGACATCCGGTCATGCACACCATGACCACGGTTTTGTCCTCCGGATGGGCTGCACGGATTTCATTTCTCAGCCATTCAAGCTGGCCTATGGATTTAAGAAGCCGGGTCATGGTTTTTCATCCTCCCTGCTGCCTTTCACATGGTCCACAATGGAGCCGATGCGTGTTGGAGAAAGCCGTCCGTAATACTCTTTGTCCGCCATAAGTGTGGGCGCAAGAAAACAGGCCCCGAGGCAGGCCACGGTTTCAAGGGAACATGAGAAATCCGGGCTGGTCTCCCCTTCGTTTATTCCCAGCTCCTTTTTGATGGACGTGAGGATACTCCGGCTGCCTTTCACATGACAGGCCGTTCCGCAGCATACCTTGAACACATGTTTCCCTTTGGGCTTCATGCTGAACCCGGAGTAAAACTCAATCACCCCCTGAACTTCACTGGGAAACAGCTTCAGGTGGTCGGCAACCGGCATGACCGCTTCCGGCGGAATGTATCCGAACTCCTCCTGAATGGTCTGGAGAAGAGGAATCAACGCCCATTTCCCGACCTCATGATTCATGATGATGCTTTCGAGCCTTTGAGGATCTATGTGAGGTGCCTGTGTGTTCATATTAATCTCCGTTGATGGTTGCTTTTATAAAACCTCCGGTGTCCTGCCGGGCAATCCAGTTGAATTAATACCCTGATGGGTTGCGCTTCACCCATCCTACATATTCGCGGATGGCGCGCCCCTCGTTCCGGGGATTCTCCCCGGAATGCGCCCCACGGAGGCATAAAAAACGGTAGAACCCATCATTCAAACAACTTCCCCCACCGCCTCAATTCTCACCCGGCAACGTGTCCGCCCAACCGATGATTTGCCGAACAGATTCAAGACTTCGTTGCCGTTGTAAATATCGGGTACAGCCACAACCTTGTCGTCAAGGGTCGGGTCCAGCGCAAGATTCTGGGTGACTGATCCGTGCTCGGACATCACGCGAACTGCAACGCCTTCGCGCAGGCTGTGCCGCTTTGCAAGAGAGGGGGAAACGGTTACGCTGCAAAACGATTTCGCAGCCGTAACACGGGCTGACAAAGCGGTCCGTGTTCCTGAACCGGCATGGAAATGAGACGTATGGATCATGGCGAAATAAGGGAATTGCTCATTCATCCCGTTGTCCCGCTGGGTTGCGGTTGAACCGACACTGGCCACATTTCGATCATCCATAGCCACATTGCGTTCCAGTTGCTTCCATTTGGGCCAGAAATAAAGGGGATTTGTCGCCAATTCACGGTATGCAGGCACACGATCACCGATTTCTACCCGGATCGCCTCCATCGTTCCTGATGTAACCCCCAGAAGGTCGGCCAGACGGCAAAGCAGGTTGTAATCACTGATCGCATCTCCCGGCGGATCAATGGCCCGGCTGAAGGTCTGAACCCGCCCTTCCATGCTGGTGAAGGAGCCGCTTTTTTCAGCAAATGCAGCGCCAGGCAAAATCATATGGGCTGCTGCCGTTGTTTCTGTTTCAAGAATATCCTGAACCACCAGAAATTCCAGTTTTTCAAGGGCTCGCCTGACGTTTTCCGGCTGCGGAAGATTTCGCAAGGGATTTTCACCCATGATGTACAAGGCTTTGAGACGGCCGCTTTCCGCCGCCGATATCATGTCAAGGATTCCCATGCCTTGTTCAGCCACCCTGGTTCTGCCGGGCTGCTGGTTCGGAACGGTTCCCATATCCCAGCTGCCGATCAGGTTGTTTTCACGTGCAATCAGATACATCCCACCCGCTTCGGAAGTACCTTGATGTACCGTGCGATGCAGATTCACGCATTCGGCGATGACCTGGCCACCTTTGGGACTTTCAAGCACATCCTCGCCGATGATCATGGCCGTGCTTTTTCCTTTAATCAGTGCTGCGGTTTTGCCGATGGTCGATGGTTCGGATGCTTCGCCGGAAATGGACTGTTGGGCGATCATCTCCGAAACAGCCTGGATCATGTTGGCGTAAGAATCCATGGTATCCACAGTAAAGCCGGGCTTCATCCAGAGCGCCCCATGCAGTGTCATATTGCTCTTTTTCTGATTGAGAATGATGAGGGTTGCTCCGCCGCGCACAGCCCGCTTGATGTGATAGCCGAGAACAGGCGATGAGACGGATGTGTCAGCCCCCATCAGAATGATTGCCTGGGCATTGGCCAGATCAGCCATGCTCTGCTTGCGGAAAGTGCCAAAAGTCAGGCGATCAAATATTTCCATGTTATCCCGGCCGTAAAGTGCTCCGCCATTGTCAATGTGGGGCGTTCCGATTCCTTCCCGGGCGATTTTCTGGAATAGATAGTTTTCTTCGTTGCTGCATTTGGACGAGCCGTAAAAGCCAATGCTGTCCGGCCCGTATTTCTCTTTCACGGATTTCAGGGTTTCGGCGAGTTCGATTATGGCTTCGCGAAGAGGGACAGGGACAAAACCGTCCTCGCTTCGTTTCATGGCAGACTGGAGACGTTTGCCGCTTTCCAGGTAATCCAGAGCAAAAAGACCACGAACACAGGCTGTTACGCCGTTCACGCTTCCAGGAATAGCCGAAGGTTTTACATCACAGATCCTGTCGCCGCTCACACCAAGGGACACACGGCAGCCGGTGCCGCAGAAACCGCACACCGATTCATGGCGTTTCGCAGCTGTGCCGAAATAGACAGCTGATGACGGCACAAGGGCTCCGGTGGGGCAGAGGTTGACGCAGGTTCCGCAGAACGTGCAGTCCGAACTTTCAAGGGTTGTATCAAAAACTGTCTGTGGTTTTGACTGGAATCCCCTGTCGCTGTATTCCAGCGTCCCGTTCACCACCAGTTCTTTGCAGCCTCTGATGCATTTTCCACAAAGAATGCATTTGGATGTGTCTCTGAATATAAAAGGATTGCTCTGATCCTGGGGGCTGAATTTCGGCATGGGGTAAAAGATGTTTGCGCCCAGACCCAGTTCGCCTGCGATTCGCCGGAGATCGCAATCGTTTCCTTTGGAACACACAAGGCAGGATTCGGGATGGGCTGCCAGCATCAACCCCACGATGGTCCGACGGTGGGCCACCACCCGTGGTGAATGGGTGAGAACGGACATGTTATCCGCCACTGGAGTCACGCAGGAGGCATACAAGCGGCCGGAGTTGGCGTCTTCCACTATGCAGAGACGGCAGGCTCCGTGGGGTTTGAGATCCGGGTGATGACACAGGGTGGGAACAGGGAATCCGTTCGTCACGGCCGCATCGAGAACCGAGATCCCTGGCTGGCACGTCAGGTTTTTTCCGTTGATGCTGAGACTGATGGTTTCCAAAATACCACTCCTTTATTTAAGCAAATTGTGCTTTTATGAGACTGGTGTGCGAAATCCGACAATAGATGTCCCGGAAGCCTTACGAACTGAGGGCCGTAGAAGTATGAATCGAAAGAGTATAAGAGTGTGAGAAGGCTTTGTTTTAGTTTTTTGTCTTAATTTATTTGATGCCTCCGGCAGCCCTCCCGGGGGGCCAGATTTTAAAAATCTGGACAAATGGGTGGGGTGTATCGAGAGGCTCGCTAATTCTGTTGCAGGGCGACCGGCGGGTCCCCCTTACAAAACTTGTTTGTCAAACTTTTCAAAAGTTTGGCCCCCGGCAGGGCCACCGGAGGTTATATAGACATAAAGTATAAAGTAAATTCGTTTTAAATCCCCAGAATTTCCGCCACTTCCTTTCTCAGCAAAGGCAGGGGAAGCGGCTTTACGAAGCAGATATCTGCCCCGTTTTCGACCATTTTGTCGAATTTGTCCTTGTCCAGATAGGCGGAAAGGACGATGACTTTGGTGCCCTTTGTTTCCGGGTTTTCCTTGATCATCCGGCACACATCGTAGCCTTTGATTCCGGGCATCATGATGTCCAGAATCACCACATGGGGTTTGAAGCTCTGGACTTTAAGCCCTGCCTCGAAACCGTCTTTGGCTGATTCAACAGCATAATCGTGTTCGTCTTCCGTGAGGCCCATCACCAGGGTTTCAACGATGATCGGATCATCGTCAACCACGAGAATCCGTTTTCTCTCGGAATCCATATCCGCCTGGTCCGGGATCGGAATTCCCTGTTTTTTCATGAACGCTTCAAGGTCCGGTCTGTTTATTCTGCGGTGCCCGCCCACGGTTTTGTAACAGGCGATATGCCCAGCCTCTATCCAGTTGATGATCGTTCTCGGTGTCACCCGGCAGTACTTGCTCGCTGTGTGTACCGTGAATAATTCGTCCATAAGGTATGTGAGCTTTCGAGAGTGAGATTTACAATTTTTATAGTTTCTATATTTATTATACTTATTTTAGTTTTGTGTCAAGCCATAAAAAAAGACCCAATGGATTTTAGTCACAATTTCCGTTGAGTCTTATTTTAATTTGCGTCAATGGAGGCACAAAGGCCACTGCTGGCCCTCGTTCCGGAAAGAATCCCCGGAACGAGGGGCTGTTGGGCGATGATGTTACCGATTGCGGGGTTGTCACGGGCCAATCAGGAGATTGGCGTTCCCGGATCAAACACGCATCTGGATATCGGTGATATGCCCGATGGCACCGTTCCGGATGTGGGCCGCGTTGGCTTCGTCCGTATCGATGTGCATAGCAAGTCTATATTCTTTATGAACCCTCACCAGAACGTCACCAAATATCAATTCACGGTCGCCGTGAACCTGTACGCGTACCACGTCCCTGTCATGAATGCCGAAACTGATGGCATCTTCCGGTGTCATATGGATATGGCGAAGGGCGCAGATCACGCCCTGTTCAATGGTGATCGTTCCGTAAGAGCCTTCCAGGGTGATGCCCGGCGTGTTCTGGAGATTCCCCGATGCACGGATCGGAGGCTGGACACCGAGCTGGAACTGCTCGGTCATGGAGATTTCAACCTGGGTTTCGCTTCGGGTGGGACCAAGGACTCTCACCCGCTCCACACGTCCTTTAGGGCCGATGAGGTTCAACTGCTCCTCGCAGGCAAACTGACCGGGCTGGGAAAGTTCGGCCTTGGGTGTGAGTTGATGACCAGACCCGAAAAGTAGCTCCACATGGTTCTGGCTGAGGTGAATATGATGGGCCGACACTTCCACCAGAATCGGAACATTCTTCCGCTTGAGCACATGGGACAGTGCGTGGTACTGCATGGTTTTCAAAGAAGCACGGGCGATCATCCTCTCTTCGTCCGTGGGAACCACGAGAACAGCGATCTTTGAATCATCTGTTGAAATGATGCAGGGTTCTTTGATTTCCGATGCCTGACGGTTCTTTTTTCCGTCAATCACAATACCCATACACTCCAGACCCTGACAGACCTGGCTTCTCACGCCGTAATCCGTCTCACCAATCCAGCCGGTAAATACCAGCGCATCCAGCCCTTCCATGGCCGCCACATAGGATCCGATATACTTCCGAACCCGGTAGCAGAAGGTTTTGAACGCCAGAAGGGCACGGTGATCCCCTTTGTCAGCTGCTTCGATGATCTGGGTCATGTCACTGGTAAACCCCGATAGTCCTTTAAGCCCGCTTTCCCGGTTGAGGATCCTGTCCAGTTCCTCTAATCCGGGATTTTCATCTTTAAGAATCTTGAGGATCACGGAAGGGTCGATATCGCCACAGCGTGTTCCCATCATCAACCCTTCCGTTGGGCTCATTCCCATGGTGGTGTCCACCGACCGTCCATGGTTAACGGCGCAAAGCGATGACGTGTGCTCCAGATGGCAGGTCACGATGTCCAGGGTATTGTAAGACCGTTTCAGCAGTTCGGCTGCCTTCAAAGATGCATAAGCATGGGAAAGGCCGTGAAAACCGTAACGCCTGATCCCGTGTTTTTCGTAATACTCGTAAGGAATCCCATAAAGGTAGGCATAGGGTGGCAGGGTATGATGAAACGCCGTGTCGAAAACAGCCACATGCATCGCGTCATGAAAGTATTCCATACCTTTTTTAATGCCTATGAGATTGAATGGGTTGTGCTGGGGAGCAAGGGCTGTTAGCTGGTCGATTTTTTCAATCACATCGTCCTTGATCACCACCGGTGTTTCAAATTCTTTTCCGCCATGAACAACCCGGTGGCCCACAAGAACCACATCGTGGGGAGAGGAAATAGCTCCTGTCTTTTTGGCTGTCACGGCCTCAAACATCACCTTGAACGCCATTTCGTGATCGCAGTTTTCATAATCCGATACGATTTCGCCATCCGGGTATTTGTAGACGTGACGGGTTTTGTCTGAATTGAGGTGGATGATCCGTCCCACAACATTGAGGCTTTCGTCGGCGGTGTTGTACACATTGTATTTAAGAGATGTGGGGCCGCAGTTGATCACGAAGATCTTGATAGGTTCTGCGGATTGGAGATTAAATCCGTAAACATCTCTTTTTTTACCAAAAGCCCGTACAGCCATTTCCCGGCCTTCCTGGTCCATGGTGAATTTGCTGAAAAGCTGGCTCATCATCTGACTGATCGAACGAACCGTCGGAAGATGGGTAAGAATCAGCGTTGCAAAAAGTGTCTGGGGGATAATGAGAACCTTGGTGGGTTCAGAGCCGATTATATCCGATGGATTCAGCTCACCTGTCATCAGAGGAATCAATCCGATGACATCGCCTGGCCCCATGGTCATCAACACACTTTTTTCACCCAGATTGTCCGTAACCGAAGCCACAACATTTCCTTCGAGAATTACCCCTAGAAACTGGGCTTCTTCACCGAATTCAACGATGCCTTCGTTTTCCTCGTATGTCCGTAACGTAGACCCCTCAACAAGTTCAATGATTCGCTCTTCCGAAAATTCTTTGAACAAGCGGGTGCTTTCTTTAAGAAAACTGATAATGGCTTTCTCGTCCATTTATTAAACCTCCTTATACGCAGATCAGGCAGATGAGATAACAATTCGGGTATGTTGGCATCAGTGCTTGTTTTTCGATGCCGAGTCTTGTATATTAACATATATTCTTCTTTTTTTAATACATATTTCGTGAAATCAAAGCAACAACGCACCGTAAAAACCACAAAATGAGAAGGGGAGTCATGCCGATAGACGGGTTATTCGGCTCGGAAGAGAGCATAATCAAGCACGGGGAAAGTATCCTCGAATTGGCTACAGCCTCAGGGAATCCTCTTGCTGAAGAGTACGAACGTCTTCTCAAAGACTATAAAAAGATGTTCAAACAGCTTAGCCGACTTGTCAAAATAAACGACAAGCAGCAAAGCAAACTCTCACAGGCCAACACCATTCTTGAAATTCATTCTAAATATGACGCCCTCACAGGAATATTCAACCGGCGTGCATTCAATGACATGTTCGAAAGGGAGTGGCGAAGATGTATAAGATACGGCCACATTATATCGCTGATCATGTTCGACATCGACCACTTTAAAATCGTAAATGACACGCATGGGCACCCGGCCGGGGATGGTATCCTCAAACGCACAGCTCAAATCATTGAGACTGCCGCTCGGCGTGAAGGAGATCTGACTGTCCGGTTTGGCGGAGAAGAATTCATTCTCCTTTTACCGGACACCTCATCCATCAACGCATTTAAAATTGCAGAAACCATTCGGAAAAACACCTCAAAAGAATGTTTTTCCTATGACGAGACCGAAATCAAAATTACTATCAGCGCAGGCCTCGCATCCATGGTCCCGGATATTGATGCCGATCCGGATCGTCTCATCCGAAGAGCCGATGAAGCACTTTATCTCGCAAAACGGACCGGGCGAAACAGGGTATGTATCTATGATGATGTCAGAGCAGAAGGAGCGAATCATGCTGGATAAAATTTTTTCCATGGTAGAGTATTTGAAAGCCCATGAAATGGTATTCTGGTATAATGGTCCAGTATCCCAGGTCCTCGTGGTTGAGATCGGCGATATCATCAAAAAAAGCATTGATGAAGATTCAGATAAAAAAGTGATCAACAGAATTTTTTCTATCCTGGTCGAACAGATGCAGAACATCATCAAATACTCGGTTCAAAAAAAATCCGGCAAGGAAGGAGAGGATGTGTTTGTTCTGAGTTCCGGCCTTATCGCTGTTGGGATTGAAGGGAATGATTTTTCCGTGATCAGCGGGAATATGATCTGCAACGAGGATAAAGATAGAATAAGTCAGAGGCTTGACCTTATCATCAGCATGGACAGGGAAGCCCAGAAAGAATATTACAAAACCATGAGAAGAAAAGAACCAGACCCCCAGAGCAAAGGCGCCGGACTGGGCTTCATTGAAATGGCCAGAAAGGCAAGTAAGCCCTTGGAATATCTTTTCACACCCGTAGACGAGAGTCACAGTTTTTTTTCTTTGAAAGCCCTTGTCAGTATGGAGTCATAATGAATGATCTGATCATAAATCCCACGCGATTCACACCGGGAATATATTTTTATTTTTCAAAACACACCCTTGAAATTTCAGGTGAGTCATACCCTGAAAACACGTCTGAATTTTACACCCCGATTTTCGAACGACTCCGGGGCTATCTTGCGGGAATAACGGACCAAGCGGTTTCCGTAACCCTCTACCTGACATATTTCAACAGCAGTTCATCGAAAATTCTTATCAACCTCTTCGATCTTCTCGAAGAATCGGCAAGTGAATCAAAAAACATCACGGTGAACTGGCTTTATAAAGAAGGAGACACCGACGCCAGGGAGTTTGGAGAAGAATTCGCCGAAGATCTCGAGTTCCTGGCATTTAAACTCGTTTGCGTAGAGAGTTGATGAGCCCCAAATTAATCAAAAAATGGCTACGGAGTTAACCTCAGATTTATCAAGCAGGACCAAACATGAGTAACGACTTGCTGTTCCACAGTGAAGAAGCCATGATCAAGGAGGCGGAACAGGTCCTGAAGGATCTTGAACCCCGCAACGACTCCGTATTCCGAAACTACGCCCGGCTTCTTGACGAGTTCAGAAAAATCATCAGAAATCACAAAAAGCTAATTAAAATTAATGATTTACAGCAAAAGAAATTAAACGAAGTAATCATTGAGGTTGAAAAAGCCAAAGAAGCAGCGGAACGGGCCAACCAATCCAAGAGTTCGTTTCTCGCCAACATGAGCCATGAAATCCGAACGCCCATGAACGGCATCATCGGCATGACAGGCCTGTTGCTTGACACACCTCTTAATCAGGAACAGGCGGATTACGCGAAAACCATCCAACTCAGCGCTGATTGCCTCCTAACCCTTGTGAACGACATCCTGGATTTTTCAAAAATCGAAGCGAGAAAGCTGGAACTCGAAGTCACTGACTTCGATCTCAGACAGTCCCTCGAAGATGTGCTGGAGCTGATATCGGTAAAGGCACACGAAAAAAATCTGGAGCTGAATTTGCAAATCATGGATGATGTGCCCTGTTTTCTTAAGGGTGATCCTGGCCGATTACGTCAGATTCTTTTCAATCTTTCAGGAAATTCGGTCAAGTTTACTGAGGAAGGTGAAGTGACGGTCACGGTTTCCAGAGAAAGTGAAACGCCAGCCGATGTCCTGATACGTTTTGCGGTGTCTGATACGGGAATCGGCATCCCGGAAAACAGGATGGACCGACTTTTCAAATCCTTTTCCCAGGTGGATGAATCAACCACACGAAAATACGGAGGCAGCGGTCTCGGTCTCGCCATCTCCAAAGAACTTGCCGAAATGATGGGGGGGGCCGTCGGAATCACAACCAACCCCATCAAAGGCGTCACATTCTGGTTCTCGGCCCGTTTTGAAAAGCAGACGGCCCAGCCCTGTGCTCCACTTGAATCCGCCTCCATCCATGCTGGCAAACGCATTCTGATTGTGGATGACAACAAAACGAACGGACAGATCATGGAGCACCAGCTGAAATCCTGGTCGATGCTGACACGTATCGCAGAAAGCGGAGAACAAGCCTTTTTCATGATTCGGCAGGCCCATGAACAGAACAACCCTTTCCATGCTGTCTTCATCGACCACGCCATGCCGGAAATGGACGGAGTGCACCTGGGCCGAATGATCCGTTCAGAACAATCGTGGTCCTCAATGAAGCTTGTGATCATGGGCCCAAGGGGGTTGAGGGCCGACTCTGAGATATTGATTCAAGCCGGTTTTGACCGTATCATCACCAAACCCATCCGCCAGTCCCAGTTGTCCGAATGTCTATCCCATCTTCTGGGAGGTGTTGACACGAAAATAGAGAATGGCGTGGATCAATTGGCTGAAAATCCGACTATTCAGGATATCCCTTTAAACCGTAAACTGCGGATTTTGCTTGCTGAAGACAACATCGTGAACCAGAAGCTTGCCCTCATTCTTTTACGAAAATCAGGATTTAATGTAGACGCTGTTGCTAATGGGAAAGAAGCTCTGGAAACCCTCCAGAAAATCCCCTACGATCTGGTTCTCATGGATGTACAGATGCCGGAAATGGATGGATTTGAAGCCACTCGAAGGATCAGAGATCCCAAATCCGCCGTGCTTGATAGCAAGGTGCTGATTATTGCCATGACAGCCCATGCCATGACTGGAGACAGGGACAGGTGTCTTGAAGCCGGCATGGATAACTATATCTCAAAACCCATCGACCCAAAAAAACTCATTGAGATCATAAGAGAAAGTCTATCTTTTTCTGATAAGAATTCTTGAATCAACGATTTTCCATCACATCGGAATCGAGCTACTCACAATTTCAATCATCTTGCCTTCCATGATCGGATTATCGAATTTCAAATGAAGCGAAAAGCGGTTTTCTTTCCTTTCCCTTGCGCCGATAATGGTTCCCATTCCATGCAGCTCAATGGGTGCCGTCTTTGTCTGGATTCCGATGGTCATATTGATCTTGCGTCCTAAAAGGAGCCGGGTGGTTTCTCTGTTGGATACCTTGACCGAAAACGATATGCCACCGGTGGAAATATCCAGAATGGTTCCTTTGAACGGTTTACCAATAGGTTTAACTTGAAGGTCCAGCAATTGGACCATAATTTTCCCCGCAAGGCTGACACGTTTTTGCAGACGCCTTTCCAGGCCTTTTTTCGTGACAAGGGAATTGATTCCTCCACCCATGGAACAATAGGCAATCAGCTTCTCTTCAAGCCCAGGATGCTTCTCTTCCAGTGCCTTCAAGGTTTCCCTGTCAAGACATCCGACCTTCACACGGGACATGGTTATCAGAGAAACCGTTGAAACGGTGATGGGAAAAAACGTCTCTTCCCCTGCGATATCCCCTGCACCAAGCATCTAGAAATATCTCGTTGTTGTCTTGAGCATAAACGACTTTAAGCTGCCCCCTGTTGATGAAAAAAAGTATGGAATTCTTTTGATGCTGGGCTATCAGTGTATAGTCCGCCGGGAATTCCTTTGGCTTGACACTATAGAACAACGCGTTTGCCTCTTCATTGTTCAGCCGTTCGTACAAATTCCCCCATATATTCAGGTAATCGTTCAACACCGCATTTTTCTTTTCTTCTTCGATGACGTCACCTGTCCGGACGATTTCTCCCAGAGCCATGGGATCCACATTGAATAGTTTTTCACGCAGTTCCTCAGCTTTGGCGAAATTCTTTTCCCTTGCGAAACGGATGGTCATTTTATAGAGAAGTTTCACCGCTTCCTGTATGTTTTTCCGTTTCACATACTCGTCCACAAGGGCTTCCAGACGTGCCGGGTCGGTGGTGAGAAACTCATCCGTAGACGTTTCGACTTTCACGGCTTTTTTCTTGGCATCTGGCAATTTGGATTTTGCCTGGTCAACCTTGGCTGCCATCTCTTGAAGGCATTTGAGTGTATTTGATGCAGCTTGCCGTAATTCTGGGCTGAAGACGCTCATCCCCAGAATTCCTTTCTGTGTTTCTATGGTCTTGAGGGCAGGAATGGCTTTTTTTGACCCGATCCGTTTCAGTGCTGCGCAGATGGTTATGTCCAGCTCGTTTTTCGATTCAATCGCTCCCGTGCCCTTCATCTTAAGAACTTGACAAAGGGGAAAAACTCCGTCCTCGTTTTCCAGCTTTCCGATAAGGTCCGCAGCAGCGATTTTTACAGAATAGTCATCTATCTGAAGAGCGTGGGTAAAAAATTTCAATCGCTGATCCCCGCCGATATCAAAGGCACAGTTAAGCACCAGTTTGGGTATTTTATCATTCGCATGGGAGAGAAGGGGCTTCAATATGTCCAGATGTTCGGGAGATCCCATATCACTCAGCAGTTTGATCAAATTCCGCATATAAAACCAGGCTGACCCGGCTCGTATGCGCTCAATAATATGAGGAAGGGCCGGGGCTCCTATTTCAGTCAGCGTGTTAATCACCCTCACTCGCTGGGACATATCTTCGCTGGCTCGCAAGAGATCAAGAAGAGGAACGACTGAAACCTCTCCAAGCCTTACGAGAGTGTAATACGCATTTTTCCCTTCGTTTTTTGAATTATCAATAAATTCGTCGAACACAAGCTTGAAGACTTTTTCCGTGGCGATATTCTTGAGAACCGTTCCGGCGACCTCCTTTATATCGTTGTTCTTTGGAATCTTGCCGCTGGAAATAAAGCTGAACGTTTCAAGAATGGCGTTTGCTTCCGGAAACTTCAACGAAGAAAGAAGGCTTCGGGTGTAGTTTTGAAGCATCTGGCAGACCGCTTTAAAGTTGAACGTGGCCTCGGTTTCAAATTTAACCCAGATGTTCAGCCTGCTGGCCAGTTTACTGAGCTCAACCTCTCTATTCTCGGCGATGAACACCTCGGCAATGCCCAGAAGAACCGAAGACGAGAGCGCCCTGTCTTTAATCGACTCGCAAAGAAGTCCATCGGCGATCCGATCGATCAAATTCATGGCCGACTGGTCCTTGCCTTCGGCGTAATACTTGCTCACGATTCCCGGAAGAGCCGCCATGACTTTGGAATCGGATAGAGGCGACATATCCCCTTGGAGGATTTTTGTCTGGGCGTGTGTCAGGTGGGCCTTGGTAAGTGCGATTTCTTTTTTACCATCAAGGATTTTCTTACGGATGTTGTCCTTGAGTCGCCCGGTCTTCTGGTTTTTCTTTAACGTATTCAATGCCTTGGAAAACTTTTCAAGCTCGTTTTCTTTTAATTGTCTTCCGCCATAGGCGTGATCGTCTCTGATCCTGTTTATTTCAGCAATAAAATCGACATATTGATCATCTGAAAGTGAAGTCACCAGCGTATCAAAAAGCTGTTCATCGACATTTTGAACCATCACCACAGCCAGTAATTCTTTTTCAGTTTCTCCTATAGCCTGGGAGATACATACAGAAACCCGTGACCAGTTTTCTCTGGGAGTTGACCTGGCAAAAGCCTGAACCATCCGGCTTATTGAGTCCGTATAAAGATTGTCGGACATGGTGATGCCCTGGTTTTTCAATTGCGCTATAGCCGCTTTGAAAAAATCAGACACCCATTTTGAATCCGAGGCCTTCTCACCGATACGCATGAAGTCGGATTCCTTCGATGTCCGTTCCCCGGTGAACGCTTTGATCAGATCGATATCGGAAAACTCTATTCTGGTTTCTCGAAGCTTTGCTGCTTTTTCTTCATTGGCATACAAGGCAGGAGTAATCGAAATATTCCTCAAGCTGGCGCGCCCCGCCACTTTCTGAATACCACCTTGAAGATCCACCTCCTCGGCAGTATGGCTCAAAATCGCCAAAAAATTCTTGAATTCAATGAGTTCCATCTCTTTCTTCAGAATAATGCTTCGTATTCTGAGGGTGGTCATGAAACCCTTAAACAAAGAGACCTGGGGGAATTGCTGGAGTTTAAAACTTAAGGGTTCGCCTGAAATCAGAATGTTGTTTTCCGACTCAGCGATCAAAAGGGGCTCATTCGCAGAGATTATTCCCTGTAGTGCAACGAACGCTTTTTCAACGGAATTGTTAATGAGACCACTCCCAGGCGGGTAAAGACGCATGTTGTTGATGGCCGCAACCATGGCCCCAAGAATTTGGATCGTTTTTTCCATTGACATCGAATTGGTCATATCTGTCCTCGCCCAATCAATCCAGTGAGTGACTCTTCAGCCATGGGCATATCATAAAAACAGACCCCATCCCAGGCTGTCAGCCACCAGGTTACTCTTTCAAATGTGTTCGTTGTTGATATGTTCGCCCCTACGCAACTCGTGATAACGTAATGGCTTTGAATATAAAAAAATTACTTACAATTGTCAAACCTGCATGCGGAAACCCTTTAAAAAAGAAGAAAAACATGTCTGGACATCATCCGGGCGATCCCATTGCACCGAAATCATCACAGATAAGGAAGCTTACGTAGGAAAGGCCTTACGACGGGAAGAAGATGAGCTGCCACCGACACACCCATGGTAATCATCAGGGCATAAATGAACAAGGTGCTCATAAAATGCATTCCTTTCAATTTGAGCGCACTGCCCGTTGACCGTTTGACGGCCGGAATGAAGCCAAAAGCCAGGGACATGGCACTGAGCTCATCAAGAATCAGATGAGAAAGACTCCCGGCCAGCACGGCCAGTCCTCCGTAAATTGCCGTTATCATGCCCGATGGAAGGAGAAGCAGAAACGCTGCTTCCCCTAAGACAATGGCGAATGGAAGGCTGTGCATCATCCCTCGGTGCCGTGTAAGCCTTTTCGCCAGAGGCATGACTCCGTAATTGATAAACAGATAAGACGCCGTGTAATAACACAGCAGAAAGGGAATATCCTGCCCTCCACTGCGTCGCATATAGGGATAAAGCAGCACTGGGACAAGGACAGATATCAGTTGAAACAAAAGGGCCAGGGGTTTCCCCGAATCGCTGTCCAGATCGGGCAAAAGGGCCCCCGTTGTCCCAAGAACAGCCACAGCCCCGGCGTGAACAAGGTTCAAATCATGGGTGACAATCCCCCAGGCCGCCACAGCTCCTCCGGAGAGAACCCCTGCTGCAAGATGTGCTTTGAATTCCGGCAACGTCCCACTCCTTCATGTTTTTGGTCAGCAATGAAATCAGGGAATACCAGGCACCCGGCCTTCATAGCAAGAAAAAAAAGTCTGCCTGACAAGAATGTCTTAGCTCTGATCAGGAAAATCACCCAGCGAATGCTTCGTTACCCGGAAGAACCCTCAGTCAACAGAAATTCGCGCCAAATCTGTTTTTACTCGTATTCATTATTACTTCTAACTGTAATAATTTACCATAGAATCAATAAATCCGCTGAACCTTCAAAAAAAACAGCCATTTTTCCGTTTGACAGTCTCTATATGATAAAGATATAATTTTAAAATATATCCTGAGGAAGATTTTTTGTTAACACCACTTACGTTCCTTTTCATAACCTGATGAGTCATTGCTAACTCAGGGAGACAACATACTGTGAACAAAAACGATAATAACAAAACATTCAACGAAGAACTGGAAAAAGAGCTTCAAAGCGGTTTGCACAACACCCTTGATGAAGATCAGGGCCAGGATTTCACCGTTAAGGTTCACCGTGAAGAATACGTTGTGAAAAGAAGATTTTACGATAAGGAAAAAGCCCTTGAAACGGCTGAGGATTTAAGGCGGGATAAAAGAAACGTTGTGGAGGACAACCTGGAAGGCCAGCCTTTGTCTTCCAATACCGAAGATGAAGAAATCGACTGGGACAAACTGGTTGACGCCGGGCTCCAGTTCGATCCTCCCATTGCCCAGGCTGCCGACTTGAAACCCGGTGATCAGCCAGTGAGTTTAATAAAACCGGTCGGGCTGCCAGCTCTGGACGATGACGACAAGAATCTCGAAAAAACGTTTCTTGTAAAACTTAAGTCGACAAAAGCCCCGGATGAAACCCTTGATGAAGACACCTTCAACGGCGAAGTAGAGCGGGAAGTCGATGCCGTTGTAATCGAAGAAGAAGACACGCTTGAAGAGGTGACACAAAAGGGCAACATAAATCAAATAACCGAAACCATGGTTGAAACCCAGGAAGATCCGCCGGAAAAGAAAAGAGCAAAATCAAGATATGCTGGCCCGATGCACTCCGAGAGCCCCAAACGATCAAAACGTAATCTCTGGGTCGTCGTTGTTCTTGTGGTGGCGGCATGCATTTCCGCATTATTCTGGTCTATCCAGAGCCCGGACAAAGCAACCCATACCCTCCCTGCCCCCCAGCAGAATAAAGAAGTCGCCGAATCTGATGCCGTTCCAATGGAAGACAAGCCTGCTGCCTCCGTTCAGAACGAAAAGAGCGATGGCATAAAAAGCACAGTGCCTTCCCCTGATACAAATACAATCCCGGCCCAAACCCTTTCAGAAGCAAAGCCCACCCATTCGACAGTGGACAAAACTCCTGCACCAGAAGTTGTAACCGCTCCTGAAACAATGAATAAAAACGGCCTTACTATTGTGGAACCTCTTCCGTTCACGGTTCATGTGAGTTCTTATAAATTAATCGCTGAAGTCGATAAGGCTATTGCAGGGTTGAAGGGCATGGGCCATGTGGCGTTCAGCGGTCTTGTGACCATTCCCGGCAAAGGAGACTGGTACAGAATATATGCCGGATGTTTCAGATCCCTTGATGAAGCCTCGGTCTTAGCTTCTGACATCAAGCGAACCCTCGGGGAAGATGCAAACGCCATTAAAGCTCCCTGGGCTATCCAGATCGGCAAGCCCATAATATCCTCAGAAGCTGGCAAACATGTTTCCAAACTAAACACCAAAGGTTACAGGGCCTATCTTCTGACTGCCCCTGACAATCAGAGCTCCGTTCGCATTCTCATTGGCGCTTTTGTCTCGGAAAAAGCTACGACGCCCATGGTTAACGCACTGAAAAAAGAAGGATTCAAAGCAGCTCCGGCGCTTCGCTAATTCTGATGTAGGCACCTCAACATTATAAAAAAACCAAAAGAGTATTTAATTTATTCCTGGATTATCAGCGGGTTGATCAAGTCAACGGCATACTCTTTTGTATTGTTCAGGCAAGCTTCGCTCTGTCTCAATTCCTTTTTTGGGGTTGCTAAATTAGGACTCTCTGGTCTATAATATATTACTTTTAAAATTTCTTTCCTTTCTGGAAATAGAGTTGTCTGTTTCAAGGTACAAATAGCGTCATCCATCATGATTCTTCGTTTTGGAATCACCTGATCTCAGAATTTCTTTCCCATGCACTTTTTCCCGTGGGCCGACCAGAATGGAAATTGCATTGTGGTACTTTTTACAACGCCATCACTTATAGTCAGTACACTCAATCTCAGGAGGTGGGTATGGATTTAAAGGCTTTGGGTGAAAACCTGGGTCTTGAGGAAGATGAATTCATCGAAATAGTTGAAATCTTTCTCGATACAGCTTACTCGGATGTTAAAAAGCTGGAGGACGCCCATGTTTCAAAAGATGTCCAGGCAGCTTCGGAGGCGGCTCATTCTCTAAAAGGCTCAGCGGGGAATCTCGGCTTTATGGACATTGCCAATCTTGCGGCAAAACTCGAAAACGAAGCGAGAAAAAAGATCATCTCCAGCATCGAAGAGGCCATTCCCTTGTTTAACACCATGCTCGGACAGATTAAAGATAAAATCTGAACGCATTGTCTCTGATTTAACACGGTTTCCCCCTTATGCCCTTGCCGATAAACGACAGACAGGATGACTTATGGGCTATGATGACACTCTTTCCATACTGGTTGTGGACGACAATCCGCTGAACGTCAAGTTGCTTGAAACCACCTTGGTCAAAGAAGGTTACAGCATATACAAAGCGTACAACGGGCCTGATGCACGTAAAATTGCTGCCGACAAGAAGCCGGACCTGATTCTTCTGGATATCCAGATGCCCGGTGAAAGCGGATTTGATGTAATCAAAACTCTAAAGAATATTGGAGCAACTGCATCCATTCCCGTGATTTTTTTAACCGGCGTCAGCGAAATCGACGCCAAACTTGAAGGTTTTGAACTGGGGGCCGTTGATTATATCACCAAACCTTTTCATCCTCTGGAAGTGTCTGCAAGGGCGAGACTGCACCTTAAACTATCCATCGCGACAAACTCCTTAATACGCAGTCAGGCGGAAAAGCTGCAACAGATTTCCGACGCTCAGTCGGCCATGCTCACAACTCCCGATAAATACCCTGATGCGAAATTCGGAGTCCACTACCTTTCCCTGCACGAAGCTGGGGGTGATTTTTACGAAGTTCTGCCCATATCGGATGGCATCTACGGTTATTTTGTCGCTGACTTCTCAGGCCACGATCTAAGCACAAGCTACCTGACTTCCTCGGTCAAAGGTCTTCTCAAACAGAACTGTTCGCCGATATATCAGCCCCTTGAAAGCATCAAAATGATCAACGACGTTCTGGTGGAGATCCTTCCCACCGGGAAATATCTTACCGCATCTTACGCCCGGCTGAACAGAAAAACAAAACAGATGAAGATCATCTGCGCAGGCCATCCTCCGGTGTGTTATGTTCCGGCCGTAGGCGAACCCAGAATCCTTGAAATGGACGGGGATGTGATCGGAATTTTCAAAAACGTCCTGTTCGGCCAGCAAACCCTGACCGTGAACCCTGGCGACAGATTTTACATGTACACTGACGGCCTCATCGAATCGACGGACAAAAAAATCGTCTGGTCCGAAGGGGCCGGACTTATGCTTGCGGCCTGCACGGCAGCAAAAGGGATCTCCCTCACAGACGCGCCATTGCATATCACCCGGCTTCTCAAGCCAGACACAGAAGCCCTTGAAGATGATATCGTTATCATGGCCATTGAAGTGTAGAAAGAAAACGGCAGAACAAAAAAATACGCATTCAACATCCAACACTCAGCTTCGAATGGTGGATGAAAATCATTTTTTCATAGGATTTCATTATATTAACAAAGAACCAAGGGCATGGTCATTATGGTCGATCCTTTCACATTCGATGTTCACCGAAATAAAGACAGCCTTGACATCGTGCTGAGCTCTACCATGGGCCATATCGACAAAGCGGACGCCCTGGTAAAAAAGTTCTTGAGAAACCATTGCCTCGAACACCATTCTTTTGCCGTACGGGTGGTGATGCGTGAAGGTCTCACCAATTCCGTACGCCACGCACACAGCTATGACTCCGAAAAACTGATCCACTTCAAGTTGACCATCGAAAACAACAAGCTCACCATGACCATTGAAGACCAGGGTGAGGGTTTTGACTGGCGGCAGGCCCTTTCAAAAGCGTCCCGTGAAACACCCGAAAGATCTCTCAGAGACCATGGCCGTGGTGTCCTGATCATGGACGATTACTTCGACACTTGGACTTACAACGAAAAAGGGAATGTCCTGACCCTGGAAAAAAACATTTCGTCTTGATAATGGCACCCATATCCATTACATAACTGCTATGGGATATATATTCACTTACAAAGATTCCGTTGCCTGTGAGAGCTGGCATAACAACCGGCAGTTTCACCGGGTAAAAAAAAATCAGGGGCGACTCCTGATGGACCTGTTAAAGCCTCGCCCTTGTGACTCCATCCTTGATATCGGATGCGGGACAGGTGAATTATTATCGTTTCTAAGCTCCCAGAAAGGCCTCCAACTGAGCGGTGTTGATCCGTCCCCCTACATGCTGGATTTTGCAAGACAAAAACTTGGAAACCGGGTAGATCTCCATCGGGCATCCGCAGAAGATCTCCCATTTGATGACAACTCGTTCAACCATGTGTGCATGATGACAAGCCTGGAGTTCACCGAAGACCCCATGACGGCCCTCGAAGAAGCGGCACGTGTGGCCAAAGACAGGCTGTTTATCGGCATTGTGAACCGCTATGCGTTTCATGGACTTTACAAAGGGGCTTCGGCCGTTCTTGAGAAATCTGTTTACGACAAGGCCAATTATTTCACAGTTTCGGAGATTAAAACCATGATCCGGTCCATTCTGGGGAATGTGCCCGTATCATGGAGAGCTGTGAATCTTATGGCCCCGGAATCTGGGGGCTTTCTCGGCCTTTTCGAGAACAATATCCTGGTGCGGAAATTCCCTTTTGGCTCTTACATTGGCATGGTTGTAACCCTTGTGCCCACATACAGGGTCAGGCCACTGCCCCTGAAATTCGAAAAAAAGGGCGCGCCGGAAATTGCGGGCGGACAATACAGCACCATGAGTCGAAAAACAAACCCGGAGTGTAAGTGAGGAGGGCCAAACTATGAAAGAAGCTCTTTTATACACCCGTGACTCAAAAGGCAGTGTGACCTGCGAACTATGCCGTCACGGTTGCCTTATTAAAAATGGCCATCGGGGCATCTGTGGCGTCCGCGAGAATCATGACGGGCAGTTATTTACCCTGGTCTATGGCAAACTGGTGGCGGCCCATGTGGACCCCATCGAAAAAAAACCTCTTTTTCACTTTCTTCCCGGATCGCTCATTTATTCAGTTGCCACAGCCGGATGCAATTTTTCCTGCAAATTCTGCCAGAATGCGGATATCGCCCAGATGCCGAAAACAGGCAACAAAAATGTGGAAGGGCGATTCGTGTCTCCTGAGGATGTGATTTTCGGAGCCATTGAAACCGGTTGCACGTCCATCGCCTTTACCTACACCGAACCCACTGTTTTTTTTGAATACGCACTGGACACAGCAAAACTGGCCCATGAAAAGAGACTCAAAACCGTATTTGTATCAAACGGGTACATGAGTGAAAAAGCGGCCGACACCATTGCTCCATATCTCGACGCCGCCAACATAGACCTCAAATCCTTTTCAGATGATTTTTACCGTAACTACTGCGGAGCCCGTTTGGAGCCGGTTAAAGAAAGTCTGAAATATCTGAAAGCCAAAGGCGTTTTTCTTGAAGTCACAACCCTGATCATACCTGGTCTGAATGACGGACAAGAAGAATTGAAAGCCCTGGCCCGGTTTATCATGGAAGATCTTGGCCCTGAAACACCCTGGCACATCAGTCGTTTTCACCCCACATACCGCCTCACCGACCGGGGGCCAACGCCGGTTGAAACCTTGAACACAGCAAGGCAGATCGGCTTAGACGAAGGGCTCGTCCATGTTTACACCGGCAATGTTCCAGGGCATCCGGGGGAAAACACGATCTGCCATTCCTGCGGAAAAATTCTCCTTGAACGGAGAGGGTACATGATTATCAAAAACAATCTTTCGAGCGGCTGCTGCTCCAATTGCGGAGCCGTTGCCCATGGAGTTTATGCCTGATACAATGGAATCACGAAAAACAATACAAGAAACTATCCGTCCCCTGCTGTTGAATATCGCATCGAAAATCGGACTTTACGGCCGGATGATCAAATTCAGCCACACCATTTTCGCCCTTCCCTTTGCTTTGTCAGCCGTGGTTCTGGCGTCCCGTGAGCACCCATTGACATTTGGAACAGTATTTTTCATCCTCCTTGCCATGGTGGGTGCACGATCCGCAGCCATGGGGTTCAACCGTCTGGTTGATGCAGCTCTTGACGCTAAAAACCCCAGAACCCTGATGCGGGAGATCCCTTCGGGCAAGCTGGACAAAAAAGCAGCAGTGATTTTCGTCGCTCTTTCATCGGTTCTGTTCATCTTTTCAGCAGCCATGCTGGGTAAAGTCTGTTTTTTCATGTCTTTTCCCGTTCTCTTTCTTCTGTTTTTTTATTCGTACACCAAACGATTCACGGTGTACTGCCACATCTACCTGGGATTCGCCATTTCACTTGCGCCCCTTGGGGCCTGGGTGGCTGTGGCCAATTCCCTGTCGTTTTCCATTCTTCTGTTGTCCGTTGCCCTTTTAACGAACATCGCAGGCTTTGACATCCTTTATGCCTGCCAGGACGCGGAATTCGACAAAAATGAACAGCTGTTTTCCATTCCGTCACGGCTGGGCATCCAAAAAGCACTTATGCTTTCAAGCCTGCTTCACGTTGTGACTTTTTCCTGCTTTGTACTGATGTCTGTAGCCTTTGACATGGGTTCGATCTACCTTGTGGCCGTGGTGATCATCGGTGTTCTACTCGTCATTGAACACCGGCTGGTGAAGCCCGATGATCTGAGTCATGTCCATATCGCCTTTTTCCATATCAACAGCATCCTTTCTGTGGTGCTTCTATCGGGGATTCTTATTGATGTCTGGCTCAGATAAAGGCGGAAGCCAAAAAACTGTGGTCGTTGCCATCTGTGGTGCATCAGGTGCCGTTTACGGATTACGGCTGCTTAAAGCACTGCTCGAACGGGATGTGCGGGTTTTTCTCATTGTGTCCAGAGCAGGCAAGCAGGTCTTAGCCCATGAAAACGGGTACTCCGGTGAACCTTTCGTTGAATTTCTTACGGCAAACAGATGCGAAATTAGTAACGCATCAAGCCTCACCATTCTTGACGAACATGACTTCTTCACCCCGCCTGCCAGCGGATCGTTCCGTCATGACGGAATGGTCATCGCCCCCTGCACCATGGGAACTCTGGCCGCCATTGCCGGAGGAATGGGCAGCAACCTGATTCACCGTGCAGCCGATGTGTGCCTCAAAGAACAACGAAAATTGATCCTCGTTCCCAGAGAAACACCCTTGAACACCATCCATATGGAAAACATGCTGAAAGCAGCCAAAGCAGGAGCGACCATCCTTCCGGCCTCGCCATCGTTTTACACCAGACCGGCTTCGCTTAATGATCTGGTGGACACGGTGATCGCACGGATTCTTGACCATCTTGACATCTCCCATGATCTGATGAAACCCTGGGGTTCGTTTTGATGCCCTTTCCTTTGAAAGAGCTTCAATCTGTTAATCCGAACGTTACGCCCTTTCCCAATCTTTACAAAGGCACCTATATCCTGGTTCTTCGGCTTGCAAAGGCAACGGCTTTGTCCATCGGAAAACTTGGTCACTTCGATTTCAAGAAAGGGTATTACCTTTATGTTGGAAGTGCTTTCGGCCCTGGAGGTCTGGCTTCAAGACTGAAACACCATCTTTCGGTGTCGCCAAAACCCCGCTGGCACCTGGACTACCTTAGACCGGCGACTACGATAACGGACATTCGGATCAGCGACGAAAACGAACGGGCGGAACATATCTGGGCCACGCATCTTAGTTTAATGGAAAATTTCAGCATTCCCATCCCCGGCTTCGGCAGTTCCGACTGTCATTGTTTAGCCCATCTGTTCCACAGCCCAAAAAAACCTGTTTTTTTTATGTTGCCAAATCCCATGGTTTCCCCATAGTATCGTCACCCTGAAACTGAAAATATGAATAGGAAAAAAGGAAAACCATGGATGTGGGGCAATATATCAACAGAAAACTGATTATAGGCAACAGGACTATTGAAAACCGCCTGGCACTTGCGCCCATGGCTGTTATAGGAAATATTGCTCTCCGGGCTATCATCGCGGAATATGGAGGTTGCGGACTTCAATTCATGGAGATGTGCAACGCCAGAGCCGTGCCCCATGAAAACAGACATGTGTCCATGAACTTCAAATGGCGAGACGAGGAATTGCCCTATCTTGTGTGCCAGCTTTTCGGCTCCGATCCCGAATCTTTTGCCAGAGCTGCCGTTCGTATTGAGAAAGAAGGCTTTTTCGGCGTGGACATCAATTTCGGCTGTTCGGTGGCTGCCATCTGCAACAGAAATTGCGGGGCTGCTTTGATGAAAGATCCCGAACTTGCAGGACGTATCATTTCAGCCGTAAGAAAAACCGTAAGCATACCGGTGTTCGCCAAGTTCAGGACCGGCTGGACCAGCGATCCCGGCCCGGCTGTTGATCTTGCCCGGCGATTCGAAGACATGGGTGCCGACGCACTGGTGTTTCATCCCCGTGTGGCCCCGGACAGACGTGGCCGCTCACCCCAGTGGGACCATATCCGGCAGGTCAAACAGGCGGTGTCCATCCCTGTTTTCGGAAACGGCAACGTATTCGACAGCAGCGATTGCACGAAAATGTTTGAAACAACCGGCTGCGACGGTGTGGCCCTGGGGCGCATGGCCGTGGTAAAACCCTGGATCTTCTCCATCATGGCCGATGGATTTACCCCTGATTCAGGTATATACGAGCGATACGCCTTCGATTTGCTCGACCGTCTCCTTGTCGACTTTGAACCCCATATCGCCGTCAAAGTGTTCAAAAAAACAGCGATCTACTTTGCCGCAAATTTCAAATTCGGACACTCGATCTGGGCTGCCCTGATCAAAGGAACCACGCCGGACCAGATCCGTGACAACATCCGGCGACTTTTTGATTCAAACCCTGAAATATCCGAAAGTCCCAACAGGAATATGATGGTCTGACTATCCAAAAAGGATTGAGTGATGCCTATCACCCGACGTCAATTTTTGAAAAGAAGCATTGCAACAGGTGTGGCAGGTCTTGCCGCAAGTTATCCTTTTTTTATCGAGCGGTATCTGGTCATGGAAAATCACTATAAGATTCCTGTACCCCATCTGCCCCTTGAATTTTCAGGCTTCCGAATTGCCCATCTCACGGACTTGCATTATGGATTTCTTAACCCTATATGCTTCATCCGCCATGTCATTAATAGAACAAACGCCCTTAAACCCGATATCACGGTATGTACCGGAGATTATGTTCACGAATTCAACAGCACGTTGCAGATCGACACAGTGTGGCCTGAGCTGTCCCGCCTTCAAGCGGGCCATGGGGTTTATTCGGTACTTGGTAATCACGACCACTGGGCTGATACGAAGCGTTCCGATTTCTGGCTTAAGAAAACAAAGCAGGATCTCCGCCACAAGACCGTCCGTATTGAACGCAACAGCAAAAGCCTTTGGCTTGCCGGTGCCGGAGATCTGTTGGAAGATCACAGGAATATTGACGATATTTTAGAAAACATACCGGATGACCATTGCCGTATAGTCCTCGCACACACCCCTGATTCTGCGGATACACCCCATTCCAAACGCATAGATCTCATGCTGTCTGGTCACACCCATGGTGGTCAGGTGGCCATCCCTTTTGTGGGCACCCCGATCCTACCTGTTAAAAACAAGAATTATTCCAGCGGTCTGAAACGTTCTTTGCGAGGTGAAAATGTTTTCATTTCCCGGGGTATCGGTTGGGCAATATACCCTGTCCGTTTCAATTGTCCCCCGGAAATCGCCGTGCTGGAGCTGGTTCCGGATCTGATTTGTAATGCCCGTGGTGTGGACAAATTCGTATGAAAAATATTCTGTTCGTTTGCAGTAGATAGGTAGTATTGGCAACACATGAGGGGCGACCCGCTGGTCGCCCCTGCAAAAGAAACACGAACCATCCTCTTATCGTTTTAAAACATCAGGTGAAATCATAACCCCGCTCACCATGTAGTGCCTGATCAAGGCCCAGAACTTCAGCTTCTTCATTGATTCTGAACCCAAGCGTCTTCTGAACCAGGTAACAGATCCCAAGAGTCATGACCACTGAAAGAAGGATCGTGGCTCCCATGCCTTTGAGTTGAACAAAAAGCTGATCCCAGGCTGTCCACGTGTAACCTACTGTTTCTGAGGTTTTCACCATCCAGCTTTCTCTGATGAAAAAGGAAAGAACGAGAACGCCCATCCCGCTGCCCACGCCATGAATACCGAAACAGTCAAGCGTATCATCGTATTTGAGAATCATTTTCACTTTCAGGGCGTAGTAACAGATCACGGAGGAAAATGCGCCCAATGCAAGTGCACCCAGGGGTTTGACAACGGCTGCGGCAGGCGTGATGGCCACAAGGCCAGCCAGAATTCCCGAAGCAAAACCCAGGGCCGTGGCTTTACGGAAAGCAATCGCTTCAATCACCAGCCAGGTCAGGGCTCCGCTTGCGGCAGAAATCTGAGTCATGGTGAGAGCCCGGGCCGTGTCAAGCCCGCTGCTCAGAGTCGAACCGGCGTTAAAACCGAACCAGCCCACCCACAGGAGCCCGGCACCCATGAGGGTCATCACCAGATTATTGGGCTGAGCGATCATTTTGGGATATCCTTTACGAGCTCCGAGGAACAAGGCCACGGTCAGTGCGCTGACACCGGCGGAAACATGGATCACCAAGCCGCCTGCTAGATCAATGACACCCATTTTAAAAAGCCATCCATCCGGAGACCAGATCCAATGGCAGAGAGGGCAGTATACCAATAGGAACCAGAGGGCGACGAACATGATATAACCTCTGAAATAAACCCGTTCAGCAAGTGCCCCGCTGATCAGAGCCGGTGTGATAATGGCGAATTTCCCCTGGAACATGGCAATAATATACTCGGGAATTCCGTTGGTTATCCTGTCGTCTATACCTTTTAAAAAGAAATAGTCGGGATTCCACCCAACAAAACCGCCGAGAATGCTTGAGCCGAAAGTAAGAGCATAGCCACAGACTACCCACAGAACTCCGATGACGGCAAGGCATACAAAACTATGCATCATGGTGCCGAGAACATTTTTCGTTCTGACGAGCCCGCCATAAAACATGGCCAGGCCGGGTATCATCAGCAGAACAAGAGCTGTGGAAATCAGCATCCAGCATGTGCTACCCGTGTCGATGGCCTGCGCCTGGTCGGCAAAAGAGAAGTTGGGCATGGCGAAGGTCGCAAGGGCTGACAAAAAAAGAGCGGCCTGATTCTTTCTTACAAACATGTTGATCCTCCAAGGTTCAGATAGACAAAATGGTCAAAAAAACATCAGGCCAACAATTAGCAAGTTACATGCCATCTGTTTCCATTGAAATCAACCTATTGAATTTAAATCACATACATCAATATTTATCTGCATTCATTTTTTCAATTCAAACATATATGTGATTTAAAAAATATTTTGTTTCATAATTGTATATTGCCGTCCTTTTGAATAGACATTTTTGTTATTTATTTCGAGTGCCGCAAAAACAAAAAACCCGCAGAAATGAATTCTGCGGGTTATCAAAACGTCGAATATATGCCGAATAATATATATTGGGGTCTATCAGCGTCTGTTAAAGAGCGCCTTCGCCCTGTTCACCTGTCCGGATACGAACAGCCATATCCACCGGAGTGACAAAAATCTTGCCATCTCCGATCTTGCCGGTGTTTGCAGAGCGACGAATCACTTCTATGGCTTTATCCACCATATCGGCAGACACCACCACTTCAATTTTGATCTTGGGAACAAAGTCCACCACGTACTCCGCGCCCCGGTATATTTCCTTGTGGCCTTTCTGTCGACCGTAGCCTTTGACTTCGGATATGGTCATCCCTTTGATGCCGATTTCATTCAGTGCGTCTTTCACGTCATCGAGCTTATATGGTTTAATAATAGCATCAATTTTTTTCATCACCGGACTCCTTTTTTCGTTTTCATTTTATCGTGTCCCCTTGTGTGGATGTTCCGGGGAAACATGCCGTCTTTTTTGACTTTCTCCGCACCATATGTCTTGATTGAAGATGCACAGGAGGACGGAACACCCTATTCCCCATGTTTCGATAAACTCGGCCAACATACACCAATATCCTGTCATATACAAGGCTTTAACCGAATGAAGTCAAGCGCATCCACCAGGGCACCCCCTTAAAACTCACTGTTAAAATGAGCAATCTATGCCACAAAGAGCAACATACCGCCCGTTTAAGGGGCTCGGAAAATATTAATTTACCTGGATCGCGCCCGGATTCAGAGGCAGATTTTGCACGGGCTTCGCTCTCAAGACCGCAGGCGTAGCAGAGCTACGTTGAGGATCTTGAGAGTGAGGCTCGGGCAGAATATGACCTGAA
>JBAZWJ010000055.1:0-39459 GCA_041660385.1 Desulfobacteraceae bacterium | reverse complement strand
TGTGATGATGCTGATGTTCATAGCTTTTGCGGCAACCACACCGGTGATGACTACGGGGCAGGCGTTATCGAAACTTGGGCTGCCTTATAAACTTGTCCATCTTTTCTTTTTTACTTACAGATACATTCATGTGATATACAACGAATTCAACACGCTTCGAACCGCCATGGCGGTGAGGGGCTTTGTTCCACGGACGTCGATCCACACATACCGATCATATGCCTATCTTGTGGGGATGCTTCTGGTCCGAAGCTCGGACAGGGCTGAGCGGGTTTACAGGGCTATGATCTGCCGTGGTTTCAATGGGAAATTCTACAGCCTCAGGGAGTTTTCCATGGATAAAAAAGACGGGATCATTTTTACCGTCATATGCTTTTGGATGCTGGGGATGGGATGGCTGGAATGGGTAACTCGGGTGTTTTGATTGAACTGGAAGGTGTGGTTTACACCTATCCGGGAGGGACAGTTCCTGTCCTTGACCATGTGGATTTTACATTTCACGAATCGGAACGCATCGGTCTTATCGGCCCAAACGGAAGCGGCAAGACAACGCTTTTTCATATCATCATGGGGCTTGTAAAACCTTCAGCAGGAATGGTGCGGGTTTTTGGAAAAAACATGGTGAAAGAAAAGGATTTTGTCATGGCGAGACGGGGCATTGGCCTTCTGTTCCAGGATTCGGATGACCAACTGTTCTGCCCCACCGTTCTTGAAGATGTGGCCTTTGGGCCTCTTAACACAGGTAAAAGTTTTATCGAAGCCCGGGACATTGCACAGAAAACGCTTGAAAACGTGGGTCTTTCCGGATTTGAACAACGGATCACCAACAAGCTTTCAGGAGGAGAAAAACGTCTTGTGGCCCTGGCATCCGTTCTTGCCATGGAACCCAGGGCGCTTCTTCTGGACGAGCCCACCACGGGCCTTGACGAAACAACGAAAGCACGGCTGATGACCATCTTGAATCAATTGAACAAACCCCTGATTCTGATTTCCCACGAATATGATTTTCTTACGAAAACAACGGAAATCCTGTGCTCCATGAAACAGGGCCATATTACAAAGAACGGCGGAGTTCATTTCCACCACCATATCCACGCCCATGTTCATGGAGACGATCCTCACAAGCATGAATGAGCCCAACACAACGTCGAACGCTCAACGTCCAATCGCGGATGAGGGCCATTTTTATGGTTTAAGTTGCATGATTAATATTTTAATGTAACTCTAATAAGAATGCCTTGACTCTTTATTTGAAGTTCGACAGTTGTATTTGTTCGCCTTCACGCATGGCAGATTACTTCTCCATGGATTCTGGCATATGGGGCTGGTGGAGCTTCACCGGTGTACTGCGTCTCAATTTCAGATTTAGCATTTCCACCATGACAGAGAACGCCATGGAAAAATAGATGTAGCCTTTGGGTATGTGCATACCAAAGCCGTCCGCAATCAATGAAACCCCGATTAAAAGCAAAAAGCTTAGGGCCAGCATTTTTACCGTCGGATGTTTTTCAACGAATGAGCTGATTTTTCCTGAAAACAACATCATGAACCCCACGGCGATGACCACTGCGGTGACCATGATGGCGAGTTGGTTTGCCATGCCAATGGCGGTGATGATTGAATCTAAAGAAAAAACGATATCAAGTAGAAGTATTTGAACAATGACGGACCCGAATGTGGCCCCCACACGCGAGGCGGTTGAAGACAGTTCTTCACCTTCAAGCTTTTCATGGATTTCCATGGTGCTTTTCCAAAGAAGAAACAATCCGCCGGAAATAAGGATTAGGTCTCGCCCAGATATCTCGTTGCCCAATGCTGTAAAGAGTGGGGCCGTTAGCCCCATGAGCATGGAAAGGGAAAAAAGAAGGGCGATGCGTATGAACATGGCAAGCCCAAGTCCCATCAGTCGAGCTTTTTCCTGCTGATGGGCCGGAAGCTTGCTGGCCTGGATGGATATGAAAATGATGTTGTCTATTCCAAGGACAATTTCAAGGACGCTCAATGTTATCAGAGCTATCCAGCTTTGGGGTTCCATTAACCAGTCCATTTACGACCTCCTTATATAATGCCGGATCAAGAACAGGGATAAAAAAACCCGGAAGACCTTTCGGTGTATCCGGGTTTGATGTTTTTTTACTGAATGGTGATCAATCGTCAAAATCGTCGCTGATTTCGTCTTCGTCTTCGAGAAGCTGGTCGATTTCCGCAAGTTCTTTCTCGTCCACAATAACAACTTCGACGGGCAGAGAGCCTTTACGGATCAGTGCGTCGTTGTCGTTGAACTCAATGGTGAGCTTGTCCTTGGGGTCTTTTCCGAACATGCCCATGATGCCGTTGGCCATTACTTCTGAGAAAAAGTTCGGTGGGTAAAGGTTGTTGCTTCTGAAAAGATCGATAAGTTTTCGTTTGCCCCCGTCTATGGCCGATTTAACACGGTCGATATCCAGCTTTTCTTCGAAGAGCATGGCGAATTTACCCGGTTCGGTTTCGGCTAGTTCCCTGATGATAAAAATGGTGTCTTTTTTTTCAAGAACATATTTCTGTTCCATGTTGTATTCTCCCGAAGAAATGGAATTCTTTGTTTTTATTTGCCGCCGAATGATGACGGGGTGTTGCATAACCCGCTAATAATAACCGAAAACATAGCCATGTCAATACCGGGCGCATATTTATTTCAGATCAATGTGAAAAAGCCAGAAAATATATTGACCTATCGCCTTTCAGATGCTAATTAAGTCCTCACTGAAAAACGGAGGAGTGGCCGAGTGGCTTAAGGCGGCGGTCTTGAAAACCGTTGAGTGTCAAAGCTCCGTGGGTTCAAATCCTACCTCCTCCGCCACATTAGAAAAAAATCATGCCCGTGGAGAAATGGCCGAGCGGCTGAAGGCGCGCCCCTGCTAAGGGCGTATGGGGTGAAACTCATCGAGAGTTCGAATCTCTCTTTCTCCGCCATGATTATTTTCGAAAAAGCCGCTTCGATGAAAATCGAGCGGCTTTTCTTTTTTGGGACAGTAGATATGCGATTGCCCTGATTGAATTGCTGGCCAAGCTTGACCATGGGCGTGAAGTAGCATATAAATGGAGTTATTATCAGTTGATTTTTTATCCTGACTGATGAATCAGGCTCGTCACCATAATTTCGGAAATATCATGAACACAATAAACAGGAGCTTAATATGAAAAAAATGGTTGTGATGTTGTTCCTTGTTTTTATTCTTTCAATTCCGTCATCTTCGTTCGCCCTTCTGGGCGTGGTGGATATCGAGGCAGCAGTCGGTGGATGGTACGTTTCTCCTTCGGGGGATATGAAGTACAACACAACTTTTAATAAATCGGATCTTGAAGATACATTTGGATTTGAGGAAGAGGCGTTCCCCATGGTCCGCATCAAGGTGGATGTGCCTGTTATTCCAGTAATATACGTGATGGCGACTCCTATGGAGTTCAAAGGAGATGCGGAAGCCAGCTTCAGTTTTAACGGTGAGAATTTCACCACTGGGGCAAAAACAAAACTTACCATGGATCAATACGATCTGGCGTTATACTACGGAGTTCCTTTTCTTGGGCTGGCAACTCTTGGCTCTCTTCATGTGAACGCAGGTATCAATATTCGTATGATTCAGGCCAAGGCAGAAATGAAAGAAGCCAATCTTTCGGCAAGCGAATCCATGGATATGACCATTCCTCTTCCCATGCTGTATATTTCCGCAGATATCAGCCCTGTGGATGCTTTTGCCATTGAAGGTGAAGTGCGGGCGCTTTCTTTTGGTTACGGTCAAGTATTGAGTGCCATTGCACGTTTGCGGTTGAACGCTTTTGGCCCCTTGTTTGTGACAGCCGGTTACCGCTATGAAGACATTTCCGTGGATAAAGATGATTTCGAAGCGGATATCGAGTTGAGTGGTCCTTTTGCGGAAGTGGGATTTGCTTTTTGATTGAAAAGTGAGGGTTGACGATATGGGCCAGGTGAACATTAGTTGTTCTTCTGGCCTTTTTTATTCATTCGATTCATTTGAATGTTTCAGTTAAAAACCAGAAACCCCCATGGCTTTCAAATCTTTTTCAAGTTCGGCAGGCTTGAATACTTTTCCGGGTCGCCATTTTCCATCATACTCAAGTGTGGGGACAACCCATTCAATCCCTCCGTTAACCTTGACTACTTGTTGCACCACATCTTCCGGCGCTGTTTCTATGTTGATTGATTCAAAGGGGATTCCTTTGTCCTTCAGGAATTTTTCCGTTTTAATACAATGAGGGCACCAAAATGCCGAGTACACAGTGAGCATGGGTTCAAACCTCCAATCTAATCCACGGTTGCAATTTTAAACGGACTATGGCAGGTAATGGCTGTCTGCCATGAATCATGGTATTTATTCAAGCTTATAATTTCAACATAAAAAAGGCGAGTTATGAAAAAGATTACGGTTCTTGCAGGGTTTATGCTCTTCCTTTCATGTTCTTATGTGTTTGCTGATAACATACAGCTGGGTCTGATGGCCAGTGGTGACGCGGTCATGGCAAATTTTGAATTTCAGGGAAAACGGGATTTTGGAATCATTGCAGCTGGTGCAGCCATTGATTACGCCAGGGGTGAATACACCTTGGGTGAAGGCCTCGTGGCTTTTCGCAGTGATCAACTTATGCCCGGATTGAAATTCGGTCTTGGTTTCAAGGGATATCTGGGCAAAGTGGACTCGGAGAACGATGGGGCTCGCGGAAACGTGTCGGCCATTGCATTTCTTATTGAGGGATCCTATGAACTCACAGCCTCTCTCAATCCTGTGCCCGTTCCTGTGGAGGCGTTTGGGGCTGTCAGTTACGCGCCTTCGTCTTTGAGTTTCGACGAGACGGAATCGTTGCAGGAGTATAAAGGTGGTCTTCGTCTTTATCTTATCGAAAATGCTTACCTTTCCATTGAGTGCAAATACAGGAAAATTGAATTTGAGGAAAGTGGAGATGGCACGTGGGACAGGGATGATACCATTCTTTCAGGTGGTGTGACGTTGAAATTTTGATCAAGCGTTCAATGAGAAACTGTTTTTGTATAAATAGTTCGATTTGCCAACCGTATCGGCGAGAAGCCTGAAGTCCGAACATAGACATAGGAGAACATTAAGCCACTTGCCTCGGCCGTGTCATAGTCTGTTTACATTCAACTCTGCCGTTCATCGATAAGTTACCCTGAGAGATATCTTTGGCGAGCCCATTCGGGAAATTAATTCTTTACATTTTTGTTTCTCTATAATAATTGTAAGGATTTCAAGTTAACGGTCTTGAAATTATTATAGTAATCAGGCTGATTTTAATTAGATTTAGAATACTTAAACAGCCCTTGAAGCTTAATTTTGTTCTTTTTATTTTGTGCCGGCAGGATATGCTTTTTTCGTGACGTTTATAGGCGTTAGTATAACGAGAGTTGTAAACGTTCTCTGAATGAACGGCAGCGGAAAGCGCAACTGGGGAGTTGCGGCAGCATAAAAATGGGCTGGTATTCATTTTTTGATAAAGGAGAGAGAGTTATGGGGAAAGTCATGAAGACAGTTGATGGTAACACGGCTGCCGCCCATGTGGCGTATGCTTTGAGCGATGTGGCCGCGCTTTATCCGATCACACCCTCCACACCTATGGGAGAAATCTCGGACCAGTGGGCGTCGGAAGGAAGAACAAACATTTTTGGACAGAAAGTCAGCGTCAAACAGCTCCAGTCCGAAGCAGGTGCAGCAGGAGCCGTTCACGGTTCTCTGGCCGCAGGGGCTTTGACCACCACGTTTACCGCATCCCAGGGACTTCTTTTGATGATTCCCAATATGTACAAAATTGCAGGTGAACTTCTTCCAGGCGTTTTCCATGTTTCTGCAAGGGCCATTGCCGCCCATGCCCTATCCATTTTCGGCGATCATCAGGATGTTATGGCTGTCCGTCAGACAGGGTTCGCCATGCTCTGCTCCGGGAGTGTTCAGGAAGTTCACGATATGGCACTGGTGGCCCATCTTGCAGCCATTGAAAGCCGTGTACCTTTTCTTCATTTTTTTGACGGTTTCAGAACGTCCAGCGAGATCCAGAAAATTGAGGTTCTAAAGTATGACACCATTAAATCTCTGGTAAACATGGAAGCACTTGAAGAGTTCCGTCTGAACGCCATGAACCCTGAACATCCTGAAATCCGTGGAACGGCTCAGAACCCGGACATTTATTTCCAGGGACGTGAAGCAGCCAACCTGTATTACGAAGATGTGCCCATCATTGTTACAGAAACCATGAAAAAAGTCGCACAGGTGACAGGAAGAAAATACAAACTTTTCGAATATGTGGGCCATCCTGAAGCCGAACGCGTGATTGTTGCCATGGGCTCGGGCTGTGAAGCCATTGAGGAAACTGTTAATCGTCTGAACAACGAAGGTGAACGTACAGGACTTGTAAAAGTTCGTCTTTACAGACCGTTCAGTTCCGCTGCGTTTAGAGCTGCATTCCCATCAACTGTTAAGCGTATCACCGTTCTTGACAGGACGAAAGAACCTGGAGCCGTTGGAGATCCCCTGTACCAGGATGTGAGCACGGCATTTATGGAATACGGTCAAAGTCCTCAGATCACCTGTGGTCGTTACGGTCTGGGCTCAAAAGAATTCACACCGGCCATGGTCAAAGCTGTTTTTGACAACATGAGAGCTTTGGCTCCTAAAAACCATTTTACGGTGGGTATCAAAGACGACGTGACCCACACCTCGCTCGAAGTGGACGCCAACTTCAATGCAGCTCCGAAAGGAACGGTTCGCTGTAAGTTCTGGGGCCTTGGCTCAGACGGAACAGTGGGTGCAAACAAAAGCGCCATCAAAATTATCGGTGATAACACAGACATGTACGCCCAGGGATATTTTGCCTACGATTCAAAAAAATCAGGCGGTATCACTGTATCCCATCTGCGCTTCGGTCATCAGCCCATCAAATCCACATACCTTGTAAACGACCCGGATTTCGTGGCCTGTCATAAATCCAACTACATCCATCTTTATGATGTGATCGAAGGGATTTCGGAAGAGGGGTCCTTTCTTCTGAACTGTCCCTGGACGCCTGCTGAGCTTGAGAAGGAAATTCCTGCATCACTCAAACGCAAACTTTTCGAGAAAAAGATCAAATTCTACATTATCGACGCCGTGAAAGTGGCCACCAACGTGGGACTTGGCGGACGTATCAACATGATCATGCAGACCGCTTTCTTCAAGCTGGCTGATGTAATGCCCTTTGATGAAGCCATCGCCCTTCTTAAAAAAGACATCAAGAAGACCTATGACAAAAAAGGCGATAAAGTGGTTAAGATGAATATGGACGCCGTGGATCAGGCTCTTGAGGGACTTGTTAAAATTGATGTTCCCGAAAGCTGGGAAGATGCTTCAGACGTTCCGGTGGCAAAACAATCTGTACCCGAATTTATTGAGCATGTTCAAAAACCGATTCTTGCCCAGAAAGGAGATCAACTCCCTGTTTCCATTTTTCCTGCTGACGGCGTGTTCCCCGTTGAAACATCACGGTACGAAAAACGCGGTGTGGCCATTGAAGTTCCCGAATGGATAGCTGAAAATTGTATTCAGTGCAACCAGTGTTCTTTTGTCTGCCCCCATGCAGCCATACTGCCCGTTCTGCTGGATGATCAGGAAATGCAGAGTGCCCCTGAAACGTTCACCACCCTTCATGCTGTGGGTAAGGAGCTGAAAGGACATTATAAGTTCCGCATCCAGGTTAATACTCTTGATTGCCAGGGTTGCGGTAACTGCGCCGATATCTGCCCCTCCAAAATGAAAGCCCTAGTGATGAAACCCATCGAAACCCAGATTCCGGTTCAGGTGCCCAATTTCGAGTTCTCTGAAAGCATTGATTTCAAAGACAAGGCCATGAGCAGAGACAGTGTGAAAGGCAGCCAGTTCCAGAAACCCCTTCTGGAGTTCTCTGGTGCTTGTGCAGGCTGTGGCGAGACTCCCTATGTTAAAGTACTCACCCAGCTTTTCGGCGAGAGAATGACCATCGCCAATGCCACAGGATGCAGCTCCATCTGGGCTGGTTCCGCACCGTCCTTCCCCTACTGCACCAACAAGGATGGTTTTGGTCCGACCTGGGGTAACAGCTTGTTTGAAGATGCCGCCGAGTTTGGTTACGGTATGGCGATTGCCTTTAACCAGAGGCGCGCCAGACTGGCTGATTTGATGAAACAGGCCCTTGCACTTGAAGTGGAATACCCCAAAGGTGTCCGATCTTCCATGACAGGATGGCTTGAAAACCAGCTTGATCCCATCAAATCCAGAGAATTCGGAGATCAGCTCAAAATGCTCCTGCCGGGCAGCGGTCATCCCCTGATCGAAGAAATCGAGAGCATGGGTGATCTACTGACCAAGAAATCCCACTGGATTTTCGGTGGCGATGGTTGGGCTTATGATATCGGCTTCGGTGGCCTTGATCACGTGATCGCATCTGGCGAGGATGTAAACATTCTGATCATGGACACGGAAGTTTACTCCAACACGGGTGGGCAGGCATCCAAAGCCACGCCAACTGGTGCCATTGCAAAATTTGCCGCATCAGGTAAGAAAATTGGTAAGAAGGATCTTGGCCTTATCGCCATGACCTATGGCTACGTGTACGTGGCCTCCGTTGCCATGGGTGCTAACAAACAGCAGATGATGAAGGCCTTTCAGGAAGCTGAAAGCTATCCCGGACCGTCTATCATCCTTTGCTACGCCCCCTGCATCAACCAGGGTATCCGCAAAGGTATGGGCAAAACACAGGAGGAAATGAGACTGGCCGTGACTTCAGGGTACTGGCCTCTTTACCGTTACAATCCTCTGCTTGTTCAGGAAGGGAAAAATCCCTTTGTGTTCGAGTCCAAAGCTCCCGACGGAACCATCCAGGAATTCCTTTCAGGTGAAACCCGCTATGCGGCCCTTGAAAAGATGATGCCGGAAGAATCCATTAAGCTTCGTGCTCAGATCGAAAAAGAATTGAAGGACAAGTACGAGCAATACTCACGACTTGCTCAGTAATAAAGGACCGATGCATGGGACGGTATGAATGGCTGACCGTTCCATGCTCATCCAAAAATCTCTAAGGGCCATCTTTTGTTCAGATGGCCTTTTGTTTTTATGAACAATCCGTATTTTAGAGACCAACATTGGAGACCAACAATCGATGAGTTACGATCAATTTGACCCAAAGAATACAAGAACCTCCTGTGACCGATGTGCGGCTTGCTGCACCGGTGGCGGGCCGATCCTCCGTTTTACCGACGCACATCTGGTGAGATCCGGGGCCATTGCGTCCAAAGATCTCTATACCGTAAGAAAAGGAGAACTGATGTTTGACAGGGACACCATTAAAATGGTGCCTGTGCGGACGGACTTGATCAAAATCAAGGTGAATAAGGACGATCTTACATGCACGTTTCTCAAGGACGGAAAAACCTGTGATATCTACGACACCCGCCCTTCCGAATGCCGTGCATTCAAGTGCTGGGACACCAAGGAAATTGAGATGAAATACGATGAAGATCCCCTTGAAAGGGCCGATCTTCTCTCCGAAGTGGAAGGATTGTGGGATCTGATCACCGACCATCAGGAGCGATGCTCTTACGAACGGATGAGCGAGCTTACGGAGCGTTTGAAAGACGACAAGACAGGGGAAGCTCTTGCAGCCATCAACGAGATTATTGCTTTTGATCTCAGCCTGCGGGACACTCTGGTTGAAAAAGCCAACGTGAATTCAGAGATGATTCCCTTTCTTCTGGGCAGGCCGTTTACGGAAACCATAGCCATGTTCAACCTGAAAATTGTTGAAAAAAACGGGGCCTATGTTCTCGATCATGTATGACATACAGAGAGATTTTATGGGAGAATGCATATGGATTCCACCCAGCTTTTTTTGGGCTTGATTTTCGGCTCTGTGGGAATGGGTTTTTTTGTCTACGGGAAAAAACAGGGAAAGATGATAGCTCTGATATCGGGGATCTCGCTGTGTGTGATCCCCTATGTCGTCTCAAACACGATTGTTCTGACGGTTCTCGGTCTTCTGCTGGTTGGACTTCCTTTTGTTTTCAGGTTGTGAGATGGGGCGTTTCATTTTAAAACGGGTCATTTTAAAAACGGAATTCTTATCTTTTCCTTCGCCACAACCACAAACACAAACACAAGAAAAAGTCCAGTGGCAACGCTCAGGCTGAGGAAGACTCTGCCCTCAAGAATCTGGCGATGAAGAAACAGGTATATAGCGTAAAGACTAAAAACCGTGGCGGCGTGGAATCCCATGCGTTTCAACGGATAGGCGATGGGGTAGATTTTCTGACCCATCCAGTAGGATAATGCCACCATGCTGCCGTAGCAGATCAGCTTGGTCCATGCTGCGGCGGCATAGCCGAATTGGGGAATCAGGAGCATGTTGAGGCCTATGGTTATTCCTGCTCCAAGCACGGAAACATAGGCTCCAAGACTGGTTTTGTCTTTGAGTTTGTACCAGATGGACAGGTTGTAGAAAATCCCCAGAAAGAGGTTTGCAAGAAGAAGAATCGGAACAATGCCAAGACCTTCATGATAGCGTGACCCGCCCCGCCCTACAAAGTATTTGAATATATCGATGTAAAGACAGACAAACAGGAAGATCGCAAGACCCAGAATCACGAAGTACTTCATCACTTCAGCGTAGGTCTGTTTTGCGTCGCTCTTCGCCGCCTGGAGAAAGAAAAACGGTTCGGCGGCATATTTGAAGGCCTGGATCACCAGCACCATGAACACAGCCAGTTTGGCGTTGGCTCCGTATATTCCTAAAAGGATATTGTTCTGTTCTGCGCTGTAGGGAAGAAGATGTTTGAGAATGGTTCTGTCCAGATTGTCGTTGATCATTCCTGCAAATCCGATAATCACAAGCGGTGCGGAATAGACCAGCATGCGTTTGAGCAGTGATAGATCAATATTGAATCTGAACTCCGAAAATTCTTTGAACAGAAGAACCAGCGTCACGGCACTTGCGATTATGTTGGAAATGAAGATGTATCCGATACCCGTGTCAGGGGAGTAGATGCTTTGGATAAAGGGATGGACGGCTTCAAACCCCGGTTTTGCAAGGACAAAGGGGCAGATGACCAGAAAAAAGATATTGAAGAAAATGTTGACCATGATGGAAGCGATTTTGATGGAAGCGAACTTGATGGGTCTCTCTCGGAACCTCAGAGTGGCGAAGGGTGTTACAGCCAGAGTGTCCAGTGCAAGTATAACGAGAATCCAGAGGATGTATTCCGGATGACCGGGGTACCCCATACCCACACTCAATGGCGTTTGCCAGACGAACATCATCAGAGAAAACAAAAGGGTGCTGACGAAAAGGGCTGCCGTGGTGGTGCTGAAAACTTTTCGTGAATCGCCTTCTGTACTGATAAACCTGAAATAGGCCGTCTCCATGCCGTAAGTGTAAAGGATGTTCAGAAAGGTGAAATAGGCGTAAATATTGGTGTATACACCGTAGTCCCCTTCGGTGAATACACGCACGTAAAGGGGCACAAGGAAGAAATTCAAAATTCTTCCCACGATACTGCTGAGCCCATAATACACGGTCTGGTTGGCGAGTTTTTTGATGATTTTGTTCATGTCCGTCCCTGTCTTTGTTTTACCGGCTGAGTTTTCCATGGCTAATAACACGACCGGGTGAGGACTTCAACGGCCCATCGAAAATTTGGGGGAAAATGTTTCCCAGGGGATATTCAATCAGGATTTTCGAAGGCTCAATAGGGAGACAGGCAAAAACACTTTGACTTTTATAGGGATAAACAATTATTTTAAGTCCATATTGCCGCTTCTGCTAATTTATGATGATTTTCCCCAGCCTGCCGTGCTGATAGTCAATGAATCAAACCAAAGGAATTCCCTATGAATTCAAAAAAGTATCACATGATGTGGCTGGCGGTGGTTCTCGTTTGCTGGATCTGGTCGGGAATCGGGGTTCATGACACCCGGTTGACCTGGGTTCTCGAAACGGTTCCCGTGATGATCGTTCTTCCGATTATATTGCTGACGTACAGAAGATTTCCTCTGACACAGTTGGCCTACGGTCTTATGGTGTTTCATGCCATCGTCCTGATGCTGGGTGGTCATTATTCTTACGCCAAAGTTCCGCTGGGGTTCTGGATGTCGGACTGGTTTGGCTGGACTCGTAATAATTACGATAAAATCGGGCATTTTATGCAGGGGTTTGGGCCGACGCTTTATACGCGAGAGATCGTGCTGAGAACATCACAGCTTAAACCGGGGAAATGGCTGACCACGGTATCCATAGCGATCCCTTTGGCGTTTTCAGCTCTTTATGAGATGTTCGAATGGTTTGCGTCCATGTCCAATCCCACCGACACCGAAGCCTTTCTGGGAACCCAGGGTTTTATCTGGGATACCCAGAGCGATATGTTCTGGTGTCTTGTGGGTTCGGTGACGGCGGTCATTGTGCTTACGAAACTGCACGATAAATTTTTAAAGAAAATGGGAGTGCTCTGAAATCAGGCGCTTTACATCACCCCATACTCGCCATAATATTGGTCACCGCTTCTTTTATTTCTTCAGTCATGGATTCCTTTTCCTCAGGGGTAAGACCGATGACGGTAAGGGCTTTGGGGTCAAAAACGAAGTTCCTCTCGGTATGTTCTTTGTTGGCGATGTCATCGGCCACATGGAGGATGTAAGAAAGCATGTCTCCGTCGGAGCGGGATGGCTCATGGTGGAAACGGATGGCGTGGAGCTGTGTTTCGGGAAGTTTCCAGCGTTTGAAAAATTCTGAGGCGATTTCTCCGTGATCAAACCCGAATATCTGTTTTTCAGCATCCTGAATGGCTTTGCCCTGACCCAAAATTTGATCGATGGTTTGTCGTTTTTCAACCACATAGTCATCAAGGATCAACATGCCTGAATCGTGGATGAGGCCAGCGTTGAATGCATCGTTTACAAGTTCCGGGCGCTTTTTCTGGGCAATGAGTTTTGCACCCATGGCCACCAGAAGGGAATGACGCCAGACATCGTCAGCCTCAATGCCATATCCTTCCAATCGTTTTCCCATCATTTTCGATGTGCTTACCACGGTGATCAATTCAAGAAGGGTCTGGAATCCAAGAAGAGCCGACGCCTGCTGCACAGAAGACACGGGAATGGTTCGACCGTAATAGGCGGAGTTAGCCAGTTTGAGCACACGTGTAGCCATGGCCTGATCCGTGGCAAGGACTTCCCCCACATCTTTGAAGCTGGCTTTATCGCTGGATAAGACCTCGGTGGCTTTGGCGATGATCTGGGGCATGGGGGGAAGGGCTTTGGACGCCTTGACGATTTTTTTCATCAGAGCATCACCTGAGGGAGTTGTGTTGTTTGCCGGTTGGGGCTGGGATAGCAGCTCCGCCGCCTGCACATGGATGATAGTCTTACAGGCCGGGCAGGGAAGATCAAGCGTTTCCCCTTTGGGAAGTTTTTCTTCGGGAATGGAATATTTTTTCTGGCATCCTGGGCACTGGATTTGTATCACTTGGAGCACCTCGTCTGTGGTGTGATGAACGATGAAACCAAACGGTTGGTAATATCGTATTTTTTATAATTATTTATGTGGTTCTTGCTGAGTCTGTTATGAACTGAAAGACTTTATTAATTATCGACCGATCGAAGAAAATGTTTAACGGAAAATATCCAGGGCATCATTCAAAGCTCATTAAATAACGTTTAATGAATCGTTATTGCGCCCAGGCTTTTGCCTTTTCAACCGCTTTTTCCCAGAGTTTATATAATTTTTCCGATATTTCATAGGGCATGGTTGGAGTGAAAATCCGATCAAGCTTCCATGCACCCTGGATATCCTGGATATCGTTATAAACACCGGCAGCCAGCCCGGCCAGATAGGCGGCGCCGAGCGCGGTGGTTTCAAAGACCACTGGGCGGTCCACCTGTGTTCTCAGGATATCGGACTGGAATTGCATGAGGAAATCGTTTGTCACAACTCCGCCGTCGACCCGAAGTCCTTTGAGATCCATGCGTGCGTCGGCCAGCATGGCGTTCACGATATCGTTGGTCTGGTAGGCGATGGATTCAAGGGCTGCACGGATGATGTGGTATTTGTTCGTCCCCCGGGTCATGCCCACGATGGTTCCACGGGCGTACATGTCCCAATGTGGAGCGCCTAGTCCAACAAATGCCGGAACAAGATAAACGCCTCCGGTATCTGCAACTTTCAGGGCGTATTCTTCTGTCTGAGAAGCATTCTCAATGAGGTTCATTTCATCCCTCAGCCATTGGATCACAGCTCCGGCAATGAAGGTGCTGCCTTCAAGGGCGTAATACACCTTACCCCCAAGCCCCCAGGCGATGGTGGTGAGGAGGCCGTTCTGGGAGTTCACGGCATTCTCGCCGGTGTTCATCAGCAGGAATGCTCCTGTACCGTAAGTGCATTTGGTCATGCCCGGGTCAAAACAGCACTGGCCGAAAAGGGCGGCCTGCTGATCTCCGGCAACGCCTCGCACAGGAATTTCCAGCCCGAACAGAGACTTGTCCGTTGCCCCGAAATCTCCGGAGGAAGGAAGGACTTCTGGAAGGATGGCCCGAGGGATTTCAAGGACGTCCAGAATCTCCTGATCCCACACAAGATCGTGGATGTTAAACATCATGGTCCTTGAGGCATTGGAGTAATCCGTGGCGTGAATTTTTCCACTGGTGAGATTCCAGATTATCCAGGTGTCGATGGTTCCGAAAAGCAGATCCCCGTTTTTTGCTTTTTCAGCGACTCCTGGGACGTTTCTTAAAATCCAGCGGACTTTGGTTGCTGAAAAATAGGCATCAAGGACAAGGCCTGTTTTTCGTCGGATGACCTGGTCCAGGCCTTCTTTTTCAAAGCGCTTGCAGGTGTCAGCCGTTCGTCTGCATTGCCATACGATGGCGTTGTGCACAGGTTTGCCCGTATGCCTATCCCAGATCACCGTGGTTTCTCTCTGATTGGTGATGCCAATGGCCGCAATGTCCGAAGGGTTTACCCCCGACATGGTAATGACATTTCTGGCAACTTCCAGCTGGCTCTCCCAGATGTCCATGGGGTTGTGTTCCACCCATCCGGGCTGGGGGTAAATCTGGGGGAATTCCTTATTTTGACGGGCAATGATCTGACCGTGTTCGTCGAATAGAATGGCTTTGGAACTTGTGGTTCCCTGATCCAGAGCCAGGAGGTAGCGTTTCATGATATTCATCCTAAAGCCGTTCTTTGATCCATGTGATTATGTCTGTGGCAACTTCGTCACGGTTGATTTCGTTCAGCATTTCGTGGCGGCCTTCATCGTATAATTTTATGTGAAGATCCCTGACGCCTGTTTTCTTGAACGCATCATGGGTTTCCTCAACACCTTTTCCAAAATTCCCAACAGGGTCCATGCTTCCGGCAAAAAGGTAAACCGGAAGGTTTTTTGGGGTCCGTTCGATATGAGCCATGCTGTTGATCTTTATGATTCCAGATATAAGATCTGTATAGAATTGGGCGCTACAGATAAAACCGCAGTAAGGGTCCTTGATGTAGGCATCCACCTGGTCACTGTCTCGGCTCAGCCAGTCAAAAGGTGTCTTTACGGGTGAAAAGGCTTTGGAATAGGCTCCGAAAGAAAGCTTGTCCATGAGGGAGCTCGGTTTTTTTCCTCCGTTCAGTTTTGCCTGTGCCTTTGCGATCATGAGCCCGATCCGCCCAAGAATTCCCGGATCACCTGCTGTACCGGAAAGGACAGCGCCTTTCAGGTCGCTTCCATGCTTTGCTATATAATCCCGTGAAAGAAAAGATCCCATGGAATGACCGAAAAGAAAGACAGGCAGGTTTTCATGTGTCTCAGTGATTTTTCGGTTCAATGATTTCATATCGTCAACCACCTGATTCCAGCCGTTAATGTCCCCGAAATGGCCCAGCCGGTCTTCGGTTCGCGCTGTTTCACCATGGCCTCTGTGATCGTTTGCATACACAGCAAAGCCTTCTGCGGTGAGTTTCTCCGCAAACCAGTCGTAGCGTAGAGAGTGTTCTGCCATGCCATGGGCGATCTGGACGGCTGCCAAGGTTTTCTGGTCTGACTCAGGAAGCCAGGCGCGGGTAAAGACGTTTGAGCCGTCAGTGGCATTGAACGTAAAGGTATTCACGTATGATCTCCTTATAAGTTCCGATAATAATTAAAACCACCAGCCTTTCAGTTGGTGGAGTATTCGTTTGATAAACAAATGCAGAGGAATTTCCTGTGGAACAGATGTCTGCCGGGAAAACGCCGGAAGATAAAAAGAATTACCAGCAGGAAACGTGATTTTGCAAGCATTTTTTTAAATGGATCAATTGGACAGCTCTTTTGCCCTGTTTGCGGCGGCATGCAATGCGCTATGGATGATGTCTTTCATTCCTCGTTCAGTGAAAACACGGATCGCCGCTTCAGTGGTCCCGCCAGGAGATGTTACTTTTTTTCGCAGGACTTCAGGATCATCTCCGCTTTGTTCGAGAAGTGCGGCAGCCCCTTTCATGGTCTGAACGGAGAGGAGCAGTGCCTCATCGCGGGAAAGCCCAAGCCTTACTCCGGCTTCCACCATGGATTCGACTACGAAAAAAAAGTAGGCAGGCCCGGAGCCGGACACTGCTGTCACAGCATCTATAAGGACTTCACTGCATCTAAGGGTTTTTCCCATGGAAGAAAGTATGGTTTCAGCTGTTTCGCCATCACGGGCATCTGCCGTGGAGTTCAGGCAATAACCCGACATGCCTGTGAGAACAAGGCTCGGGGTGTTGGGCATCACCCGGATGATGGGCAGGTTTTTCTTTGTCGGTTCATCCAGATTTTTATAAAGCAGTTTCTCCATTCGGGAGATGGGAATACCGGCAGCAATGGACATCAGGAGCTTTTTTTTCTTCAAATTGAAATGGGGTGAGGTGACAAGCCCTTCTAAAACTGTATCCATAACCTGGGGTTTGACGGCAAGGATCACGATATCCGAGGTGGAGAAAAGAAGTGCCGGATCATTGCATGTGCTGACAGCGAATTTAGTTTTCATTGTCTGGAGTTTGGATGGGTCGATATCACAGACGGTGATCTGTGAGGCAGGCATTATGTTTGCCGAGACGATGGCTCCAGTCATGGCTTCCGCCATGTTTCCAGCTCCGATAAACCCAAGAGTCCCATTTAGTTTTACCATGATTTCCTCTTTATCGAATTGAACGAGTTGATTCTTATTTATATTAACATGAACACGCTTTTTTGTAAGTGAGTCATGTTTATGCCTGCCCATGGTTTAAAGTCAATGATTTTTCTGCAAAAGACCTTGACTTGGATGATGAATATACCTTATTTTTATCCATTATTTCAGCACAATCAAAACGGGGGATATATAAGGTAACGTGAATTCCCCTGTTCTTTGCCCAGACGCTAATGTTTACCCCAAATGATGAAAAGAGGTTGATACCAATGTTTGTTATAGGAAATCTTATCAAAGCCATGGCTGTCATATTGAATTTAGGTTTGACCCTTTATATGTGGATTGTCATCGCCCGGGCTGTCCTTTCATGGGTTAATCCCGATCCGTTCAATCCCATTGTCCGTTTTATTCACAACGCAACCGAGCCGGTTTTAAAACTGATCCGATCAAAAGTTCCCGGAATCGAGGGCATAGACATTTCTCCGATCATTGTTTTTTTAGTGATCATTTTTTTACAGACCTTTGTTGTGGAAAGTCTGTTTAATCTGGCCCATTCTTTGATGTAACAGGTAGAAAACCCATGAAAACGAAACTTACCCCCCTTGAAATCCAGCAGCAACGGTTCACCACCAGCTTCAGAGGTTATAATACTGTTGAGGTGGACAGCTTCCTTGATCAAGCGGCGGACACTATTGAAGCATTGATGTCGGATAGCGAGTCATTGCGAGAGAAAAACCTACAACTCGGCCAGGAAAATCAGGATTTCAGAGCAAGGGAGGAATCGTTCAAACGGGTGATGCTGAACTCTCAGAAAGTTCTTGAGCAGATGAAGGATAACGCAAGAAAATCATCTGAGGTGCTGGTGGCTCAGGCAGAAGTGGATGCGGAAAGAATCATGCAGAGTGCCCATCACAAGCTGGCTCGAATGCACGAAGAGATCAATGACCTGAAACGCCAGAAAATCCAGTTTAAAGCGCAGCTCAAATCTTTGATCCAGTCCCATTCGGAATTGCTTGAAATAGGTGAGATTGAGCAGATTGATATCCGGATACCAGAACCAGTTTGTGATGAGGAAATCAGCCAGATCGATTGTGTTTAATCGTGTGAAAATTTTAAGGGCAGGCCCCGTGGCCGCCTTTTCAGGTTAACGTCGGATCTATAAAGAGTGTAAACGGGAGTCTTAGATGGCGAAAATTGATGCGTTTTTTAAACTGATGCACGACCAGGGGGCGTCGGACCTCCACCTGAACGCGGGACAACCCCCGGCCCTTCGTATTGATGGGCAGGTTGAACGGGTGAAATATAAAATTCTAGACAACAACACCCTTAAAGGCATGCTTTATGAGATAGCCCCTGAAAACAAGATCAAGCATTTTGAAGAAACGGGCGACGTGGATTTCGGGTATGAAATTCCGGGCCTTGCCAGGTACAGGGCGAATTTTTTTCAGCAGAAAAACGGTGTGGGCGCCGTGTTCAGAGAGATTCCCAGCACCATCCAGACCGCAGAGCAACTGGGTCTTCCCACAGTCGTTTCTCGTCTGGCATCTCTGCCAAGGGGGCTCGTTCTTGTCACCGGGCCCACAGGTAGCGGAAAATCAACCACACTTGCAGCTATTCTCGATGTGGCGAATAGAACCAGGCGTGATCATATCATCACCATTGAAGACCCCATTGAATTTGTTCATGAAAGTCGAAGCTGCCTTGTCAACCACCGTGAAGTGGGCTTCCACACCAAATCCTTTACGGCGGCTCTCCGGGGTGCGCTTCGTGAAGATCCGGACATTATTCTTGTAGGCGAGTTGAGAGATCTTGAAACCATCTCACTGGCTATTGAAGCGGCGTCCACCGGTCATCTTGTTCTGGCAACACTGCACACGTCAAGCGCTCCTAAAACCGTGGACCGATTGATTGAAGTATTTCCGGCCAGTGAGCAGGCTCAGATACGCTCAACCCTTTCCGATGGCATAAGAGCTGTTATCTCCCAGACTCTGTTTAAGAGAAGGGATCAGAGAGGCCGGTGTGCCGGGCTTGAAATCATGATCGCAACACCGGCGGTGAGGAACCTGATCCGTGAGGGTAAATCCCATCAGATCCCATCGGCCATTCAAGTGGGCCAGAAATACGGCATGCAGCTTATGGATGATTCCATCATGGAACTGTACAACAAGGGCTGGATCAGTGCAGAAGACGCCTATGCCAAGGCCTATGACAAAGGAAAATTCCGGGCCATGATCGCCGGGGTTCCCATTGATTTTACCGATGCGTGATGTAAGCATTTTTCGTGACCAATAACACACTGAGGTGCACAACCCATGAGAAAACAGGAAATCGACTTTATTCTGTCACGGATGCTCGATTCATACAGTAATGTGTCTGACCTGAACCTTACAGTTGGAAAGCCGTTACAAGTGGAAAGTTCCGGGAAGCTGGTCAGGGTGGACATCGAGCCTGATTTCAAGGAGCTGACACCGTTTCAGACCGAGGTTTTCGCCATGAACCTGTTGAACCAGGACAGGCGTTTGACGGAAGCACTGATCAAAACCGGATCATGCGATCTTTCGTACAACCTTCCGGGAAAAGCGCGGTTCAGGGTGAATATCTTCTCCCAGTCCGGTAATTATTCCATTGTTCTACGTCGTCTTGAAACAACCATTCCGTCGATCCGGGAACTGAATCTTCCCAAGGCTTTTGAAGAAATTCCCAGAACACTGAACGGAATCGTGTTTGTCACAGGAGCCACGGGAACCGGTAAAACAACGTCTCTTGCCGCTGTTCTGGCGGAGATCAACGCCACCCGGCCCGAGCATGTGATCACCCTTGAAGACCCCATCGAATACGTACATCCCCATAAGATGGCTACGTTTAACCAGCGTGAGCTGGGAAGTGATTTTGAAAGTTTTGCCAGCGGCCTCAGGGCAGCGCTACGTCAGGCCCCCAAAGTGATTCTCGTGGGCGAGATGCGAGACAAGGAAACAGTTGAAATCGGCTTGAGAGCGGCGGAAACAGGCCACCTTGTGCTCACAACTCTTCATACCAACAATGCAGGCCAGACCATCAACCGTATTCTCGGTATGTTTGATCCGGATGAGGAACGCCAGCTTCGAATTCGTCTTGCCGATTCCGTGCGCTGGATCATCTGCCAGAGACTTCTTCCCAGAGTGGGCGGAAGCCGGGTGGCTGCTTTCGAGATTCTGGGTACGAGCCTCAGGGTGAAAGACATTATTTTGAATGGAGAGATCGGGGATAATACATACGAGAGCTGTATGGATGCGGGCAGGACCTTTGGCATGACCACGTTCGATCATTACATTGTTCAGCTCTATGAAAGCGGGCTTATCACCCATGAAACGGCCATTATGTACGCCAGCCATAAAGCGGTTGTGGGAAGGGGTATTGACTCGGTGAAAAGTTCACGTGGTGAAAAAACCACCGATATCGATGAACTGGAAATCGATCACAACTACAACAGGAAATACAAATAACCTTCGGGTCGGGAAGCGGAATCATGAAAATCGTATGCGACAAATGCCAGGGTAAATACAACGTACCGGATGAAAAGATTCCAGAAGGCAAGCAGTTCGGATTCACATGCCCGAAGTGTAGAAACAGGATTCCTGTGATGCGGACGGAAAACATGTCTGCTTCAATGGACGAAGATATCGTTTTTTCACTGGCTGGGGATAATTCTGTTGAAGATACGCCTCCTGTTAAAGAAAAACCCCAGAAAGGCAGTTCTTTTTCTTTTGATGAGGAAGATTCGGAGAAACCGTCTATCTCATTTACCGAGGATGAATCCATTTACGATTCGTCGGAAAAGCCCTTTGATTTTGTTGAAGAGGAATATGAAACAGCCCTGATCTGTGAAGCAGATCCTTTAATCCGTGATAAAATAAAAATTGCCCTGGACCTTATGGACTACAGCATTACCATGGCCGAAAACACCAGGGACGCCTTGAGGAATATGCGCTACCACACGTATGATCTGGTGGTTCTGAACGAAAAGTTTGATACCCCCAATCCTGATGTGAATGGTATTCTGATCTATCTGAACCGTCTGGTCATGTTTGAACGAAGGCGAATCACCTTGTTTCTTCTCACCGAGCGTTATAGAACCATGGACCCCATGGCGGCGTATCATCGGAGCGCCAATGCAGTGGTTAACGTCAAAGATATCGGGAAAATCGATACGATTCTGCAAAAGGGTCTGAACGACAACAACGTTTTCTATAAAATATTCAAAGAGTATCTTGTCCAGGCAGGAAAGATGTAATGATATTCTGCATATGAGATGCTGCAAGGCAGGACAATATGGGCGGTAAAAAAGGAAAATACACATGTAACGACTACCGGGAAGAGATGATTCTTCTCGGGCTTCAGAAACGGTTGAATCAGGCGAATATCAGCGAAGAAGAGCGTAAGGAGCTATTAAAGGAAATCGCTGACGTTGAAAAGCAGATGGGGATGTGACGTTCGATAATTGAGCAGTGAATGATGATAAATAAAAAAGAGCGCTTCGTTGGATAAACGTAAGCGCTCTTTCATTTTTAGAGATTGAACATTGGGTTTGGAACCTGCTCGACTGAGACCCAACCATGGGGAGGGGATCGAGAGCGATTGGCTTATTATTCTTCGATATGTATGCCGAGAAGTTCGTTGGCACCGGAAATGTGTTCTGCCAAGACGCTGAATTTGACTGTGTGATTATTCTCAGGAAATGTCAGTGTAACGATAAATTCTCTGTCGCCTGCTTCTGTTTTATCAAGTGTGATGGTCAGGTCATTCAGTGAAATATCAGTTCCTTCCGGGGTGTTAATCAGCGACCATTTGCCTGAAACAAGAAGGCTGTTATCGTTAACTACGACCTCGGCATCCTTATAGACGATCTGATAAGGAAGTTCTCCGTTAATGGGTTCAAGTTTGAGATTGATGGATCCATTGGCTTTGACAGAAGGCTTGCCCTGATCCACACGCCAGCCAAGAATCATACTTGTAGTCAAATTTGTATCGGCCACGTCAGCATATGCCGTAGCACCGCCATCGGGAGTATAAGCCACACGGTGGAACATGTTTTTAGACAGGCTCCATGTGGCGTCTTTTAAAAAATCAATTGCTGTACTGAATGTGAAGGCGGTTACCAGGTCGTCTGCCGTAAGAGTCACATCACATACCCATTTGCCGTTTTCCTGAGCGGTAATTTTGAGAGAAAGATTTGCATAGACGTATGTGCTGTAATTGGCCGAATGTTTTTTTTGAAGTTTGACAAGGGATACCATTTGTTTTGAATTATCCGATATTGTCACAGGAATATCGTCCAGATTAACGACGAGGGTGGGATGGTTTGTGGGACAGGCCTCTTCCGTCAGGGTAAGCGATCCTTTTGCGACCATATTATCTGGATTCCCGGAAAATGATAAATCCAGTATCACGTCATCAGCAGTTGTTTTTATTACATCTTCCGTAGTCCCTGAAATAACGGTAACCACGTCAGTTTCAATTCCCTCAATGGTCACGGTCTCTTTTTTCTTTGTGATGACCGCCTGGGCATGGGTAAGGCTATATGTTTTTTGACCTTCAAGAATAAACGCGCCGCCCACAAGGGTTGGAATGATCAGTTCTTGTGTCTCTTCATCCAATGTACTTTCCCTGTCGGTTCGTCTGATTTCAGTGATTAAAGTGGTCCTTGTGCTTACTTCTTTAAGAATATCCTCCGCGGTATCTGTTTCAATATCATTAAGAATCAGCGAGATTTTTGCCGTGTACTGGGTCTTTGTTCCAATTACTATCTCGGCTGTGACAGGCTTTTCGGGATCGCTGGATGGGTATGCCGGATTGGGCGCATAGATAAGAACGTTCTTACCGGTCACTGTCACTGAAAGACTGTAATCCGTATCGATGGGATTGCCTTCGGTATCAAGGGTGTTCACGTTACCAACTTGATAAAAAGTGAATGTGTGCTTGTTTTTGTTGATAATTTTGGTTGCGTTGGTTGTGCCGGGTTGTATAATTTTTTCTTCTTCGAGTATGTATGCACTGGCGTTGTTTATATCAATCATGATGTCATCCCCGTTGGGAGACAGATTGGATGGAATGTTGAGTTGCCCTGAAACCAATGCGGTTCTGGGGGTATTGGTGAGCTGGAATGAAAGCAGTTTATTTTCGGCTGTTCCGGTTAAAACATGCTGACTTGAGTATAGCTTGTGTGGAAAATGAACCACGACGCCGGGGCTCTGCTTGCTCCACGTGCTGGTGATGAACGACAGAAATCCGCTCTCCTCAGATGATCTACTGATTTCGATTTCAAATTGGATCTGGGGGACAAAATTTTCGGCGTCAATTTTTACATCACAGTTGTATTGACTCCCGTTTTTAGTGATGACGAGGGTGAAGTCGGATAAAGGCTGGATAATAAACCCGCTGCTGTCTTTCGTTGCGAGAAAATCCGTTCCGGTGACCGTGAGGGCGTCATGGGTAATTGTCACTTCAGAATTTTCAAAAGATAAGGACATAGGGTGACTGCTGTTTATAGTCGCATCCTCAGACAGCCTGATCACACCGTCACAGGTGACATGGTCGTCTTTGTCAGCCACGATGCTCAATTCTACGGAAATGGGATCGGTTTCTTCTGAGTATGTTGTCCAGTGTTCTCGGACTGTGATTTTGTCAGTTTTTGTCGCTGTTTCCTCAGACTCCTCATCGGAAAGGGTGCTGTAGTTGCTATTGCCACATCCTGAAATCAGAAAGGCCAGCATAAGAAGAAAGAAGACGCCGTATTTTTTGATATGCTTGTAATAAGGCGTTATATAATAATACAGACCGCTCTGGTTCACGTTACTCCTCCTTGAAATGGCTTTTGACAGGGAATTGATCGGTTGTATAAATGTTATTTTTATGCATATCCGATAAATTTCAACTTGTCAAACTGAACAGTATTGATGACGGAGCATGACCCGGATTTTTCTGAAAATGCGGTTAAGACCCGGTTATTTTTACACAACCAGGGTTTGGCACAAGAAGATGTGATCATATTGATAAACATGCGTCCACAACTGTCCCATTTTTGCACAGATTTGAAGTGGTGATGTTGATCGTAAATAACTGTAAATATGATGTAAAATATTAAAAATGTCGTCTCGATGAAAACATCTGTTAAGAGGTTGTAAATGTCTTTCGTTTGGTGTATAGAATCTTCGCATTTACAATTGCTCTATTACATTTGAAAGGACACAGCATGATTTCTTTGCAGAGATTATTATCTAAAGACGAGAAATTTTTCGATCTGTTGGAAAAAAGCGCCGATGAAGTTCAGAAAAATGTTCTGGCTTTAATCGAACTGGTCAAGTCTTCGGATTTAACGTCTTCCGATATAGAGTCGCGGATTGAAAGTTTTAATGAAACAAGACGCAACGAAACTCAAATCGCAAACGAGATAACCGAAGAATTATGCAGAACATTTGTAACCCCACTTGAGAGGGAAGACATTGAGTCTTTATCATCAGCCCTTTATAAAATCCCGAAAAATCTTGAAAAATTTGTTGAACGAGTCACGGCTTTTCAGCCTTACATCCAAAATGGTCTTTCTTTCGCTCCCCAGGCCAACATTCTGGAAATGATGGCGGAAACAATGACTCAAATGATCAAGTCATTGCGGCGAAATCCAAAGCTTGATGTGATCAAGGGGCAGAACAATCGAATGCTTGCACTGGAATCAGAAGGTGACAAACTGATGCTTGAGCTTACCAAAGATCTGTATCAGGGTTATGGTAACGAACCTCTCACATGCTATATCATGAGGGATCTTTACGATCTTCTTGAGCGGGCCATTGATCGATGCCGTGATGCGGCAAGTATCGTTTTCAGGATTGTTCTTAAAAACTCTTAATACGAATCAAAGGTGGACGATTCGCCTGGTGTGCGGGAAATAAAACAATGATTCTTGTATTTTGTGTGGTTTTGATAGCGTTGGTATTTGAGTATATCAACGGCTTTCACGATACAGCCAATTCGATTGCCACAGTTGTATCAACGAAAGTATTGATGCCCAGCCAGGCTGTTCTTATGGCTGCTGTCTGCAACCTGCTCGGCGCTCTCTGGGGAACGGCTGTGGCCACCACCATTGGTAAAGGTCTTATTGACACCCAGTTTGTTACTATGAGTTCCATTCTGTGCGCGTTGATCGGAGCCGTTATCTGGAATCTGTTCACATGGTATTTCGGGCTACCTTCCAGTTCCAGTCATGCCCTGATAGGCGGATTGTGCGGCGCCACACTGGCGGCTGCCCACAACAACTGGGCTGTGATCAAATGGTCCGCCGTGGATCCCGTCACCCATAAAGCCATTGGACTCTGGCCAAAAGTGATACTACCCATGCTGATATCTCCTGTTCTCGGTGTGATAATCGGTTTTACGTTTATGGGTCTTCTTCTCTTTTTTCTTCGAAAAGTCAGCCCAAGAAATATCAATACAGTGTTCAACAAACTCCAGCTTTTAAGTGCTTCGCTTATGGGAATAAGTCATGGTACCAATGACGCCCAGAAAACCATGGGTATTATTGCACTCGCGCTTTTTACGGCCACCCATGACAAGCAACTGGACCATTTGCCATCGTTTCTTTCTTTCCTTCATACACCCACATTTGAAGTCCACGTGTGGGTCAAGATCGTCTGTGCTCTTACGATGGCTTTAGGAACAGCCGCTGGCGGATGGCGAATCATTAGAACTCTGGGACATAAAATGGTCCGTCTCCAGCCGATCCACGGGTTTGCAGCAGAAACTACAGCAGCTCTGATGATTCAAACAGCATCTCATTTCGGCATCCCGCTTTCCACAACCCATGTGATTTCAACATCCATCATGGGCGTGGGTGCTACGAAACGTTTCAGCGCCGTTAAATGGGGTATTGTTCAGCGTATGCTTTGGGCCTGGGTCTTCACTATGCCTGTGACGGCTCTGATTGGTTATTGCGTAGAGTATGCCATGCACAAGATGGGTTGCTAAAATGAATGACCCCACTCGTTAATGAGTGGGGTTAGATTAACTCTCTGGTAGTTCATCGCCGATCAGGGGCGAAAAATTTCTTTTTTATTTTGCCGTAATTCCGGAGTTTGATCAATCCGCGAAAAAACGTGTCTTTTTCTATAATTCAATTTCACAAATACCTCCAAAAGTTATTCAAAAAAATTAAATCTTGAAAAAATCGGATAACAACGTTAAACTTTAAGCAATTGTTCAATTAATTCTTTATTATTCCATCATAACCTTATCTGACATTGGGCTCTTAGCAATTGAGAGTTATTAGCATTTTTTAGTCTGTATATTGAGAATACTTTTAGAAAACAATTCGATTCATTCTTTATTCAGTCCATAACCAACCAACGAACCATAAAAAAAAGAGCAATTATCAAGGAGAGAACGTATGAAAAGAATCGTAATTTCGTTTTTATCTCTGCTGGTCGGTCTGTCGCTTTCGTCTTCGTCTATTGTTTTCGCAGGTGAAGCTGCCACCAAAGATGAGTGCGTCGCCATGTGCAAAAAAGCAATCCAGATGGCAAATGACAAAGGGATCGATGAACTGATCAAACAGGCCAACGATCCCAAGGGACCTTTTGTGTGGAAAGACAGTTATATCTTTGTATCGGATCTCACCACGAAAAGGGTGGTGGCTCATCCTGAGAAACCGGGGCTTATTGGTAAAGACATGTCTGGAATTAAAGATGTGAAGGGGAAGATGTTTTATATGGAATTCCTCAATATTGCTGGAGGTAAAGGTGCTGGGTGGGTGGATTACATGTGGCCCAAACCCGATGGCACGACCCCAGTTCCCAAAACGTCCTATGTCTTAAAAGTTCCAAATAAACCTTATGCTGTTATTGCCGGGTATTATCATTGATTTTTCTTGTAGGGACGGCTTTAAACCCGTCCCTGCATTTTGAAGATTTATGAGGCTTATTCATGGACATGCAATTGTTCCAAAAATTCAACATTAAAAAAAGACTGATTCTTCTCTCGGTTACAGGTATCGTTGGAATGTGTCTGATCACGGGAAGCAATCGTTATCTGGACAACGTCAAAACCAGGAGTGTCAATCTTGTTCGTGTGAGCCAGAGAATCTCAGGAGATTTCATCGAGATGAGGAATCTTGAGCTGGCCTATATTCAGACCCTGGACAAAAAATCTCTTTCGAAACACAAAGAGCTTCGAGATAAGATTGCTGAAAGTGTTCAAGCACTTGAAAAAACGGCAGGATGGGGAATGTCGGGCGCAGTCAAAGATATCATCGCTGCTGAAAAAGAGCACAGCCGGGTTTTCGATGAGGTGGTGAAAAATTCATCGGGACTTCAGCGTTCAAAAGAAGAACTGGTGACAACAATCGCGAAAATTAATGACCTGTTAACAATCATCATTACGGCCATTGATGGTGAAGAGGCCATGCTGAATATCGAAGGCAATTTTCTTACAGCAGTCAAGGTTGCCGCCCGTAGAGAAACGGTCGATTTCAAGGCTTTCGGAAACGAGCGCATGTTGAATCTTTTCCAGAATCTTCTGCTTTACTGGAACGAAAAACTTTACAACGAAAAGAAAGAGGAATTGGACAAGAAAATTGATCTGGCCTGGCAGAACACCATTAACGTTTACACCGGAGCCAATGATGAGACCTTGATGAAGGCAAAGGATGATATCAACACCCAGCTCCAATCCTTCAACAAGATACAGGCTGATGTGTTTTCGCAATGGAAAACAAACAGAAAACTGAGTGATGAACTCGCCGGTATTGCCGACAGTGTGGAAAAACTGACGGACGATATTTCAATCGAAGCTGAAAAATCCATGCGGGCAAGCAGCACATGGTCTTCACTGGTCGGGCTGGTGGTCACGGCCATCAGCATCGTGGCCCTGTGTTTTTTGGGATTTGTTACCTATAATGCCGTAGTCGGACCCATTTCCGATGCTGTGACCATGATCAGAGATATCGCCGAGGGGGAAGGGGATCTCACCAAGCGACTGACCATCAAATCCAATGATGAGGTGGGTGAAATGGCAAGGTGGTTCAATATGTTCGTCGATAAGCTTCAGATGCTTATTGCCGATATTTCCCAGAAATCACTGGTATTGGACCAATCATCGGAAACATTATCCGGTCTTTCCGGAAAAATGACAGATGAAATCGGTAAAATGTCCAAGGATGCCGCAACCGTTGCTTCTTCAGCAGATAAAATGAGCGGTACCATGACGAACATCGCCAAGGTGAGTCTTGAATATGCCGACAATATAAATCTTCTTGCTTCTGCCGCAGAGGAAATGTCCGCCACCATCCAGGAAATCGCCGGAAACACTGAAAGAGCTCATCTTGTTTCAACTGACGGAGTTATAAAGGCTGAAAAAGCTCTTTCCGTCATTCGTGACCTTGGTGATTCCGCATTGGAAATCAACAAAGTCACCCAGGTAATCACTGATATTTCAGAGCAGACAAATCTTCTGGCCCTGAACGCTACCATCGAGGCTGCCCGGGCCGGGGAATCGGGTAAGGGGTTTGCTGTGGTGGCCGGTGAAATCAAAGAACTGGCAAAACAGACAGCTGAAGCAACGAGAGGAATTAAAACCATTGTGGACGACATTCAGAGGTCCATTACATTCAGCGTGGATGAAGTGGGTAATATTGCCGGAATTGTAAATAATATCAGCGAAATAGTGACAACTATAGCATCATCGGTTGAAGAGCAGTCCGTCACTACGAAGGAAATCGCCGGAAATGTGTCCGATGCTTCTTCTAAAATAAAATATGTAAATGACGATGTGGCCTTGAGTTCCAAGGCATCGCAGGCCATTGCCTCTGATATCTCATCGGTTAACCGTTCCGCATCTGAGATCACACAAAGCAGCTTTCTTATGAAAACAAGATCTTCGGAACTGGCCGAACTTTCAGCAGCTCTCAAGAACCTGGTCGGCAAATTCGTTGTCTGATCAATCAGAATGATGAAAATCTCTCATAAAAAAACATTTTTGCATCTTCAGTAAGTGTTCATAAATTTTTAACTAATTGATGGGGCGGGTTTTTTAACCGCTCCATTTTTTTAACAGAAGTCCAAAGACGGGCCATTATAAAGTTATTAATTTTTCGACCCCTCGTTAATCCTGCATAGCAACTTCCAGCATATGATGGAATTATATGATTGACAAATAATTGCCCATCCATTAAGCATAAAATATCTCCATCTCGCATTAAATCATCAATCATACGAGAGAATCATACTACCATCGGAGGCATTCATGGGCTCTTTTTCGCCAAATATCATGGCAAACCACCTTCATTACATTGAAAAATACAATCCCAGAGGTGAAGCAGTTATCTATGGCGAAGACCGCATCACATGGATTGAGCTGGCAAGATCCGCACGGATCATTGCTCAGGCTTTGATTTGTCTCGGTGTGAAAAAGGGCGATAATGTTGCGTTTATGTTCCACAACACGCCCCGCTTTATTGAAATAAACCTTGGAATTCAAGTGGCCGGAGCCATTCCGGTTCCCGTAAACTACAGATTTACAGGGCGGGAGATTGCCTATCAGGTCAGGCATTCGGATGCCGCTGTTTTCTTGTATGAATCGATCTGGGAAGAGGGGGTGGCTGAGGCCCGAAAAGAACTGGGAGATAGGCTTGAGATGGTGTGTGATGGCAACTCCGTACCTCAGGGAGTTATGGCGTTCAGTTCATTTATGGATCGAGGGCAGAACGTTGATCCAAAGGTGCCCACAGGCCCTGAAGATGCAGCGGCAATGATTTATACCGGAGGAACGACTGGGCTTCCCAAGGGCGTGCTTCTTTCCTATGGGGCTCACATCACCATGCACGCCTCTCTTTTCGCACATCTGATCACCTATATCGCCGGTATGGATATCCGAATGGACCAGCTTCTTTCCGTTGCAACGGCTCTGCCCTTTCCGGGAATCCAGCATGCTATACGGCTGACCCAGCTTAAATTCGTGAAAAAAATCCTTAAAAAACCGTTAACGTCAAAGCTTTTTACCCGGATACTTCATTTCATCATGACCCATCCCGAAACAGCACGGTTTACGTACGCAAAATCTTTGAAATTCATGGTTCCAACCATGCCCTTTTTTCATGATGCTTCCTATCAGTTGCTGATACTCGGGCTGACTTTGGGAAATATAACCTTTGTACTTGTCCCCGGCGTTCATTTTGAGCCGGAGAATGTGTTTAAAACCATCCTGAAGGAGAAACCGTTTTTTATGGCCAATGTACCAGCAGGCTGGAAAAAAATGGTATCGGACCCAGCCGTCAATGAATACGACCTGGATTCGATAAGGATATGCGCAACAGGAGCCGGTGTTGCCAGTCCGGATCTCAAAAAGGATATGCTCGGGACATTTAAGAATGCCTTGATATTTGACATGTTCGGTCAGACTGAGATGACGCCGGTGACTACATTTAAGGTGGATGTGAATATCGAAACCCTGAAAAACCGATCCGTGGGCAGGTCCATTGTGGATGTGCGGATTGTGGATGAAAACGGTCAGGATGTTCCTCAAGGTGGGGCAGGGGAAATTGTATATAAATCAGGCACAAGGATGATGGGATATTACAAGGAAAAGACCAAAACCGACAGCAGCATGCTTGGCGGATGGTTTAAAAGCGGTGATCTGGGTTACATGGACAGTGACGGTGAAATCCGGTTAATTGATCGTAAAAACGAATGCATTAATACCGGCGGGGAAAAGGTTTATCCTCTTGAAGTGGAAGATGTGCTTCACAAGCATACTTGTGTTGAAAGCGTCTGTGTGATCGGTGTCCCGGACAGCGTCTGGGGCTCGTCGGTCCGGGCTGTGGTGGTGAAAAAGCAGGGCTGTATTGTTCCAGAACAGGAGTTGATGGATTTTTGCAGAGGTAAACTGGCAGGGTTCAAAATCCCCCGTTCCGTCATTTTTATAAATAATCTACCTCTTTCACCGGTTGGCAAAGTCCTCAGGGCAAAAATCCGGGAACAATTCGGGAATCCCAATGGCTGAAACGCAAATATTCTATATAAACAACCTGACGAACAAAGTGATTGTGAGCAGAACCAGCGGTCAGGCCACATTGAGGAACTATGTAACAAATGTGGATCTGAAGCAATCTAAATACACCCCAACTCTATCCAGCCCTGACCATCTCCGATTCATGTAAAAACAGGCTGAGAACAATGGTGACAAACGCAAGACCGATAAAAATCATCAGGCCCTGAACCATACCCAGTGCATTCATGCCGATAATAAAAAGGACACCTGAAACCTGGCCGATAAATAAAATGAGCCCCTGTGATGTGGATTCGGGTGCAGGCATGGTAACTTCTGCGCTGTACTGGAAACCCACCGGTGCGCCTGCACCCAGAAGAAAAAAACCCATGATGAACGATGAGATCAGTAAAACGGTATAGTTACTGGAAAACGTCAGCCCAATAAGTCCGGGAGTCATACCCGCCATGGCCATGACGATGAACAGCTTTCGTTTTTTTAATCTGTCCGAAAGAAGGGGGAGTATCACGGCTCCCACAAGACCCGCAATGAGCATCATCCCTCCCACCAGGCCGCTCTGGTCCATGGAAAGTCCTTTTGTCTGGCAGATCTGGTCGATACAGGTGCTGATGGCGTTGAACATCCCCAGCCCGATGAAAAAAAGGGGAAAAATCAGCCGCATATCCCGTTGTCTGAAGATGTGTCCCATCCCCTTAAATACGGTCAGAGGTTCTTCCGTTTCTGCACCGGGCGGCGTAGGCGGTTTTTCTTTCAGAAGGCAAATCAGAACCAGGGCTCCGGCAAGGGAAACAAAACCGTATGTCATAAGCATATGTGAAATGTCGCTTGAGCCATCGGATCCTTTGACAACCAGCAACGGCGTTAGCACCATGACAATGATAATTCCAAGAAACTGAGCAAGGGTTGCGATTCCCACTGCAATGGCCCTTTCCGTTATGGGAAACCATTGTCTTGCCACTTTTGTCGCTGCATTGAGAATAAATGGTTGAGCCACGGCAAGGCCGGTCTGGGCCAGAACCATGGTGCTGTAATGGTCAGGATAAAATCCTTTCACCATAGCGAAAAAACCTGTGAGCACGGCCCCTGTGCCCACACCTTTTTTGATTCCCCATGTGTCGATGGCATAGGATGCAGGAATGCAGACCACGATAAACACCACCATGAAAATCATGGAAAGTGCATCAATTTGAAACGACGTGGCCTGATAGATATTTCTGGCTTCCCTTGCAATCGGGGCGAACGTCAGCCACTGGATTTCAATGACCACCGTTATGATGGCATATGCAAAAAGAACAACCCACCTGTAACCGTAAACCTTTATCTTTTCCGTTTCCATGTTGGCCTCTGATTTTCCGTTGATCTTTCATGATCGTTTATATGCCGGATGAAAAGCAGAAAATAGTACGAATCCCACGTTATAATCCATGGTTTTGACTCTTTCCTGCGCTGAATAGAAATTGAAAATGTTAAACCGACTGGTCAGTACAAAAAAGATTTAGATAAATTTCCGGAGATTGTCAACCACAGAATACACGTAAATGCTCGTAAGAGAGAATATTCGAAGGAAGTGTAAGCTCCCCAGCCTCATCTCACAGACAGTGGATGCCCGGAATGAAACAGCGGGGGATATGGAAACAGGTAATACCCACACCCTGCACAGTGTGCATCCTTCAAATATGTGGCCCCCGAGCTTGGGAGGTTTTTTACGTATAGCGTAATGTTATTACACAGGAAGGGTTGAGGAACGAGACCCGGCAGGTGACCTGCTTAACAGCACGCAAAGGGATCGCAGCCCCCCTGGGAACGCCAATCTCCTGATTGGTATGGTGGAATTCTCGCAAATGGTTGACCAACAATACACAGCAACAAAAAAAAAGCGGGTTTGGAACCCGCCCCTACGCACCATTTGTTCGATTCACCGTTCCATACGATCAAAAATAATCCGCAGCCCTTCCAGAGTCATCGCTCCATCCACCGCTTCAATGGTTTCGGAAACATGGCTGATCAGTGGAGCTAGTCCACCGGTTGCTACAACGTAAGGGGTATCTTCCATTTCCCGTTTGATACGTGTCACCATACCGTCCACAAGACCGGCGTAGCCGAAAATAATTCCTGATTTCATGCTGCTGGCTGTGTCTTTGCCGATGGCCGTTTCAGGGGGTGAGAAAATCTCCACCCGGGGGAGTTTGGATGCGTTGGCGAAAAGGGCCTCGGATGCGATCATGATTCCCGGAGAAATGGCGCCTCCTAAGTATTCGCCTTTCTGGGTGATCACATCAAACGTTGTTGCCGTACCGAAATCAATGACGATTAAGGCCCGTTTGTAACGTTCGAAGGCAGCAATGGCGTTTACGATCCTGTCGGCTCCCACCTCAGATGGGTTGCTGTAGAGAATAGGCATGATGGACGACACGGTTTTCGCATCGACCCAGATAGGTTTGTGGTTCAAGTATTTGACGCAGAACGCTTCCAGGATCATCATCATGCGTGGCACCACGCAGGCGATGATGGTGTGGTCCAGGTTAGCCATATCAATGCCGCTTTCCCGGAAAAGATTTCGGGCGAAAACATGAAATTCATCTTCGGTCATGTTCTTATCCGACCGGATGCGCCAGTTATGGATATGGGTTTTTCCGTCAAAAACGCCGAGAACCGTGTTGGTGTTGCCCACATCAATGGTGAGAAGCATGGCTTATACCTTCATTGAATTTTATTTAGAGTTGGACGATGGACGCTCGTTTTTCATTTTATTTGGGATCAGGCCCGTTTCATGGCATCGAGAATTTTAACTGTAGCCACCGTGGATGCCACATCGTGGACCCTCACGATATGGGCACCACCGATGACGGCAGCGGACACCGTGGCCTGAGTTCCGATTTCAATTTCGCGGCTGAGGTCTTTACCTTCAGCCGCTCCCAGGGTTTTTCTGATAAACGCTTTACGCGAACTTCCCACAAGAATGGGAACATCCAGTCGCTTGAATTCAGAAAGATGTTTGAGAAGTCGAAAGTTGTGTTCGATGGTTTTTCCGAAACCAATGCCGGGGTCGGCGATGATCATGGATTTGTGGATGCCTTGTTCTTCGGCCTTTCGGATGACGTTTTCAAGATAGACAATAATTTCAGAGACCACATCGTCGTAATGGGGATTTACCTGCATGGTTCTGGGAAGGCCCCGCATGTGCATTAGGATTACAGGAACTTTATTTTCGGCTACCACGCGAGCCATGTCAGTGTCCATTTCCATGGCTGAAACGTCATTTACGATGGAGGCACCCGCCGCTATAGCTTGTTCGGCCACAAGGGCCTTATTGGTGTCGATGGATATGGGAACGGGAATGGTTTTGGCAAGCTCACGAATCACCGGAACAACACGCCTGATTTCTTCTTCCGCAGGGACAGCATCGGAATAGGGCCGGGTGGATTCGCCGCCGATATCGATGATATCCGCACCTTGTTCCACCATTTTGTGTGCCTGATCAATGGCCTGGCTGGCTTTAAAGAAACGACCACCATCAGAAAAAGAATCCGGCGTCACGTTGAGAATGCCCATGACACATGTATTGATACCTAACTTCAGGTGATGCCCTTTGAATGAAAGTGAAAAGCTGTTCATTGATACCATACCCTGTGTGTTTTCTCTATTTCGCTCAACGAACTTTATTCAAAAGCTTTTTCACCATCTGCGGCCTGTTCTCTTCCTTTGCCATTGTGCGAAGGAAGTTCGATGCCTGGACGCATGGAGAAAATCAGATCGTCAAGCTCTGCACCCATGATGGTTTCTTTATCAAGCAGCAGCTCTGTGAGCTTGTGAAGGATGTCCACATTTTCCGTGAGGATGCTGTGGGCTGTCTTGTGACCCCAGGATATGAACTCAGACACTTCCTGATCAATCAGTCGGGCTGTTTCTTCAGAGTAATCTCTGTGCTGGGAGATCTCTCTTCCAAGAAAGACCTGATCGTTGCTCAGCGAATAGGCCAGTGGCCCTATTTTTTCGCTCATGCCCCAATCCCTGATCATTTTGTTTGCAAGGCTTGTTGCCTCTTTGATGTCGTTTGAGGCTCCGGTGGTCAGACGGTTGTAAATGATTTCCTCTGCCACGCGGCCTCCAAGGAGAATGGCCAGTCTGTTCAACAGCTGCTCTTTGTAACTGAAATCCCTCTCTTCAGGAAGGAACCAGGTAACACCTGCTGCCCGGCCTCTGGGGATGATAGTGATCTTGTTAACAGCATCCGTGTCGGGAAGGAACCGAGCAACAAGGGCGTGGCCGCCTTCGTGATAGGCTGTGTTTTTCTTGTCTTCCTCACGCACAACCTTGGATTTTCGTTCAAGGCCCATGAATACTTTATCCTTGGCGTCTTCGAAATCCACCATGCGGATTTTATCCTGATCACGTTTGGCTGCAAGAAGTGCCGCCTCGTTCACCATGTTTTCGAGGTCTGCACCGGAGAAACCCGGGGTCCCCTTGGCAAGAGACAGCACATTTACGTCATCTGAAAGGGGTGTTTTTTTCATATGAACACGGAGAATGCCTTCACGGCCTTTGATGTCCGGGAGGTCCACCACCACCTGACGGTCGAAACGGCCGGGTCTTAATAGGGCCGGATCAAGAACGTCGGGTCTGTTTGTGGCTGAAATAAGGATGACGCCTTCGTTGCTTTCAAAACCGTCCATCTCTACCAGAAGTTGGTTCAGGGTCTGCTCGCGCTCGTCATGACCACCACCTAAGCCAGCGCCTCTCTGTCGTCCAACGGCGTCAATCTCGTCGATGAACACGATGCAGGGAGCGTTCTTTTTGGCCTGGGCAAACAGATCACGCACACGGGATGCGCCCACGCCCACGAACATCTCCACGAAGTCTGAACCACTGATGGTGAAAAACGGAACTTCCGCCTCACCGGCAATGGCTCTGGCCAGTAATGTTTTACCTGTACCTGGTGAACCCACCAAGAGAACACCTTTGGGAATACGACCACCAAGCCGTGTAAATTTTTTTGGATCTCTTAAGAATTCAACAACTTCGGCAAGTTCGCCTTTGGCCTCTTCCACACCGGCCACGTCGTCAAATGTCACACGGGCTTTTTCATCGGAAAGGAGCCTTGCGCGGCTTTTACCGAAAGACATGGCCTTTCCGCTGCCCCCGTTCTGCATCTGGCGCATGAAAAAAATCCACACACCGATGAGGATGATCAAGGGAAGCCAAGAGGCCAGAAGGTTCATCCACGGCGAGTCTGATGGGGGTTTGGCGTCAATTTCAATGCCTTTTTCCCGCATCATCCGGAGCAGGTCAGGATCCTGGGGGGCGTACACTTTGTATTTCACCTGATTCGTATCAGTCACCTGGAGGTTGTTCTCCTGCATAGTGACTTTCAGCACTTCGCTTTTTTCTATTTTAGTTAGGAGTTCCGAGTAGTTGATCGGTTTTTCCACACCCTGTGTGGAGTTGAAAATGTTGTAAAGAACGATCATCATCAGGATGATCACCAGCCAAAGGGAAAGGTTTTTATAAAAAGGATTCAAAGAAGAAGACCTCCGGAACGTATAGAATGCCCGTCAAATTGTTTGTTATAAAAAGATTTTCTATCGGGAAGGGCTAAAAGCCTGTTAATTCTCCATCACCGTTCAAACCGATCTTATCATATTAACCATCATTGGTCTTTAATCAAGAAAAAGTTCAATTTTCAAAACTTTTTCTGTATCGGCTCCCAGTTTGAACCTGTCACTGATCCGATAACCGCAGACCCAGACCACCTCGTCATTGGATAGAATCACCGTGCTCGGAAGGATTATGCTGGCTCCGTTATGCACGAATTTTAGGCTTAGAGGCGCTTTTTTCCGGCCTTTCATTCCAAGGGGCCTGAAGCGGTCAGTGGATAGGGTGTTGCGTAAAACCAGAGGAAAAATAAGCGAGTCTAAATCCATCAAAGCTATAAGCGGCCCATGACCGGTGATATCATCCAGGTTTTTTCTGGCCACAACGGAAAAGCGAAAGCGGTATGGCGTTTCCGGGATACTTTGTTCATGTCCCTGGATGCCTGGAAAATCGATGAGGAATTGAAACGGTTGAACGGTTTCACATCTGTCCACAGGCGTATCCCGCAACGGCGTTCCCTCCATGCGAAAATGAAGTAGATCGTCTTTTCGGATAACCCGCAGTCTGTCAGGGAAATCAAGAGATGTTAAATTACTGTTCGCATGAATCAGCTCAGCCACTTTTTCGGTGTGCAAAAAAGTGATTCGCCTGAGATTCTTTTTTACATGGAATATGGCTTTGCGGATTACCCGGCGCTGGGCAGCTTTGGGATATTCCGAAAAGGTCGGCACCGAAAGGGAGATCATGTTCTCCTGTTCATCAACAACAGCCCTTCTGAACATGGGTTCAACCATTTCATCAACAAACGATTCGTCTTCGGCAATGATCCCTGCTGTTCGCGTGATGATTCCGCTGACGCCCGTCTGGTAATCCTTTTCAAGTAGAGGAAGAAGATCGTGTCTGATTCTGTTTCTCAGAAAAGTTCGATCATGATTTGAGCTGTCCGTTCTGTATGTCAGGCCATTTTTTTCGATATAAGCAAGGATGACATTCCGACCCGTTTCGATAAGGGGGCGAATTACCCGGCCATTATGTCCCGTGGCTTCCATGACCTTCAAACCTTGGGGGCCGCTGCCCCTGAAAAGGTTCATCAGAAAAAGTTCGGCATTGTCATCCGCGTGGTGGGCTGTGGCGATTTTGTCGTAACCATTGCGGCTCGCCGTTTCAAAAAGGAACGGGTATCTTACGTTTCTTGCCGCTTCTTCCAGAGACAGTCCATGGGCTTTCTGATAAGTCTTGACATTGACCCGCTCCGTGTAGAATGGAAGTCCCAGACTTTCTGCCAGAAGCTCCACGAACGTCTGGTCTCCGTCCGATTCAGCTCCACGAAGCTCATGGTTCAGGTGGGCAACCCCCAGCCTCAAATCTAAGACCTTTTCGATGCTGGCAAGTATATGAATAAGAGCCACTGAATCCGCACCTCCAGAAACAGCGACCAGTACCGGATCACCGGAACATAGCAAACCATTGGTTTCAATGGTATCCATGACCGTTTCGGGGATACTTTTAAATCCATTATGTTTATTTTTAAAACAGGTCATAGACTTTTCCCCTGGGAACGCCGGACTCCCGTCCGGGACATCTGTGAAACGGCGTGCGACTCTCTCAAAATTTATTTATTAACCCGGGAATAAATGCCAGATCACACAGACGGCAACGAAAGATAAACCGACCGCACCTCGTCTTTTCCATACTTCCTCTCAAGCCGTCGAACGATAAAATGACCCCGGGCCATATCCTGAAAGTGGTTGATGAAAAGCGTGTTGATGATCGCACCGCCCGCCGCGCCAATAGCGGGAATCGCCTGAGCCGCCGCCTTTTCAGAAACCTGGATACTGAAACGCTGGGCAACCATCATGATCAGCCTTGCTAATGCCGGAGCCCCTTCCTCGGCCAGACCTTTTTCGGCAATAAACTCCGCAGCCTTTGCCACAGAACGAGCAAGGGCTGCACGGACAGTAAAATACCCTGATTCGGACCCATCATCAGTTTTTTCCGGCCCTCCAAGGGCAAACACCTCAATACAGGCGATTTTCGCATCCATATCGGTGATGGCTTCTCCTTCACTCCGAGCAATATCCGCAATGGATCTCAGCATGATCGTTGTTGAAATGGGCAGCTCCACCGCAAGAGCTGCCATACCGAAAAATCCACCCACGCCCCCGGATGCGGCCACTGCTGCTTTATGAAAGAAGTTGGATGCCCGTTTTCCCGGAGCCTCGTTTTTCAAGGTGAGTACCGCCGCATGAACCGCCTTGGTCAGTGCCCCATGGGTCACTTCCCCGATTTTTTCATTCCAGTTGGCCGGAAGATACGAAAACCCTCGTTCAATGGGTCTTCCAATCAAATGGGTGATCTTCGCCGCAGTCCCAGGATTCTCAAGAAGCCTTTTCGCCTTTTTCAGATCATCAAGATCAACGTCTTCAAGTGTCATGGATTTTCCTTATCCCGTACTATTCCATATTGCAATCAACATAACCCGTTTCAAGTAGGTTGTGTTGTAGCGGCGGGTTCCAAACCCGCCCGGTGATCATGTCGTGATGAATGCAAAATCAGAATTAAAGTTCGATCATTATACCCGATGAAACCAAACGGTCAATCCTGTTCTGTCTCTTATCGCCCCTTGAAAACTCACTTTAAACGCCAATCTCCC
>JBAZWJ010000054.1:0-39921 GCA_041660385.1 Desulfobacteraceae bacterium | reverse complement strand
AAAGCACCAGTCATGTTGCGTACGGCCCTTTACTCGAAAAATATCAAGCAAATACCCATTCTCATCTGAGATATCAATCAGTGCTGCCGTTCTTCTGTACATCGTTGTAATATCAGGGTAAACACCTTCAGCCGAAGCATCCATCAATTGAACACTCGGAGACTTTACAATAGTATTTAGCTTACCAGCGAATAAATTCTCTTGCGGTTTTTCATCCACCATAACACAGAAGTGCCTGTAGGTGTTTGCACGTCGCCATTCGTGAAAATCTGGGCGTGTAAATGGAGTAGGATAACCATCTTCTGGAAGCATTGGGATTCCATAGGCAAACATCTCAATATTTAGTCGATCATAATGACCATGCCCCCCACTCGCGTCACCGTAATACATTGAGACAGCTCGATTATTTATACCTTTTCCTCGTTCAAGTATTGCCAAACCATAACCACCAAAATTACGGGTTTCAAGCCCCAAATCAATACCCGTTTTTTTCACAAGTCGATCAACTTCATTTTCATCATAATAAATACTAAATAAATCATTGTATTTTTCTTTATCAATTAATGACAATATTTTTGCGAAGTCAGGATTTTTATTACGGGAAAAAGCACGCCCATGAATATTCGGTCGCCAGGCAATGTCAACCGCTTTTGATCCGCTCGTTGATCCGCTATCACCTATTGATGGAATATACTTACCAGCAATGGTCATTTTCAAACCAATGTCAGCGATGGACTTCCACTTTGGGAAGCCCCATATGTCTACGCCTAATTTTGGCAATAATCCTGCCAAATCATAAAATTTTTCTCCCCACATCAATGAATAATGCGGTCCACTTTCTGCACCCATGCCGTCACGCCAAAAGCCGTTCCACAAAAGATCTTCAATTCTGCCATTTCCTTTCATAAGCCATTCACGAATTACACTTGTTGTGGCACCCAACTTTGCATCATTATTATCAAGAACAATAGCCAACTCACATAAAGCTTTCTGATGCATTCCCATATTACCACGGATGCGCCCACTCATTATATCCTGGGCCATAACTTGCAGCATTTGGTTTTCAATAATAAAACAAGGCTTTAAAATTTTCTTTGTATTCAAAAACTTAATTAATGATTTATCTCTTTTAAAAACGGGATATATGGCATCGTATGCCAACGCAATATTGCTGATATCGTCATTTGACCATATACCATCAGATATACGACCATAAACTCCAAAAACACCCTCATGACATGCTTGTTTGGCATAATCAAATTGTTTATATTCAGTCGCAATTTTTGCAAGAATTATAGCGCTCTTATGTGCATATTCCTGTTTTCCTGTTAGCAGATAAGCTTTTGATAGAGATGATAAGCCTTTAAGAATATCTTCCTTCCATCTTTGCCAAAAAATATAATAAGCAACAAAAAAATACCGGTTCCCCTCATTATCTTTCCAACCTATTCCCTTATCAATTATTTTATCTCCGTGCTCGGGCTTCCCATCTTTGCTTATGGCATTCCATTGCATAAAATCATTTTCAGGGTATTCTTTTTTGCATATAGGGCATTTTACTTTAAATGGCTTGTCTCGATTTAATATCCAAGGGTAGTGAGGACGTTCACCAACCCGATAAATCTCTTTTTTATCAATAGGACAGCCAACACCATGACAAACATTGATTGACCGTAGTTGTTCAGGAGGTGGAACAAAATCCCATACCTCTTGGTCAGTCATTTTAAGAATCCAGCTATGTGATTCTTTTAAATCTTTAAGCTGATCTTTTGCCCATTGAAACTTATCAATATTTCTTAAAGCATGAGATAGCATATCCTTATCATAATATGTTGATCTATCCTTTGCATCGACAGCAGATGTTAGAAAAATTAAAATAATTATAAAAACAATAACATAAAAATTCTTCAAACACAGTACCCCGACAGCCAAAATATGTTTCTGAACTCAAAATAAAAAATGCATAATTTAATAATTTCAACAAAGCATTATAATTTTCTTGCTATATTTCGGCCTAAGATTATTACTGGTAAATACAATTTATTAAATATTTCTACGGCCAAGCGTGCCATCATAATTGATAAATTCGGTGTCCCACAGTACTTCTTGTAATAATATAATTTACTTGTTAATGAATATTTTTGGGTTGAAATGATACTTTTATATTCTTTTTTTGAACCTTGCTCTTGTTTATGAAGCACCGATACAGATGGCAAATAATATGTACTAAAACCTGCATTCAACATACGTTCGCTAAGAATAATCTCTTCAGCATAAAGGAATGTGCCTGGATCAAACCCATTAACTGCTTTAAATATATTTTTATTAACTATAAAAAATGCTCCGGAAATCCAAGCATAAAATCCCTCGCGTGCCTCAACAACAACATCTTCAAAGAATCCCTTTTTTAAAAAGGGGTAGAGTAATGGATAAAACATATTTGGCAATATTATCGCTTTCCATATACTCATTTTTTTAGCAGGGCTTTGATCCCTGCCATCTTCACCAATCACTTTTGGACCTATTGCGCCAACATTCTGTAATTTTTCAGCTTTTTTAATTAGTTGCTCAACAACATCCCCGTGTATAAACTCAAGATCATTGTTTGAGATTAGATAATAATCCATCTCGAAATGCTTATTGAAGAAGCCAGCCCCTAAGTTATTACCTCTGGCGTACCCAATATTTTCTGGTTCGGGTAGTATAAAAATGTGCGCGTCTGCATCAATAACGGAATCAATATTATCAACAATACAGGCTTGAAGCTCGTTTGTCAGCGCCATATTTGTTTCATCATTGCAGGCCACATTGACAATAACTATCCGATGCTCTGTCGAAATCTTGCAAAGTTCACGCTGTACATAAAGAACGGTCTGTTCTACTGTTTTGTAACTTACTATAATTATTCCGATCATTTTTGGTTATCTCTTTTTAATTCTTAAATATAATTCACATGCTTCCCTTGGACGAATATAGATCATCATGATAATAGACGTATACACTATCGTACCCGAAATCGCTCCTATGGCTACGTTAATATAATCATTGGTGTATGCCAATTTGCTGATGATAAATCTACCCATTAAACACATGATTACACCTGCCAATGCCGGGGGTAGCATAACATGGACTATCTGATGAATAGGTTTTACACTGAAATAACGAGGGAGATACCAAAAATGCGTTACCAACAGATTTATAATGTTATAACCAGCCATTGACAAAACAACGGCACCCACACCATATCTTGGAGTGAGAAACCAGCAAAGGATTGTTGATACCAAACAACCCGATGCCGTGGCAAACAACATTGGAACAAGTTTGCCAGAGCTAAGAATAACTGAGGCAATGGGTGTCGAATAGAGGTTATAAAGAGAAGTTCCAATCATAATCATCAGCCATATTTTCAGCGATATATTCTCAGGCCCAACATAGATGGAGAGGACTTCTTTTGACATCATAATAAGACCAAAACCAAGTAAAGCACCGACAGCCCAGATATATTTTGTCCCCTGTTCAATCGTTTTGCTATAAATTATTTGATTACCACCTGCTGAAGCACCTGAAATATGGGGGATTAATGCCACCATAAATGACGATGAAATCATTAGGAGGAATGTCCTGATATAATTAATTATCTGGTAGTCGGTTAATGCTGTTCCGGCATTACTGGGAATTCGAATCCCAAGAATTACTGGATTTAGCTTGTCAGCTATTGCGATAAATATACTGAACGCCATCAGTGATAAACAATACTTAAGCAACGGCAAAATATTCTTAAAATACCAACCTGGTACAAACACAGTAATTGAGCCATATCTTAACCAGCGCCAGAGTTTCGCAGGTATCATCACAAACATCAGGACGCATTGTAATGCATAAAAACCTGAGATGCTTATTGATGATGGGTGGGTATATACAAAAACCACCAATCCGGCAAAGAAAACATTTCTTATCATTTCCAGACTTGAAAGAAAGCCGAGTTCTTGTGCGCCTGTTAAAAGTTGATCCAATACCGTTGCAGGGATTGATAGAAGAGATGTGATTGCTGTTATGGTTAATAGGGTCTGCAGCGTACTAATCTGGCCTATATTAACCTTGAACAACTCAGTACCATAAAAAGAAATCACCAAAAGCAATAAAAAATTGACCACTGCAATAATCAGGTAAAAACTCATAACAGTTTTAATTGCAGAATGCAGTTGTTTGTGTTTACCTTCTGCCAACCATTCAGCAACAAACTTAGGCAGTCCTGTTGGAAGTCCTAACTGAATAATGGTGATGAAAGTGTTCAATGACATGGCGAGCACAATCAAACCATAATCACCTTTCCCGAACACTTGCAACAGCACGGGCAGACAGACAAGCTGAATCAGTGCATTGGTGACTTTTGAGATAATTGAAAATAAACTATTATTGAATAATCTTCTTGTACTCATAATGCTTTTTATCTTTTACTTGCAATAAGCCTAATTTATTACATAATTCATCAAGATGGTTTTCATCCAGCGACTGGGTCATTTCTTTTCGGAAATTTTTAATTTTTTCATATGAGAATTGCCACCAGCTAGTTTCTAATAATTTAGTAATAACAGAGTCGTGAAATCTCATTTTGATAATCTTGGCTGGATTTCCCCCGACAATGGCATAATCCGGCACATCTTTTGTGATGACCGAACCAGCACCTGCAACTGCACCATTACCAATACGATGACAACCCGGACAAATAATCGTGTTGGCACCAAGCCAGACATCATGTCCGATAACCAGTTCATGTCTTTGGATTGCTTCTTTTTCCACAATGCCTATATCGCTCCTGAAAAAAAATGGGTGCGTCGACACAAACTCAATCGGATGGTTTGCCTGGTATATACGAACACCGGGGCCTATAGACGTAAACCTACCGATAACGGTTTTTATAGGAAACTGATAAAGATCATACAAATTGCCATATGAATAACTTCCCAGAATTATATTATATTTTTTATATAAAACTTGTCTTACAGTATATGAAAAATATATACCTTTCTCGGAAGAAATTATTCTATTTAGAAATTTATCCCTTATAAAGCTAAAAAGGGGGAATTGGTCCAAAAAATTAAATAGAATTGACCATTTTGAAGAATGTAACTCTTCCAAATTGTAAAGATTGAGAGGGGCTCTGTTTGACTGGCTCATTGTTTTTACCTGGTATATAGCCTTTTAATCAACCCATACACTTCCCTAGCCGTTGAACGAGGCGAAGATTTAAACATACAACTCCACATCCCCAGACCTTTGAACTTAAGAAGTCTATCCCCCAATATTTTTAGAACCAGGTACGAGGACCAGACACGATTTTTTCTTGCATGTTGAGATTTTTGAATGATGGGCAATTCGTTAATATCGTAATCAGAAATCGTTATTGAATCTGCAACAGAGTCAATGATTTCTTGCCCCCTTTGGCTTCTTATAATCAGAAAACTTCTTCCCGGTTTTTCATCAAAAATTGGACCTTTTCCATCAGTGTACCAAGCATCTCCTGAGGAAATATCTGCAAAGCTACCCCAGCCATCAGGACATATTTTACAACGAAACAGAACATCTCTTCCCAGTATTTCGCCCCAGGATTCATTGTAAGAGCAGCTGTACGCTTCATCCTGTTTTGTCTTGACCATCGCTTGCCCTGGCCACCCATCTCCACGGTATTTAAGTTCTTTTACTTGCGATAATTCTTTAACCCCTAAACGGTTAATCAGATAATTCGTTGCTTTCTGGCTGGGCATTCCCATGCACATGAAAGACAATGTGCAATAGATTTTTCCCAAATATTCTGGATGCATATCAACATACTGACGCACAGCGGCAATATCACAAGGTTTACCAACCACAGCAATACGATTGTTTTTATCTATTATCTCCTTAAAATTTTCAAGCAAACTGGCTGGGGCGTATCGTGATCCTGCATTGGCAATTATTTGTTCTACGCTTGTTGAAAAGAAACTTTCCGTTTTTGCCGGATAGTCTATAGAAGGCCCTACTTGCAATACGCCATCCACCTTCCTTTGCTCTATCAATGCACATAGTATTGCAGTTAAACAACCGCCGGATGATCCGCGAAAACGAATTGTTTGATCATTAGCGTATGCAACTTTAAGTTCCAAAAGAGGGCCATAGTATTTCTCCCGGCTACTACGCACAGGCTGGTCCAGTTGAATTGAAATTCCTGGACAGTATCGACGCAATGATTTAATTTCGCCGTCAAATCCTTCTATAAGTGCGGGGACAAGGAAACCATCTTCCTGTTCAATAATTTTAAGTTTGTCTTTCCCTATGTCGGATATGCAGAGACCACACCCTAAACAATAGCGTTTGTTAATAATTGTTGCGATGTTCATAATTAGTTGTCTATTTAACGGCTCGAGAAATCACATTTTTTAATTCATTAACCAGAGTATGTCTGTAAGAGGTCAATTTTTCTAAACGATCAGACATGGTGGCTTGAATAACAGCCATGTTGTCCAGAACATTCTTTAACCCATCAAGAGCTGAATCAACATCATCTGTTACTAATTCCGCGCCATACGGATAATCCAGTTCATCTTTGAATAATCCCCTGAATTTTCTGCTGTATGCCAAAGGATATATCGGTACTCCAGTAGAATAGGCCGCTATACAACAATGCATTCTAGATCCGATAAGAAGGTTCAAGCCTGAAATGTAGGATTTTGCTTCAACAGGACTATAGAAAAAAGGTGCTATTTCGCAAAATGGGAACTTTTTTTGAATATATTTGCATACGCTGTAATCATCTTCAATGTGGTAGTCTGGCCCGTGAAGGACATGTGGAACCAGAACAATTTCATATTTACTTTTATCTATAAATTCTATGATACTGTAAATCAACTCTTTATAGCTCATCTTCAGCCCAAATTGGTTATCACCTGTATATCCGCCATTCCATAGCAACCCAGATGGGTTGATACCAATCCGGGGTTTATCAGCACTTTTGGTAAAGGGCTCATAGTCCATGAAACATGCCATATCGACTGTTTGTGTCACTTTTTCTGATGTCGTATATTCCTTTACTTTATTAAAGCTTATAGGATCCCTCGCAAAAATATGATTTGCATAAACCAGACTCTTTGAAGCGATTTCTTTAGCTTGGTCACTTTTAAACGGCCCAATGGTTTGTGGAAGAAAAACCAATGGTATCTTTTTTTTTGCAGCGCGTGCATGGTATTTACCACATACCTGAGGACGGTCTATACCATATATATCACTGAAACTATCACCACCAGCAACTTCAAATAAAAGATCACAGGAATCAAAAGAACGATCAAAATTCTTTATAGCTGTAGCTTGCTTTCGCAAAATTTTCTTAATTTTACTTTTAAAAGTTAAAGCGGGTGAAACAATTTTTATTTGTGTGTTTGCCAAATTGGGGTATTTGCTCAAGGACTCTTCAGGGATATCCTCAAAAATTGTAAACTTAATAGTAACACCCAGTTGTTTTGCAGCATCTTTAATAAGCATAATCGCACTGTAACAAAGGGCATTGCAGCCCATATTGCCACTATTAAGATCAGCTGTTAATAGGCCAACATTTAGATCATTCATGTTATCCTTTATAACTATTGTCTATGAATTAATAAAACATATAAGAATTATTCACTTGATAAGATTATCAACAATTTTTTCACCCGCATTACCATCACCGTACAAACCTTCACATACGATGGCTTTATCTTTCATTCGTTTATACCCATTTACGATTCTTTCACTATCAGTACCAGCAATATAGTTAAATCCATTATCAACAAGTTCGACCCACTCCGTTTCTTCTCTTAACGTGATACAGGGTTTCTTAAAAAAACAGGCTTCTTTCTGGAGGCCGCCACTGTCAGTCATGACCATACTGCATTTATCAAGAAGATAAATCATTTCAAAATAACTTACCGGGTGAGTCAGCTTAATATTTCCGCCTTTTACTGTTATCTTATGAGTATCAATGACAGATCTTGTTCTTGGATGAATGGGAATAACTATCTGACGATCTTCGGAGATCGTTGAAAGAGCATCGAATATGGACTGAAGCCGATCAATATTATCTGTATTTTCAGCCCTGTGCAAAGTTGACAGTATAAAATTTTCGGAAAGATCAAGATTCGGTTTCTTCATATGCTGTTTATAGTAAAGAACGGCATCCAGCATGACGTCCCCTGAATTAATCACCTTATGAATCTTGTTATCTACAATGCCTTCGTTTCTCAGGTTTATTATCGCCTGTTCTGTCGGACAGAACAGAATCGACGATACATGGTCTGTCATCACACGATTAATTTCTTCCGGCATCCTGCGATTAAAAGAGCGAAGCCCTGATTCAACATGGGCCACTGGAATATTAAGCTTTGCTGCGGCAAGCGCCCCTGCAAGTGTTGAATTTGTATCACCATACACCATCACATAATCTGGTGATTCTTCGATCAATACCTCTTCAATTTTCTCTATCATTTGACCAGTCATCGCCCCATGGGACAGCCCGTTAATTCCCAGAAAATAACCCGGTTTGGGAATAAGCATCTCTTCAAAAAACACATCACTCATATTTTTATCGTAGTGCTGCCCTGTATGAATGATTATTTCCTTGATTTTGCTGTCATTGTTTTCATTGTGATCTTTAATGGCGCGTGAAACAACGGCTGCTTTTACAAATTGAGGACGGGCCCCGACAACTGTTACAATTTTCATTTTTTGTTCACTTTTTTGAGAATTATCATATTACTGAATGTTATCGGATAGAATTTTTACGATGGTATTCTGATCTGCCTCATCCAGAAACGGATGCATGGGAAGACTTAAAACTTTCGATGCGACTCTCTCTGAAACAGGAACATAACAATGGGGGTCCAAAAAAGCGGGTTGCTTATGAAGGGGAACCGGATAGTGAATCGCTGTCGGGACGCCGTTTTCGTTCAACACGTTCTGGATTTCATCACGATGGTCGACGAGAATGGTGTATTGAGCGTAAACACTGGTGTTGAATTCTTCAATATACGGAGCAGCGACCCCAACATTTTTTAATAATGATGTATATCGTGCCCCAATACGTTTTCTTGCCTCAACCTCTTCAGGAAATTTTCCCATTTTCGCAAGAATTATCGCGGCTTGAATCGTGTCCAGCCTGCCGTTCACGCCCAACCGTGGATGATGGTATCGCCTGTCCTGCCCGTGAACCCTTATTTCTTTCATCGCTTTTGCCAGATCAGGGTCGCTGGTAAAACAGGCACCGCCGTCACCATATCCGCCAAGGGGTTTCGAGGGAAAAAACGATGTGCATCCGATGGTCGATAAATTACCCGATTTCCGTCCTTTATACGTTGCCCCAAAGCTTTGCGCCCCATCTTCGATAACCGGAATTCCATGTTTCTCTGCCAATGCGTTGATTTCGTCAAAATCAGCGCATTGGCCATACAAACTGACCGGCATAATGGCTTTTGTCTTTGAAGTAATGGCTTTTTCAATCAAAGCAGGATCGATGTTGTATGTATTTTCCTTAATATCAACATAAACGGGTTTTGCGCCCAACATCGCTATAGTTTCAGCTGTCGCAACAAACGTAAAAGGTGTTGTGATCACTTCATCACCGGGCCCAACACCCAAGGCCATCATGGCAATCTGCAGCGCATCCGTACCGCTTGAAACACCAATGCAATAAGCTGTCCCGGTATATTCAGCCAGACGTTCTTCAAGCTCACGAACTTCCGGCCCCATGATAAAATTACCATGGTCGATAACATTTTTGATTCTTAAATTGACTTCGTCTTCAATGGTTTTGTATTGAGCTTTCAGATCAATAAACTGCATTCAACCTGTCCATTTTTTGGTTATGGGTTATCATTATGCTGCAAACAAATGGCTATTCCTCAACGCGTACTTATCTCCAGTGTGGGGGCAGACGCATTCACCATCCCCTATCAGCGGGAGATCCAGCTGTTCTCCATAAGCACTCATCCAGCCAATCTGCTTGGCTGGCACACCCACCATCAGGGCAAATGGTTTGACATCCGTATTCACAACAGCCCCTGCCCCGATAAAGGCGTGTTCACCAACCGTGACTCCGCAGACAATCGTGCAGTTGGCTCCGAGCGTTACCCCTTTTTTAACAACAGTGTTCTTGTAATCATCTTTTCGAGTAATGGCTGATCGAGGATTGTAAACATTTGTAAAAACCATGCTGGGTCCGCAAAAAACATCATCTTCAAGGGTAACGTTGTCATAAACAGACACATTGTTTTGAATCTTCACGTTGTTACCAATAACAACCTTGTTCCCGACAAAAACATTCTGTCCCATCGAGCAGTTCACACCGATCACGGCATTTCCACTGATGTGCACCCAATGCCAGATCCGAGTCCCCTTACCGATCTTTGCCCCCTCATCCACAATCGCCGTTTGATGTACAAAATAATCCATGTTCAATACTCCAGTGGCAATGATACAGTTTTCCCATCACGTGCCGAAAGATAAGCCGCGATCAAGACTTCAAGTGATTTCAAACCTTCTCTGCCATCCGTTTCAGGCTCAGCCGCGCCCCGTAAAACGTCTATGACATTTTTGAAGTAAAGCGGATGGCCAAATCCATAAACAGATGTGGTTTGATAATTGGCTTCCTTTATTTTTTGGTCGTAGTCTTTTTCTTCTTCAAACTGCCAATGCTGTATTTCGTTAACAGCAACACCTCCGACACGGACCGAACCTTTTTCGCCAAGAATTGTAATCGATCCCTCATAGTTCTGGGGATAGGTCAGCATGGTCACACTCATCGATCCCATGGCACCGTTTCTCCATCTTACATTCATCACCCCGGTATCTTCGACTTCAATGTCGCGGGCAAGGGTCCCCATCATGGCCTGTATATCTGAAATAGGGCCAATCAACCATTCAAGCAAGTCAACATAATGACTGGCCTGATTCATAAAGGCACCGCCATCCTGTTCCCACGTGCCTCTCCATCTTGCACTGTCATAGTATTCCTGGGGCCTGGTCCAGAACACGTTCAACTGGACCATGTAGATTTTGCCGAACCGTTTTTCAGTCACCGCACGTTTCAGCAATTGCAGCGTAGAATTTCGCCTGTTCTGCTTTACAACGAACAATCTGACTCTGGCGTCGTCACAGGCTTTAACCATTTCAAGCCCATCTCTCCACCTCGTCGCCATGGGTTTTTCCGTAATAATGTGGCAGCCCGCTTTGGCCGACATAATCGTCTGTTGAGGGTGGATACCGCTTGGAGTGCAAATAGAAACAACGTCGATATCTTCACCATCAAGCATTTTTTCCAGACTTGTATAACCTGGAACACCCAATTCAGATGATTTTACTGATAGGATCTCGCGATCTGTATCGCAGATAGCAACAAGTTCAAGATCATCTTTATGAACATCAATAGAACCAAAATGATTTTTCGAAATTCTTCCGCAACCTACAACTGCGATTCTAATTTTTCTTCCATTAATGATTTTATACACAATACGTACTCCTTATCATTGATTTTTTTCTGATATTAATGCTGGGAGTCGAACTTGCTATAACAGGGACAATTTAAAATGAATTTTTAAATAACATGATATCCGCAATCCAATAGGGCGTTCTTCAGCGAATTCTGAGCCTCCGGTTCGCCATGCACAAGTTTTATATTCTCAGGTTTATTCTCCATAGCGGCCACAAAGCTCAAGAGCCCGGTCTGGCCTGTGTGAGCTGAAAAGCCGGACATAACGTGGATTCTGGCATTGATGGGAATTTTGTGGCCGTTGAACCGGGCAAAGCCGTCCTGCGTTCTGGATTGTTCGACGATGGCACGGCCGGGGGTGCCTTTGGCCTGGAATCCAACAAAAATGACGTCATTTTTGGGGTCATCAAGGCTTTTTTCCAAGTGCGAAACCATGCGGCCTCCGGTCAACATACCGCTTCCGGCGATGATGATTGAGGGTCCGGGCATGTCGATGAGGTTCTGGTGGTGATGGTGGCTTTCAACGGCGTACAGATTTTTGAAATCCAGGGGATGGTCGCCTTTTTTTAAAAGACTGGCCGATTCTTTGTCCCAAAATTCGTTCATTTGGGAATAAATTTTTGTTATTTCAAGCCCAAGGGGGGAATCGATGAATACGGGAATGGAACTGCCGATGGTTTTTGATGTTTTTAATCGGTCAATTTCGTAGATCAATTCCTGGGTTCTTCCCAGAGCAAAGGCTGGGATGAACACTTTGCCGTTATCGGCAAGAGCTTTGTTCAGGATGCTCCCCAGCTGCTCTGTTCTTTGTGATCGGTCCTGATGATTTCTGTCACCGTAGGTTGATTCAAGGATCAGAAGGTCACACGAGTCGGGTTTATCGGGATCTGGAAGAATTGGGGTGTTTGTGTTTCCTAAATCCCCTGAAAAAATAACGGAAAAGCCGCCTTTTGTTTTGTCAGGAAATTCAAAACGGATGAAACACGATCCCAGAATGTGGCCTGCGTGACTGAGTTTAAACGTGACCCCTTTTTTGAGGGTGAAGGTTTCGTTGTATTCAAATCCCCAGGAAAGCTCATCGATTTTTTCCTGGATGTTCTGTTTTTCCTTTTCGGATCGATTGGAAAAGGAAAGACCATCTTCGAGCATGGGTTGAAGCAGGGCTTTGGTCGCGTGGGTGCAGATGATTTCGCCCTTGAACCCTGCGTCGACCAGTTCCGGTATTCTTCCGATATGGTCTATGTGGGCATGGGTGATAAAAAGATAATCAATGTCCGATGGCTTTACCGGCATGTTTGAAAGGGAGATGCCTTTTTCGTGGTTAATGGGAAGTCCGCAGTCCACCATGATGCTTATGCCGGAAAGCAGTATCAGATGGCATGAACCGGTGACTGTTTTTTCTCCGCCGAGATGGATGAGGTCAAAGGGGTATTTCATTTTATAATAATCTGTGTCCGTAGATTACGATGATTTTCTGGATAATAATCAATTGATTTGGAATAAACCTTGGACGACGTTAAAATGTTTGTCTTTGGTAAACAATTTGTATCCATGTTGAACTGCAACGGCTGCGATCCATATATCATTGGTTGGGATGGGTGTACCGGCTTTTTTAAGGTTATTGAGGATCAAAGCGTAAAATTCAGCCGTTTCAACATCGATCCCATGAACGACGACTCTGGGTGAGTCCAGAAAAAAAGCAAGTTCTGCTTTGTTCTCTGCTTCCCTGCTGCCGTTGGTAAATCCCGAATAAAGTTCACCGATGCTTATCGTTGAAATGCCGATCACATCAACCTGACGCAGTATCTCAACAACTGGTGATTCACCTTTCATGGCCAAGGAATAGATATTGGTATCAATCAGTACTTTTTTCAATCCCACAATTCCTGATCAATCTGACGTTCACGGCTGATCTTGCCCTGGATACACTCATAATCTTCATCAGACCACTTGCCGAAAAGATCATCCAGATCATGGTATTCTCGTGAATATTTTTTTTCTTTTTCAAATCCGAGATTTTTTTTTATCAATTCAAGCATCAACTGATTGACGCTTTTGCCTTGTTTTGCTGCGATTGATTTTAATTTTTCAGAGATTTCCGGTTCAATACCCCTGATTGTTACAGCCTTCATACAAGCCCCTTTCTCATGCAATGCCATGTAGTGCTTCCATTATGCCATCATTTTATGCCATCTTTATGGAAATGTCAAACTTGGCACTGGGCAATTTTTCTAATAACTTCCATAATGCGCCCTTTTAAGGTCTTTATCATCGTTTCTGCCGTTGTCACTGTTCATGAAACGGTGGCAAAACGTAAAAATAGACGGGCATTTATTCTTTATCAATGGACTGCTTTGAATAGCACAAAACAGTTGTCGCAATGGCAAACACCCGTCGGGTTTCGTTCCTCTACCCGACCTACTTAATGTGAGAACTCAGAATCTTTGTACGAAATTATTGAGATCCAAAGGTTGTCCACCTTTTTAGGCCGACATGATTTTCTTGTCATGCAGACTTATCGGGCAAAGTCAGCGCTGGGCAGGCTCGCCGTGCCCCTACGCAATAGCCCCATTTAAATCTAACTGTCGGAAATATCCGGAATGAAGACTAAGTTCTTTCTTTCCAATGGCTATCTGTGTTTTTTTAAGCATATCATTACAATTTTTTCAGAAAGTAACCGCCTGTTTTGGGTGATCCCCGAAACTCAATCTAATTTTCGTCTTTATAAAATTGTCAAACCGGTAAAGTGCTATTCGAGACCCAGATTCGCTGATATCTGCCGGATATATGCTTTCACATCGGAAAGGCTGTCAAGAACGTTACCGCAAATAATACTTGCTTCGATATGATCGTAATCATGGGCAAGAAAATTTCTGAACCCTGCTATTTTTGCAAATGAAAATGCGAACTCTGGCTCAAGTATACCGCTATCACCCAATATATCAAACGCTTCCGAATAGAATTGCGGGGGTCTTAACCCATTTTTCTTAATAACCATTTCCGCAAGTACAATGCATGTGTCGGCCATTAAATAAAGGTAATGAAGCATGGCTCCCCGATAAATGGGGTCGGCAGCAAAGCGCTCATGACATTCATGTTTTAATGTTCCTATGATTCGAACATATTCATCTATCCGGCCTATTTTTTGAAGAATTCGTTCCATTAAATGCCCATGGCCATGTAGCGCTGAGTTTTAAAATCAATAGCACTATGAATGATACTCTGTTCATAATCAAGTCGCTTGTCTTCATCCTGACAGTAAACAACCACCCCATGCGAAACGATGTTATGCAGAATAATTATATTCTTGAAATTGTTCATGATAATCAAGTCAATATCATCGCGTTCCAACGCTCTTGATAATTGAAGATAAAGATCGATTTTTTTATTGAATAAGGATTCTTCAATATCATCCTTAAAAAAAACAGCAATATCGATATCACTATTCCTGGATACTGAATCCTGCGCATGTGAGCCGAATAGATAGGCGAATAAAACAGAGCCACTATTCTTTTTTATTATGTTTTGCAGGGTATTTTTCATTTTTTTTGTAATATTAAATATTCCAATATTGTCAATTCTGATGGGTTACGCTAAAGCTTCACCCATCCTACAGGATTCAGCATATAGGATGGGTGGGGCCAAGGCGTAACCCGTCGTTTTCACGCGATAAACATCGATGTATATTATTGCTGGGTTAATATAAGCGTTGTTTTAAAACATCATGAATTCAATATGGTTTGGATCTTTGATGCAAGACCTCTTCCTATGCCGTCAACCTTTATCAAATCTTCTTGAGAAGCGTTCATAACATTTTTAACGGATTGCCTTCGATAAGTACAAGCGGTTTGCTGCATTCCTTTTTCAGGGCTGCAATCTGGTTGAACAACCGGCCATCTATGATGGAAACAAGAAAATCTTTTCCTGTTTTTCGTTCGATGGTGACGGTATCATTGATCAGATAATCGCCGTGCTCAAGATGTTTTAATTCCACGGCCACACCTTGGAGGGACAGGTTTTCGACAATTCCTGATGCCTTTTCTCTGAAATCCACTGCAATGTGCATGATTAAAAAGGAATTACGATTTGCTGAAAAACCGGACGTACCAGTCCATGGCTTTTTCAAGCCCTGAATCAATGACAAAGGTTGGGTCATACCCTAAAAGGCTGACTGCTTTGGTAATATCTGCCTGGGAATGTCTTACGTCACCCGGCCTGAAGTCACGGTAAACAGGAGATGTTTTAGTTAATGAACTCACCCGTTTCATGAGCTTGTCCTGGATAAGATCATACAGCTGGTTCAGGCTTGTTCTGTCTCCCACAGCCACATTGTAAACCTGGTTGATAGCTTCGGGTTTGGATATCATAGCCGCAAGTATGTTGATTTGAACTGTATTTTCAATGTAGCAGAAATCCCTGCTTGTTTCACCGTCGCCATTGATAAATACCGTATCATGGTTCAACAATGCGGCCACCCATTTGGGGATCACAGCAGCGTAAGCGCCGTTTGGGTCCTGTCTTGGACCGAACACGTTAAAATATCGAAGACCGATGCTTTGAAATCCATAGGTTCTGGCAAACACATCGGCGTAAAGTTCGTTGACGTATTTGGTTACGGCGTAAGGGGAAAGGGGCTTACCGATGGTATCTTCCACCTTGGGTAATGCCGGATGATCACCGTAGGTTGAACTGGATGCTGCATAAACGAAACGTTTGACCTCTGCATCCCTTGCAGCAACAAGCATGTTCAGAAAACCCGTGATGTTCGCGGCATTGGTTGTGAGCGGATCTTCAATAGAACGGGGTACGGAGCCAAGGGCTGCCTGATGAAGGACATAATCAACGCCATGGCATGCAGTACGGCATGTTTCAAGATCCCGGATATCACCTTCGATGAATCTGAAATTGGTCCACTGACTTTCAGATACAAGGGTTTTAACTTCATCAAGATTTCTCTGATGGCCGGTGGCAAAATTATCAAGCCCCACAACCTGCTGGTTCAGTTTAAGCAGATATTCAAGTAAATTCGAACCGATGAATCCGGCCACTCCGGTGACCAGCCATGTGTTTGGATTTGATAAAAGGTTGTCTTTCAATTTGTTGAACATGCTTTCCCTCTGTCTTTGTGTAATTACGATCTGCATGCATCATTACTCAATCACCGGGCGGGTTTGGAACCCGCCGCTACAGGCTATGGAATAAGATCAATCGATCTATTGTTTCATGTTTTTCAACACTTGCCTCAACAGTGGCAACACCATAATAGCCCGATTGTATATGTCTTCAAATTGATCTTTGCTGTAAATATGGCTGAGTCTGTTTCTGTCGTCGACGGCTTCCATCAATTTTTCGTAATCTTCTACGCTCAACAGATCAAGGCCATAAAAATCTTTGATAACCGACTTGGGGCTGTTCGAATCAATGCCGTTTATCTCCCACAGATATACCTTGAGCGTCTTCCAAACAAGTTCGACACAGAATTCAAATTTCTGTACTCTCCCGCTCTTTATGCTATCCACAAGGGTTTCTTCCAATGAATTCAAGTCAATGGAAAGAGATTTTTCAAAATTATCCAGTGCATCCTGAAGTTGAACAAGTTTGTAATTCAGTCTTCCTTCCAAATCACTCTATCCTTTAATGCTTGTTCTTTGAAATCCATATCAACTCGATCAAAATGGATAAGCTCGACACGAAACGGTATGATGCTTTCTTCCCAGAATATATCGAATTTTGATTTCAATTTTCGGAATGTAACGTCATCTAAGAATTCAATTCCGATATCTGCATCCGAGCCTCTTCTTGCCTGCCCCCTGGCACGGGATCCAAACAAAAAAATTTTTGCCTGGGTGTGCCCGAAGATTTCAAGAAGTTTCATTTTAAGAATCGCTTCGAATTTTTCTTCTGAATCGTTCAATGGTCTTCCAAGAGAATACATTCTGTCGGGCTATAAACGTCCATCCACTTCATCAGCAGGGAAAACGTATTTGATATCGTAAAGCACGTGTTTTGCCTTTCCGAGTTTCCGGATGGCTTCGGTCCCCATAGCTTTGAATTGATCATGGGCCACTGCGAGAATTACCGCATCGTAACCATCGTTTTCCAAGTTTAAAATCGGCCTGATACCGTATTCATGATAGGCTTCTTCGGAGTTAACCCATGGATCGTACACATCCACAAGGGCATTGAATTCGTGAAGTTCACGAACCATATCCACCACACGGGTGTTGCGAAGGTCAGGGCAGTTTTCCTTGAAGGTAAGGCCCATGATGAGGACTTTCGCCCCTTCCACATGAATCCGTTTTTTGATCATCTCCTTAACCACACATGAAACCACATATTCACCCATGCCGTCATTGATGCGCCGACCTGCAAGAATGACTTCAGGGTGGTAGCCGATTTCCTGGGCTTTGTGGGTCAGGTAATAAGGATCTACGCCAATACAGTGACCACCCACAAGACCAGGCCTGAAGGGCAGAAAATTCCACTTGGTCCCTGCGGCCAGAAGCACCTCTTCCGTATCGATTCCAAGTTTGTTGAAAATGATGGCCAGTTCATTGATCAGGGCTATGTTCAAATCCCTCTGTGTGTTTTCAATAACCTTTGCAGCTTCTGCTACTCTTATGCAACTTGCTTTATGAGTTCCGGCGATGATGATGGATTTATAAAGACAATCAACAAAATCAGCGACCTCGGGAGTTGAGCCGGAGGTGACTTTCAAAATGGTTGTCACGCGGTGTTCCTTGTCACCAGGGTTTATCCTCTCGGGACTGTATCCTGCATAAAAATCAGAATTGAATTTAAGACCGGATGCTTTTTCAAGAACGGGGACACAAACCTCTTCGGTTGCACCGGGATACACTGTGGATTCGTAAATGACGATATCCCCTTTTTTCAAAACTTTCCCAATGGTTTCACTTGATTTGACAAGGGGTGTAAGATCCGGACGTTTGTGAGCGTCGATGGGTGTGGGAACAGTAACGATATAAACATTACACTTTTTTAACTGATCAAGGGAAGTGGTGTAATCAAGATTCACAGCCTGTTTTAAAAGTTCGGGTTCCACTTCAAGCGTGGAATCGATACCTTTTTTCAGATCTTCTATTCTGTCCGTGTTGATATCAAAACCTGTGGTGGCAATGGTTTTACCGAATTCAACCGCAAGAGGCAATCCCACATAGCCTAGGCCAACTATGGCAAGTTTTACTTGTTTTATATCGATCATCGTTTGCTCCTATCGTTTTTTATGATGTTACCCGAACTTAACGGTTGAACCCTAACATAGTGTGTTATGAAATGATAATTAGTTTTTTGTTTGATCAACATACCATGCGTATGTTCTTTGCAATCCGGCTTCAAGACTGATTTCCGCTTCCCAGCCTTGAGCTTTTAATCTGGAAACATCAAGCAGTTTTTGAGGAGTACCGTCGGGTTTGCTGTCGTCCCAGAGAATTTCGCCTTTGAAACCCACGATATTTTTTATCATATCGGTCAGTTGCCTGATGCTAACGTCTTCTCCAGTTCCGATGTTGAACAAGATGGATTTAAGATCAAGATCCGAGTAGGATGCCTTGTTCATCAGATAAACACAGGCACTTGCCATGTCATCAACGTGTAGAAATTCGCGCCTCGGTTTTCCTGTTCCCCAGACCACAACGTTGTCAGCCTGTGATTCTTTCGCCTCGTGAAATTTCCGAATCAAAGCCGGAAGAACGTGAGACGTTTCAAGGTCGAAGTTGTCATTCGGACCATACAGATTGGTGGGCATAACCGGTATGAATCTTGTTCCGTACTGCCGGTTATAAGCCCAACACATTTCGATTCCTGCGATTTTTGCAACAGCATACGGCGAATTGGTTGATTCGAGGGGCCCCGTCATTAAATGATCTTCTTTCATGGGTTGCGGACAGAGCCGTGGATAAATACACGATGAACCGAGAAACACTAATTTATTTACACCATGTTTATAACTGTTGTGAATAACATGATTTTGAATCATCAAATTCTTATAGATAAATTCTGCGGGATAGGTGTTGTTCGCAAGTATTCCACCCACTTTGGCTGCTGCAAGAAAAACATATTGTGGCTTTTCAGCCAAAAAAAACCGATCCACGTCTTTGATATCTTCGAGATCAAGATCGGCATGTGTTCTGGTCAGAATGTCAGTGTATCCCTGATGTTCCAATTCACGGACAAGGGCTGAACCCACAAGCCCTCTGTGACCGGCTACGAATATTTTCGAGTTCTTTTCCATAACAATCACTCCTTGAAATCGTAAGTCGTGAACCCATGGGTCTGACACAAATGGTCTTTCTGTGCGATGAGAAGATCCTTTTCAACCATCTCCTGGATCAGCTCATCCAGTGTTGTCCGGGGTACCCAACCCAGTTTTTCACGGGCTTTGGTCGGATCGCCCAGCAGTGTTTCCACTTCGGTGGGTCTGAAATAATGAGGATCAATAGCCACAACCATATTTCCTGATTCCCGGTGAAAGGCCTTTTCATCAATCCCCTCACCTTTCCAGATAATCGGCAACTGGAGTTTTTGTGCGGCGATGTCGATAAACTCACGGACCGTGTATTGTTTTCCCGTGGCGATCACATAGTCGTCCGGTTCATCCTGTTGAAGCATCAGCCACTGCATTTCCACATAATCCCTTGCATGCCCCCAATCTCTTTTCGCATTGAGATTGCCCATATAGAGACAATCTTGAAGACCTAACTTGATCCGTGCAAGGGCTCGTGTTATTTTTCGTGTCACAAATGTTTCACCACGAACAGGCGATTCATGGTTGAAGAGGATACCGTTGCATGCGTATATTCCGTATGCTTCTCTGTAATTTACGGTAATCCAGTAGGCATACAATTTGGCCACTGCATAAGGACTTCGTGGGTAAAACGGGGTCTTTTCCGTTTGTGGGATTTCCTGGACTTTACCGTAAAGCTCAGATGTGGATGCCTGGTAAAATCGTGTTTTCTTTTCAAGGCCAAGTAATCTTATGCCTTCAAGAAGACGAAGAGTTCCTAATGCATCTGTATCGGCAGTGTATTCAGGGGATTCAAACGAAACAGCCACATGGCTCTGAGCAGCCAAATTATAAAGCTCATCCGGTTGAACCTGCTGAATGATTCGGATGAGATTAGTGGAATCGGTGAGATCACCATAATGAAGCACGAATTGTCTATCTGTTTCATGGGGATCTTTGTAGAGATGATCCACTCTTTCCGTATTAAAAAGAGAGGATCGCCGTTTGATTCCATGGACTTCATATCCTTTGTTCAACAAAAACTCTGCGAGATATGCCCCATCCTGCCCCGTAACACCTGTGATCAGTGCCTTTTTCATACGCATCCTTCAAACATATTTTTTATGGTCAAGGGTCACAATTATATCCTGACTGACCCCAGCTTTCAAAAGACTTTCAACGGAATATTGCTGATTATCACATGCTGTGACAATGATCTTGTCAAACTTGACATCCTCAACTTCGTCTAAGCCGATTGCCGTCTTGCCATGGAAAATTTTTCCTTTGTTAGCATCATCAATCACAACGGCGATCTCTATTCCCAATTTAGATACTTCCTGAAAAATCATTTCCGAAATGACACTAACGCCGTAAAGTACAACAGTTTCTACACCTTCGCTGGCCAAATTTTTAAGCATATCATGGATAATCCCATAAGATTTCTTATACAAATCAAAGGAATACTTGATGTAATCATAGGCAAGACGTGTTTTCTCGGCAACGCCCTCAGGAGTAAGGATGTATCTCACCCGGTCTTTTGGAAGGGCTTTCGCTCGGAAATAGCCTTTAGCAGTAAGATGTTTTACGAATGAATTAACAAGCCCCAGAGAAACGTTGAGTTTTTGGGCTAAGCTTCTTTGGCTTACACCATCATTATCTGCAATCGCTTCGAGAATCTGGAGGGTTTTAACATCTCGATTGTCCATTAGAAGCCCCGATTACCTTATGGGTTATGAAAAAAAGACCGCCTTGAATTCGGTCCTTTTTTATGTTTTTTGAGATAGCTCCGCACGGTGGATTACACAGAAAAAAATAATAACTGTCTGATTTAATTTGTGAAACTTTAATCAGCTTTCTTTTGTTTATTAGTCTTTTTTTAGAAATTGCACAAGAAACCCGAACGACCGGTGGATGGATATTTTGAAACAGCGTTCCGGATTTAAGTTTTCGCGATTCTCTTAATCAAAACGAACAAGTTCATAAAATGAACGGCCAGATTAACTCACATTTCATATCTTTTTTCAAGATTTTTTTATTTGGAATAATAGTTTTTATACCAGGTGACAAAATGATGAACGGCTTCATCGATAGGAATGGACGGTTTGAAGCCCACATCGATCTTCAAGTCGTCAATATCGGCGTACGTTGCAGGAACATCCCCCTGCTGCATAGGGAGCATGTTTTTAACGGCTTTCTTTGATAAAGCTTTTTCGATACATTCGATAAAAAAACCAAGCTCAACCGGGGTATTGTTACCGATATTGTAAATTTTGTATGGTGCTTGGGTCGAATTGTTCTCACCCGCCTGGGGTATCTTGTTCATGATACGATACACCCCTTCAACAATATCATCGATGTACGTGAAATCACGTTTCATTTTTCCATGGTTGAAAACATCAATAGGCTTTCCTTCGAGTATGGCCTTTGTAAATAAAAAATAGGCCATATCGGGCCGTCCCCAGGGGCCTATGACTGTAAAAAACCTCAATCCCGTTACAGGTATTTGATAAAGATGGGAGTAACTGTGGGCCATCAGTTCATTCGCCTTTTTAGTGGCTGCATAAAATGAAACGGGATAATCAACATTGTCGATTGTGGAAAATGGTATCTTTTTATTGCACCCGTAAACAGAACTGCTTGAAGCATAAACAAGATGGGCTGTTTTTGAATTCCGGCATCCCTCAAGCACATTGAGAAACCCGGTCAAGTTGCTGTCTCCGTAAGCATGTGGGTTTTGAATACTGTACCTCACACCCGCCTGTGCCGCAAGATGAACGACCCGATCAAAAGCGTTATCGTGGAATAAGGCCTCCATGGCCTTTCGATCAGCAATATCCATGGCGATAAATGAAAACAACGGATAGGGCGCAAGTTGTTTCAACCTGTCTTTTTTCAGAGTCACATCGTAATAGTCGTTAAGATTATCTACCCCCACCACGGAGTATCCATCTTGGAGAAGACGCCTGCAAAGAAAGAATCCAATAAAGCCCCCAGCGCCTGTGACCAGAATTGTCATATTTCTATTCATCTTTGTTTTACAACTCCCTGTTGGAAATCCCACGATTAGCTCGAATGTATTCGATCATATAACTTATATAAGACATGATAAAAAAACCTGCGACAAGAGCCAGCGAAATAATAAGATATTTCCTTGGTTTCACGGGATTTCTTGCTGAAACCGGCTTTCTGATCATAGCTATGGGACTTATCGAGTCACGCTGCCTCTCAGTAAGCTGGATTTCTCCAATCAATTTCAGTTGCTCATTTTGTTCATGAATAATTTTCTGCAGTTCTTCTTCCTTGAGCCTCAACTTGTCGTTCAGATCTTTATTAACATTATTCACAAATTGAATATTCTGCTGTATTGTATTGCTGTATAAAAGAACGGCTAAGGCCTTTTCGTCTTTGGTATTTTTATCGATCAGTTTTTTCCTCTCCTGGGTAAGGTTCACGTTGTTCTTTGTTATCAGGTGAATATCTGATCGGGCATCCTGAATACTTCTTTCAAGATTCCTGATATTCTCAGCACAAGATTGCTCGATTCCCTTTCTTTTCTCAAGCTCAATCCTCGAAAGCTCTATCTTTCTGTTAAATTTTTCTTTAATCTGGGTCACCAACCGTTTTTCATGGTTCTGAAGCTGTTTGAACAATTCTTGAAGCACAGAAATCCCTTCCTCGGTATTTGCACTTTCGTAAGAAACATGGATCACTTCCGCCAGCTTAGGTACCTTGATTTTTAACTGAATATCATCGGGATGTTCTTTTTTCCCTTTAAAAACACTGTCCATTATTTCATCGGAGTAAATCTCGGCTTCAATGCGGCCCGCAATGGTCTCAACGGTATCTATGAAAACTCGTTTTCCGCTGTCGTCCGTGGAAATAATTCCGGGCTGAACGATCATTGAGATATTATAGATTTTCTTTAATGTAAAACTGATCAGTATTGAAGCTATACCAAAAGCAACAACTCCACCGCCGATAAGGAAACGCCATTTCCATATAATTCTGAGAATATCAAACAGCGTGACTTCATTTTCCTTGATGGTCTGTGTGTCTGCCATACCTGCCCCTTAAAAAACGATTAATACAACGATACCCTGATAAAATAACTTCTTAATAATTGCCCCATCACTTACCAATGATATCTGAAACATTCAAGAAGAAAAGTTGCGGATTGAAATGAAGAAAAATGATATGAAAGTTATAATATAAAATGGATTATTAATGTAGAATCGTATTATTCAGACAGAAAAGTTTTCTAAGTCAAGAGAGATCCAAGACACCATGGGAAGAAATATTTTATACCAATTCAAGCACCGCTGTTTCTGATATAAACATTGACTTCCACACGACGTTTCATTGCAATGCTCAATTCATTTTTTTCACGCCCATGGGAGTCGGAACCACTTTCGCTGATGATCTTGAAAGCAGATGCGGGCAATCCTGATTTCATTAGTTCTTTCACAACATTAGCCGCACGTTTTGTCCCCAAGGCCATGTTTGAAACAAAACTCATTCTGTCTGAAGTATTATTGTCAGGATAACCTGAAACTTCAATAACAACATGATATGGTTTTATTAAAGATGCGAGTTTATTAAAAAAGAGTTTGTAGTCCGCTGCCACGTCCGTTTTACCAAGACCAAATAAAATAGGAAGCTGGACCTCGAGTTTCAACCCTCTCTCTCCTGAAGCAATGGCAACCCAGTTGTCGATATCCGCTTCCTTTATTTTTTCATCGAAAGTTTCCAAAAGAGAGGAATCACGTGATGGTGCATGGCCCGATGATTCTTTTCGGGTCACGTCATGTGCAACTTCATATACAGTGTCATGATTCTCTGCTTTGTCCACTTGTTTTGATTTGTCGCTTTTCATCCATGGGGCAACCCCGGCATTCCAACTCCACCAGACCGGAGATGGCTTCCCGTATTTTTTTTTCACCTGTGCATCCAGGCTTTTCATTTCCTTGATGTGAAGCTTGCAAAGAGCTTCAAGCCGCTTCATTTCTTTTTTATGGTGGATCACTTTTTCATCGATATGTTCTATGGCTTCTCTAAGGACGTCGGGTACGTCCCTCTTTTGATCTTCTATCCGGTTGATCTTCACAGTGATCCATTCTCTCTCCGCTTTAAGATTCGACAAATCCAGCCTGTATTCATGGATCAGCGTTTTATATTCGATCACAGAGGCTGTCAGATTCTTTTGTTCATTCAACAGAAGTTCCTTCGACGAATCAGCAGGTATATTGGCCCATGCATTCAAAACGCAAACAAACTGCACAATAAACAGCATCAGAAAAAGCCCGTTTTTTATCCGTTTTCCTGCCATGGGGATCACCTCTTCATGTCCCTGAAGGATACAGTGGATGGCCTTGACTCACAACCACCTTAACCTCCATATAAACCTCAAAAATACCGTGCTCAAGCTGTCGGTATTCCAGAACTTCAGCTCCCCTCAACAAAGCCTGTGTTTCTTGATGAACCATCTCGTAGTCCACCTTCCCACGAGCAACAAGCCTGTAGCTGTCCACATAAACGCCGTATATCTTTTCAGCAAGTTTAACGTAACCATTTGACCGGGCCGCACTCTCTCCCAGAATAATGGCTTGTCCTTTGCTTATGGCGTCTTCAGGGGCAATACCCCTTCCAACGGCGTGAAGAGTAACAATGGCTTTTGTCCTTGTCTTTTCATCAGACTCTGAACCGGACGCCCCATTATCATTTTTCGTAGAAACAGCCGGAGGATTCTCAAGTCCGCTATTGTTTTCATTTTTTTTCCCACGATAATCCAAAGCGGAGCACCCTGAGATAACAACCATTATAAAGCACAGAACGGTCGTAATAATCGTGTGCCTGTTCATAAATCCCTCCTCTTTTAGACTATAATCACAATCACGATAATCTGCATGGGCACTCATAAAACAACAATGACATTCAATCATCAAATGGGTATGTTTTTAACATTTGCGGCGATAGCAATACCGTGGATCAACAACATGCTTAACCCACGTATCGTCATTGAGGCAGGAAAACTTTACTGATTATATGAGACGGACTAAACAGGCAAAAGATTCAAATGATGCGTTAAAGGGATAGCTCTCATTCATCAAACTTCCAGACAAAAATATTTCTGACAACTTCCCTGTCCAGGGCAAGCTCCGTTTGTTCGAATTTTACACAGTAAACGGGTTTGTTCTGAGTCATGGTCACAATAACTCCTGGTGAAAGCCCAAACGAGATCAGCTGTTCGAGGATGGAATGACTGGCCGGTTTGATGTAGGTGACCTTACCGCTTTCACCAGGGTTCAGCTTATCAAGGCTTACAACAGCCTGACTGACATCTCGAACCCTCTTCTTGCAACAGGCTCCCCGTGGAATGGGTTTCCCATCCGGGCAGAACTCAGGATGGCCAAGAAGGGTGCAGATCGCTTCTTCCACTTCGGGCTGGAGGTTGTGCTCCACCTCGCAGGCGATCCGTTCCATTTCACCCGACTTGTGTTTGAGGATGCTTACGACAAGAACTTCGGCAATGCGATGGCGTCTGACAATCTTCTCCGCCTTGGCCTTGCCCTCATCCGTGAGAAGCAGCCTGTCTCCGTCACATGTGATCAGTCGGTTTGACACAAGAACCGCAAGGTCAGCATCGCTGAAATCCACCGCACAGAACGCCTTGACGTTTTTTAGGTGGTGATCACCTTGTTCTCCGGCTTTCCAGAGAGATTCCAGGATTTCTTCATGGGTTTCTGTGATCTGATTCATTGTCGGGTTCATTGCCGCATTTCACGCTTTTTCATGTAAAAGTTATGCCGAAGAACCGGCAGGTATGGTTGATAACTCCACCCATAAGAAGGGCGTATAGCATAACGGAAAAAATAATGGAAGCTGCTGTTTTCAATCCCCTTTCCTTGATAAGAACGATGGTCGCGTTAATGCATGGAGACAGAAAGGTCATGACCAGAAGATTTACCACCAGTTGCAGATGATTGTAAATACCGCTTAAGTGCTGAATTTCAGTAGCCCCGTTTTCCCTCCGAATCATCGTCTTGATGAACACCTGAACGCTTTTTTCCGGAAGACCCATAAACGAACAAACAACAGGACGCATCATTTTTTCAATGAAATCAAGCCCTCCCAACCTTTCAAATAAGAAAACTAGAATGGAGGCGCCGATAAAAACAGGCAGGGCCTCTTTGATAAAATGGAAGGTCTTGGCCGAAGACTGGCTAAGAACCTGGGACATGCGAGGGAACCTGATGGGTTGAATTTCCATGATCAGAGGTGAACGGGCTCCGAAAAGAATCTTGTTTGAAACATAACCCGCAACAAGCAGCTGAGAAAAAATCAGCCCGAACACCGTAACAGTCGCTGAAAGCGGCATATCACCGAGAATCACCAGCATCACGGCAAGAAGCGGGGCGCAGGGCAAACCCAGAAGGAGTAGAAAACACATGATGTTCTTCTCTTTTTCCGTATCCAGAACCCTTGTTGTCAATATCGCCATGGTTACGCAGGAAAAACCCATGGTCAGCGGAATGATCCCTTTGCCGTTGAAACCCATTTTCTGGAAAACCCGGTCAAGGAGAATGGCAAGCCGTGAAAGGTAGCCAGAGTCCTCAAGTATGCCGAAGGCGATATAAAAACAATACAACACGGGCGTCACAAGACCTAACGCCAGAAATACACCTGTGGGGAAAATACCAAAATCAGGATCAATAAACATGTCCCTCAACATCTCATAAGGAATGGGAGCCATCAACGATGAAAGCCATGGGAGCAGATACTGACCGAAGATCTTCACATTGATCAGATCCACAAGAAACCCCGCCCCCAGAGTCCCAACAAACTGGTACATCAGATAAAGAACGCAGATCGCGATGGGCACTCCAGTCAACGGTGTCATGCAGAGCTGGCCGATTTTTGCCGAAACCCTTCTGTACTCTGGTGTGCCTTGAGTCTGGACAACCTTTGCGATTTGCTCGGCTTTCTTGCTGTACAACCTGACCGAACGAAGCCCGAATGGCTCGGGATGGTGGCCGTTCAATGTATCAGCCATGGAATAAAGCTCTTGAACCGTATCCTGGCTGTATGTTTTTCTTATATAACGTCTCGTTCCCGGGTCATGGGTCAGGATATGAAGAGCCAATGCTCTGGGAGAGATGTGGCTTGGCTTGAGGATGGTTTTTACGGATTCGATGAACGTTTCAACCTCATCGGAATGAACATCCGATCCATTGGGCCTGTACATAGCATCGAGAGAGTAAAGTACATTTTCAATCCCTTCTCCGTTTCTCGCTACGGTTTCACATACGGTAATCCCCAGAATGGACGTAAGTTTTTCCTTGTTAATTCTTATCCCTTTTGCCCGTGCTTCATCCGTCATATTGAGAACGAGAAGCATGGGAAGCTCATATTCTGAGAACTGGAGCACAAGAGAAAGCGAACGCTTAAGATTTTTGGCGTCTGCCACGATAACGATCCGCCCTATTCTTTCCTGAATAGAATCCGGAAGCAGAATGTCTCTCGCTACCCTTTCTTCGAGGTTCTTGCTGAACATTGAAAGAAGGCCGGGGGTATTGTAAACCAGAGTTTTTGTTCGGCCGGCGTAACCTCTTTCCACTTTGCGTTTGAGGGATTTAATATGCTCTTCTTCGGCCTTTCTCTGACAGAGCTTGAGAAACAAGGTGGATTTTCCCACTTTGGAATTACCCACAAGAACCACACCGCAAGTCCTGTCCAGATCCGAGTTGCCCAGAGCATTCTGAATCCTGCATGAAGCCGCAAACTCTTTTTCACACCCATTGCACCCGGAACATCCGCCCATATAAAAAATCCTAATAAAAACTGTTGAATATATAATTCTTTGGTATAGCTAATTTTCTAATGATAAACAACTCAAATCTAATTTCCAGATATTTTGGGGATTGACTTAACAACTCATAAAAGTTAGTGTTTTTTCAAATAAGGAGATCCCATGAAAGAAAAAAACCCGGAGCTTTCCGAAAACCTTGAAGATTATCTTGAAGTCATTCTCGATCTTGAGCGTACAAAAAAAGTAGCCCGTGGAAAAGAGATCGCACAGAGACTCAATATCCAGCCGGGCTCCGTCACAGGTGCTCTGAAAACCCTTGACAGTAAAGGATTAATCAACTGGGAAAAGTACGGATACATCACCCTCACAGAAAAAGGGATGAGTATTGCAGAGAACATCACAAACCGCCATTCCATACTCAAGGGTTTTCTGATCAACGTTCTACAGATAGACACTATCACAGCCGACTCAACCGCCTGCCGCATGGAACATGCCGTTGATGAAGCCACCATGGGCAAGCTCGTCCAGTTCATCGAATACCTGAATGACTGTCCCCATGCCAAGACCAACTGCACCGTAGCCTTCAGGAATTACTGCGAATCCATTGACGAAAAAGAAAAAGGCAGCGTCGTTAAAGCCGAATAAATTAAACGCTTTTTAACAATGAGTGGGATCAAAAAAAACCCGGCTGAGCCGGGTTTTCTTTTTTATCACAGAATATTTATATTACATCATCAGGTGGACAGAGTGGTGATAAGTACACCGATATAAAAACGTGCATGGCTGATATAGGTTGCCATATTAGCTCTGTGGTTGGCAAGGAAGCCGTTGTAATTCCCTTCCATAACAATCCATGGGGACATCTCGGCAGCCCCCTTACAAGATTCAATGGCGTGATGAAGGGTTTCGATTCCGTCGCGTGTTTTGAGGCTCAGGTAGAAATCTTCCTGAATAGCCTCAAGTACAGGCAACATGGCAGCGGCCACACCTTTGACATAATAAAAACGGTCATCCGCTTCAAATGTACTGACTTGGGTGGCGGGGATACCTTCCAACCTGACCAGTTTATTGTCACAATCCCCAAGGCGCGTTCTGTATTCGATGAGCAGGGGAATCAGATTGTCAGGACGTGTATAGAAAGATTCTTCACCACGTGCCAGCTGTTCTTTATATTTTCTGAGATTATCTATCGCCCGCGTGTATTCTCGTTCGGCTGAAGGCCACCAGTAACTACCAGGGTCAACCGTAAGACTGTTCACCGCATCGTCCAGGTATTTATTGTAAGACACATTGCTGCCGGTTCGGGCAATGCGCTCTGCTAGAATGTTTGCCGAGCGCCGGGTAACTTCTCTTACACCCAGCTGATAGTTTTCCACATTGTCCATACCAAATTTTGAAATCCAGAGATCATTGGGACGCCATCCCCATAAACGATGTTCAAGCTCATATTCCAAGGGTTCCACGAGGGCTTCAACAAATGACACACCGATGACTTTGCGTGTCATGACCTTGTGAGGGGCGGCCTCAGGTGCGCCGTGGCCACCAGTGGATTCAGCTTCTTCAAGACTCGCTTTAGGATTTTCCTCAACAATGTTCTCTGCCGTAGGAACATCCCGTGTATCGATGGGTGATTCTTCGGATGATTTTTCACCGGCAAAAGTTTCTCGTTCGCCAAGAAATTCATTCTGTAAATAACCCGTTTCCATGCCAGGATTCTCTATCCTGTCCTCAACCATATCCAAAGATTCCGACTTATTGGCATTTGTCTCATGGGTTTTCAGACCCTCGATCATGTCGTCGGCTTTCTGCATCAGCGGGTATTGTTCAACGGTCTCTTTGTAAGCTGACTTGTCTTTACCCTCCGGAGTTGTAAAAAAAGAAATGGCCATCGAACCAAGCCAGAGACAGCCCATTACAACCACAATTCCAAGCACGATACGGAACGACGCGAACGTTCCGAAACCGATCTTTTCAGATTTTCCTTTATTATCGTTCCCGTTATTTTTACTCATTACCGCTCCTCACTCATATTTGGATGTTTCATTACCTAAGCAAAACCGTCGTAGATGTATCCTCAAAATTACGTTACCAAAAAGAATATGAGAATATTTTTATCCGAATGTCAAAATATTTTACCCGCTCAGCGGTTTGTTTCTAATAAAAGAATGACTATCCGTTTCGAAGTTGTCGCGTATCCCCCACCCTGATGGTGATGTTTTTCATATCAAAGTACTCAAGGATGGGGATCAGGTATTTCCGCGCAATGCCACCTGCCAGATCCTTGAATTGCGGCGCGTCAATTGATTGGTTCGCCTTTAAGAAATCCACCAGTTTTTTCTGGAGGGCTTCAAGTGCGTCTCCATAAAAATAAAGATCCTCTTTGATTTTTACAAGCTTTTTCTCATTAACAAGAAGCTTCAGTACATCTTTGGCCTGATCGAAGTCATAACCCAGCGTTTCAACCGCAAGCGACTTGAAATACGGCGGGGTAATTCCCGATTCAACGTAGGCGTCGAGAATCTTTTTTCTCATATCGGCCTGATCTACTTTCAAAGCCACTTTGTGCCCCGAAAGCCTGACCATATCGCCTTCTTGGACAACAGCGTTTGAAGTCACAAGATGGTTGACCATCAGATTGAACAGCTTCACGCCCAGATCCTGGGAGAACTTGGATTTGAGTTCCCCTTTGGACATCCCTTCCCGCAAGGGGTTGAGCGTGTGGTAGTTTTGAAGAACATCGATGGCTGATTTGTTCAGGACGTCAAACACATCCTTGTGAATAAAAGTCCTTGTTTCCTTGTCTGTCTGGATCAGCCGTTTATGGGTAAGAAGATTGGAAACAGCCGTGTTCAACTTCTTTTCACCCGTGTTGGTCATGAGTTTCAGATCGTTAAACGTGAGCCCGACAAACCCAGCGTGTGAACAGTGAAATGAAATCGTGGATTCAAGATCCTGTTCGGTGATGCCTTTTAAACCTTCAACGATTTCCTCTTTGAAGCGTTTATGCTTTGCCGGAAATGGATTAAGAATCTCACCGCCCGCTATGGTTCGAACAGGGGAATAGCTTCGGATAACGAAGCGGTCGTCTTTCACGCAGGCAACAGGGGCTTCCAGACGGATCTGAACAACGGCCGTTTCTCCCGGATCAAGGGTTTCCGCTTCTAAAAGAATCAAATTTCCCATGATTTCACAGGTTCCTGTATGAAACCTAATCTTCATTCTGTTTTTCAGCGGCTTCTTATTACTCGAAAGATAATGTATTCTGGCATCCACCAGATGGCTGTTTCTCATGCCTTCGGGAACGGAAACCACTTCACCGCGTTCGATGGCTGTTTTTTCAAGGCCTTGAAAATTGATGGCTGTTCTCATGCCCGAAGAAGCCGATTCGGTACTGATATTATGGACCTGAAGGCCACGGACTTTGGATGTAACCATGGACGGATAAATCATGATGGTGTCACCCACCTTGATCGTGCCCGACGCCACTGTTCCGGTGATCACCGTACCGAACCCTTTCATGGTAAAAACTCTGTCCACAGGGAGTCTGAAAAGACCGCTTGACGTTCGCTCCGGGATCTGAGTTGAAATTTCGTCCATGGTTTTAATAAGTTCGGGAAGTCCTTCCCCTGTCATGGATGAAACGGGAATGATGGGTGCGTCTTCAAGAAACGTCCCTTTGACGAAATTCCTGATATCTTCGGTGACAAGGCCCATCCATTCCTCATCTACCATGTCTTTTTTGGTCATCACCACCATGCCGTAGCGGATGCCGAGCAGGGCGCAGATCTCCATATGTTCACGAGTCTGAGGCATCACGCCTTCATCCGCCGCAATGACCATGGCCACCATATCGATACCCGTGGCTCCGGCCACCATGTTTTTCACGAATTTTTCATGACCCGGCACATCCACGATCCCCAGATGCTGCCCACTGGGAAGATCCATGGACGCGAAGCCCAGCTCGATGGTGATGCCTCTGGCTTTCTCTTCTTTGAGGCGGTCGGTTTCGATGCCGGTGAGGGCCTTGATCAGACTTGTTTTGCCATGATCGATATGTCCGGCTGTTCCAAGAACAATCTGTTTCAACGGTCCTGCTCCTTCCTTTTCCGGTTCCGCATGGCTGATGAAAAATAGGAGAATCCCACAAGCAGGGCCGCAATTCCTGCAATAAAAACAAGCCCTTTTTCAGGATGAAATATCCGCGTGAGCAGAACGGCAAACGCCGTACCCAGAATGATTCTCAGAACAAGTATGAAAAAACGGTTCATGACCCTCCCATGTGAGATCAGGATAAAACGTAAACTCAATAAATAGTATAGAAGCCGGAATGGGTCAATATAATGTTTGGGTAAGTGTGTGGTTTAGCTGGAGGGCTTAAATTTTTTTAACGTCCACCGCCCAACGTCCAACGCTCAACGTTGAAGGTTCAATAAAGGATTGGTCCAATTATTGGGATTCAAAGATATTTAAATGGCTGTCATCCTCATTGGAAGTTGGACGTTCTATGTTGGGCGTTGGACGTTTATTTTCCTTTTAGCATCTCCAGCGCTTCCGCCATTGAAAGCCCATCATGAACCATGCGGCAGGCCACATAGACGAAACGTTCGGGGTCTTCATGCTGGAAAGCGTTGCGCCCCATGGACAGCCCAGCAGCTCCGGCTTTCATGGCCCCTTCAATCACTTTCAGAGTCTCAACATCACTCAACTTGGAACCCCCTGCAATGACCACGGGCACAGGGCAGCCTCTGACCACCTGAGCAAAACTTTCAGCGTCACCGGTGTACGGACATTTGATGATATCAGCACCAAGTTCTGCCCCCACACGGGCGGCCAGTTTGATGGAATCCACGTTTTCAGTGATGTTTTTACCTCTGGGGTACATCATGGCAAGCAGAGGCATGCCCCATCGATTGCAGTCCTTGGCGGTCTTACCCAGAGACTCCAGCATCATCCCTTCAGAATTAGATCCAATGTTCACGTGAACGGACACGGCGTCTGCACCCAGAGCCAAAGCCTCTTCCACATCACAGACCGATATCTTCCGGTTGGGTTCGGGATTCAATGATGTGGAGGCCGAAAGATGGATGATCAGACCGATGTCCGTATCTTCGCTCCTGTTTGTGGATGTGACAATCCCCTTATGAACCACGGCAGCATTGGCCCCACCACGGATGATCATATTAACGGTTTTATCCATGTCCTCAAGCCCAGGAATAGGCCCCATGGACACCCCGTGATCCATTGGAATGATCACCGTTTTTCGTGTTTTCGGGTTGATGATCCGCTTGATTCTGATCAGTTTTCCAACGTTCATGAGAGCACCTTTATCGTCCTGGCTTGTTTTGCACTATTGATTTTTTGTTCTTATCAGCATGTGTGTCTACAAAATATACAAGCACATCCGATCCTCTTTTTCTATATCAATATGGCATAGCAAACAAAAAAAAAGAAAATGCCGATGAAACTGAACAGAATTTCTGTAATTTGTATCCCGGGTGGAAGAACGAAAACTGACTGACGCAGGATTGTGTAATAGGGGCTATTTATATTTCATATAGGTTATGTACTTCTTTATTACCCAAAACCAGACAAATTTTATCGAAAGGATGCTTAATTGACAAATTTTTAATCGCGAGTTCATAAATATCTGGCTCTGCCAGACAGTAATCGTTTAATAGAGCAAGCCACAAAGGTCGATGCTCAATTTTAGAACATTTTATTACTTTATCATTGATTCTCTCGTTCAACATAAACATTACATTTGCGAGGATATCCGGGCTTGAATATTGATTAGGAATTATTCCAACAACTTTTTTCCCCGATGGCCTGTCACCAGATATTAATTGGATTTTTACCTTGTTTTGATAAATTTCTATGATTTGTTCATTTGGTGCACTTTTTTGAACAATTCCTCTGATTTTATTAATCAAATCGAGCTTAAATTGTCGTATTTTATTAATCGGGGCCGATACTGTAAGGATTACATATTGCCCAGAGGGAATGACATTTTTAAGTTCTTCATTTACCTCATCACATAGACGACGAACCCCAGAATCCTGTGAAAGACGAGGAATCGACTCGCCTGTATCACCAACAACAACTTGCTGTGTTAAAACAGAAATCTCAACTGCAACATCATATTCTTTTCAGGACATATAAGCATCTGGTGGATCCTCACCAGTCCTCCAAGCCCCACCATATGAAACACATAATGCTTCAATCACAAATCGTTCATCTTCACGAAGAGAGGATGGCATGCTTTGTACCTGTAACATAACATTTGTTTGATTTTCGGGTTTCGTTCCTCAACCCGACTTACGTTAAAATGCCCCACATCCGCCATTGGATGTTGAACGTTCAATTTTTTAAGACTTGAACAGCCGTTTCACAGCGCTTCCCGGAGACATCGACCCTTTTTCAACAGCTCTGGTCAATTCGGGTAAAAGCTCCCGGACTCTTGCTCTTCCGTAAAAATCCCGTTTGAGTTCGTCTTCCACCATGTCATGCATCCAGTCAATGGCCTGCCTTTGCCTTTTGACTGCCAGCTCACAGGCTGATTGAAGGATCTTCTGGTGTTCAAGCACCGTGTTCCAAACGTCGAGGATCCCTTTGTTTTCTATGGAACTGATGGTGTGAACCACAGGACGCCAGATGACCGATGCCGGGGCAAGGTAGTGTAAAGCATTTTCATAGTCTTTTTTCGCTTTTCGGGCATGGTCCAGGTTATCGCCGTCAGCTTTGTTGATGGCAATGGCGTCGGCCATTTCCATGATGCCCTTCTTGATACCCTGAAGTTCGTCACCGGCTCCGGCCAGCATGAGCACAAGAAAAAAATCCACCATGGACGAAACAGCCGTTTCTGACTGTCCTACCCCCACGGTTTCGACAATCACCACATCAAATCCTGAGGCTTCGCACAATATCATGGTTTCACGGGTTTTGGATGCCACACCGCCAAGAGTTCCGCTCGATGGTGAGGGCCTGATAAACGCGTTTGGATGGGCTGAAAGATGGGTCATACGGGTTTTGTCACCAAGAATGCTACCGCCACTCCGCCTGCTGGAAGGGTCCACGGCAAGAACGGCCACCCGGTGGTTTTGATGTACAAGCTCAAGACCCAGACTTTCGATGAACGTGGACTTCCCCACGCCAGGCACCCCGGTAACACCCAGCCGAATGCTGTTTCCCGAATAGGGTAGAAGATCGTCCACCAGAACTCTGGCTTTTTCCTGATGTTCAGGATGTGCGCTTTCCACAAGGGTGATGGCCTTTGAAAGTGAGCGCCGATCACCCATTAAAATACCATCGATGTTTTTTGAAATTTCCTGATCAGGCATGGACATTTTTTTCAAGCCAGGTCAACAGACGGTTGGCAGACTCCGGTACCTGGGTGCCTGGCCCGAAAATGTCGATGACACCATATTCTTTCAGGAAGTCGTAATCACCTGGAGGAATGACTCCGCCCACCGCCACCTTGATATCATCAGCACCCAGTGTCTTGAGGTCGTCGATCAACTGGGGAACAAGAATTTTATGGCCGGCGGCAAGACTTGATACGCCAACAAGATGCACGTCATTTTCAACAGCCATTTTCGCCGCTTCTTCCGGGGTCTGGAACATGGGACTGATGTCCACGTCAAAACCGAAATCCGCATAGGCCGTGGCAATGACCTTGATGCCCCGGTCATGGCCGTCCTGTCCCATCTTCACCACAAGAATCCTTGGCCGACGGCCATGACGGGTCATGAAATCTTCGCACCGTTTCCGTAACGCATCGATAACGCCCGGATTATCATACTCCGACGCATAAACACCTGAAATACATTGAGTTGTAGCCACATACCTCCCAAATACATTTTCAATGGCATCTGAAATCTCACCCACGGTGGCCCGTTCACGCACAGCGTTGATACTGGCCTCAAGAAGATTCCCATCCGTTTCAGCCGCCTTAACCAAATCCGCCAGAGCTTTTTTCACCTTGTCGGCATTTCGCGTTTCACTGATGGTTTTAAGCCGTGCGATCTGCTCTTCTCGGACCGTTGAGGACACTTCACGCACTTCCAATTGAACATTCTCATCAATTCTGTATTTATTCACACCCACGATCACGTCTTTTCCCTGATCGATTCTTGCCTGACGACGGGCAGCCGATTCTTCGATCCTCATTTTGGGCATACCTGATTCGATGGCTTTAGCCATTCCGCCAAGTCCTTCAATTTCTTTCATAATCGTCCGGACTTCCCTGATTATTCCGTCAGTCAGGGCTTCCACATAGTACGATCCGCCAAGGGGGTCCACCACATGACAGACCTGGGATTCTTCCTGTACAACAATCTGTGTGTTCCGTGCCACGCGGGCCGACAACTCGGTGGGGAGCCCCACCGCTTCGTCAAAAGAATTGGTATGGAGGGATTGGGTTCCGCCTAGAACGGCGGACATGCATTCCAAGGTGGTTCGTATGATATTGTTATAAGGATCCTGCTCTGTCAGGCTCCAGCCGGAAGTCTGGCAATGGGTTCGAAGCTGGCGTGACGATGGATTTTTGGGATTGAACTCGCCGATAATCTCATTCCAGAGAAAACGGGCCGCCCGGAGCATGGCGATATCCATGAAAAAGTTCATTCCGATTCCAAAGAAAAACGACAATCTGGGTGCGAATGTGTCGATGTCAAGACCAGCCGCAAGAGCCGCTTTCACGTATTCCAGCCCGTCGGCCAGGGTGAAGGCGGTCTGGAGAACCGAGTTGGCTCCGGCTTCCATCATGTGGTAACCGCTGATGCTCACCGTGTTGAACTTGGGCATATGCTGTGAACAATAGCCGATGATGTCCGATACAATCCGCATGGAAGGCGTCGGTGGATAGATGTAGGTGTTCCGGGTCAGGTATTCTTTTAGAATATCGTTCTGGATGGTTCCCGTGAGTTTATCCTGAGACACGCCCTGCTCTTCCGCCGCCACGATGTAACCTGCCAGAATGGGGAGGACAGCTCCGTTCATGGTCATGGAAACCGACATGTCATCCAGAGGAATCTGGTCGAACAGAATCTTCATATCTTCCACCGAATCCACGGCGACTCCGGCTTTCCCCACATCACCCACGACTCTGGAGTGATCGGAATCATATCCCCTGTGGGTGGCAAGATCAAAGGCTACGGAAAGGCCTTTCTGACCTGCTGCCAGGTTTTTTCTGTAAAACGTGTTGGATTCCTTGGCCGTTGAAAATCCGGCATATTGACGGATCGTCCAGGGTCTCACCGTGAACATGGTGGCCTTGGGACCGCGAACATAAGGGGCAAGACCGGGAAGCGTGTTCACGCATTCAAGATTTTCAATATCTTCTGCTGTGTAAAGGGGCTTAACCGTTATCCCTTCAGGACTTTTCCAGTTCAAATCCGAGACAGGTTTTCCTTTGAGTTCTTTTTCAGCAAGTGCAGCCCATTTTCCTAATTGGGGATGTTCGGCCATGTTTTCTCCTATTTATCCATTTTGTAATCAATCATGATCCCGCTGGCATAGTTCAACAAGAACACCCTGGGTGGCTTTAGGGTGAAGAAAGGCGATTTTTGCGCCACCCGCGCCGATTCTCGGCGTCTCGTCTATAAGTTTCACCCCTTTGTCCTTGAGCTCGCGGAGGCAGTCTTCAATGTTTTCAACACGAAAGGCGATATGCTGAACGCCTTCGCCCTTTTTCTCGATGTATTTTGCCACAGGGCCATCCGGCGCTGTTGATTCCAGGAGTTCCACCTCGCTCTGTCCCACAGGGAAAAAAGCTGTGGTAACTTTCTGTTCAACCACTGTTTCTTTTCCAACAAAATCAAGTCCCAGAATGCCGGACCAGAAATCTGCTCCGCTGTCAATGGAGTTCACCGCAATGCCGATGTGATCGATTTTGAGTATTTTCATAGCTTTCCTTAAGGGTATATTACTGCAATGAAGAAATTCTAATACTGAACGAGCGCTCAGTCAGCCGACCCTAACATGGCCCCGATTTTATTGTCAAGGATTTATCCGCATGTCCAATCACTCAGTTTGTGATGTCATTCATAACATGTCAACACAAAGTTTTTCCAGTATAATTACTGAGCTGATCGCCTCCCGGCAACATCCAGAATAATTGTCTTCAGGAACTTGATATTGATTTTCCATTCCTGTCCTGTTAATAACTTTCTGTCCGGCATACTCGAAGATGAATCTATCCCGCCTGAAAAAGGCATAACCACAAAAACAGTAAAAGCCATGCTTATAACGATCAACCCCATCAACCCCCAGATGCGCCTTATTGAAAAGGTGGTGGACTGCCTGAAAAGCGGAGGCGTCATTGCCTATCCCACCGACACCTATTACGGTATCGGTTGCGATATTATGAACAAAAAAGCCATCGAAAGAATATATTCGATCAAACGAAGGGACAAGACAAAACCGTTCAGCTTTATATGTTCTGATCTGAAAAACATCAGCGATTACGCCAAAATAACAAATTCGGCTTACAGAACCCTGAAGCGATGCCTTCCCGGTCCCTATACCTTCATTCTTGAAGGCTCGAAACTGGTCCCCAAAATCATGCTGACCAAAAGGAAAACGGCCGGAATAAGAGTTCCTGACAACCTGATCTGCATGGCCATCATCCAGACCCTTGGGAATCCGGTGATATCCACATCAGCCAACCTCATGGACGAAAACCCTATGAGTGATGCATGGATGATTGAGGAAGCGTTTCCCAGCCAGATCGATATGGTGATAGATGGTGGCCCTGTACCCAACAAACCGTCATCTGTAATTTCACTGATGGACGACGAGCCGGAAATCCTCCGTGAAGGCGCAGGCCCCGTTGATCTTTTCAAAATCTGAATCACTGATTTCTGTTGTATCACAGGAGAAATGCCCATGAAAAAATCGGCTATAATTCTTTTAAGTCTGTTTGTTGTATCCATGACAGGCGGTTGCAAGATTTTAAAAAGCCTTGTGCGAAGTCCAAGCATCCAGCTCGATACGGTGGTCCTTAAAGGCACATCACTTTTCCAGGGCGATCTTGAATTCACATTCAATATCACAAACCCCAATCCCATCGGTATCACTGTTGATTCAATGACATACCAGCTTAGTATTGACGGTAAAAAAACCATGGAAGGGTCTTCGACTCAGGGAATAGCTCTCTTTGCCATGGCTACGAAAAGCATCACAGTCCCCCTGACCGTCAACTATATGGAAAGCGTCGATTCCCTCCTGGATTTTTTCAAAAAAGACAGTATCACCTATGAGGTGGCCGGGACCTTTAAAATAGGAGCTTTTACCGTCCCTTTCAGCCACAAGGACGTGATCGCCCTTCCCAAACCTCCCACGGTCCAAGTTAAAGGAGTATCCATAGAAGCATGACATTCACCG
>JBAZWJ010000053.1:0-42384 GCA_041660385.1 Desulfobacteraceae bacterium | reverse complement strand
CGAAGACCGTATTCCTTGCATTGCTCGTTGGGACAGAAATATTGTTCAAGTTCACTCATGATTGCCTCCGATTTAAAATTTATTCTAACCGAGTCAATCATTATAAAATTTATTATCGTTTGCCAATTAAATGGGGACATCACCCGGTTTTGAGCATCGTAGGCGTATTGGGCGAGGGTGGTTGCACCTTGCTTGACTTTGGTCAGGCGGTTGTTTTCATCATAGATGAATGTGTTTGTCCCGTCCGAGATGATGTTTCCGTGAGCGTCTGTGGTGTAGTTCTTGGTCTGTGCGCCGGTGGATGCGTCGAGTTTATTGGTTCCAGCCTGGTAGGCAAACGATGTGGCGCCCGTGAACAGGGCTGTGGGTAACGGTGCATGGTAACTGTACTGATAATCCATGGCACCCGCCTTAATGCGGTCCACCTGATCGCGCAGGTTGAAGGTTTGATCGACCGTCAGCAATGCGTTGCCGAAGGTGTAGTCCTCCACAGGCCCGAACGGTCGGTAGGTGATGTTGCTCACCACGTTTTCTCCATTGGCCTGGATGGATGAAATCCGCCCCGCAGCATCGTAGCCGTAGCTTAAGACCATGCCGCCCGGATAGGTCATGGATGCCGGATAACCGGTGGTGGCACTGTGGCCGTAGGACACCACCGCAGCGGGCATACCGGTGTTGGTTCGGGATTCGGAGGTGATATGACCCCAGATATCATAAGCGTAGGCGCTCTGCCCCGACTGATCGGTGACAGTGGCATAAGCAGTAGAAAAACGCCGTTCATTCTGAACCGAACTGACCCGCCCCAGGGTGTCGTAACCATAGACAATCTCGCTGTTATCGGGATGGATGACTTTCCACAATTGGCCGGGCTGGTCGGGATGCTGGTAATCAAACCGTTTCCAGCGGGTCCTGATATCCGAAGCGTTATACGCAGAATCCTCGATCCGGTTGCCCTGGGTATCATAGCTGTAAGACAGATAGTTGCCCAGATCGTCGGTGATCCGGGTCAACCGGCCGTACTGGGGATCATAGGTGTACGTGAGGGTCCGGCCCCCGGTATCGGTGCTCGTATGGATACCGGATTCCGTATAGGTCTGGGACGTTGCAAGACCGTTCAGTGTTGTTTTTTCCATCGTAGGTAAAATCGGTTTGATGGCCGTTCACATCGATCATATGGCCGGGATGACCGGCTTCATTTGCCGTCGGGGTAGGATACGGAGGTCAGGTTATCGTTGTCATCGTAATGAAAGGTCATCGTTCGGCCTGTGGCCTCGTCAGTCACGATTTCAAGGAGGGAATCGGCGTTGTATGACAGGAGTTGCCGATTACCGTTCACATCTCTGGTTTCAACAAGACGGCCGTCGCTGTCAAAGATATAGATCCTGTCATCGGACCGATGCCAGACGTATTGACCGGACACAACTTCAATATGAGAAAGCTCCCGGTTCACCCCTTCGTACAGGGTGCCGTTTTCAATGAAGTAAATGCCCCGGCCGGTTTCATCGAGAATTTTGAGACCGCTGCTCGTGTTCAGGGTGACGGGGCGAAGGGTGGCATGATAGGTGTGGCGCCAGCCGTATCCCATGGGGGTTGTCACCGACGAACGGCTGTTGTAGTGCCGTCCGAACGAAAATCCTTCGGTATAGGGTGACGGAAACGTCATGTCCGTTTCCTGTTGAATGCTGTTTCCATTGTAAATACGAATCGGGTTTCCCTGTTTGCTTTTGGGATCGCACTCCCCATCGCCTTCTTCCAAGTCGTTGCAGGCAGGGAAGCCATCTGCATTGTAGGTATCAACCTGGTTGCAATCGCATAGTCCGGGTTCGATTTTATTGGGATCTGTGGGGCATCCATCCTTGCAATCGGGGGTTCCGTCCCCATCCGTATCGGTTTCCAATTTTCCGCAGCCGCATTGTCCGGGTTCACTTTTTAATGGGTCGTCCGGGCATTGGTCAATGCAATCCGGCGTATTGTCCCCATCACGGTCAGTATCTGCCACACCGCAGCCGCAGTCACCGGGTTCTGTTTTGGCCGGGTCATCAGGGCAGTCATCAAAGCAAACGGACAAACCGTCTCCGTCTGAATCAACGGGAAGCTGAGAAGAACAACCATAGGCATTTCCGGGAAGGCCGCAACAGTACCCATCTATATCCGCATCGTAATCCATGGCATAGATGGTGTCCCCGTCCGTGAACTGCGTCAAGGTCAGGCGGCCCAGATTATCGTAGACATGCTGGACGTCCGCCGCGTATGAATCCCCTCGTAAAACAAGGACGCAGATCATCAGACCGACGAAACATAAAATCGCTTGATCCTGAAACAGAACACGTTTAATCATGCTTTCACCCCACAATCCGCGGTTGTTTTAATGAATGGTTTTTCTCAAACAGGCTGGGCTGAGACCGTCACGGTTGTGTTTGGATTATATGAAGAAAACGTCATTTTTTTGTGAGCTTTTGTTTTTTTGGATCTGTGATGGTGATCCTTTATCGGACACACACCAACATGGAAGATTTACGGAATCTGAAATTCACGACATGGTCAACATAGCCTGCATGATCACTTTGTCGCACTGAAGTTTCTGTTCCGAACGATATCCTGGAAAGCAGATAGGATTTCATCGCATTGGGCCACAATTTTCCGTTTCCGCCCAAGTGACAGCTCAAAAGATTTGACGTTGCTGTTTTGCCTTGAAAGCGTGATCACCTTTGCCGTCACTTCCATGAATTCTGAAAAAGCCTTTTTCGCTTGCAACACTCCAGGCCGTGTTTTTTCACCCGCGATTCCGGAAAGCTCATCAAGAGACTCTGAAACAGTCTTTTCCTCCTCTTTCATCCGCTTCTCAATGATATCCATTATATCATCGCTTGCTTCGGCTATATGGGAGCTGTGCAGATTGAAAATTTTTAAGCCTGATGTGGCTGAATTGAACAATAGTCTGAGTGCCCGGCTTTCGTTCGTAGCACCTGCCGGGTATGACTTCATGACATCATCAAGCGCCTTCTCGAATCTCTGAATCGCCAAGGTGCCTTGACCAAGAGAAAGGCTTGCTGCCTTGAGATTCGTATTCTGCACTGCGAGTTCAAGTATGACACGGTCGATTTTGCGAAGCTCCGCCCAGCATGTGTTAAACTCGTTGACGAGTTTCTTTTCGTCCTGCATTCGGCCTTTATCCACTAATGCGATCAGCTGTTTCAAATATAAGTCCACTGCGGCGGACTCAGCGCGGGACTTATCTGAAAATTCAAGGGATTCCTCATCCGTTATGGCAATAACTGCGTTTTTTTCCATTTCAACGGATTTCATGAGATGGACGCGTATCAGAGAAACGGTTTCAACTTTTTTCATTCGATTCAACAACGTGTCGTTCAAAGGCGAAGAAGGATTAAAATATTTTGCAATACCGAAAAGAAAAATCAACAGGAACGTAATTCCAACGCCCCATAATAATAAGCTCCGTTTTTTTTTGTCGGAATAGTTCATACTTTATTTCCTTTATAATTGTCATTTCCCCTTGTCTGAATCATGCGGATGATATCCGAAGGCTTGAGGGCGGACACCGCATTTTTACGCCACTGAACATCCCTTGCCATTCGACTGATCAGAGCGAGCATGGTCACATGGCTTTCCGGTGGTTCAAAGGGGGAAAGCAACAGGAACATGATCGGGACATGACGGCCCGATTCCCTGTCATGGATACCTTGTTTCCCGATTCCGATTGCCACAATGGCCTGCCTGAGTCCGCTGATCCGTGCGTGAGGAATGGTCACATCTTCGCCCACGTACGTTCCGCCTTTTTGTTCACGTTCAAGAAGGGATACGAGGGCGGAGTCTCTGTTCAATTGCCCTTCTTTCCCTTTTTGTTTGCAGATCCCCAACAACTGCCGAATAGCCTCATCTTTTTCGATAGCATTGTTCCAGATAAGCACGCTTGCACCTGAGAGAGCCCGGACTTCAGGGGATATGTTATCATTACCCGTTAACTTCTTTGTTGTTTTCTGAACAGGCTTCGTGATTTTCTCGGCCCGGTCCTTGTCCGGCAGAACTTTGGTATCGAGAACAACCACAGTAATGCCCCGTCCCTCTGTAATAAGCCGTTCCATCATGCTGACTTCTCCGCGAAGACGGCGCAGGAAAGGCACTTTTTTCCCAGGGCTGCCTGTAACGATATGGCCCACCCGGTATTCTTTGGCGAACTGAAGAATGGTTTTGACGATATCATCACCTTTATATGTAAACACAGTGGCTCCAAGTTCCTGGGCGAGGGTCAAGGCATTTGACAGAATCCTCTGGGTTTCCGCATCGATAACCGTCGGTTTTTCTTTGGATGTCTGAACATACACGGCGTACCAGTTGCGGTTGAGACGCCCTGCAAGCCGTGACGCGTAGCGTAGAAGAGCCTCGCTGTTCGGGCTTCTGGAGCTTAAGCAGACCATAACCTGATCGGGGCTCGACGGAAGAGATTCTGTCTGGGGATCACGCCGCCGTGAATCGATCTGAGCCGCCAGTTCCCGTAATGTCAGCTCGCGGAGCTGTTCGAGATTGGCAGGAACAAAAAAGTGCTTGAGTGCCGTATCGATGCGGTCCTTACCGTATATCTTGCCTTCCGTCAAACGCCGGCGCAGATCCTCCGTGGTGATATCAACGTTGACGATCTGGTCCGCTTCAGCAACGATATGGTCCGGGAGCCTCTCCCGGACTTTGACGGCTGTGGCCCGTTCAACGGTATCATACAGGCTTTCAAGGTGCTGGACATTCAATGTGGAAATCACGTGAATCCCAGCCGAAAGAATTTCATCCACATCCTGATAACGCTTGGCGTTTCTGCTACCCGGCACATTGGTGTGGGCCAGTTCGTCGATAAGAACGACACTTGGATGCCTTTCGAGAATCGCATCAATATCCATTTCTCCGATGTCAATTCCACGATATGTGACTGTCCGAAGGGGAATCAGTTCAAGGCCCGTAATCAATGACGCTGTTTCAGCTCTCCCGTGTGTCTCAACAACACCCACAACCGCATCAATGCCGTCTTTTTTCAGACGATGTCCTTCAAGAAGCATCTGATACGTTTTGCCCACGCCCGCCGCGTAACCCAGGTAGATCTTCAATCTGCCACGCCGGGAATGCTTGATCAGTCGAAGAAAACTGTCTGCACGATTGTCGTTCATATTATCACCCATCTTCGGACTCATATTACTTACAAAGCTTTTCCGAACTGCCTGTCCAGCGCGACATTGACTAAAAGAACATTGACCCTGGGTTCGCCGAACAATCCGAGATCACGGCCTTCTGTCACGTTTTCGACGATTTTTCGGATGTGTTCGGGAGCAGCTTTTCTGGACGTTGCGATACGCGGGATCTGCCAGAGGGCGGCTTCCGGAGAAATATGCGGATCAAGTCCGCTGGCCGAAGCCGTCACAAGCTCCATGGGCACAGAACCTGCCGCGTCCGGATTTTCCTTTTGCAGCCTTTCTGTTTCCATTTTAATCCGTTCCTTTAGCTTTACCGACGAAGGGCCTAAATTTGAGCCGCCTGAGCTTTGGGCATCATAACCATTTCCCGCAGCCGAAGGTCTTGGTTGAAAATACGATGGCTTTGTGAATGACTGGCCTATCAGTTCAGAGCCTATCATTTCCCCTTTTTCACCCGTGATCATACTGCCGTTCGCCTTGTGCGGAAACAGGGCTTTTGCAACACCTGTCACGGCAAAGGGATAAAGGATGCCTGTAAGAACCAGAGTGACCAGGGCAACACGCACGGCTATTAAAATATCTTTCATGGTTACGCTCCTTTCTATATTAAACCGGCTGCATGGAGCAACAGGTCGATGAGTTTGATACCGATAAACGGGGCGATGACTCCGCCCAGACCATAGATCAGAAGCGACCGTCTCAAAAGGGCGGATGCCCCGATGGGCCGGTATCGGATGCCCCGAAGTGAAAGGGGAATCAGAAGAATGATGATGATGGCGTTGAAAATAACAGCAGACAGGATGGCGCTTCGTGGAGAGGCCAGATGCATGATGTTCAACGGAGCTATTTGGGGGAACGCGGTGATGAACAACGCGGGAAGAATGGCAAAATACTTGGCCACGTCGTTCGCGATGGAAAAAGTGGTCAGGGCGCCTCGGGTCATCAGAAGCTGTTTCCCCACCTCGACCACTTCCAGAAGTTTCGTCGGATTGGAATCCAGATCGATCATATTTCCAGCTTCCTTGGCAGCCTGAGTTCCCGTGTTCATTGCGACGCCCACATCAGCCTGGGCAAGGGCCGGAGCATCGTTGGTCCCGTCTCCGGTCATGGCGACAAGCTTTCCTTTGGCCTGCTCCGCCCTGATCAGATTCATCTTGTCTTCGGGTGTCGCTTCCGCGAGAAAATCATCCACTCCCGCTTCTTTTGCAATATAGGCGGCTGTGCGCTTGTTGTCGCCGGTAATCATCACCGTCCTGATGCCCATGGCCCTGAAACGCTCGAACCGGTCTCGCATGCCCTCCTTGACCACGTCTTTAAGATGGATGATGCCGAGAATTTTTGCTCCGTCCGCCACGGCGAGGGGCGTTCCTCCATTGTCTGCAATGTGATGGGTGACTTTCTCCACATCATCGGGTATCTCGCCGCCGAGCTTTTTCACATAGGTACAGATCGCATCCACCGCGCCTTTTCGTATCTGACGGTTATGGATGTCGCAGCCGCTCATGCGTGTATGCGCTGAAAAATGAATGAAAACAGCCTCATTGGAGTCCGGAAGGTTTTCTGTCAGATGGTATTCGTTTTCAACTAGAACGACAATGGACCGACCTTCAGGTGTTTCATCGGCAAGGCTCGAAAGCTTTGCCGCGTAAGCAAGCTCCTTGATATCCACTTGAGCAACAGGGATCAGTTCCGTGGCCATCCGGTTGCCAAGGGTGATGGTGCCTGTCTTGTCAAGCAGCAGGGTGTCCACATCTCCAGCCGCTTCTACAGCCCTGCCGCTCATGGCGATGACATTTTTTCGGATCAGACGGTCCATACCCGCAATGCCGATGGCCGAAAGCAGACCGCCAATGGTGGTTGGAATAAGGCAGACCAGAAGTGCCACGATAACCGTTGCCGAAAGATGGATTCCCGAATATGCGGCCATGGGAACGAGGCTGACGCAGACGATGAGAAACACGAGGGTGAGTCCCACAAGAAGAATGTGAAGGGCGAGTTCGTTGGGGGTTTTCTGGCGCGATGTCCCTTCCACAAGTGAGATCATGCGGTCAAGAAAAGAATCGCCCGGATCGGCGCCGATCTGAATGATAATACGGTCGGAAAGAACTTTTGTGCCACCAGTAACGGCGGACCTGTCACCTCCCGACTCCCGGATGACCGGAGCCGATTCCCCGGTGATGGACGATTCGTCCACCGACGCGATGCCATCCACGACTTCACCGTCGCCCGGGATAAGATCTCCCGCTTCGCACACCACCCTGTCGCCTTTTCGAAGCGTTGCGGACGCAACGGACGTTTCTTTTCCGGCGACAAGCTTTCTGGCTGTGATGTCTTTGCGCAGCTTTTTAAGAGAAGCGGCCTGGGCTTTTCCCCTGCCTTCAGCCACAGCTTCGGCAAAATTGGCGAACAAAAGGGTAAACCAGAGCCATGCCGTAATATTTACGGTAAACCATAACGGAGCCGATTCGGGGCCCGGAATCATGATGTCCCGGAGAATTGCAGCTGTTGTGAGCAGGCTTCCGATTTCCACCACAAACATCACCGGGTTTTTGATGACATGCCAGGGCGCAAGCTTGCGCACGCTGTCAATTAACGCCTGCATGAAAATATCTTTATTAAAAAGAGAAATGGTTTTTATCTGTGATTTGGACATTGTTTTTACCCCTTGAACGAAAGAGTCCCAAAAACTTCAAAATGTTCAGTTATCGGACCAAGAGCAAGGGCGGGAAAGAACGTCAGCGCCCCCACAATGATGATGACGGATAACAGCAGAATCAGAAACATTCCGCCATTGGTCTGAAATGTTCCCGGACCCGCCGGAACCGTTTTTTTGCCCGCCATCGAACCAGCTATGGCAAGAGCCGGAATGATCATCATAAAACGTCCGGCCAGCATGGCAAGGCCAAGGGTCATATTGTACCAGTCCGTATTGGCATTAAGCCCGGCAAAAGCGGAGCCGTTGTTTCCGGCGGCGCTTGTGTAAGCGTACAGGATTTCGGACAGACCGTGGGGGCCGCTGTTATTAAGTGAGGAAATCCCGTAAGGTGCCACGGCGCTCCATGCTGTAAATCCCAGAATGATGATCGGGAATATCAGCACATAGAGCATGGCCAGTGTCATTTCCCCTGCTTCGATTTTTTTACCGAGGTATTCCGGCGTACGTCCCACCATTAATCCAGCTATGAATACGGTGAGAACAACGAAAATCAGCATGCCGTAAAGCCCCGCCCCCACCCCGCCGAAAATCACCTCGCCAAGCTGGATGTTCAGCAAAGGGACAAGCCCGCCTATGGGATTATAGCTGTCATGCATGGAATTGACAGCACCGCACGAGGCGTCTGTGGTGACGGTGGCAAACAGAACGGAATCGGCTATTCCAAACCGGGTTTCCTTTCCTTCCATATTTCCTGAAGCCTGTATATGAGGAATTCCCTGTGTGGCAGGATTGGCCTTTGACTCTGACCAGTAAGCCGTTGTCACTCCTGCAAGAAACAGTATTGCCATGGCAGCCCAGAGGACCCAGCCGTCCTTACTGCTTTTAGCCATTCGGCCGTATGTATAGGTCAATGCTGACGGAATGGCGAAGATGAGAAGCATCTGAAGCATATTGGAAAGGGGTGTTGGATTTTCAAAAGGATGGGCACTGTTGGCGTTGAAAAATCCCCCGCCGTTTGTGCCGATTTCTTTGATGGCTTCCTGGGATGCCACCGGCCCCATGGCGATGACCTGCTTTGCCCCTTCAAGGGTGTTCACCATGTGATACGGGTTGAAATTCTGAATGACCCCCATGGAAACAAATAAGAGGGCGGCGATAAAACTGAGGGGAAGCAGCACATAGATCGTCCCCCTTATCAAATCCGCCCAGAAATTGCCGATGGTTGACGGGTTTCCTGGCCGCAGCTTTCGTGTGAACCCCCTTGCCACGGCAAGGGCTATTCCCATACCGGCCGCTGCCGAGGTGAAGTTATGCCACGCAAGCCCTGCCATCTGCGACAGATAACTCATCATCGCTTCACCGGTGTATGCCTGCCAGTTTGTATTGGTTGTAAAACTGATGGCCGTATTCATAGCGAGCCACTCGGGAACAGCGTCTAAATGTTGAGGATTAAAAGGAAGAAGATGCTGAAGTCGCAGTATGGCATAGGTCATGAGCAGGCTTAACACGCTGAAAAGAAGAAGGGATCCCCCGTATTCCTTCCAGTTCTGTTCGTGGTGAGGGTCAACCCCGCACATCTTGAAAACAGTCCGCTCAACAGGTCCGAACACGCCCTTCAGAGGCTTTTCTCCTTCAAACACACGGAATAGATAGATACCCAGTGGTTTTGTCAGGAAAAGCGTTGCAAGTAAAAAAAACGAAATCTGTAACCATCCGTTTAGTGTCATTATAAACTCCGGAAATTAAAATTTTTCAGGTTTGATCAAACTGTAAACCAGATAGATCACCAGCAGAGCCGCGATGATGCCGCTTATCAGATATTCCATGTTCATGGTTTCCTCCAAAGACTGTTAAGTCCACGCACGTAACAGACACAGACGACGAAAAAAAGCACCGTCACGGTTACACAAAGAATGTCGAGCATGATTTTCCTCCAAATTAAATTTCATCACGTGTGCATTTTTTATAAAGAATTGAAAAGCATGTTCTGTGCCATGTATAATATGCTGATATTAATATGTAATTAACATTTTATTTCAATGTTGACTATGCAATCCGCAATGGTTCATTGCTATTGCATTGCATTTTGCAATGGCTGTTGATGTTTGACTCGGGTTACAGGGATGGGATGTATTATCCACAGGCAAGTGAATGAAAAACGATGGCAAACTGCAATCACCTGAATAACTATCCCAGGTGGAGCTGGCATCCATTCAAAGATTAAGTTCCGGTTTATGCAAGGGAAAATCATCCGGTTTTAAAGGCAGGGTAAAGGAAAACGCCGATCCGGCGCCCACTTCGCTTTCCACATGGACACTTCCTCCATGGGCATTGACAATCTCTTTGACAATGGCGAGCCCCAAACCGACCCCTGTTTTTTCATCCTGGCCCGGTACACGGTAAAATGGCTCAAACAGGTGGCCCAGACACTCTTCGGGGATGCCTTTACCCGTATCTTCCACAAAAAAAACAAGATGATCCTTGTTCAAGGAAGCATAGACCCTTATCGTACCTCCCGGATTTGTAAAACGAAGGGCGTTTGAGATGAGATTTGAAAAAACATGGATGATTTTTTCAGAGTCAGCCATAACCTCAGGCAGGTCATCGCTGAGATCAAGGGAGAGTGTCACTCCTTTGTCCTTTGATTCCACAAGAAAGGCCTCCATCGAATCTCGGACAAGAACACTTGGAGAAGTCGGTTCAAGATTGATCAAAGCGTTTCCTGATTCTATCCGGTTAAGATCGAGCAGCTCATTTAAAATCGCCACCAGCCGTTCGCTGTCGTCACGGGCGGCGATAAGAAGGTCGCTCTGTTTTTCATTGATCATGCCCACCCGCTCCTCAAGTAGAAGATGGATGGACATTCTGAGCGATGTCAATGGGGTTTTCAACTGATGTGAAACCGTAGACAGAACTCCCCGCTTCATCTCTCTCTGCTCATGAAGCTGGGTTACATCATTCAGAATCAGAGCCACACCAGTTGGATATTCGTGCCCATGGCTTGAGGCGATAGGCACGGCTACGGGTTGGAAAAAAAATTCACGGTTATCGACAAACTTCTGGATATATGTCTCGGAAGATGTGTACTCCACAATGCGTCCGTGGTCAAAGGCCCTTTGAATCAATGGATCGAGCCAGGTATAACCAAGAGTCCCCGCCATAACCCCAGGCGCAAAGCCAAAATACCTTCCGGCTGTTTCGGTGGACACGTCAACCCGTCCGACCGGATCAAGGACGGCGATTGTAGCGGGAAGCGCCTTGAACACTTCTTCCGTGACCCTTTGCGTTCTCATCAGGTTGATCCGGTCCTCTTTCCTGGTCTTCCGGAGTGCGGACGCCATTTCGTTAAACGATTCGGAAAGACACCCGATTTCATCCTTTGAGTTCGTCTCCAGTACAAGATCAAGATAGCCCTGGCGTATATCGTTCGTTGATTCGATCAGCCGCATGATGGGCCGCAATATCCACCTGCGGGCAAGATAACTGAACAACAGCGACAGTAAAACGGTTATTATGACAGCTGCGACCATTCGCCGATGGGCCTTGGTTGCAAGTCGCTTTGCAGCTTCACTGGCGTCACTCATATTTTTCTGATTCATTTCAAGAATTCCCTGGGCCAGCCCCTTGATCTCCCGAAACAAGGGTTGCATCGTGGAAAAATAGATGGTTTTGCCCTGTTTCAAGGATTCGCCGGGTTGAGTGATTCCGGGAATGGTCTTCAGATATGAATCAAACTGAGTTTTGATCCGTTCCGCCTTATCCCGCTCACCTGGAAGGGTTATGTTTCCGAGTTCGGTATCAAGGGCGGATGTGAATCGCACTGTATTGTCTTCGATCAAACGCTTCCCTTCATCTCTGTTTCCCGAAAGAACAAACAAAATACCGCTATCTATCCGCTCAAGAGACTCTTTCATGTCCTGGCATGCCACAACGCTACGGTAATTCTCTTTGAGGATGACATTGATGGCTTTGCCGAGCTGGTCGATTTGGACCACGGTCAAAAGGCTGATCGAAGCAATAAAAACGATCAGTCCTCCGAAAACAAGCATGAGTTTTTGTCTGATACCGATCATGATTGATTTTTCCGGACGGAGATAAAGGTACAGGATATGGAAGTATAACAATCCGTGTTTATGAGTATCCGTTGATGATAATGTAATACCATAAAATCCTCCTGATGCTCAGTTATGAATACCCACAATAAAGATTAATAACAGTCAGCCTGAATTTTTTTGGAGAAGATATTTGAATCATTACGCTGTAATCAATCCATATTCAAGCAATAGTTATATCGAAATAACCAGTTGACATTCTTTTTGGTTACTGTATAAATATTGATATCATTCAACGTTCGCAATAATAAACACCGTTAGAAATTTGAAGACCTATGACCACTTGTTTGATCTAAAGCGGGATGTCATTCTTTCGTCATTTCCCCAATGATGATTGATGATTTCCCAAAGATCAATAGGTAAAGTCTTGTCCATCCATCATGATTCAGGGCCTGCCAGGTAGACTCCTTATTCGACTGCTTCGGCACGAAACCCTGTCAACCAAAATAAAAAAAAGTGGGGGGTAAAATGAAAATGAATTCGGCTCGGGCGCTTTTGTCTTTGATGTTGTTAGGTTTAACCCTTGTTCTTTGTTCCTGCGGTGCGGGAACGCTGATGAGCGTCGATCCGTTGACTGATGCGGATAATGATGAAATCGTCAACATCGGGGATTCTATATATGCGCTTTCGGGCGACATTTACACAAATCTTGAAAGTAAAGCCGGTGAGACCTGGCGGCATTATGCCATCTCCGGGGCGCAGATAGTAGGCGGCATTCTGGCCGATCCCATTCCTGATCAATATGACACAGCCAAAGGGGATGACGATAATATCCGTATCGTATACATGGACGGCGGCGGAAACGATATCCTTATTCCTGCCATCATGTTTGACCCTTATAGCTGCAAGAACTGCAATTATTGGTGGTGCGGGAATCTTTCCCAGAGCTGCAAGGACCTTATCGATGATGTTTATGTGGAAACTGTGGATCTGCTGAATCAGATGGACGCAGATGGCGTGGAAAAGGTTGTTTTCCTCGGCTACTACCATCTTAAATGGGGTTTACTTGGAGATCTTACAAAACTTGACGATGCTGTGGATTACGGTGACAAACGATTGAAAGAAGCCTGCATCAACTCAACAGCAAATGCCGTGTTTGTCGATCCGAGAGCATCATTTGCGGGGAAAGAAAGTTCATACATCATTGCCGACGGAATTCATCCCACAGCTCAGGGTTCAGCCGTTCTGGCAAATCTGATCTGGAACAACATGGGGCTTTGATTTTTATATTTTGAAAGCGCCGTTATTTTTTCTTGAGATTCAGTCAAAGCGATATGCTGTGCTGTATAAAAAATATCTAAAATTAAAATCGTTATGTGTAATTCAAGGAGGGGAGATTTGTCTTCCCTCCTTTACATGTTGGGGGGCTCATCGTCGATGAAGGGAAAGAATAAGATAATTATTTCTGTATTATCATGTGTCATCGTTTTTTCGTGTGCCGTTATTTATTTTCTTCATTCTGTTACGAACGGAGAGGGAGAGTCTCTCATTTCCGGGACTGAGGGAACGTTAAATGCGGTAAAAGGTAAACAAGAGGTCTCATCAGGATATGGGACGGATTTGAACAGTTTGTTATTCCCTGGAATGAGCTCGCCGGATGATTTCGTGTCGGAGGTTGTTTCGCGTCTGAATCATGATTTTGGTCCAGGCCCTATAGACAAAACCAAGCAGATGCAACTTATGGGATTGAAACAATACCTTTCAAACCTGTATCCAGACAATCATATGACTCTATTCCGAGAGATTATTAAAAAAGCCTACCCGGCGCAAGTGGATGAGATTTTAAAAACCCTTGACCGGCTGGAAGCCTATAATGTCTGGCTCGAAGCGAACAAACAATCCTTGGGCCAGATGACCCACGATGATATCAAAAAAGCGCTGTGGACCAAGCGGAAAGCCATGTTTGGCGAAGACGCTGTGGGCATGTGGGCTGAAGAGACCCGGACTGAAGCAATCGGCGATGTCCTCGACATTATGCGGGATTCCTACGACACCAATCTCAATGAAAAGTTGAATCTATATACACAGGCCATAAGCCGAATTTCCGAAAATTCAGGCGCTTCACTGATGGAGGACAAAAAAGCAAGTCTTACCAGAGCGTTCTTGAGTCTGGATTCTGTTCAAGCCGAACTTTCAGAGATGGATCAGCAAAAGAGGAATGAACGTTTGAGGGATATTCGTAAAGCCATGGGCTACTCCGAACCTGAAATGGACACTCTTGCTGAAAAGGACGCTGTAAATGAAAATAAATGGCAGAAAGGTTACGCTTACATGAGTGAACGAAGCCGGTTGTTGAACGAGCCAGACGACGGAACAAGATCCGAAAAACTGATAGCTCTTCAAGATCGTTTTTTTAAAAACGCCGCTTCCACGATACAGGCTGAAGAATCGTCAGGTTTCTTTAGATTCAACAGGCCGAGAGTTTACGGGCGGAATTAATACAAATATGGCGATGGTCGGTGATTGACCATGAAATAGTCAAAGATATGAAGCATTTTTAAGTCATTTTAAGATTGGTGCGGAAACTGGCCAGACAGGGTTCTGAATATTTTTTATCAAGCAACATTATAAAAAAAGAACATACCCTCTTAAAAAAATTCAATAACCGGATACCCAGTTTCCGGGTTGTCCTCTGAGTTGGTCTATGCCATTTCCCCCAAAAAAGTATGGCAACAGATTTCCCCCCTATTAACTCAGGATGGCAACCCGGTTTTTTTTATTAGTGATGGCGTTGTCAAGAATTCGGTACTGCGGCAAATGGAGTTTGGCCTGACATTCGACAAAATTAAACGTCAGAAGGTCAGAATTCTTTCTTGTCACTCTTCATCCATTATTCCACCTTGAAAAATCTTTCGATAGTTGTTGGGCGTTTCATTCATGAACTTCGGAAAGATTCTGTTGAAGGTTCTTACGCTTTCAAATCCCACATCAAAGGCGATATCAATGATATTGGTGTCCTCTTCCCTCAGCCTTCTGGCCGCTTCGTTTACCCTGAGTTCATTGATGTAATCGCTCAGCTTGTAACTGGTGTATTTCTTAAATTGCTTGCCAAGACTGTCCGGATGGACGCCAACAGAACCGGCAAGATCCTCTCGGGTGATTTCAGTCAGATAATTTTCGTTGATGTACTTGATGACATTTTTGATTTTTTCCTCAGCGAGGGTGGACATCGCCGCTTCAGGCTTCCTTTTCAGGAGCTTTTCAAGTTTTTCATTCAGAAAGGCGTTTTCGACGATGAAATTTTCGAGAGATACGTTTAAATTCGACACCTCATCTGCAACATTAATAAAGCGCGTGACAAGGACAAGCGCCGTTCCTGTGAAGAGAAATATGGCCCCAACATGGAATATCATCATGGTGGGGTGATAGCCGAATATATGGATGTCCAGTCCCGAAAATTTATTCATATAAACAAAGCCGTCATGGATGGCGCATGAAACAACGGTTATTCCGAAAAAGCTGAACACCTTGGCATAGGGACTTTTTTTCAATATTGCCGTTACATTGCAGGCGAAATTGTAGAAACCAATGGAGGTGGTGACAGCAATGAGAAGCGTCCCCTGAGACCTGATATTTGATTTATCACTAAAAAAAAGACCGACGAATAGAATTGTTACAAGATAAATCCAGAGTACTCTTTCGATGTTTGGCCGTTTGAGACGGTAGATTCTGTGTAGGAAAATGGGATGGGCCACGTTCAAGGCTACCCAGGAAAAAGCAAGAACGAGAAAGTTGCTGTGGGGGCCTCCGAAAACCGGCCAGTGGGTGCAAGCGGAAAGAACCACAGGTAAACCGAAGCAGAGTTGAAGACAGTAGAAAAGATACTCGTCATACTCGATGCGTTTCAAATAGAAAAAAAGGAATATCATCAGTAGCGCAGAACCCATGGCTATGGTTATATAGCCCATACTGATCTGTGTAAAAGTGCTTGCAGTGCTGTATTTTTTGAAGCTTTTCTGATCGGTGGCGAAGAGATGTCCCAGGACTTCGCCTATCCCAAGATATGAAATTCGGATTGCGATGAAGTTTTCCCCATCAATAACCCAGTCCCTTTTTGAAACCGGGTAGTTTCTGGGATGATTCCACATGGTAAACTCGTGGGGAGGAAGGCCCCCCATTCCGCCAATCTTGACACCATTGATAAAAGTTTCGTCGGCGTTTCCTATTCTGCCAAGACAGACACCGATATCATCGTTATTCAGGTTCCTGCCCAGAACTACTTTTTTCCTGAGCCAGCATATACCCTCATAACGCTTGTTCTTCATGGCGTAATTCATAAAAGACCCGGGTAACGTGATCGGGTCCCAGGCCGAATCATCGTAATCCGGCATAGCGAATTCAGGCCTGTCATCCAGGGATATTTTCCAGTCGCCTGAAAGATCGGTTCTGTTTTCGGGTAATTTGGCCTGTACATAAGGGAATCCGATCATGATTGCAATCAGCAACATGCACCCTGCAATAAAACCCCATTGAATATAACGGGACAACAAGTCGGTATCGAATTGCTTTATGGCATTAAGTAACTTATCTTTCATAACTATTTCATGTTTCAACAGGATGTCGGGATAGCGTTTGGGCAAATAACAAATAGTCGACAATAAACAGCAATTTCAAGCTATAAATCCTTTATTTTAAAAAAAATTACAAGTTAATTCTGTGGGCGGAAGCAATCAGGGTTTCTACTTCTGAACGTGTATCATAATAGTTCATTTTTGCTGTGGCATGTCTTTTTGATAACATACAGTTGAGTCGGCTTATTGTTCATGCAATGTGGCTTGGCTGATAAAAAAACTTGCATTAATAGACGACCGGTCGTATCATTATATTAAAAATTCTGACGGCCGGTTTTTTTGGTTAGGAATATTACAATTTTTCATTTATGGTAAATTTTATTGGAATTCAACACAACGCCATATGGCGACAGGAGTCCACCATGAACAACAGCACGGTATCCATACTCGGCAGCCCACTGACCCTCCCATGCGGAACAACCATTAAAAACAGGTTTTTCAAATCGGCCATGAGTGAAATTTTGGGGGATGATAAGAACCGCCCCACAAAAGCGCTGAACAGGCTTTACGAGCGGTGGGCCAATGGAGGCACCGGAGTTATTGTAACGGGAAACGTTATGGTTGACAGAAAAGCTCTTGGTGAGCCCCGCAACGTTGTTCTGGATCGGGAAGAAGATCTTCCTGCCCTCAGTGCCTGGGCTGAAAGCGGGAAAAAGAACGGGGCTCACATCTGGGTTCAGCTCAACCATCCGGGACGGCAAAGCCCGAAGTTTTTATCACCTGAACCTGTGGCACCATCGGCTATTCCCTATTCTTCAGAATTGCGTCATATGTTCAACCCTCCGACAGAATTAACAGAAGAGGGCATCCGTGGCATTATCGAAAAATTCACGCGGGCTGCGTCTCTTGCCAAGCAGGCCGGATTTACAGGCGTCCAGATCCACGGTGCCCATGGATACCTTGTCAGCCAGTTTCTTTCCCCGTTGTACAACCAGAGGCTGGATCAGTGGGGAGGGAGCATTGAAAACAGGATGCGCTTCCTTCTTGAGATCATCAGGGCAGTGCGAGCGGAAGTCGGACCTGAATTCCCCGTGGGCGTCAAGCTGAATTCATCGGATTTTAAAAACAAGGGATTTACGGAAGACGAAGCCCTCATGGTGGTGAAAGCCATTTCTGAAGAAGGTGTTGATCTTATCGAAATTTCGGGTGGGACCTATGAGTCTCCCGCAATGATGGGCGGAAAGAAAAAATCGGGAGAATCACGGCCATTTTTCATCGATTTTGCAGAACGTGCGGTGGCAAGCGTTTCAACACCCATTGTTCTCACCGGCGGGTTCAGAACATCCTCAGCGATGGTTGACGCCATGACCTACGCAAAGATAGCCATGGTGGGCATCGGCAGACCCCTGGTGGTGGACCCTGAAATGCCAAAGAAAATTCTATCCGGCGAACCGTATCAAAGCACGGTAAAACCCCTTACCACAGGGATTGCATTTATCGACAGGGTGGCCATGCTGGAAATCACCTGGTACGAAAACCAGATGCGATATCTTGGACAGGGGCTGGATCCGAAACCTCATGAAAATGTGTACTCAACCGTTTTCAATGTGTTCAGGCATATGGGTGGAATGGCTTTTAAGAGAAGACGGGCATAAAGAAAGGAACGTCCAACGCCCAACATCGAACGTTCAACATTCAATGGTGGATCTGGACAATTTTGATATGGCATTAAAACACGTCGGGCGGACCTTTGGACCGCCCGACATTTGGTATTGAGGAATGATCGGACTCGAAATCATTAAATATCAGTTATCCCTCGTTCCGGGGATTCTCCCCGGAACGAGGGGCTGTTGCGCGATGCGATTGGACGTGTGGGGCATAGCTTAAGTCAACAGCATTGACGACGAGCCGTACCCAAGATGATCGCAATTTACACCGGATCAGTTACAACGAGTTATTTTTGTCCATCAATATATGTCAAAGCCTGATCAAGCCGTTTCAATGTTTCGTCTTTTCCAAGAACACACATCATCTCAAACATTCCAGGGCTGACATTTTTTCCTGAAAGGGCTACACGCACCGGGTTTGCGACTTTTCCGAAACCGAGGCCCGTTTTTTCCATCACGCTTTTAAAGACATCTTCGAGGTTTTTTTCATTAAAGGATTCAAGTGCCTGAAGTTCTGCCACAAGAATCTTTACGGTATCGGCGGCAGGTGCGGCAAAACATTTTTCCGCTGCTTTTTCATCGTAGACAGTGATATCCTTGAAGTAAAAAACAGCCCCATCGGCCATTTCGATCAGGGTTTTGCTCCGGGTTGAAAGGGTCACAATGGCTTTTTCAAGTTTTTCATTGTCAACGATGACGCAATCACGCTGCTCCATAAGGGGCGTAAGAGGTGCCACAAGATCTTTTGGATCAGCAACTTTGATGTGTTCCGCGTTCAAGGCGAACAGTTTGTTCTGGTCGAAAACACCGGGGGATCGACCGATATGCTCAATATTAAATTTTTCGATCAGTTCACTCCGGGTGAAGAACTCCTGGTCACCATGGGACCAGCCCAGACGGACAAGGTAATTCAGCATGGCATCCGGAAGAATTCCCATATCCCGGAATTCGGATACGCTCATGGCACCATGGCGTTTGCTGAGACGGGTTTTGTCACTGCCGAGAACCATGGGCAGATGGCCGTAAAGGGGGAGTTTAACGCCTAAGGCGTTGTAGATCATCATCTGTTTGGGCGTATTGTTCACATGATCGTCCCCGCGCAGGATGGTGTTGACCCCCATGGTGATGTCATCGATGGCTACAGCCAGATTATAGGTGGGCGATCCATCGCTCCGCTGGATAATGTAGTCATCCATTTCGGTATTCTGAAAAGCGATGTGACCTTTTACCACATCCTCAATAATCGTGGTTCCTGTGAGGGGGGCTTTAAGCCGGACCACGGAATTGGGTGTCTCCGGCAGGTTCTTCTCCCGGCAGGTTCCATCGTATTTGGGCTTTCCGCCGGTTGCCATGGCCTTTTCTCTCATGGCCTCAATGGATTCTGGTGAACAGGTACAGTAATAAGCATGACCTTTATCTATAAGCGTTTTGATATATTCTCTGTAAAGGTCGTAGCGCTTTGTCTGAAAATAAGGCCCCTCATCCCAGTCGATTCCGAGCCACTCAAGGGATTCGAAAATAGCATCCACCGATGCCTGGGTGGATCTTGCTGCGTCCGTGTCCTCGATTCTCAGGATGAAACGGCCGCCGGTATGGCGGGCATAGAGCCAGTTGAAAAGTGCGGTCCGGGCACCCCCAACATGGAGATAACCTGTGGGGCTCGGGGGGAAACGTGTGATGATTGTGTCCATGGTTTCACCTTATGTCGTGTTTATTTTTCAGATCTTTTTTTCGGAAATTGTCATCGTCGGTATGCGCCGAAACTGGCTTGAAATAGCACATGATGTACCGAATCACAAGAGAACAAAATAAAGGGTTATAAATCCAAGTCAGTGAATATGCTTGACAATCATATTCAAATAAAATAAATAAGTACGGTTAATGTCATTATCTGAACTTATTCAAATTATTAGGTATTCAAAATAGTTAGGAGATTTTTCATGGCCGTACCAAAGAGAAAGACTTCCAAGGCAAGGGGTAGAAAGAGACGTACACATCAGAAGACACTTGCCCCGAATGTTTCAACCTGTTCGGATTGCGGAGAACCCAAGGAAATGCACCGCGCTTGTCCGTCATGCGGCATTTACAAAGGTCGGGCAGTGATTCAGGTCAACAACGACTAAAAATTCGATAAGCCGGGGCGGAAGGAAAAGCGATGCCTGATCAGGCCAAACGCACCGTGGTTGTAACCGGAGGGTCCAGAGGGATCGGAAGGGCTTTATGTCTGGCCCTTGCAGGACCTCAGTCCTCTGTCTGGTTCAACTACGCTTCTGCTGAGGATGCTGCAAGAGAAACGGAAAATAAAGCGCTTGAACGAAATGGGACGGCAAAAGGCCTCAAGGTCGATGTCAGGTCCGAGGAAAACATCAAGCATTTTATAAAGACGATTCTGGATGAAACAGGACGCATTGATGTTCTTGTGATCAACGCCGGGATCACCCGTGACGGGCTTGTGGTAAGGATGAAAGAAAGCGACTGGGATGAGGTGATGGATATCAACCTCAAGGGCGCATTCCTTTTTTCCAAGCTTGTGGCGCGGACCATGATGCAGCAGCATTCCGGTCGAATTATTACAATTGCATCCACCGTTGGGGTTACCGGAAATGCCGGACAGGCCAACTATGCGGCTTCGAAAGCAGGCCTCATCGGGTTGACCAAATCACTTGCACGGGAACTCGCCCCTCGGAATATCACAGTGAACGCTGTGGCTCCAGGGTATATCGATACGGATATGACAGCCGCTCTGAATGAAAAAACAAAAGAACACGTCCAGTCTCTTATTCCTTTAGGACGCGTGGGGACACAGGACGATGTGGCGGCGGTGGTGGAATTCCTGGCATCCGACAAGGCGTCTTACATAACAGGACAGGTTATCCATGTCAGCGGCGGCATGTATATATAGATCAGTGAAGGAGAAACCGAATGACCATTGAAGACAAAGTCAAGAGAACCATCGCGGAAAAACTGAAAATCGATATCGAGGATGTGATTCCGGAAGCGAATTTCATCAATGATCTGGGTGCCAATTCCCTGGACATCGTTGAACTCATCATGACCATGGAAGATTTGTTTGACATAGAAATTGAAGATGATCAGGCAGAAAAACTGATGACCGTCAAAGACGTTCTTGATTTTCTCAAGACACGTGTTTAATAATCGGAATATCGGTTTGTCGTAATTTGTTTTTGAATTGATTCGGTGCTGGTCGTGAAATGTGGTTTCATGGCCCGGTGCATTTTATACCGCGTTCGCCAGGGTGGGGAATTCCCCGCCCTGTCTGTTCTCTGAAGCAGGCGTAACGCTCCTGATAGACAGGTTTTAGGAACGGAGTTTGTGAATGGCCCTTGGATATGAAGATATAAACACACCCATCATCATCGGATGCGATCACGCCGCATACGTTCTGAAAAAAGTGATCGTTGATTTTCTGAAGGATATTTTCCTTGAAGTTGAAGATGTGGGGACTCATGGTCCAGCATCTGTGAACTATGCGGACTTCGGAAAAATGGTTGCATCTGCTGTTTCGACAGGAAAGAATCAGAGAGGGATTCTGATCTGTGGGACGGGCCTTGGTATGTCCATGGTGGCCAACAGGTATCCCGGTGTTCGGGCAGCACTTTGCAGCGAATCGTTTTCAGCGAAAATGAGCAGACTTCATAACGATTCAAATATTCTGGTCATGGGCGCGAGGGTTATCGGAGAATCCTTGGCTGTGGATCTGGTGAAAACATGGCTGGAAACTCCTTTTGAAGGAGGCCGCCACCTTGACCGCCTCAGGACAATGGATTCGATTGGGTGTTAACGCATCATTACTACATATAATTCAGAACAGCCGGTGGTGCTTAAGCCGGGACATTTCACAGCCTGGGAACGGGGTGTGAACGTGGAATAAAGACGAGGGAAACATGATCAATCTGAGATACATCAAAAAAGTAGATTCGGAAATCGCAACAGCCATCAGCAATGAAATCTCACGTCAGCAGAATAATTTGGAAATGATCGCATCTGAAAACATCATCAGTGCAGCGGTTATGGAAGCCATGGGTTCGGTTCTTTCCAACAAGTACGCTGAAGGTTATCCCGGCAAAAGATACTACGGGGGATGTGAGTTCGTGGATGATGTGGAAACCATTGCCATCAACAGAGCCAACGCTCTTTATGGCTCTGTTTATGCCAACGTTCAGGCCCATTCCGGATCACAGGCCAACATGGCCGCATTATTCGGCCTTCTCTCTCCGGGCGACACAGTTCTCGGTATGGATCTCAACCACGGCGGTCATCTTACCCACGGAAGTCCTGCTAATTTTTCAGGCAAGCTGTTCAACTTCAAACACTATGGTGTAAGCCAGGAAACGGGCATGATTGATTTCGTTCATGTGCGTGAAATGGCAGAAGAGTTCAAGCCCAAAATGATCGTGGTGGGCGCGAGCTCATATCCGAGACTGCTTGATTTCAAAACTTTCTCAGAAATAGCTAAATCCGTAGGCGCTTATCTGATGGTGGACATGGCTCACATTGCCGGTCTTATTGCTGGCGGAGTCCATCCCAATCCCGTGCCTTACGCAGATATCGTCACCACCACCACCCACAAGACCCTCAGAGGCCCAAGGGGAGGTCTGATCATTTCCGGCCAGGACCTTACCTCCGTGATAAACAAACAGATATTCCCCGGAATTCAGGGCGGCCCCCTGATGCACGTGATCGCTGCAAAAGCCATCGCTTTCAAGGAAGCATCCACACCTGAATTCAAAACCTATCAGGCCAATATTGTGAAAAACGCCAAAACCCTTTCTCTTGCTCTGCTGGACAAAGGATTTGAGCTGGTGTCCGGCGGTACGGACAACCACCTGATGGTTATCGACCTTTCAAACCGGAAGATTACCGGAAAGGAAGCCGAAACAGTTCTTGACCAAGCAGGTATTACGGCCAACAAGAATGTGATCCCCTATGACAAACGCGGTCCGGTGACCACAAGCGGTGTCCGTCTGGGGACCCCTGTTCTCACCACACGGGGCATGGGCGAAAAGGAAATGCACCTTGTAGCCGAATTGATCCACGATACCATTAAATTCAGGGACAACGTGGAAACCCTCGCCAAAATAAGAGAAAAAGTTCGTGAGCTTTGCCAGACTTTCCCTCTGTTTACCGAGCATGAAAGGATATAACCCATGACAGAAAAAGCTGATCGTCCGTCCTTTATCCGCTATTTCATGGACATCACAGAGCTTGTGGCCAAACGGTCCACATGCCTCAGACGCTCTGTGGGTGCGGTTCTGGTCAAGGACAAACGGCTTTTGTCAACGGGTTATAACGGGGCACCCTCCGGGATCAGGCATTGTGCGGAAACAGGTTGCCTTCGTGAACAGCTGAGCGTCCCTTCGGGAGAGCGGCATGAGCTTTGTCGTGGCATACACGCCGAGCAGAATGCCATTATCCAGGCGGCGTATTACGGCGTATCCATTAAGGATTCCATTCTTTTCTGCACCCATCTTCCCTGCTCCATCTGTACTAAAATGCTCATTAATTCAGGCATTAAAACCATATATTACGCATCGGGCTACGCCGACTCTCTGGCCATGGAAATGACAAAAGAAGCCGGAATAGAGGTTATTAAGGTCGAGGGTTGAAGCACAATGGAGAGACCTGTTAATGGATAATCCAATGGAGAAATTGGGGGTAAAGAAATGAAGTGTCCTTTCTGTTCCGAGTTAGACAACAAAGTTATCGATTCCAGACTCAGCAAAGACGGGACAGTTATCCGGCGGAGACGTGAATGTATCGACTGCGGTCAACGGTTTACCACGTACGAGCATGTGGAGGCTATCTCCGTCATGATCGTCAAGAAAGACGGACGCCGTGAAGAGTACAGCCGGGACAAGGTCCGCTCAGGCATTTTCAGGGCCTGCGAAAAACTTGATATCAGTGTGAACGTCATCGAAGAATTTATTGATGAACTTGAACGGGAACTTCGGGAAACGGGTGAAAAAGAAATTTCGTCCGAAGTGATCGGTGACCGGGTAATGAAGAAACTTCATAAGCTCAATCCCATTGCTTACGTCAGGTTTGCGTCGGTTTACCGTGAGTTCAAGGATGTGAACGATTTTGTTCAGGAACTGAAAAGTCTTCTGACAAGCAAATAGCTCAAACGAAAAACAAGAAGCTGTTCTTTAATAAGTGGGAAACGCTGTAGGAAACGCTGATGGATGACAGGCATTATATGGAAATGGCCCTTGCCCTTGCTGAAAAAGGGAAGGGATTCACATCGCCCAATCCCATGGTCGGCGCTGTGGTCGTGAAAGACGACCAGATCGTTGGCAAAGGATGGCACAAAGCCTGCGGCGGCCCCCACGCTGAAGTGAACGCCATTGACGACGCAGGCGATCTTGCCCGTGGAGCCACCATCTACGTCACCCTTGAACCCTGCAACCACACCGGTAAAACACCTCCCTGCACACTCAAGATCATTGACGCCGGAATAAAAAAAGTGGTGATGGCCATGAAAGACCCCAATCCGGTGGCCTCAGGTGGGACAGAATTTCTTAGAAAACACGGGATAATCGTAGAGTCTGGCGTTCTCGAACAACAGGCACGATCTCTGAACGAAATCTTTATCAAACATGTCCTCACCAAACGGCCCTTTGTCATCCTTAAATACGCATCGACTCTGGACGGGCGGATTGCCACACGAACCGGGGACTCCAAATGGATTACAAATGAAAAATCACGGGCCTTTGTCCACGAACTCCGCCACCTTGTTGATGGAATCATGGTGGGTGTGGACACGGTTATCCAGGACGACCCCAGTCTGACCACTCGGATTGAGGCGTTTAACGGGCGTGACCCCAGACGTTTCATCCTCGACACACGACTCAGAACTCCCGAAGAATCCCGAATATTGCACCTTGAATCCGATTCTGATACATTCATCGTTTGCGGTGCTGACATAAGCCTCGACCCCATTTTGTCAGAAAAGAAAACGCACCTTGAAAAAGCGGGTATAAAAATAATTGAAGCGCCTTTAAAAAATGATCGTATTGATCTTGACGCATTGATGGTTATATTGGGCGGCATGAACGTTTCAAGCCTTCTCATTGAAGGGGGAAGCCGGGTGCTTTCATCGGCACTACAGGCTGGAATCGTGGACAAAATATGCGGATTTTATGCGCCTAAAATTCTGGGCGGCGATGACGGTGTGCCTTTGCTGAGGGGGCCTGGGCCTGAATTTATGAAAGACGCCATATGTTTTAAGAACATGTCGATCAGGCGCTTTGACGACGATATCATGATTGAGGCGTATGCCTCGTCGGAACCACGGGGATAAAGGACACACATGTTTACGGGCATCATTGAAGGGTTCGGGACGTTAAGGGCTATTTCGTCCGCAGGTCTTGGCAAGAGGTTTACCGTGGAATCCGATTTCGACCTTACAGGTACGAAAATCGGGGACAGCATTGCTGTGAACGGGGCATGCCTTACGGCCGTTACCCTTTCAGGACGGCGATTCGAGGTGGATGTTGCCCCGGAAACCCTTTCAAAAACCATCTTTTCAGAAGCACGTTCGGGAGACCGGGTGAATCTTGAACGGGCTTTGCGGCTTTCAGACAGACTGGACGGTCATCTGGTGTCAGGCCACATTGACGGAACAGGTGTGATCCGAAGCAAAAACAACCTGAGCAATGCCGTGATCGTTTCAATAAACGTTTCACCGGAACTCTGCCGTTATATGATTCCCAAGGGCTCGGTAGCCGTTGACGGAATCAGCCTGACCATCAATCAGCTGGGGACAGATTATTTCGAACTCAGCATCATCCCCCATACAGCGAAACTTACCACCATCGGATTCAAGAAACCGGGGGAAAAAGTCAACATTGAAACCGATATTATCGGTAAATATATCGAAAGGTTCATGGGTGGAAAACCGGCACATGCCGGGAGTCTGGGCAGTGAAATGTCCGGCTCATCCATCGACAGAACGTTTCTGATTAAAGCAGGATTTATTTGAAAGGAGTTTTTTAAAAATGCCAGTTATCAGCATCGAACAGGCCATCAAGGACATCAAAGAAGGACGCATGGTGATCCTTGTTGACGACGAAGACAGAGAAAATGAAGGCGACCTGACCATGGCGGCGGAGCATGTTACGCCGGAAGCCATTAATTTCATGGCAAAATACGGACGGGGTCTCATCTGTCTGCCCATGTCAGGCCAGATGTGCGACACTCTGAAACTTCCCATGATGGTTTCAGACAACACCTCCCAGTTCGGCACAGGGTTCACCGTATCCATTGAAGCCAAAAAGGGCGTCACCACCGGGATTTCTGCTGCGGACAGGGCGACCACCATCCTCACGGCCATTGCGGATAATGCAAAAGCTTCCGATCTGGCCCGTCCAGGCCATATTTTCCCGTTGCGTGCACGGGGCGGCGGAGTTATGGTCCGTGTGGGTCAGACCGAAGGCTCTGTTGATCTGGCAAAGCTTGCAGGCTTGAAACCAGCGGCTGTTATCTGTGAAATTATGGATGACGACGGCTCTATGGCCCGCATGCCTTCTCTTGAGAAATTCAGCGAAGAACATGGCATTGGCATCTGCACCGTGGCGGATCTGGTGGAATACAGAATGAAGACTGAATCGTTTGTGCGTGTTGCAGCCGAAACAGTCATTCCCACGAAAATTGCCGGAGAAGTCAGGATTTTAGCTTATGAAAATGACCTGGACAATCTTACTCACCTCGCCATTGTGAAAGGTGAGATTGATCCGGAAAAGCCTATTCTGGTAAGGGTCCATTCCGAGTGCATGACAGGAGATATCTTCGGCTCTATGAAATGTGACTGCCGAGATCAGCTCCACAAGGCTCTTGAAATGATCAACAGCGAAGGGAATGGAGTTCTTCTCTACCTTCGCCAGGAAGGGCGTGGAATAGGGCTTGTGAATAAACTGAAAGCCTACGAGCTTCAACGCCAGGGTTACGATACGGTTGAAGCCAATGAAAAACTCGGTTTTGACGCAGATATGAGGGATTACGGCATCGGAGCCCAGATGCTGGCCAATCTTGGTGTGAAAAAGATGAAGCTGATGACTAACAACCCTAAGAAAATGATCGGTCTTGAGGGATACGGCTTGAGCGTTGTTGAGCAATGCCCCATTGAGGTGGATTTCAACAAGCACAACATCGGTTATCTGGAATGCAAACGCCTTAAGATGGGTCACATCCTCAAAGTTGATAAAGAATAATACCCATAGGGGCGGTGCTCTGTTGCCGTCTCTATGAAAAAACAAATAGAAAACATAATAAAAATAATAAGGAACAGACATATGCCCCGAATTATCGAATCCTCCCTCAGTGCCCAGGGGAAAAAGTTTGCCATCGTGGTCAGCCGTTTCAACGATTTTATCACTGATCGCCTCACCGGTGCAGCGGTTGACGGACTTGTCCGTAGCGGAGCCGCAGACAGTGACATCGACATCATCAAAGTTCCCGGTGCTTTTGAAATCCCTCTTCTTGCGAAAAGGGCCGCTTTTTCAAAACGATATGATGCCGTAATCTGTCTTGGAGCCGTCATCCGTGGCGCAACACCCCATTTTGACTATGTGTGCTCTGAAGTCACCAAAGGCGTGGCCATGGTGAGTATGGAGGCGGACATCCCAGTGATTTATGGCGTTATCACCACCGACACCATCGAACAGGCTATCGAACGGGCCGGAACAAAAGCCGGAAACAAAGGCTGGGATGCTGCGATGGCTGCCATTGAAATGGCCAACCTGATGGCGCTCGTTTAACGGGGGTTTGTATTTTATGGGACATCGGCGCAGCTCCCGCGAACTTGCCATGCAAGCTCTTTACTATATTGATGTGGGGAAAAACGATGCGGAGAGAGCGTTCAAGCTTTTCTGCATCAACTTTGAACCAGCGGAAGACATCAAACCTTTTTTCACCCTGCTTGTTCAGGGGGTTATTGAACACAAGACAGATATCGACCGGATGATCGAAACGTTTTCAAGCAACTGGAGACTTTCCCGGATGTCGGGTGTGGACAGAAACGTGATGCGGATTGCCGCATTTGAAATGATGTTCTGCCCTGATATTCCGTCTAAAGTTTCTATAAACGAGGCCATAGACATCGGGAAAAAATACGGGGCAGCGGATTCAGGGGCTTTTATCAACGGCATTCTTGATGCCATTTCTCTTGACCTGGAAAAATCGAAATCAGGTACAACGGATAAGGGAGGTTCATGTGATAGTTAATGTACTGGTGGTTGGCCCCATCGGCGCCAACTGCATCATACTCGGCTGCGAAAAAACAAAAAAAGCGGTGGTGGTTGACCCCGGCGACGAAGGCGACAAAATTCTTGCCCGCCTTGCCAAGGACAAACTGACCCTGGAAAAAATTATCAACACCCACGGCCATTTCGATCATGTGGGTGCAAACCGCCAGCTGAAAGAGGTCACGGGCGCTGAAATCATGATCCACGAAAAGGATGCTCCTATGCTCGGGTATCTCAAAGAGATGGCCATGAGCTTTGGCATGAGAATGGAAAATTCCCCTCCGGCAGATAAATTTCTAAAGGACGGTGACATCATAACCTTTGGAGAACAGAAGCTTAAAGTGCTTCATACTCCCGGCCATTCCGAAGGCGGCATATCTCTTCTTGCCGATGATTTCGTGATCGCAGGTGACACCCTTTTCCAGGGCTCCATCGGCAGAACCGATCTCCCGGGCGGAGATTACGATACGTTGATCCGTAGCATCAAAACCAAGCTTCTGCCCCTTGGCGACACCATGAAAGTGTATACAGGGCATGGACCGGCAACCCTGATCGGCAGCGAAAAAAGGTTCAACCCGTTTTTGCGGTAAAATGATAAAAAGGGCATCTGGTTCGCCTTTTTTATGCCAACATTCTACTTGACTGGGCATGAAAATTTATATAGTAAGTACCGGTCAGATAAAAATTACTGGGGGATCGTCTAATGGTAGGACTGCGGATTCTGATTCCGCCTATCGGGGTTCGAGTCCCTGTTCCCCAGCCAAATAATAAAAAAGGGCTTACGAAAAAATCGTAAGCCCTTTTTTTTTATTCAACCGGCAATTAAAAAGCCAATATTCTACCAATTCCGATGGGTTATGCTAAAGCTTCACCCGTCCTACAGGATTCAGTGTGTAGGATGGGTGGAGCAAAGCGTAACCCATGGCTTCCATGTGATAAACATGAATGTATTTTGTTGCCGGATTAATAATGAGCCATCTCTCATAGATGAATCAGGTAAAGCGATAAGAAACGTTATTTTAGACCTTATTCCAGAGAGCAGGCCTGAACCACTTCAGCCGGGTTAGCATGATCTCCGGCAAACCGGTCCACATGCTGAAATACGATTTTATTTCCTGGTCCCATGACAAAAATACCGCCTTGCTGCCAGAGATCACCTGCGCTCAGACCCTGGTGGAAGCCTTGGCCCATGGCTTTGAATCCTTTCCCGATGGACTGTAAGCCCAGGGTTTTAAAGAAACCCCGTTCAAGGTCAAAGGCTTGATATGTCTTGAGATCTTCATCCACAAATAAGTCTCCTGTGAATGAGAATTTTTCTGCAAAGGTTTTCGCCTGCTCCGGTGTACCGCTTCCGATGACAATGACCGAGATTCCCTCAGCATCCAGTTTGTTTTTCATATCCATCATGGCAGCAGCCTGCTGCCTGGCGAACATTCAGCCAAAATGGCGAAGAAAAGCAACCACCACACGTTTGTCTTTCCACAAGGATTCGAGGACGACCTCTTCACCCTTCGTGTTCTTTACCTTGAGCCCGGCAATTTTTGGAGATAGCTGATCGTAATTCATTGAGACACTCCTTTTGTTTTGTTTACTTGAACATCCCATGACAAGAAAGCACGACAGGATGAAAAGTATAACGTAATTTTTCCACATAAGATATCCTTCTGTTACGGTTTAAAATGGTCCAATTATCTTTGTGTTCGGTGCCTTGCTTTTACATGGTGTTGTTTTATCAGGGCGATGTAACATAGGTGTGACCAGGGATGTAAAACATATGACAAAAAATGGATGAATTTTTTACATGTGCACAGAATGACAATATCAATGGGTGCGACTCGAAATGTTTTGTCGGTTTTTTATCTCCGCAGCATATCCTAACCTTGACAATTAAAGACAGGTTCAATAGTGATTGAGCTGATAAAAAACAGAATCAACGCAAGGTGGTATGATTGTGTAAGATACGCCGCTCAGCATTGTTAAGATACAAACCACTTATTCCAAGTTGCAATCAAGTTGATACTCAATCTGTAGGGGCGGGTTCCAAACCCGCCTGATTGTGTCATGATGAATGCGAATCGGGAAATGTCATACGGGGGATGATGACGAATATCAGAGAGCTTATCAAGCGAATCAAAGAAAACGAACTGACAGCTTCACGATTCCAGAGAGTTGAAAATAAAATTTTATCTGTTTTGAATTTCAAAGATTTTTTTGATGTTCTGTTGTCGGAAATCATGGATGTATTTCGGGTGCCGTATGTCTGGATCACATTCTTCGAAGACTGCGACATGGCAAAGGCCATACTGAAATCTGCACGGGAATCGGAAATCCTGAACGAGCGGGTGAACATGATCAGCCGATCGTTATTCAAAGGGCTGGTAGGCGATTCCCTTTCCCCGGTTCTCGTGAACAACGATCTGAAACACTATTTCAAAATGCTTCCGGACAACAGGAAATACTTTGTCAAATCAATGGCCATATCCCCCATTACTCTGGACGGAAAGATTATCGGCAGCATAAATCAGGCGGACAGCGATGTGGGCCGTTTTGACCCTGAGTTTGATACCAGCCTTCTCGAACAGCTAGCCGTTAAAGTGTCTCTCTGTCTGTCCAATGTCACAGCCCATGAAAAACTTATATTTCTTGCTTACCACGACCCCTTGACGGAACTGCTGAACAGACGGGTTATGGAAGCCATTTTGAAAAGAGAGTTCAACCGGTCCAAAAGATATCTCGCCGTATTGTCGCTTGTTTTTATCGATCTGGACGATTTTAAAGCTGTCAACGACACCCATGGCCATGAAGCAGGGGATCTCCTTTTGAAATATGTTTCCGACAAACTTGTAGAGATGACACGGGAAACCGATATTGTGGCCCGTTTCGCCGGTGATGAATTTGTGGTGCTTCTTCCGGAAACAGGGGTGGATATGGCGACAAACATGCTGGAACGCATCCAGGGGTATTTTTTAGAGAACCCTTTGAGTTACGGTAAGCAGGGCATTTCTGTTTCTATAAGCTTTGGTGTGGCTTCAACCGAAGATAACAGCATTCAGCACAGCGAAGATCTGCTTCGCTGTGCTGATAAATCGCTTTACAAGGTCAAGCAGAAACGAAAAAGAGGAAAGGAGTCTTCATCCGAATTCTTATAACTCTCAATTCAAGGTGATGTTATGCTGCTCATCAAAATTTTGTTCACAGTATCACTTGTCATCGCACTTCTTTTTGCCAAAACTCTTTTGAAACTGGCTGTGACCCGGAAGCGGGTTGACCGGGAAATCGCACAGTCTATAGTGGAAAAAATCTCTTCGCCAGGTGTTGTGAAAAACCTTACGGTGCTGCCATTGGTGGATTTCTTTGCTGTCAGTGATGATCTTAAAACTGAAGCCGGGGTATCGTACCATATCACCGCTGACAACACCCAGTTGCTGCTTGATGTGGGAGCAAATGCAAAAAAAGAGCATCCTTCACCTCTCCTTCATAATATGAAGATACTGGGTAAACGTCTTGAAGATCTGAGCTTCATTTTTTTCAGCCACTGCCACCTTGACCATGTGGGCGGAATGCATGAACAGAAAACAAACCAGTTCAGCCTTTCTGGGGGCCGTGTGGATCTGCCGTCCATTCCCGTTTATTCGCCTGTGGATCTGAAGCCTTCTTCAAACAACCCTGGGTCGGACGTCCGGGTAATCAAAGCCCCTTGTGTGATCGCTGATGGAATTGTGTCTATCGGTACAATTCCAAGGGCGCTCTACCTCCTTGGCTATACATGCGAAAACTCACTGGCTTTTCGTCTTGAAGGAAAAGGCATTGTTCTTGTCATCGGATGCGGTCATCAGACCATCGAACGAATCATCGAACGGACACAGGCGCTTTTTGATGATCCGATTTATGCCATCATAGGCGGGCTTCATCTACCGGCAGGAGGAGGCCGTTTGAAGATCGGTCCCATTGATATCCAGCCCCTTGTGGGAACGGATCGTGTCCCCTGGAAGAAAATGAATATGAATGACACCCTTGGGGCTATTGAGGCGGTTAAACGAGTAAACCCCAAAGTGCTGGCTCTTTCTCCCCATGACAGCTCGGACATCAGCCTTGATCTGTTCAGAAAAGCGTTTGGGGATGCATTTCAAGTGATAAAGGTGGGACAGCCCATCGTGTTGTGAACAGATTCGATCAGACAGTGAAAAAACTATGTCGAATAATGTCCACCAGCTCTGATGCCTGACTGTATTTTTTTTCTGAATGGGGCAGATCGATTCTGCCTCTGTTTTCGGTAGTGGACGAAAATCTATCTTTTAACGGATCAGGAAAGTACAGGATTTCAAGGGGCTGGGATTCTTTTTCCGGCTCATGGATCGGCACAAAGGCTGGCGATTCATCAGGAACAACCACCGTGAGGTTGTCAGGAAATTCCTGAAACAGCAGCAAGCCGTGGACAATGTTCTCCACAACAGCCACTTGCTGGCATTGTTTTCCAAAGACCACCGGCGTTTCATTGCTTCCAGGAACCACATAGCATGGATTGCCCGTGGTTTTTTCATGATCGTATATAATCAGTTTTTCCAGGTGTTTGGCCACCACGTAAGGGATGACAATGCCGGGCGGGAAAAACAGGTTGGTATCTTTGAACTGGGCGTTTGTGAGCCGAGAATCGGAATCGTCTGTAGAAAACCCCCAGGTTTCCGCTAACCTTTCTTTGGGCCTTTTGTTCCAACCCAGAAGCATGTCTTGAATGAAACTGTTTTTAAAACCGTTTAAAAAAAACCAGGCAAGAATCTCTTCGTTGTGTTTTCCCCAGAGTTCCTGCCTTGATCTGGCGAGAAACGCGATGGCCTTGTTCATCCACAGATCGTTATGGGTCATGTTATCCCAGTGTTGTTTCATCATTTAATAGAGGTCCATAAGGGATTTCCATCGGTCCAGTTCCGTTTTAACCGGAAGTCCCCGCTCTTCCATAATGGTTATCATCCGTGGATCGTTGAACCTCAAAAAGGGATTGGCTTCCAGCTCATCACCAAGGGTAGATACCACCAGGTCAGGATTGTATTCGGCCAGATATCGTTCAATGGCGGGGTTGTCCTTTTCGATGATCCGGGCAAAGGTCATGGCTTCTTTCACATAATCGTGGCCAGCGTAGATCAACGTTTCAGGTGGAAAGGTCATCAGAAAGAGAATGGAATTTAAAAAGCCTTTCATGTCATCGGAAAAACATGTTCCAACGGTACCGTTAAACAGGGTATCTCCGGTGATCAGAGCGTTCCCGGCCTGAAAAGTCACGCAATCGTCCATATGCCCCGGTGTTCTGAATACCATGATGGTTTCGCTGCCAAGGCTGATGGTGCTGTTGTGATTAAACTCCCTGCAATCCAGAAACTCTGCCCCTGTTTTATGGAGGATAGAGCTGTTTCCAATCGTATGATCGTAGTGAGTGTGGGTATTGGTCACACGATCAATCTTAAGATGATTCGATGCTGCGAAATCGATCATGTCGTCCACAGCTCCCGGGTCGATGGCTATAGCCGATTGGTCATTGTAAACAAGATACGCCATGTTGTCGGACGAGTATCTGAATTGTTTGATGTCCATGTTTTTCCCTTTTCACCATAGTAAGATTCTTGTTTGATGGCACCACCAAAATCAAATGATGTCAGGCTCCATGAAACTCCATTTGATCTCAGGGAAACGCTGTTTCAGCTCCACTTCAAGGCTATTGATTGCGTTACAGGCATTTGTTATATCCAGATCCTTTTTCAGCTTAATTTTCACGGCCAGCATGACGTAAGGCCCGATTTGAACCGTGATGATGTTTAAAACACCTTCGATGTGGGAATTGGATTCGATGTATTTTTTTATGGCGTTCTGGATCTCAGGATCAGCGGATTTCCCAATGAGCAGGTCTTTCATCCGGATGATAAGAAAAAAGGAAACAAGAAGGAGAATCACCCCGATGACGATGGATCCCATAGCGTCGTAGAAAGGGTTTTGAAGCACATGGGCAAGAACCACGAATACAAATGCAACGACAAGGCCCAGAACAGCGGCAATATCCTCTCCCAGAACCACCATCAATTCTGAGCTTCGGGTTGTCTTCAGCCAGTCGCTGAAACTTTTATCCCCTCTGATTTTTTTTATTTCCGTTAAAGCGCCGTAAAGACTCGACAGTTCGAGAACGATGGATAATCCAAGCACAGTGAGTGCTATCCATGCCTGATTAACCGGTTCGTTAAGGTGGAGTTTATGAATTCCCTCGTATACTGAAAACATTCCACCCACACTGAAAAGAAGCATGGCTACAATGAAGCTCCAGAAATAGACATCCTTACCGTGCCCCAGGGGGTGGTTTTCATCTGCGGGGATCATGGCCCTTTTCATTCCGAACAGCAGGAGAATCTGGTTTGTGCAGTCCGCAAGGGAATGGATGGTTTCAGCAAGCATACTGCCCGACCGGGTTATGAAAGCCGCGATTCCTTTGGCGATAGCAATTCCGAGGTTTGCGAAAAGGGCGTAATAAATGGCTTTTGCCGAATCATGTCCAGCCATGAAGTTTTTTTCCTTTCAGTGAATGTTTTTTATGAATTAAAGCTTTCATAGATACCATGAGAGATTGAATACAATCAAGAATTTACACCCGGCCCTAAAAATTTAAAGGTCGGATTCCGTGTATTATCCGACGCATCAAGGTTTAAGATATTTCTAATTATTTTTGGCAAAAAAACAGCACAAAGCCTTAGCGTTAACAATGTTTGACATAAGATGCTAAATCCTATAGAATTTTTACATATTACATGGCGAAAACCCCTTTGGGACCTGAATTGACGAAAATACTCCACCGTTTTTTACCCAGGAGATCCCTCCATGGCCGATTCATATTCATTGACTCTTAAAGATATTGCTCACCGGCTCCATATTGGGGAATCAACTCTCAATGTCTGGCGTAACCGCTACAGGGAATGGATGCCGGAAGTACTTGAACATGCTCCAGGTATGTATCCGGCAAGTGTACTTGATGTGTTCAGACTGATTTCAAAATGCACCCAGGCTGGATTCGAGAATCAAGAAATCGAACGAATTCTCCAATCCATGCAAGGGAATCCATCCGATACAGCTCAGGAAAAAATCAAAAACCAATCGAACAATACGACTCCGGTGGAAAAAACGGAAAATAACGATGATGGTCTCAAGGATGTTCTCGTTTCTCTGAAAGACCTGATGTCGGGAATGGTCAGCCAGCAGGCCCGAATCGCTGAAGCCCAGGAAAGACGGGCTGCGGCCCAGGAGCGGATGGCTTTCGCCATGGAAAGCCAAGCGGAAAACGAGCTTGTTAAAACAGGTGTGATGCGGGAACTGGTAACGGCCATTCAGGATATGTCGGTGAAAGGTTCCGTGAACTCCCTGATGGAACATGTGAAAAACATGCCTTGCCCTTCACCGGCAGAACTGGAAGATTTTTCTCATGACATGGGCTTTGACATGGACAATCTGGAAGAGTTGTCCGAATTCGGAGAAGATAAGCCAAGTGATGTAATCATTCCTGATTTCGATGAAACATCCGGTGCCTTTCATGATGAGAACGATGATATTCCGGAATTGCAACAGGAAGAGATATTTCCTGATCTGGCTGAGACGGATGCCATTCTGGAAGACTTGGATGATCTGTCACTTCTGCTTGAACCTTCGGATGCTTTGGCTGCCGAGGAAATGGATGACCTTTCAGCCTTGCTTGAGCCCGAAGACACACAGATTATTCAGGATATGGATGACCTTTCAGCGTTACTTGAACCCGGTGACACCCAGGTTGTTCAGGAAATGGATGACCTTTCCCTTCTCCTTGAGGAAGGTGACAGTGCCCCTCAGGACATGGATGATTTGTCTCAATTGATAGATGATGAACCTGAGCCAGTGCAAGCTACCAAGCCCCCCGAACCGGAAAAACAACCTCCCACAGCGGCATCGCCTGGGGATGAAAACTACAAATCCATGATATTGAAACGTATCATCCAGATGAAGAAGAAAGATAAACTTTCCGTTGAAGAAGTTGCCCAGCGGTTCAACGAGGAAGGTGTTAAAACCTTGTCCGGAAAAGATCTATGGGATATCAGGACCATACAGGGCATATACAAGTACATCGATTCATTCTCATGATTGGGTTTTAGGCTTTACACCATCATGGATACGCTTGAAATGTATATCTATTTTGCCCCGGCTTCTTTTGCGAAACGGGTGTCGAGGAATTTTTCAAGATCAATCTTGTCTTTCAGAATCTTCATTTTCTCAAACATATAATCCTGAATGATGGCCAGATCGTCGATGATCGGGAACAGCTCGTCTGTGACGATGCGGTCTTTGGGCTCAGTAAGGACTTTCTTAATAATGGCAGGATCTTGCCCCAGAAACCTCCCGCCGATAATGGCTGCGGAGTCTGGCTGGTTTTCAATGGCGATACCTGACCTGACAAGACTTGTGACGATTTCCTGAACTCCGTCGGGATTCTTTTTGATGACGTCATTTCTCATAACAAACACGCAGCAGGGATGTTTGTTCCACAATTCATAGGACATATAGAACGGCTCGCCGTGACCGCTGGCAATAACAAGACTGCCAAACGGTTCTGCAACGATGAATCCCGCAATTTCTCCTTCTTCGTCGAATCTTATGGCATCGGGCATCTGAAACGGTGCAACCACTTCAAGGAACACATCGGCTTTAGGATTGGATGTATTGCCCGGATTCAAACCTTTTTCCGAAAGAAGCTTGTGAAACAGCATGTTGTGAACGGAAAGCTGGTAGGGAATAAGCACCACTTTGCGCGCGAAATCCTCTATTTTCTGGATGTTCGCCTTTTTGTTCTTAACCAGAATACTGCCTGATTTATGTGTAAAAAGGAGAAGCTTGATGTCCACACCGGATTTGAAAATATCCATGGCTGTGGGGGCGAGGATAAAGGCTCCGTCGATGGCACCTGTTGACAGATCGTCAGCCACCTCATTCCAGCCGTTTTTAAGAACCGGCTTTAAGGAGCAGTACTTGAATGTCTCCATGCCTTTTTTTTGTTTGAGATCCGTGACGCCCAGAATGAGATGGTCGGTTATTTTTAAATGGCCAATTTTGATCACGGGTTTGTCAGCCATACGTTCCCTCCGGTCAGCGGGGTGATGGGTTTTGTTTTCGAAGTGATATCGTCGTTCAGGAAACCGTCTTGGCGGTTGTCTGGAATCGGTTTATTCTTGTAATATAATTGGGTGGTTCGTTTGTTAAAGACATGTTATTGATAACACAGATCAAACGGGTCTGTCAAACACCCATGCAATCCGGACACAGGTTATTCTATGGAAACGTGTCATCTTGATTGCCAGAAATGATTTGACAACCGGGTCTCAAGTTGTTAGATCTTTGTTCGCAAAAAAACGGCATTCAAAACCGTTCATCGGGCTGCTAGCTCAGTTGGTAGAGCAACTGACTCTTAATCAGTAGGTCCTGGGTTCGAAACCCCGGCAGCCCACCAATAAAATCAAGGCTTTAGAGAGTTTTTCTCTAAAGCCTTTTTAGTTGGGGAAAGATCTGGGGAAAGATTTTCAATATTTGGAAAAACCAAGAACCCTTAAATAGATCTGAGTGACCTCGATGTTGTCATGTCCGAGGATGGCCATGATTTCCACCAGGGGCACATTGTTTTTTGCAAGTATGGATGCTTTCCTGTGACGGTAAGCATGCCATCCGAACACTTTGATTTTTATTTTTTTACAGATTTTTTCAATGAATCTTGGGTTTTTTACCCATTCATCAAACAGCTTTTCGTCATCCGCACATTTATATTCTCGCAAAACATCTGGAAGGGGAATCCGCCTCGGAGTCAGATCTGAGTTTTTCTTTTTCCTGGTCCATAACGTTAATAGATCCATATGAAGATCAATATCAGAGCCTTTTGCTCTCAGCGCTTCAGATATCCTGCAACCACTTTCCTTAACAAACATGATAAGTCCTTGCTGTTGCGGATGAGCTTCCTGGTAAACCAATTCAAAATCTGATTCAGATGGAACATACTTCAGTTTTTTATCGATAGGGTAGAACCCGATCTTTTTGGCTGGATTGATATCCAAGACTTCAAGATCATTTATTGCGTAATTAAATAAAGCGCGAATGTATCTCAATTCAGCATTCACCTCATAATTCCCTTTTCCAGCTTTCTTTAAACGTTTTGATTCATTTATGAGAAATTGATGAATCATTGGTCGTTTAATCGCATCAAGCTGGATATCGCCAACATCCTTCAACAACCTTTTAAATGTTCTTTGGTTGTCCCTGTAATAAGCGTTTGACTTTGACGCTTTGATATAATCAAGCCGATTGGAACAGAGTTCAAACAACGTCATTTTGTCCCTTGGATTCTTGATTTCTTTTTCGATCTCCTTGAGCTTTTCCGCCTCAGCCTCCTTTGCTTCAGTTTTTGTTGAATAGATGGCCATTGAATTGTATTTGACATTCTTATATTGACCCCGAAAGAGCCATCGAACGCCGTTTGACAGTTTTCTTTTGTATTGTCCCAAGCAAGCACCTCCTTATGATGATGTAATAATAAATAATTTCAAATAGTTTTGTCATTGGATAGATGTGGAAAATTGTGGTTAAAAATGGAAAATATTTGTGGAATTGAAATCTTTATGAGTTGTGAACCGGAAATGATTTATGAAATGAACGATGCGTGATCTATCATTGGCAGGGGATTACCAATATTAATACTATAGAGGTGAACACTTAAGGCTGTCAAATAGTTGAAACTTCTAGTTATCTCTGTTAATGGTATTGGAATAATACAGTAGGTTTAAAGATGGAGGTGGTTTTGCTCTTACTATAAAAAATTTGAAGGTGATGATTAATTGTGAGGATAGGGATACATAACGGAGGTTGTTATGGAAAGTCCCTTTTTCACGGTCGATGAAGTCGCGTCTTTTCTTCGTAAAGACAAAAAATGGGTGTATTCACACAAAGAAATTATTCCCGGATTCTTTAAGATCAAAGGGGCAATATTCTTTGACCGTGAAATCATGATTAAATCACTAAAAGAGCTGGCCTTCAAACCTACACCGCAAAAGGCAAGGCGGGTCTCAATAGAAGACCAACACGGCTTGCTTTAAATCAAAAATACCATCCTCGGTTTACTGGGGATGGTATTTTGGACCCTGAATGAATATGCTATAGGTGAACAGCTAAATGAAACAGACTTCAGCTATACCTGCGAGAAATCAAAAAAAGGTTATTCAAGAATCTGGCGGCATTTGTGCTTTTTGTGGTGAAAATGATGTTGCAACTCTTGAGTTTCATCATATCAATGGAAGAAATATTGAACACCCCCATGATACTGAGAATTTAATATACGTGTGCAAAAACTGTCATGGAAAAATAACTGCTGGTACAATTTCCACTGCTGATGTTTTTTTACAAAAAAGAATAATAAAATTCCAGGGTAATCCCAGCTCAAAACAACAAAGCTGTCCAAATACAGTAAGCCTTAATAATAGTGTAAACAACGGAACGATAGCAAATGTTGTTAACTTCCATACTTCAAAAAAATCTCAACCAAAGATATCATGTCCTACTGGTTCAATCGGAGCAGACCTTAATAAAAGGAACTACCTTAAGCATATAATTGATCGTTATCATGAATTTGCTAAAGCTGATAAAGGGGCAACACTTAAATATGCTGTGTTTTATGGATCAATCAAAAAAAAATTTGGTGCAAAGTGGGACATGATACCGACAGATCGGTTCTCAGATGTTACGGACTATGTTCAAAAACGAATTGATGCCACAGTATTAGGGAAAAACCGAAAATCAAAGGGTTTAAAGAATTATAGTTTTTTCTCCGACTATATTTTGAATCATTAAGATAACATCCAAATTTGTTTTTGATATTTTAATACTGTAGAATACTGATAAGTTTATCTATCTTATGCAAACAAATCTTAAAAAAAGAAAAAATCATGTATATTTCAAAAGTATCAATTAGGAATTACCGCAATTTTTTGAATTCATATTTTGAATTCAAAAAAGGCATTAATACGATTATTGGAGAGAATGGTTCTGGAAAGAGCAATATTTTTAGAGCTATTCGATTAATTTTAGATGATAGCCTCTATAAATCTTCTTACAATTTAGATGAAAATGATTTTAATAGAAATATTGGTTTATGGAATGGGCATTGGATTATAATAAGTTTAGAATTCTCTGAGATATCTGATGATGAGGCAATTCAGGCTTTATTTGTTCATGGTGCAGGTAATATTCAGGATAATAAAGTTAGTAAAGCAACATATAATTTATTTTTCCGGCCTAAACCAGAAATAAGAAAAAAGCTTTCCGAAATAAACGAAGGGGATACTGAAGAGCTTAAAAGGGCGTTGTCAAATATTACCATAGATGATTATGAAACCAAATTTACAGGTAAAAGTACTGTAGATTTTAATAATGATGATATTTATAAAGAACTAGTTGGAGATTTTGATAATGTAAAATTTCGTTTTGAGATAGATGGGTCGAAATTTGGAATTATTGTCCCAAATCAATTGTCTGTCTCAAATGAGATATCATTCACATTTATTAAAGCACTAAGAGATGTGGTTTCAGACTTCCATAACAACAGAACTAATCCACTATTATTTTTATTAAAATGCCAAAGCGATGATATAAATGAAGAGGAATTTAAACCAATATCAAAACAAGTAATAGATTTAAATAATATGATTGAGGGTTTGTCTGACGTTCAAAAAATACGAACCGATATAAAAAATACAATTAAAGAGACTGTGGGTGAAACATACTCACCGTCTTCATTATCTATTAAATCAAATCTACCAGACAAGGCTGAAAAATTACTTCAGTCATTGAACTTATTTATTGGAGAACCAAATGAAGACTATGAAGGCGGAATCCATGAATTAAGTTTAGGCGGCGCAAACTTGGTTTATTTGACATTGAAATTATTAGAACACAAATATCAAAAAGATAAAGATACAAATGCAAATTTTTTATTAATTGAAGAACCCGAAGCCCATATTCATACCCATATTCAAAAAACTCTATTTAATAATATTGATTATAGTGAAACCCAAATAATTTATTCAACACATTCGACTCACGTTTCTGAAGTTAGTAAAATATCAAATATGAATATTTTAGCAAAAAAACAGAACTATGCAGAAGTATATCAACCGGCTACCAAATTAAAGCCTCGTGATATTCTTAAATTAGAAAGATATCTTGATGCAGTTCGAAGTAATTTGCTTTTTGCTAAAGGTGTAATGTTGGTTGAGGGTGATACAGAAGAAATTCTTATCCCAGTAATGATTAAAAAGGTTTTTGGAGTAAGTTTAGACGAATTGGGAATAAGCCTCATCAATATTCGAAGCACAGGTTTTGAGAATGTCGCTCAAATATTTCATGAGGACAGAATCAAAAGAAAATGCAGTATCATAACCGATTTAGATAAATCAATAAGTGGTACACCGAACAAAGCCGAGAAAATAGGCGCTGATCGCAAAATAAGACTCGATAATTTTTCTTATAAAAATAAGTGGATTAAGCCCTTTTATGCTGAACATACGTTTGAGGTTGATTTTATTACAGAGGGGAATGAACATGAGGTTAAACGATTAGTCCCTGAAATTTATACGGATGAAGACACTATTGAAAAGTCAAAAAACGATTTAAAATCTGACGAGGTTGCCGAATATGGGAAACGTGTATTAACTATGGCAAAACAAGAAGGAAAGGGGTGGTTCGCTATTATGTTGTGCAATCACGTTACGTTCCAGACCGTCATTCCAGGTTACATTCTTGATGCGTTAATTTTTGCTAAATCGGATTTTAATAATGAACTAATATCAAAAATCGTAAAATACAGAATTAAAAAAAATAGAGATAAAGCTGATGATAAAAGCATTTACGGACCTTTAATAAGTATTTATACAAAATTTGTAGAAAAAAA
>JBAZWJ010000052.1:0-42744 GCA_041660385.1 Desulfobacteraceae bacterium | reverse complement strand
CCGTACAAGCGTCACAGTTTTTCTTTATCACGGAAAGGGCATCCCGGCTGTTATCGATAAAAACACAGGATGCAGCCCCACGGCTCAAGGCTTCAAGACCCAGAGCGCCCGTTCCGGCAAACAGATCCAGAACAACCGCTTCCCGCACATCATAGGACAGGATGTTGAAAAGGGTTTCACGAAGACGGTCTGCTGTGGGCCGTGTATCCATGCCCGGAACAGACAGAAGCTTCTTTTTCTTGTACATTCCCCCGATAATACGCAAGACAGCTCCTCCAATGAAATGCAGCATGTTAGAGCAGCATTCTGTAATCCGTGTTCAAAACATCCGCCAATTTTTTTGCATTCTCTTTTCCAATAGGCCTGCGCCCGTTTTCCATATCCGAGATATGGCGGCGCGGAATACCGGCAAGATCAGCTATTTGAACCTGTGTCAGTCCTTCACGCAAGCGATAAGCTCTTAAAGCCGTTTGATTTTCTTTACCCTTATATTCAGGAAAAGCTTCCCGGTAATCCACACGGTCTTCCATATCTGTCAGCCCCAAAGAGAGCGCTATCTTTTTTATTTCCGATATCTTGGCCTGTGGCCCTATAAACCGTGCCATAGCATTCCCATCAGTAAGGCGCTTTTTCGTGCGTACCTGCATAGATCACCTCCACAAGATCAATTTCATTTTTTGACACTTCCCAAACAGCAACATATGTAGGCTTTCCTTTTTTAAGGTGACAATGATGTCTGTCGCCTGAGAGTTTTGAATAATTCGGCCAGTTCCCGCGAACGGGTCCAAACTTTTCAATTTCTCGAATAAGCTGAAACAGAATGGCCCGAACATTTTCAGGCAGGGATTTGACCTGTTTTAAAGCTTTTTTCGACAATACAGGCTGCCAGTTCATATGTCTCCATGCACTAAATATTAGTGCATCTGTAAGCTGTTGTAAAATGAAATCTGCCGGTCATTTAATTTCATCGTCATTCGTGTGGGGTCGGGCCAAATAAGAATCATGTGCTTATCACATTCAACTGCGGTGGCGTGGTATCTATCCTCCCAGAATGCGCCCTTACGATTCTTTCGCTGATTAAATTCCTGGGCCGTTCGACCGGCCATCAGTTTAATGGAGTCCGGTATGACGTTCTGCCCACCCGCATCAAGCACAAGAAGATGAATGTGATTCGATGTAACCATGTAATTAAGAATACTTATCCCATATCTTTTTTTTTTGATTCAAACAACCATTCAACCCATCTTCTCCGGTCCCGATCAAACTTAAGCAAAAATTCTTTTTTGTGACAGCGATGGGTAATATGCCAAACATGACCAGGAATATAATGCCTTTTTGCACGTGCCATCCGGCAACCTCTTTTTTTACTTTATCGATACCGTTTTTTGTTTGATTCCTTAACATGCTATTTTCATACTTGAAAATGTCAGTTTAAGCCATCAAAACAGCGTATAAATAAGCTTATCATGTTTATTTACAGTGTGTTATATTGGAAAGACCCCATTCGTTACCTCCAATTCCATTATCGCGCTTGTTTAGAACATCGTTTCTTAACAGGCATGTTAGATAATATCTCAGTCTTAAAATCATTCATTGCTTTTAATGCATGTATTTTCTCCTTCATAAGATCCTTCCGAGTCACACGAATTGCCTCTTTTATTCTTGAATATAAAATTGTTAATTGGGCTTGCGGATTATCACTTACTGAAAGAGGGAGCATTGTTAAAGCATCAGTGAGCTGATCAATATGCAATTGTTTATTTTTTACAAATAATAATAAATATTCAAATTCGTGATCAGAAAATTTCCCCAAAGCTATATATGAATCTTCTAAATCTCCACCATCAAGGTTCTTTAAGTGTTCAATTAAGTACACGGCAGCCCATCGATTCCCATTTCCTACCAACTCAATCAACTTTTTAAAATATTTATTAAATGATTCATTTTCCTGTGTTCGAACTGTGATGTTCCAACAGTCGTTATCTTTTGTTACTGATAATGCCGCAAGGGTACGTTTAGTTGGATGAGTAAGAAATGTTATGACAGCTTCATGGCAATTATTAGAAATAATTGTTTCTGAAGCAGAAGAAAATTGGCATGATCCCACAAGTATAGAGAAAAAAATAAACAAATCAAAAAATTGTTTCTTAATAATCATAATTCAAGTCTCATTTCTATAAATTCTGAATATAAATTGAATCATCAGCAATCTGCATATAGGCTAAATATAATCAAGGTCTTGGGCCAACAATAACTTTGATGTTTCCAGTACCATCATATTTTATAATGTTGGTAATTATGTTAATTGAATTTACAGTTCCACTAAGAAAATCAGTCGAATGCCCGGTGCCTACACCGAAACATCCCTTGTAATTTGCTGGATAACTACCATTATGTATCTGAATCGCAATATAATCTATGAGTGGTGGTTCTGGGACAAATTTAAGCTGAACCCTAATAGGATTATGATCTGTCCTAACAAAAGCCTCATAAATTCCACCCTCAATAGGGGGCTTATTACGCTTGTCACCAGCTTTAGCATTCTCCATTGTGTAACCTGAAAAATAATAAGGGCCTACGTCGCTTGTTACCACTATTGTACCTTCTAAAGTTTTTCCTGTTGATGAATACTTACGGTTATCAATACTGATTGTTACTTCTGCTAATAGAAGGTTAGCAGGGTCACTAAAATTCGAGGACAAAACTGTCCTTTCTCCGTTCATATTATAATTTCCTGTTTGGCCCATTTGTTGATTATCAGCAAAATATTCCACATCTATTGGCGCCATACCAGTTGAGGGTTGCCCTACCTGAATATCAATATTTACTGCGTAATCAAACAGGATTTGCAAGTTAATATTATCAGAAGGAACGGGTATATCTATATTCATCATTGCAAAATCATTTAGTGGATCGCCATACAATCCTGTTGGATCACTAACCATCACCGGATTATTCACACTATAAGCATACAAATTCACATCCCCACCCCCAAACCCCAACGGATCAGGCCCGATATACCGACCCGCTTTCGGATCGTAATACCTGTTCCAGTTGTAATGGAGCCCCGTTTCCTTATCAAAATACTGGCCGGGAAACCGCAGGTTGTTTTCAACGGTGCTTGAGGGAGCCACCACCGCTTCGCCAAAGGCTTTGTAATTGGCAGACCACACCACAGCACCGTTTGAACTGGTCATCTTCACCGGCGTTCCCAGGTGGTCGTTGTGATAATAGTAATAGGATTCCCCCACCTTCATAAACAGAGGATCGGTGGTCCAGGCCGATCCGGGCAGGTATCCGTAAGTCTTGATCACCTGACCCGAAGCGTTGTATTCGCCGGAAAGCCCCTGGCTGGAATAGAAATAGTAGGTCTTGACCCCGTTCACCTCTTTCCACAGCCTCCGGCCAAAGGGATCGTAGCTGTAATCGGCAATGGTCTGGGTTTTGGCCGCATTTTGAACCTTGGTCAGCCTGTCCGTCACATCGTAGGTAAACGATTTGTCCGTCAACGTGGGACTCTGAGATGTGGTGTTTAACAGACTTCCGCTTGTGTTGTAATGGTACTGCTGCGGCAGAATCGCACCGGATAGCGCGTCCAGCCTTAGAAGCTCGTTATTGTTGCTGTACTGATGGGTTCCTGCTGTTTCACCTGATGTTTTCCTGTTTCCCACATCGTCATAGGTGAATGATTCATTCCCGAACACCGGCGACGTGACCGATGTCAATCGGTGGTGGTCATCGTAGCCGTAGGCGTAATTCCCGTGTTCCGTTTTCTTGTCCGTAATCCGGCTTAAGCTGTCATACGCATAGGTATAGTTCATCACCGCCTTGCCCGCGGCCTTGCTTGAAATCCCCGTGAGGCGCATGAGATCGTCGTAGGAATAGGTGAACTCCGTGCCGCCGGGCAGCAGAATCTTCTGAGCGCTGTTCCATTTGTAATCGCTGAACGTCACCGTGCCCTGGCCCGGAATGGCGACATCCGTCAACTGCAACTTGTTGTAACTGTAATCGTATTTGATGTTGTCCGGCCCTGTAAGGGATTTCGGAAGACCATTCTTGTAATAGTCATAGGTATTGGACAGGCTGAATGCCCCGTAATTAATGGTTTCATCATGCAGTCTGTAAAGGTTGTCGTAGGTGTACACACCCGATGTGGTCCCGTCGGTATAGGTTTTAGGATTCCCAACCTTGTCGTAGGTGTAGGACACCACCTTCACCGGTGTTTTCCCGGCCACCTTACTCTCCACATCAGCCAGCACGGAAGGACTAAGGGCAGGGATCGCCTCGAAATACGATTCTTTTTCAAGTTCACCGTTGCCGAAATACTGTTTCTTCACCACCTGCTTCTTGGGATCCACCAGATATTTGATCTGACCGTTGGCGTTGTAATAATAGTATTCTTTCTGCCCGTTGGGCATGGTTTTCGATTTCAACAGGTTGTTTTTGTAGTACTCGAAACGGGTGGTGTTATATTCCGCATCAACCAGGGTTAGCTGGTTGTTCCTGCTGTCATAGGTGTATCTGGTTATCTTGCCATTGTCATTTTCACATACCAGCCTGTCCAGTTCGTCGTACTTGAAGGTTTTTATCTGGTTCTGGGGGGCGATGATCTTTCTTACCTTGCCTGTGGGAGTGTAAAAGTAGTCTGTAATATATTCGTTTTCAAACGTTTCACCCGATTCGTCTTTCTCCTCAAACACATCTATCTTACGGCACATGCGGTTCAAGCCGTCATAATGGAGCCTCGTTTTGTATGTTGGGTGGCCTGAGGGTCAATCCTTGATTTGTGATTAATTAAAGAAAATCAATCATCAAGGGGTTGGCCAACGGGTTTATTTATGTGCCTCTTTGTAAGCCTTAAGTAACGAGTTAATACGTGTTTGATAGCCGGTTCCCTGATTTTTAAACCATAACAAAACATCTTCATCAATTCGCAAAGTAACCTGGCTTTTCCGAGTTACGGGTTTCAGCCCTTTTCTCAAAATAGCTTTTGCAAAGAGTTCGGGCGTAACTTCAGGGATATCAGAATAATCAATAGCCTCATCACTCATACTATCCACACGGCTCCAATCAGTCTGGGATTTGTGAGAAGTATGTTTTTTCTTCATACAGCTAACATCTTATTCAGATGGCTCAAACTGATTCCCAACGATTTTGCGGCCTTTTCCCGATCGTTTCCATGGGCGTCGACTTTTTCACGGACAAACATCCGTTCGAACTCGTGCAAAGCTTCTTTCAGTGTGGTGATGGTATCAAAAGGAGGGCACAGAACGGCTTTAGTTGGGGTATTCCGGTTGAGGGTTGCGGTGATATCCGAAGCTGTAATAACATCCGATGAAACAGTAACTGCCAGGCGCTCAGCCAGATTTTTAAGTTCGCGGACATTGCCGGGCCATGTCTCTTTTGCCAGAATATCCAGGGTGTCGAAGGCCAGAGTTTTCATGGTGCTGCCGGTCTTTTCTGCCCATTTCTTCAAGAAAGAAGCCATGAGAATGGGAACGTCCCCTGCTCTTTCCCTCAAAGGCGGGACAAGGATGGGGATCACGTTCAGTCTGAAATACAGATCTTCCCTGAACCGGCCTTCTTCAATTTCCTTTTCCAGATTTTTGTTTGTCGAAGCGATGATGCGGACGTTCACATCAAGAACCCTGTTGCCGCCAAAGCGTGTGAACTTCTGCTCCTGGATCACCTGAACGATTTTGGCCTGGTTGGCCAGACTCATGTCCCCGATCTCGTCAAGGTAAAGGGTGCCCTTGTCAGCGATTTCAAATTTTCCGATATTCTTTGCTGTGGCCTGGGGGAAAGCCCCTTTTTCATGGCCGAACAGCTCACTTTCGAACAGCTCGTCCGGAATGGCCGCGCAGTTCACGGTAATCATGGGTTTGTCCGAACGCTTGCTGAACTGGTGAATGGTTTTGGCCACCAGCTCTTTGCCTGTTCCGTTTTCACCGGTGATGAGGATGTAGGAATCGGTGGGAGCCGAAAGAATCACCTGTTGCTTTAAAGCTTGAATGGCCGGACTGATTCCATCAATGGAATTCTGGGAAATCATCCGTGTGCGCAGGTACCTGTTTTCTTCTTCCAGCCGTCTGAAATTCAGTGCGTTGTTAATGGCCACGATGACTTTGTCGATGGAGATAGGCTTTTCAATAAAACTGAACGCCCCGTGTTTGGTCGCGGTCACCGCCGTTTCGATGGTTCCGTGGCCTGACACCATAATCACCGGCAGCCTGGGGTTTGTTTTCTTGATTTCTTTCAGGGTTTCAATGCCGTCAATACCGGGCATCCAGATATCCAGAAGCACCAGATCCGGTGATTCATTCTCAATAACTTTCAAACATTCGTAGCCGTTGGGCGCTGTAAGGACTTCGAATCCCTCATCGGTGAGCAGACCTTTCAGTGTGCTGATGATAAAGGGTTCGTCATCAACGATCAAAAGGGTTGGAAACATGGAGACTCCTTTTTGTTCTTGTCAGTGGAATGGTCTAAGTTATGCCGGAAACTCGATGACAAACCGGGCCCCCGTGGGTATATTGTCGAGCACCCGGATACTTCCGTTATGGTCGGCGACAATGGAGTTGACAATGGCAAGCCCAAGGCCCGTTCCGGATTTTTTTGTTGAGAAATAGGGTTCAAACAGCCTGGCTTTAATGGAGTCGGAAATACCCGGGCCGTTGTCAGCAACATCAAGAAGCACGATGTTCTTGCTCTTGTTGTGATTCATGGTGATCCGGATTTCTCCGTTGTTCAGCAAGGCGGCGATGGCGTTGTCCAGAAGGTTGATCATGGCTTGCTTGATCTGCTGTCTGTCCAGATTCAGGAGCGGTATTTCCGTTTCACGGATGATCTCGAAGGAGACATGGTCGTGACTTTCCCGGTAAAGGGAAACCGATTCTTCGATGATCAGGGGCAGATCACAGGGCGAAGGGTTGCTCATGGGAAAACGGGCAAATGTGGAAAAGGCGTTCACCAGGTTCCTGATCAGATCCACATGGTCGATGATGGTTCTGGTGCACTCGTCGAACACCGGATCGTTAACCTGGGCCGAGTACCTCCGCTTCAGTCGTTCAGCCGAAAGGGCGATGGGGGTCAGGGGGTTTTTAACCTCATGGGCGATGCGTCTTGCCACTTCACGCCAGGCCGCGATTCTCTGGGCTTTTTCCAGTTCCGTCAGATCATCGAAAACGATCACCACTCCGATGGGGTTTCCGTTGTCGTCTTTCAGGGCATTGGAGTGGACCATGAAACTGCGGAGCTTGTTGTCCAGCGTAAGGCTCAATGGAAAATCCACCCCTGTGCCGCTATACTCCAGTTTTTCAGCCACTTCGTCCGCTTTGCCCTGCTGCTGCCTGTCCAGAAGTTCCTTGAAATTTTTCTTGAGCACCTGATCGGCTTTTACGCCCAGCATGCGTTCTGCCGATTTATTCAGAGTGGCCACATTGCCCCAGGGATCAAGGGATACAACTCCGGCAGACACGTTTTGAAGAACGATTTCCATGTATTGACGTCGTTCTTCGATCTCCTGATTCTGCTCTTTCAGCATCCGGGCCGAAAGGGCAATCTGCTCCCGGCTGATGCTGAGATCATGGGTCATCTTATTAAAAGATCCCACAAGGGACCCGATTTCATCATCGGAAGAAATGCTGATGTTGAAGCTCAAATCCCCTTCGGCCACGCGCCGTGTGCCTTCCGCCAGTTTCAGTATGGGAATGGTCATGGATTTGGCCATGTAAAAAGCAAACCATATGGCGCAGAAAACAGCAAGCAGCCCCACAACGGAAAGGGAAATGACAAATGAAAGCTGGATGGGGCTCTTATATAGCTTGATCTGCTGGTATTCTTCGAAACCTAGGACAACGGACGTCACGCTCTGGCTCATGCTGAGAGGAATGGCAACCGAAATCACGGCAAACCCCCGAACCTTTTCTCCCTGGGCTCCCAATGGGATGGCAGCAACGGACCGGATCAACTCCCGGTCTTTCTGCATTTCGGAATAGGTTCTCACATGACCTTCTTCCGCTGGTTTGCGAAGTTCGTCCACGACCACAGGCTTTTTCAAAAAAAGATCCACATCATCAACCCTGGCATACTCAATGCGGTTTCCCTTGGAATCGTAAATTTCCATGGCACCCAGATGATTTTCTGCCCGGCTTGCTTCAATGTAAGTTTTGAGGGCATGCCGATGTTGGGGTAAAAGGTAGTTTTTCCCGTCCACACGATCCACCACTTTATCAATAAAAAACCGGCTGTGTTCTTCCACATAGCTATAAAGCTGGCGTCCTATGGACAGGGAGTTTTCAAGAGCTTTTTCCACAGGAGGATTGAACCATAAGTCCAGGCTTGTGGAAATAAACTGGATGGAAAAGTAGAACAAAACTGTGGTTGGGAGAAGCGTCAGGCTGATAAACGCCACCAGGAGTTTGGTCCTCAGCTTGGACCCCATGATTTTGTGGCGCCTGTCGTAATAAAGTTTGACGAGATTCCTTAAAACCAGAATCAGGAGCAGCAAAAACAGCATCATATTGATGTTGATGAGGATGAACATCAATATGGTGTTCGACGCAGGCACATCATCACCAAAAAGAGAGGTGCGTGTGATCACAAAAGAAATGACGGCAACAGCCACAAGAATGACGCCGATTAGGATGAATTCCTTTTTACGGCGTTTTTTCTCTAAGAGAGGGATTTCAACTGCTGTTCTGTAAGGATCAGGTTCCATGGGTTCTAAATAATCTTAAAAAAGATTAATAAATGAAGTTTACGGCATTCCAGCGTGTTTCCAGCTTCCATGTATTCAGGAAAAACAGGATAAAGTTCAAATACTTGGGTCGGGCAACCTTGTTCATCCGGGCCTTGACTTTGATTTTGTACGTTTCACCTTTTATAAGTCCTTTGACCTGAGTGAGGCTCAGCCCATCAATCCGGGTCATCAGGGCCGCAGCTTCTTCAAACGTATCGACTTTAACAGGATCGGGACTTTTCCATGAACGGGTGACGATGTACTCTTTTTTCAGCGTGTCGTATTTGATGGTGTTTGTCAGGTCGAGCTGGGTTATTTTAATATCACGCCACAGATTACGAACCTGATAGATATTGATGGGAAAGGAAAATGAGATGTTGAGTCCGCTGTTCACCGCTGTGATGAGCTTTTCATTGAACGCATTTTCCACATCGAAATAAAGAAGAACCGAGTCACTGGTGCTGTTGATCGTCATATTGGTGATCCTGGCGTTCGGAGCAGCCGCCGCCAGCCCTGTCCATGCCACTGTAAGCAGCATGATAAGGACAAAGAAACAGACGATTTTGCATAGCTGCTGATATGGGCCTGTTCCCGGATGATATAAAGATGGTGATCTCATGGTTGTATCGTTTCCCCGACTGAGTCCAGAATGAAGATGTAACGGGTGATGCGGGTTTAAGCTCCCCTAATTCAGAAGGCTCCGGCGTTTTTCAACGTTTAATCCGGAACTCCCGAAACGCCTCGTTTAACGGTCATCTATATCCGAGGCCCCTTCAAATGGCAAGTGATTTTGATTTATGGGGATTCTGGAGAGGATGGTCATCGAATGTTTGTGTTTCCCAGCTGTCTTTCCTGTTAAAAAGCTCTTTCAGAAAAGCATGGTTGAAGGCATGGCCGGATTTAAATGTTTCAATGTGACCGAGAATGGGCATGCCCAGAAGGGAAAAATCCCCAAGGCAGTCCAGCAGTTTATGCCGGACAAACTCGTTGCTGAACCGCAGGCCTCCCTCGTTAAGGATGTTTTCCTTGTCAATGGCGATTCCCGTGTCAAGGGTGGCTCCTTTGGCCAGTCCATACAACCTCAACTGCTCCACGTCTTTATAGAATCCAAATGTTCTGGCCATGCTGATCTCTTCCGCGAATGTCCGCTCGCACATATCGAACACATAAGTCTGCTTTTTTATCAGCGGATGGTCGAACTCGATGTTGCAGGTCAGTTTGAAATAAGGGTGGGGAGTGGCCCTAACAATCTTGCCGAATTCCTCAATGGCGAGGTCTTCTGTGATTACGATAAATGTTCTGGGATTGGAAAGCTCCTGAATGCCTGCTTCAAGGATCATCCGGGTAAACTGGGCTGCACTGCCATCCATGATGGGCATTTCATAACCGGACAGTTCCACCACGGCATTGTCGATGGAAAGACCGAAAAAACTGGCCATAAGATGCTCGATGGTGGAGACGATGGCTCCTTCATTCCCAATAACGGTGGCAAGACTGGTGTCTACCACATTATTGAAAATGGCGCTGATGGCCGGGCTGTCCGGCAGATCTTTCCGAATAAACTTGATGCCGTGGTTGGCGGGCGCCGGTTTGATGGAAAGGTCGACGGTGATGCCCGAATGAACGCCCACGCCTTTGCAGGATACTGCTTTTGCTAAAGTTCTCTGACGTGTGAATTGCGGCGTATGTTCCATAAACTGCTGAGCCTTTCCCTTTATCAGATCAATCATCAACGCCGTCAGGAGCGTTTCACTCCGGCTGGATGCGTCGATGGCAATCATATTCAATACGTTGACATACAAATTCGGTCTTGGTTCATTGAGTTAACGCGAGATTATACATGAAACATGGAAAATTGCAAAACACAAAAGGATTGTTCCTTTATCATTGATCTGCTATAGCAACAGGGCTTTCAACCGCTATTTGATTCATAAGACATGCCTTGTCACGGGCGGGTTCCAAACCCGCCCGTGACGTATCTGTAAATGAATACCTGAAAGATCCTGGAGGAAGAACCCTTGCTATCCCGTATTTCAAGCTGCGCCGTCGAAGGAATCGACGGCTCCATTGTTGATGTGGAGGTGGATATTCGTTACGGACTTCCGGCATTCACCACTGTGGGTCTGCCTGATGCTGCGGTCAAAGAAAGCCGTGAACGGGTCAGGGCCGCCATCAAAAACTCCGGCTATACGTTTCCGGATGATAAGATCACCGTCAACCTGGCCCCGGCCGATGTAAAAAAAGACGGCACTGCCTTTGACCTTCCCATGGCCATGGCTATTCTAGTGGCAACAGGCGCAGCTCCCCAGGACGCTGTTCTCCCTTATCTTTTTTTCGGCGAGCTTTCCCTTGACGGACGACTCAAACCCGTAAAAGGCTCGTTGCCCATGGCTATGGCCGCACGCGAGGCCGGTTACAAAGGCATTGTGGTTCCGTATGAAAACAGACGTGAAACATCGGTTGTGCAAGGTCTTTCCGTTTATCCGGCACGAAATCTTTCCCAGGTGCTTGGATTTATTCTGGGCGACGTCCACCTTGACAACGAAGCAACAGACATCAACGCCCTGTTCCGGGACGATGGGCATCATGAAACGGATTTCTCGGAAATCATGGGCCAGGAACATGTGAAACGGGCGTTGGAAATATCAGCGGCAGGTGGTCACAACGTGCTGATGTCCGGCCCACCCGGCTCGGGAAAAACCATGCTGGCCCGGAGTTTTTCATCCATTCTTCCACCGTTGTCTTTTGAAGAAGCCATCGAAACCACAAAGATTTATTCCGTGGCCGGTCTGCTTGCCAAAGACCAGACGCTGATAACACGGCGACCGTTTAGAGCTCCGCACCACACCATTTCCGATGCAGGGCTTATCGGAGGCGGCCATCATCCTAGGCCCGGCGAAGTGAGTCTTGCTCACAACGGCGTGCTGTTTCTCGATGAATTCCCGGAATTCAAAAAGCATGTTCTCGAAGTGCTGCGTCAGCCCCTTGAAGACAGGCGGGTTACCATTTCAAGGGCCGCGTCCACGTTGACGTTCCCGTCATCCTTCAGTTTAATCGCCGCCATGAACCCCTGCCCCTGCGGATACATGACCGACACCATCCACGCATGCACCTGTTCACCGGCCCAGATTGACCGCTACAAATCAAGACTTTCAGGCCCTTTGCTGGACAGGATCGACATTCATATCGATGTGCCTGCTGTTCCCTTTAGAGAAATCAAAAAGGGACGGGCTTCCGAAACATCTGCCGATGTGAGAGGTCGTGTCACGTCGGCCAGAGCCGTCCAGCAGACCCGCTTTAAAAAACTCGGAATCTATGCCAATGCCCAGATGACCAGCCGGATGATCAATCGATTCTGTCCCATGGATTCCGACTGTCTGTCCCTTCTGGAGCAGGCCATAGCCCGTCTCGGTCTTTCGGCCAGAGCATACAATCGGGTGATTAAAATCTCCCGGACTATTGCCGATTTATCAGGAGAGGAGACGATCCGGCCCGTTCATGTTTCCGAAGCCATTCAGTACAGAAGCCTGGACAGAAAAAAAGGTAGCATAGTCGTAAAAAGCCTCCCAGGCCACGGGTGGCCACATACCTGAAAGGAAGTGTGTAAATCCGATTTGTTGCAAAATTGAATTATTTCAAAATAAATTCAGTATGATAATTCATGTTTTGCCCTGACGCTTCCTTAGAAGGCATATCGTTGACATGGCATGTTTATGAATGATACATTATGACCTCAAATTAATAACACTACCTCATGCATTCAGAAAGCCATGGAACTTATGATCAGTATTATGATTACACCTGTTGTATTAACGACCCTAATTATTATCAACATTTGAAATGAGGAGACTTTTATGAAAAATTTCAGAACTTTTTTGGCGATCATTGTTATTTCATGTATCGTATGTTTGACGGGATGCAGTAGCGATGATGATTTGAATCCGATCATTGGAACATGGAGCAACAGCTATGATGACGGTAATTGTATTGAATCGGCTGATTTAATCATTTCCGAAGATGGCTCCTTCGATATTTCAGAATACAGTAATTGTGAGATTGGTGGCGATTCGGAAGTTGACGCTTCTGGAACCTGGGAAATAGCCAATGGCCTTCTCTATATCTATTTAACCTATTCTTCTGACCTTGAAGAGATTCCCACGGGTGTCGAAATTCCTCTTTATTATTTTATAACGTCCACAGGAAAACTGTCCATAACTGACGAAGAAGACATTTATGAAAGAGACGGATCAGGTACTGGAATTGTTGGAGCCTGGTTTCAGGAGAACGGCGAATGTGATTTGGCTCTCACCATTTATGCGAATGGAACCTATGACTATGAAGATTGTGAAGAAGAATCCGAAGGTACTTTTGTCACAAGTGGTGACCGTATGACGATAGATGTTGGTACAGAAGATGAAGAAGTCAAGTACTTCAAAGTATTTGGCAACTATGTGGTCATTACCGATACAGAGTCTCTCTTCACCAGACAATAATATTTGACCCAACGACATAGGAGCCGGATTTATCCGGCTCCTATGTTTATTCAGAATTCCCTATCCTTCTTTCCATGTTGCAATCAAGATGATACCCAATCGGTATGGGCGGGTTCCACCCGCCTAAGGATAACCCCCAGCATATGATTAAAATCATCAGCAACCCCTTTTTTTAACACATGATCAAGAACAAATGCTATCAATCCAAAGGTTTACACATCGTAAACTGTTCTGACACTTTCTTTGGCTGTGAAAAGTTTCTGTAACAGAATTATTATTTTATCAGTCTGATATTACAAATAAAAAAATACGGTTCTAATCCATGGCACGTCCTGTGCTTTGACATTACCTTTCGTTATTTAAGATCGTAACAACAAGGGAGGAACACCATGAAAAATTCGTATTATACGGAATACAAAGAAAAACTCGTGACTGCCGATGAGGCTGTCCGCCATATCCAGTCGGGGAGCCGGATCTATTACGGTGAGTTCGTCCTTTTTCCCGAAACATTGGACCGGGCACTGGCTGTACATATGGCAGATCAGTGTCTGAAAGATATCACCATCGAATCGGTCTGTGCGACCCGGATTCCCGAGGCGGCGAAGAACGAGGAAACCAGCAAGGAGCTGAATATTAACGACTGGCATTTCGGAGCAACGTCAAGAAAACTTTACGGTAATGGGCAATGTGCGTATAAACCCCTGACCTATCACCAGGGCCCACGGATCATCCGAAAGTATATGGATTATGATGCGATCTTTCTCCCAGCCTGCCCCATGGGACCAAGGGGCAACTTTAATTTCGGGATGTGTAACTCCGTCAGCTCGGCTGTTCTGGACAAGGCCAGGACCATTATCATTGAAGTGAACAGCAATATCCCCAAATGTCTGGGCGGGAACCAGGAGTCCATCCATATTTCACGTGTCACCCATGTTGTTGAAGGGTGCAATTCTCCGCTTCTTGAGGTTCCTCCGACAAAACCAACGGAAACAGATATTCTGATTGCAAAACATCTGATGAAGGAGATTGAAGACGGATGCTGCCTCCAACTGGGCATTGGAGGTCTGCCCAACGTGATCGGTGATATGATCGCGGACAGCGATCTGAAAGACCTGGGTCTTCACACAGAGATGATGGTAGATTCCTGCGTTGACCTATACGAAAAAGGCCGCATCACCGGAGCCAGAAAAGTGATAGACAAGTACAAAATGGCCTACACCTTTGCCATGGGCACCCGGAAACTCTATGATTTTCTCGACGACAACCCGGTCTGCGCATCTTATCCGGTAAACTACATCAACGATCCCCGCATTATCGCACTTAACCCCAAAGTTGTGGCCATCAACAGCGCACTTGAAGTGGACCTGTTCAGCCAGGTGGCCTCCGAATCCGTTGGGCCCCGCCATATTTCAGGAACCGGCGGCCAGCTTGATTTCATCATGGGAGCTTTTTATTCCCGTGGCGGCAAAGGTATCATCTCCCTTCCCTCCACTTATACAGATAAACAGGGTCAGAAAAAATCCAGAATTGTTCCCACGCTTAAGCCTGGGACCATCGTCACCGTGCCCCGCTCCATGGTTCATTATGTGGCCACGGAATTTGGCATTGTCCAGTTGAAAGGCAAATCCACCCGGGAGCGAGCCGAAGCCCTTATCGGCATCGCCCATCCCTGTTTTCGCGAAGAGTTGATAGCTGATGCGGAAAGCATGGGGATCTGGAAACGTTAGCCGCTTTTAAAGGAACGGTGTTTTGATGGGTTACGCTCTGCATACTATCCTGTTGTTCAGCAAAAATTGTAGGATGAGTGGAGCTGTAGCGTAACCCATTACGAATACCAAGTTTATTCTCTTTCCCTCTCATCACTGGTTCTCCATTTGTTCCTCCACCATCATCCACTTCACGTCAATCAACTCTTTCATACAGAACGACAATGTTTTTTATGTGGGATGTCGCGTTTGGCCTTTCGTGCAAGGCCCTATCCGTTTGGTAATTAATCAGTTTCTTCATGTCCATGATAAAAGGACTGACAGCCATGCATTCAAGGGTTTACAGGGCGTAAAACACCCTGACACCTTCTGCGGTTAAAAAAGGTTCACGTGTCCGTCTGACCTATTTTATCGTACTGGAATAAAAGGCTAAAACCTTATTGTCTATCCATGGCACAGCCTATGCTTTGAAAAAACGCTTGGTCGATTGGATCCATAAAAATGCGGGGACTGCCACCATGAACCACATGAAACACCACTCCAGAAGCAGGCAGAACAACATAACCCACCTTATAGTCGGGGGGCTGATTCTGACGATTTTGAATGCAGGATATCCGGACTTCGCCCTTTCGGAAAACCTTGATGCGGCGTTCAAGGCGGCCCTTGAACAAGACTATTGCCTGAAATCGGCAAATGATTCAGTGGCGGCTGCGGAAGAAACCCTTTCAGCAGCAAAGGCCCTTCGTCTGCCATCGATTACAGGCGAAGCATCGTACACGATATTCGACACGATCCCGGCAACATCGGTGTCCCTTTCACCGCTGCTTCCGACCCTAAATCTTCCCATGCTGGAAGATGACCGGGTTCTCATGTCCGACATCACCGTTTCTGTTCCTGTTTTCACCAGCTTCAGGATCAGCCATGCTGTACATGGAGCTGAAGCGGCCATGGAGGCCGGACGGTCGGATCAGCTCAAAACCATCCAGGACATCAAGCTTAAAACCGCCGAAGCCTATGTGACTGTTCTCCGGGCTGAACATAGCCTCGTCGTGGCTAAAAGCAACGTCACAGCCTTGAGTGCTCATGCAATCGATGTGGAGAATTATTACAGTAAAGGGCTGGTTCCGAAAAACGACGTACTCGCGGTTCATGTGGCTCTGGCCGATGCCCGCCAGACGGCTATCAAAGTGGAAAACGCTCTGGCTCTGGCCCGTGCCGCATACAACCGGCAGGTTGGGCGACAGCTTGATAGCGACGTTCTTCTTGATGATCCGGCATCGGAGATGGATTTCGGAGCCGCCTCTCCTGATAAAAATCCCAGAGATCTCGACGCCGTTACCCGTCGGGCTCTGGAAAACCGTTCCGAAATCAAGAAACTGAGTGATCAGGCCAGGGCTGTTTCCTTCCGCGCCAAAAGCATCAGGGCCGCAGCCCTGCCCCAGGTTCAGATCAGCGGGAGTTTCTATCATCTGACCAACACGCCTCTTGATGACGAAAACATCTGGACAGGCTCGCTGGGCGTGCGATGGGATCTGTTTGACGGTGGGGTGATCCGTCATCAGGCCAGGGCCGAAGAGAAAAAACGAGCAGCCCTGGAAAATATGAAACGGGAAACGGAAACCCTGATCAGCCTTCAGGTCAGACAATCGTTTCTCGATGTTGAAGAAACGGCAAAACGGTTGCTCGTGACACGGGATGCCATGGGGCAGGCCGAAGAAAATCTTAAAATAGCGAAAAACAGATATATCCGGGAAATCGGAAACAACACGGAAGTGCTGGACGCCGAAACACTCCGTGTGAATACCATGACAAACCACGTCAATGCAGTTTATGACCGGGTGATGGCTGGACTTCGGCTTAAAAGGGCTTCCGGGGATCTTTAACAACCCGGATCTGGAGAAAAACTATGGAAAACAGCATATCAAAAAACAAGATCATGATCATCATCGCCATCTGCGTGGTCGCTACAGGGGCTTACGCCGGATACACGACCTTTGTGGTGGGAAAAACCATGCCCGATGGGTTGATCCTCGCCAATGGACGGATCGAGGGCGACACCCTGGTCGTGGCAACCAAGATGCCCGGCCGGATAAAGACCCTATATGCGGAAGAAGGCGATACAGTTGATGAAGGCAGGATCCTGGCCGAACTGGACGACAGCCAGATCAAGGCGAAAACCGACCAGGCCAGAGCCGCACTGAACGCTGCAAAAGCCGGGTGTGAGGCGTCTGATGCGGCCCTTGATCTTTTGAAAAGTGAAACAATTCTTCAGATGGAAAAAGCACAGGCTGCTGTGGTCAACGCCCGAGCCGTTCTTGCAAAAGCAAAAGCCCAGGAGTGTCAGTTGGCCAAAGACGCAGAGCGATTCAAAGAACTGGCTGCAGAAGGTTCCATTGGTCGTCAGAAAGAAGAACAGGCCGCCCTTGCCTGGGAAGCTGCTAAAAACGACCGGTTGAGCGCAGAGTCGGCCCTTGTTGTTGCAGAAAAACAGCGGGAAGATGCCCGCCTCGGCAGCCAGAGAATCAAGGCGAAAACAGCTGAAACCTTATCCATCGCTGCACGTGCGGAACAGTCCAGAGCAGCGGTTCATGAGGCCGAAAGCGTACTTACGGACCTGACCGTAAAAGCACCTAAAAAAGGTGTTGTCACCGCGAAAATCACAAATCCCGGCGAAGTGGCGGCAGCCGGTGCGCCGCTGTTTACTCTGGTGGATCTGGACTCCTTGTATCTGAAGGTCTTTGTACCTGAAAAGGAGATCGGCCGTTTGAAACTGGGGCAAAAAGCAAGGATTTTTCTCGACTCCATGCCTGACAAGCCTTTTGACGGAACAGTGAAAACAATCGCTGCCAAAGCTGAATTTACGCCCAAGGAAGTGCAGACACCCGATGAACGGGTGAAACTGGTTTATGCCGTGAAAATCTATCTGGACACGAACCCCGATCACGCGGTGTTACCGGGCATTCCCGCCGACGCCGTGATCCGATGGGATGAAAAGGTGACCTGGACCGAACCCAGGTGGTAGGGGGTGAAAGAAAACAGACATATCGAACATTGAGGGTGTTCAACATCCAATAGACCCTAACTTAAAAAAGGAGACAGGTGGCTATGGAAACGACTAAAAACAAGAATTCTGTCAACTCACACACAGGGCATCAGACTCGTCATGGTCATACGTATTTATGGTATCGAATGTCCGCTGCATTGTCACCGTGGAGGCGACACCTCAGGAGCAACTCTCCGTGGCGGAGTTTAGGAGCCACAGATAAGGTCTGTTCGAACCTGAATCCAAGTCACGACATGACACCGGACAGGCCCACCGACATTCTGAGCCCATGGGATGAAATCCTTCCCCTGACTCATCCCATGTAGCAGACGGTTGCTGGTGAAGGTCTTGAATCGAAATGGATAAGGGAGCAGCGTCATGAACGGTGAGTGTTCAATCCAGCCGGTGGTGGATGTTTCGGGTTTCAAAAAATCCTATGGCCGGACCGTTGCCGTGAATGGGGCGGCTCTTACCATCATGCCCGGAGAGATTTATGGCCTGATTGGCCCTGACGGAGCAGGCAAAAGCACCCTTATGAAAGCAGTGGCGGGTGTTCTTTCTTATGATGATGGCGTCGTTTCCGTTTTTGGAACGCCCGTAGTGTCGGAAAAAACAGCTGAAATCATCAAACCCCGCATCGGCTTTATGCCGCAGGGCCTGGGGCTAAACCTTTACCCTGAGCTTTCCGTGGAAGAAAACATCCGATTTTTCGCACGATTGCGACTTGTACCGGAAAACATTCTGGCTGATAGACGAGAAAACCTTCTCCAGCTTACCCGTCTTGATTCGTTCAAAGCCCGTCCCATGAAAAATCTGTCCGGCGGCATGAAACAAAAACTCGGACTGATATGCAGCCTGATCCACGAGCCGGACCTGATCATTCTGGACGAACCCACCACCGGCGTGGACCCGGTTTCACGGAGGGATTTCTGGGCCATTCTCGCCCGACTGATCCGTGAACGGGGCATGACGGCGTTAGTGTCCACGGCCTACATGGAAGAGGCCAGCCGTTTTCACCGGGTTTCCCTGATGCACGAAGGCCAGATCCTTGCAGGTGGCGAACCGGAATCGGTCACGGCCTTTGCCCCTGGAATCATGGCAAGCATTGTTGCCGAACCTGCGGTTAAAGCCCTTACACTTCTCAAAGACCGATTCGGACAGGTGGAAGCCCTTGGATCCAGACTCCGTGTTTTTTTAAAAGGAGAAACGGTAAAAAGCGCCGGTTCTGTTTTGAAAAATGTTCTAAACGGCGTGACGATCCACGAGATGGAGACTGGCGAACCAGAGCTTGAAGATGTGTTCCTCCAGCTCATCGCAACCGATGACGCCCCGGCCCGTTCAGATCATGAGGCCATTTCAGCCAAGCCGGAAACCGCGACATCAAAGCCTGAAACGGCTATTGAGGCGTCGGGGCTGGGGCGTTGTTTTGCTGAGTTCAAGGCCGTTGACAATGTCAGTTTCAAAGTACCCTACGGCGAGATATTCGGCCTTCTTGGAGCCAACGGGGCAGGCAAGACCACCGTGATCAAAATGCTCACCGGCATTCTCAGACCCACCGAAGGCGAAGGGCAGGTCGCCGGTGCGGACATGCGAAATGCCGGAAAAGCTATCAAAGAACGGATCGGCTACATGTCCCAGGCCTTTTCCTTGTACACGGATCTGACGGTTTTGGAAAATATCAGGCTTTACGCCGGAATCTACGGCCTCGACCGACGGACAGCAGGCGAGCGGACAGCTTGGGTGGTGGACATGGCCGGACTAGAAGACTACCAGAGGAATCTTGCAGGTGGCCTTCCCATGGGGTTGAGGCAGCGGCTGGCTCTGGGCTGTGCTCTTGTTCACCGGCCCCAGGTTCTTTTTCTCGACGAACCCACATCCGGCGTGGACCCACTGGGACGCCGTCAGCTATGGGAAACCTTTTACCGGCTTTCACGGGAAGAACGGACCGCCATCCTTATCACCACCCATTATATGAGCGAAGCCGAACACTGTGATCACCTGGCTTTAATGTTCGCTGGCCGTGTAGTGGCGGATTCAACGCCACGGCGCATGAAAGAGGCGCTGGAAGCTGATGCGGGTGGGCTTCTTGAGGTGTCGTCGGACAATGCCCTTCTGGCCATGGAACTGCTCGAAAAAAATGGATTTTCCGGAGCGGCCCTTTACGGAAAGAAAATCCACGTACTTTCAAAGGACAGAGCCGGATCTGAACGGCAGATCGAAGCCATTTTAAAAGCTGGCGGCGTGACCATGACAGGATCCTGTGAAAAGCCGCTTTCCATGGAAGATGTGTTTGTGAGCCGGGTTTTAGGGCTGGAAAAAGGGGAATGCAATCGTCAACGGAGGTATCAGCCGTGAATATCGGACGCATCAAAGCCGTAGCTGAAAAAGAATGGCTGGAAATTGTCAGGGACAGAGTTTTCTTTGCCCTGGTTTTCATTGTGCCCATGGTGATGATGGTGCTTCTGGGTTATGGCCTTTCTCTGGATGTGGAAAAAATACCGTTCACCATTGTGGATTACGATAAAACCGCCACAAGTCGTGATTACGCTTACCGTTTCATCGGGTCCAGGTACTTTCATTTTCTGGGATACACTCGCCACGAACGTCAGCTGGACAGAATGCTTACGGCTAACCAGATCCGGGCCGCCATCATCATTCCGCCAGATTTCGAGAAAAACAGAGTGGCTGGCCGGGCCGTATCCGTTCAGACACTCATGGACGGAACCTTTCCCTACAGGGCTCAGACCACCAAAGGTTATGTCATTGCCATCAACAGCGCGGCCAGCATGGAAGGTCTCGCCTCACTCGTATCAAAGAAAAAGGGAATTCCTCTTCACCGGGCCGCCGACCTGCTTCGCCCCATAACCCTTCAAACGAGGTACCTCTACAACCAAAGCATGATCAGTATCTGGTCTCTGGCCCCTAAACTGATCATGCTGGTGCTTATCGCCTCATCCCCTTTTTTCACAGCCCTTGGTGTTGTCCGGGAAAAGGAAACCGGCTCCATTTACAATATATACGTATCCACGGTGAGCCGGGCCGAATTCCTTCTTGGCAAACTGTCACCTTATATCGCTGTGTCCTCGGTGAACGCCCTGGTTCTTTTCTTTTTTGCCAACGTGGTTTTCGGAGCACCGTTCAAAGGAAATTTTTTCGTATTCTTAGCGTCCACCCTGGTTTACGTGATCTGCACCACCGGCATGGGCCTTCTCGCATCCGTGTTCGTGAAAACCCAGACTGCGGCCATGCTGGTCACCGCTGTGACGACCCTTATTCCGTCGGTTCTGTACTCGGGGGTGCTCATCCCCATTCCGTCGTTGACCCAAAGTGCCCAGATATTCGCCCATTTTCTTCCGGCCATGTATTACACCAACATTGTCATGTCCTGCTTTATGAAAGGTGTGGGTTTCGCTTATTTCTGGAAGGACCTGGTCATTCTGGCAATCTATGCTGCTGTCCTCATGACCCTGGGCTATCTTTTCTTTCATAAAAGGACACACTCATGAAACTTATCGGAGAAAATACTCTGACCTGGTTTCGAAGACTCCACGCCTTGACTGTCAAGGAGATCATCCAACTGATGCGTGATGGTATCCTGATCGTGTTCATCGTCTACACCTTTACGGCAGACATTTATCTGGCGTCTTCCGGAGTGAGCCTTCAGTTGAAAGAGGCCGCTGTTTATTTTCTGGATCATGACAAAAGCGCCATGTCCCGCGAACTGATCAGCCGGTTCAAAGCCCCGGATTTCAGGATCATCGCCGAGGCGGAGCATGAAAGCGATTCCAACCGGCTTCTGGACTCGGGCGACGCCATGGTTTTTTTCGACATCCCCCCATCCTTCCAGAAATCACTGATTTCCGGGGCGAAAACCAGCATCCAGATGCAGGTGGACACCACCAATTCGGTGCTGGGCTTTCTTGCCTCAAGCTACGCCGAACAGATCTCCGGAACATTCGGCCTTGAAACCGCCATAAAGCGATTGGGTCTCACCGGAGGCAGCATGGTGAACGTCCCGGTGATCAACGGCCAGCACCGGGTGTGGTTCAACCCGAACCAGAACGACGCCTGGTTCATGGGCATATCAGAACTTTTAACCATCATCACCCTGCTTGCCATTGTTCTTCCCGCAGCGGCCATGGTCCGTGAAAAGGAGCGAGGAACCGTTGAGCAGCTTCTCGTATCACCGCTTTCACCCTTCCAGATCATGTTTCCCAAAGTCATTTCCATGACGGCGGTGATCCTCATCGGGGCTTTGTTCAGCATTATTTTCATCTTGAAAGGTGTTTTCCATATCCCGATCCAAGGAAGCCTTTTCCTTTTTTTATCCGTCACCACATTATATGTGTTCACCACAGCGGGCTTAGGGCTTCTTATCTCTACCCTGGCCCGGAACATGGCCCAGATGGGCATGATGACTATTTTCATTTTCATCCCCATGCTGTTTCTTTCAGGTGCCTGGACCCCACCTGAAGCCATGCCCCTGTGGATGAAAGTCTTCATGTACATTTCTCCCCTTCATTATTACATCGACACAGGTTTCGCCATTTTCCTCAAAGGTGCCGGGCTTGATCTTCTCTGGACTCAGATTCTTTCCATGACCGTTCTGGGAAGCATAATCTTCGGTACAGGCATGGCAAGGTTCAGACAGCAGTTCGGGAATTGAGGGAGGTATGATGATTTTTTAAACTCGTCGTATCAAAAAGAAGTCATCCACAATATCTACCCAGACCGGAAGACCTCCAAGCTGAACTTGCCCAGCTTCGATAGAAAATAAGTACTTGAGGTGGAAGAATCAGACCAGGATAGTTTTTATAAATCGCTGATTATAATATAAAATACTGAAAAATATATAATTCCCAGTTGGTCCATTTTGGAGGATTTTAGGACATTTTCGGCTTATTTTTGAATTTTCTTTACCCATTATTTCCCAAATTATTTCCTGTAAAAGCCCGCCCCATATTAAATCAAAATAGAAAGATCCTTCAGTTTTTCGATATTCTTTGGATATTTCTTGTTGTTGATATCGTCATTGATTAAAAGAATAATTGATTTCAAAAGGTTTGATTTGCTGAGTTTTGTTTCTTCCTTCAACCAGTTGAAATCTTTCATTATCGCAGTAATGCGCAATGGCTTCAGGTACTTAAGTATTCTTCTTTTCTTTTTCATGTTTAACCTCCAACTCCTGAGCCGTTGCCAGAGGCAGAAACAACGTCAAATCATCCCGGGCTGTCATCATAAAACCATGGTGCCGATAAAAATCTGCGGCTGTATTGTCTTTGGCGTCCACCACCAGAGCATATGCAGCAATTTCGGAGCGAACCACCCGTGTGAGCGCATCTGCAAGCAATGCACCACCCAAGCCTTGCCCCTTGAATGCTTGATCGATTGCAAGCCGTCCCATTCGGACCACGGGAACGGAAGGATAACGCGGGAGTTTCTTTTTAATTTTTTCCGGCAGGTCTCCTATAAATACGCTTGATGAGGCTAATGTGTAGTAACCGGCAACCCGGTCATCATTTGAAAGAGCGATAAAGCAAGCGGCCACCCGGCGCCGGATATCCTGTGAAAGCTGGTCCCGGAAGTAATAATCCAGGGCTTCAGTCCCGCAATTGAACGTATTTCTGTCAAAGGATGGGTTGAATGGAACCACACGAAAAGGTTTGTTGCTCATTCGGCGCTGACCAGTTTGCTATGACGGGAAAACGCGCGTTCCAAAGCGTCCGTGGCTTTGGGTGGAGTAATCAATGCCTGGGCAAAGTTCTCCTGATCGGCCATGGACAGCCGGATCATTTCCGCCTGCTCAATGGCGTGTAAGGCCGCTTCCTGGACAGCCGTGATGATGAAATCAGTCATGGTCCTGTTCTGAAGCTCGGCAGCTCTTTTCAGAGTCGCGTGAAGTTCTTTGCTGATACGCGCTTCAAGCCTTGCAGTTGATGGTGTTGTTGATCGCATAATTCACCTCCTGATAAAAAAATAATACGGCATTAAGCCGTACAAGTCAAGCGGGTGTTTGGTTCAGTTCAGTGTCAAATCTTTATCCTTGATATATCAAGGCTTTTCTGGGGCTCAGGTCAAATCTTGATTATTGATTTCATCATCACTCGCCGGTGGATGAGCCGTCTTCCTTTTGGATGGTTTGCCAAAGGCCCGCGAAGGCGAAGGGCTGTCTGTGCGGAAGAGAAAAATAAAAGGGGATTCTTGTTTTTCCTTCCTGTTTCCACTCATCAGAACCCATCAGAGCCTCAATTCGCCAAAATTAGGCAAGGCACCATAGCGACCTTGTAAATAGCCTTTCTCTAAAGCCTCATTCTTTCGAGGATAAAAATCCGTCAATGGATAAAGCGGTAAAGCTTTGTCCTGATCTTTTTCAATGAACCAGATCTGTATAAAAAATATGGGGGGGAAAAATTATCAAAAACACTTCCTGCATTTTGATCATTTTGCGATATTTTGCCAAGGTATAAAAAAAAGGGATTTCAAGTTTAATGACTTGAAATCCCTTATATTTTCATGGTGGGCTGCCGGGGTTTCGAACCCAGGACCTACTGATTAAGAGTCAGACCTGGATAGTTTTTATAAACCGCTGATTTTAATATAACGCACTGAAAAATATATATTTTCCCATTGGTTTATTTTGGAGGATTTTAGGCCATTTTCGGCCTGTTTTTTTATTTTCTTTCCCCATTCTTTCCCCAGAATCATTAAATGATTTGTTAAAAAAGCCTTCATGGATTGTTCATCTTTAATAAATTGATATATTCTGTAAAGAAAACTTAGTATGAAATGCATAAGAAAGACAATATTTGAATTGCTTTACGCAATAAATAATTTATATTGATTTAAATTTATTAAAAGTGTAAAGATTAATTTACATGATATAAAAAAAACTTTACGTTATAATTTGACATATTGAATTTGGTACTTATAATAGAGGTGGAAAGTCGGGAGGAAGATTATGGACTGGTTAGGTGAAAACATAAAGATTATGGCGAAAAGCAAGAAGATATCAATTGCTGAGGTCGCTCGTCTCCTACAAGTTTCTCGTCAGACGGTAAATGATTGGATTAAGGGTCAAGTTCCTAAAGGGAATCATCTTGTTGGGTTATCGTCAATATTAGGTGTTGACCCGATTGAATTTTTTTCAAAAGAAGCATCGGATTCAATTTCTTTGCCAGCACATAGAACTCGTAGATCGGCCAAAGTGAATGCCATTATGGACGCTGATGCCTTGGAATTAGCAAAGGAGTATGAGAATTTTTTTAGAAATTGCCCAGAGAACAACTTAGTTCCAGTTGTGAGAGTTACGGAGATTAATGAGAAATCTGCATTAAAAATTGCCAAGGATCTACGAAATTTTGTCAATGTACAAGATGGGATACCAATAGATTATCAAGAAGCTTTTTCGCTTATGAAACACTTGGGAATTAAAATAATTTTTCGATACTTCCCTGAAAAAATAAAAAGTTATGCTTTCTATACGAAGATACATGGGCATCGAGTTGTTTTTGTGAATAACTCAACAAATGTTATTGATTTGATATTTCAGTTAATTCATGAATCTGTTCATGCGATACGTGACGAGGTTCCGGTTGATGGATTTTACAGCAACGAAGAAGAAAAATTTTGCGATATGGTTGCAAATTTTACTCAGTTCCCGGATGTATATGTGGACAAAATATATAAACACATTGATGGGCAGACGATAGGCGCTCAAATTAATACACTCAAATTGTTTTCAAAAGATAATAAACACTCACTTTTCGGGATTGTTGAGTCTATAAAAAAAATAAATCATAATTTTAAATTGAATGTTGGTGGGGCAGACACAAATTTAAAGAAAGAGTTTCCTTTGATAGGCGATATTCTTTTCAGTGATAGTGATCCCCGTAATTTTGTAGAAAGATTGAACAAGCTTAGCCCTCTTTTTGTAAGTTCATTAGCGGGCCAAATTGATAACATAACTGATAGGAAGCTTGCTGAACTATTAGGACTTGATAATGGTGTAGATGGAAAGGAATTGCGGAACGAATTGTTGAAAGTAAAGGACTGATTTTATAAATGCATATTCTATGTGATACTTGTAGCGTTCTAATGCTGATTCGAATTGTGCCTGATATGTTTATTGATGAGAAATATGAATGCGTAACTACCAATGACGTTATCCATGAGATTTATCGAACAACGAGATTTAAATCAAAGTATCCATGGAGGGATAAGTACAAAGACAAGATAAAGGCCATTCCAGAATCGAAAATCATTAACGGTAAGTATCTCATAACATATAAAGTTATCCAAAGTATAATTCAACGTGGAACGATTAACACTGAGACCGACAAAGTTTTCGATTTGAGCAGGGTAGATCAAAAAATTGCTGCGTGTGTCGCCTCTCATGATTATTACATAACAACTGTTGATAAAGGCTTAAAAGATTTTATTTTTCAACAGTTTGATAAGCCCAATATGAGCCCATTATATTTGTTAAATAAATGGATTAATATGGGTTTTTTAGTGTGGAATGAAAATTTCCGGACGGTATTGGAGGATTGGGACAAATGTAAAGAAGCTCCTCAGCCCTTAAACGATATTGAAGAATTTGAACGGATCGCCGGATGTAAATACCCTGGTCCATAAAAAAAGCCTTCTGGTGCTCTAACACCAAAAGGCTTTTTAAGAATTCGGTTGTGAAAAGCGAATCAGCTAATAAACTCTTTTCACAGCATGGCGGGCAAAATAGAAAATCCGGAAATTTTCTTTTTTGCAAATTTTTTGTAATTCTGCAAAAAATGGTCCGCTACATGGAATAATCAAATATGCTTATTTATAGCTTCCATGGCCAAGTTTGTCAATAACTTTCCGGTATCTAAGGTGATTGTTATGGTAAAGATAGGCCAAGATAATCGTCGTCCTAAGTATTACATCTTCCGTACATGGATAACACGTAAAGATGGTACTCGTGACTATGCAAGGGATCATGGCTACAAAGCGTGGCGGATTCCTGTTTACGAATAGCACGAAATGACGATTATTATGTTTAAGAAACCGGGTTTTGCTATTTTCCTGGGAACAGAAAAATAGTTTTTTTACAGAAACTTCATATTCCATAAATATAAATAGGAGCTACAAATGAACGATAACTATTCAGTATTCAAAGATAAAAACGGAAGATGGAATGGGAAAAAGGATAATAGTAACAGGGCAAGCGTTGTTGGAGATAACCAAAAAGAAGTTATCGATAAAACAAGAGACCTTGCGAAAAAGTCCAAAGGGGAACTTTCAATCCACAGGGGAGATAATGGTCAAATTAGAGACAAGTGGAGCTATGGAAATGACCCAAAGGATATAAAAGGATAACAAAGATAGTGCGATTCCATATTGCATGGAGTCGCACTATCTTTTAGAAATAAAAAAATACGGTTCACAATAAAGCTTAAAACACCATTTTTTTCTCATCGGTCAAATGATCCTGCAATAATTTTATAGAGCCAAGCTTAAACTATCTATATATATTCAATCAACCCATTGATTATTTTTATACGCCCCCTTCTAATCTGATCAAATTATCTAAAAGTATCAATTTATGCTATAATTATCTATAATAATTATAAATATCATAGATATGAAAAAAACCATAGCGGTCATCAACCAAAAAGGAGGGGTTGGTAAAACAACGATATCCATCAATCTCAGTGGTGGCCTTGCCATCACCGGTAACAAACGTGTCCTGCTCATCGACCTAGACCCGCAGGCAAACACAACATTCAACTTCGGAATTATCCCTGAAGAAATCCAGTATGGCATTCATGATGTTTTGATGGACAGGGTTCGGGCCGAAAGTGCCATCATTAAAACCAAGATTAAAAACCTGGATCTGATACCCACCAATAGCCATCTGGACCGGGCGGAACAACTGCTTTTACAGGCAACATACCGTGAAGAACGGTTAAAAAGAGCCCTTCGGGATCTTGATTATGATTACATCATCATTGATTGCCGTCCCACACTCAGCACGTTGACCCTCAATGCCATGGTGGTTGCGGATCTGATTCTTGTTCCGATCATCATGGATCGATATTCCCTTTACGGATTCAATGATCTTTTAAATTCCCTTCAATCCATCAAAAGTGTTGATCCTCATTTTTCATTGGATAACTCCCTTCGCATTCTTTTAAACGCCATAGACTTGAGGGAAAAAGTCGTTCCGGAGCTTGTGATAAAAGACCTGGAAGAGGTCCGGCATTTAATTCTGAATACCCAAATCCGCAAAAGTTCTGATTTCAAGAAAACACAATATTCTGACATTCCCCTTTTAGCCATGGAGACAAAGCCCACGAAATCCGTTGAAGATTATATCAGTTTAACAAATGAAATTATAAATCTATGATCAAATTGAATCACACCCATTCATCCAATTCAAAAATCACGTCGAATACGGACAAAATCAAAAACGCCCTTTTTGATAAGGATTATTACGAGGATGGCGAATTCAGAAGCATTCCCATTGAAGACATCTCCCCTGACCCGAACCAGCCAAGAAAGGTATTTGACCCAGAGGCATTACAGGATTTGGCCGATTCCATTAAGGAACATGGAGTTTTACAGCCAATTATTGTGAGAAAGGACGAGCACAATCAATTCATTATCATTTCAGGTGAACGGCGCTACCGGGCAACGAAAATGACGGGGCTTTCCGAAATTTCCGCCATTATCAGAAAGAATGTCAAACCTGCGGAGATTGCCATTATTGAAAATCTTCAACGGGAAAACCTGCTTCCCCTTGAAGAGGCCGAAGCCTTTGAACGGATGATTCATGAATACGGTTACACCCAGGTTCAATTGGCAAAAATTATCGGGAAAAAACAGAATACAATTTCTCAGATATTGAGCTTAAACAGGCTTCCAGACAGCCTAAAAGAAAAATATCCGCGCGCGGATATTTCCAAAAGAACCCTGATTGAAATCGCCCGGCAAGACTCGCCGGAAAAGATGGAGGCTCTTTTTCTTCAGGCCGTTAACCAGAAATTACACAGTGACGATATCCGGAATCTGAAGAAGAAGGGGTTAAAAAAAGTCTCAGACTCCCCCACCCAAAGGACAACCAAAATCATAAAAACCCTGATCAAGTCTCTTCTGAAAACAAAAAAGCTGAACATCTCTGAAGATGATAAAAACCTTATCCGGAAAGAATTGAAGAATCTGAAAGACTGCATGATTGACCTGAACTATTAATCAGGCTCATGCCACATTTCACCAAAATTCAAAAATATGTTATAATGTTAATAACTTAATAACATCACTGCGAAACAAAAAATCTAATTGTATGAAACGGTTTATTCGCAGTGAGCCGTGTCATCGCCAATTAGATTTTTTGCTTATTCGTGATTCTTAAATTAATCCCCATGGATCATATCGATTTATCAGAACAACTCAATAAATTGAGAGATATGTTACGGCTTCCGAAAGAAATGCGATGGATGGAAAATGGGTTTACCATCGTTCCAAACAGCATTATCAACGCCAACATAACGAAGGAATCAAAGTTGCTGTATATCGTCCTCTTGATGTTTGCTTTTAAAAAAGGAAACTGTTTTCCCAGTGTTAAAACATTAGGAATCATCCTGTCGGCGAACGAAAGAACGATCCGGAGAAATTTGAAAAAACTCAAAGAGGAGAAGCTGATTAAAGTGGAACACAGAAACGGGAAATCTTCCATTTATACCCTTGTGGAATACATTCCAAAATAACGTGACCGGACATGAATGTCCACATGACCCCTGACACCAGTGTCCGCACCACCCCGGACATGGATGCCCGCACTACCCAGGACACCCATGTCCTATGAATAAGATGAATAAATAAAACAAAATAAATAATAATAGTTATTTACATAAATGATTAATATTATTAGAAAATAAGAGTCTGCCGAAAAAAGCCACAGAATCGAATCTAAGGGCTTTTATTTTTTTAATGGTACATTTTACGAGGTTAAGGTGAAAACAATCAGGAGAAGGCAAATTTTAACAAATTTGACGGTATCAGATAAAGGCACGGGTTGAATAAAGTGACATCTGGCCAAGTTGAATAAAAAAGATTATAATTACATATAGATACCGTTAATGAAAAGAATATCAATAATAGTGGATACCATGATATCCATCCCTGTCTCCCATCCTTTAAAAAGTGTTTTTCGCTAACGCTCGTGATAACGGGTTGCCCAACTTGTCGACGCACTTCGTGCGACCCCGTCCTTTTGTCTTTATAAAGTTGCTTAATGTAAAAGGCCGGGGTCGCACGCACCTCATTTTTATAACCGTTCCTCTGCGCCTTTGGGGGCTTGCATCTCGGATAAAAATGGGGCGCCGACAAGTTGGGCAAAGCGTTTCTTTTAACAGTTTGCTATCGCAACTCGTTTCACATTAACTCATTAGAAAAAAAATATGGAACTACCAGACATCATCAAACGCAAAAAACGGTTTGTCAGAGACAACTCCGTTCAGATCCAGATCACAAAACGGGATATTGAAATCCTCAAGCTGATTTACACACACCGGCTGATGACATCGGACCAAATCATATCCCTTGCCGGGAAAAAACGGAAAAGCATCCTAAAACGGTTACACCTGATGTTTCATGCCGGGTTTCTGGACCGGCCAAAATCTCAACTCCTGACATTCGGGAATAATTCCCCGATGATTTATGCGATAGGGAACAGGGGAGCCGAGATCATTGCAAAAGAATACAGTGACCCGTCCGTGTTGAAAATCAACTGGACCGAAAAAAACAAAAACTGCAAGACCATGTTTCTGAGCCATACGATCATGGTGTCTGAATTTTTAACCACGATTCAGCTTGCCTGCCAGAAAATTAACGGGCTTGAATACATCGATGCGGGTGAAATCATCAACAATCGGCCAGTCCCAGCCCCTGACGGGGTGGACCCCTTAAGCTGGAAAGTGGAAGGGAAAACACATCGTAAATTTTCATTTTCAATCATTCCCGATGGGGCGTTTGGTCTCCGAATCAATCAGGATGGAAAAGAAACGGTGTACTACTATTTTATTGAAGCAGATCGGGCGACAATGCCGGTGGTTCGTCACAACCTGATCAGAAGCTCGATTTATAAAAAACTGGTCGGATATTCAACATCCATGAATGATAAGCTGTTCGGTAAAAACTTTGGATTTAAACGAGTGTTTGTCCTCCTGATCACCACATCCGAAGAACGCATCGGAAATATGGTGAAGTTGAACAAGGGCATCCATCCCCAGGGGAAAGGGTTCAGGTTGTTCAAATTCGCAGATATTCGGGTTGTTGATCTTGAAAATCCAATAAATCTCCTCGGTTTTTCATGGATAAACGGCCAGGGTGACCCGGTGAATATCATTAATTAACCGGCCTGCACTTTGACGGAAATGCCATTTTTCAATATAATTAACGATAGCCATAACAATTCAGGCCCTTGCTGACGACATTACCGCTGATGCCTCATTAAGCAACGGAGGTGTCAGCATGTCTAATACGGTGAGTGGCTTTGCTGGGGATCATTATGAGCAAAGTCAGTTTACAGACTTTTTTTAATCCCCCGAAGAAGTTTGTAATTGGATGCCGGTAAAAAAAGTTGTTATGGAAATAAAAAAAAGAAGACACCACCGTTACGGGGTGTCTTTTTTTATCAGAGAAGTTCTTTGAACTGCTCCGATGTTAATTGATGGGGTTTTCGTGCAAGCAGGCTGATATCAACCGCTTTTACAAAAATTTGTTTACCCAGCCTGACAAGGCAATCATTTGTGCATTTTCGTCCGTCGTCATCTCCGTCAAGCATCAGGATAACGCCACCGGTATGGGCAAAATGGTTTACAATCAGGTCTTCCTGGTGTTCTGACAACTGACTGCCCATTAATGCTATCGCGTTTGAAAAACCAGCCTGGGCCGCTTTCCACACAGAAATGAACGACTCAACCAGAATCAACAGTTTGATATCGGCAGGTTGCCGATGCAGGTTATACACAACCGATGATTTATTAAAATCTGGCGGTTGTTTGTACTTGCCTTCATCATCACTCTGTTTCTGGGAGACAGCCCTTCCGCAATAAGCCACAAGCTCGTTTTTCTCATCATGAATGGGAATCACGATTCTGTTTTTCATGATTCCTTTTTGACAAAATCCCAGGCCAAAAAGATCAATGGTTTTTGGGGTGATCTCCTTTTCATCAAAGAACGGATGATTCAATTCAAGGTTCTTTAATTCAAAGCTCAGGGGCTTGTTTACGGGGTCTGATTTAATTCTTACGGGTTTAGAGATGCCCGTCTTTTCTGGCTTACGGGCTTCCGGCCCCGTAAGAAACCATTTTTTCAGAATCAATCCGGCCTTCCGGATGCTTTCGGATTTTTTGTTTCCAAACTCCATCATGGCGACAAAATCAAAAATGTTTCCCCCTTCCTTGCAGTTGCCAAAACAGTTCCACAAACTCCGTTCAAGGTTCACAGAAAACTGTCTGGGGTTTGATCCTTTATGAATCGGACAGCAAGAAACAAGATTATTGCCGGACTGAGCCATATCCTCGAGAATACCATAATGCCGTAAAACCATTTCAAGGGTTACGTGCTTTTTGACGTCTTTAAAATCCACCCAGTTTTTCTTTTTCGTCATCCTTACCACCTTCCCCCTTGAGCCTTCACGATTTTATCCACCTCGCTGGCTTTACGGGGTTTCCAGTGAAGGTCCCGGTCGACCTGAAATCCTACGAAGGAAATTTCTTTCAATTCAGAAAGGGCGAAATAGCCCCATTCGGCATTCATGTAATCTTCGTTCAAGATCACGAATCCCCAGAAGATTTTTTCTTCCGGGTCGTATTCGGCCACATACCAGTCTGTTCCGAAGATGAAAAAGTGCATGTGAATCATCTTGTCTTTAATGGCGATCTTTTCCGTTTCATAGAGTTTGGGAAGTTTTTCAAGCAGGTCACGAGTCGGTTCGTTCCACATGATACAATTCTCCTGTTGGTTTGATGGTTAATCTGAGTTTTTAAGTGAAATTGATTTTGTTACAGGTGTGATGAAGGGCGGGGGATTAGTAACCGCATTGCGCGCAGATGATGGTCAACTCCTTTCCGTTTCTTATGGTGATGTCATTTCCCAGGAAATAGCCAAACGTGACATGATGGCCATAATCCAGTTTGAACTTTTTTAATTTGAGCTGATTCATGAAATGTTTAAGCTCGTTAACATGTGCGTACTTCTCTTGTTGGAGTCATAGTATACAGCTCCTTTTGTAAATGACTGGTTAAATTGAATTTATTGGGGTGGGTTGGTTATATCTTTGGGGATATTTGGAAATGTGTCAAGGGCTTGTCTGGTACTTGCAAAAAAATTACTTTTTATTTTTATTACTTTTCACTTTTTTGTTATATCTTTTTTTGGCCGCATTTTTTTGTTTATTTTTCTCTTCTTTTTGTTTGTGTTGCTCAAGTGCTTCTTCTAACTTTTTATTTCGTTCCTTTGTTGCATTCATTTCATCCACTAAATTATTTAATTCCCCACTGAAGGTGTAATTTCTCTGCTTTAATTCATTAACTAAATCAATATCACTTTCAGAGATTTCGGTATTTTCAAAATTATATAGTTTTTTTTGTGACAGTTCATCAATATCGCGCTTTAGTCTGGTTAATTCTTTTCCTTTAAGATTCCCGCCAAAATCGATAACTTTTTTTATAATTTGCCAATTTTCATTTATTGAATGACGGAGAAATGGGTTGTCAAAAATAACTGATATATCTTGATAATTAAAATCAAAAGGATATGTGGCTTCGAGAAATGTTACCAATGTAGAAGGATGGATATAAAATTTTTTAAAAATATTTAGTTCATTTGCTACTTTTAATGCTCTTGTTGACGTTGTTATTACGCTATATTGGGTATCACCTTTATGTGCGTTTTCTTCATAAAAAGTTAGGTACATATCAGCATCACATGAAGCTATTCTGTTATTTTCATCAATATCACGATATCCAGCTTTGTGGGTATTTAAAGTGTATGAAAGGATTGTCTCTTTAAATTCATTGCGCAAATTTGTATTTCGATCAAACTGTTTAAAATCAGATAAATAGTTGAATTGGATATTTGAGTTTATTTCATCATGGACCAGATCTTCAAGAAAAGCCGCGCTATCTTTTTTATCGTAATAATTTTCTAAGTAATCATCAAAGGATATTTCATTTGAATATCTGTGCATTATGAAATAACCTTCTACAAAAACATTCCCGATTTTTTCAATTAATAAGTCAAAATCCAAGCTGGATTCAGAAATCTGAAAATAATTATAACTACGCTTTGCGTATTTAGCATGTTCTGCAACTTCAAATAGTATTTCTCTTGGTATTATGACCTTGGCCCCACTTTCAATTAAAAATTTTACAATTCTTCTGTAAAGAAGTGATTTTTGAGCATGCTTTACAATTAGGTTTAAAACAAAATCTGTATCAAGAATATAGTTTTTTCCATAAAAAGATTTTGATTGTTTTTTTCGAATTTCAGGATCTAAACCAAAAAATTGTAGGCCGAGATAGACTTTACGGATATTATTTAATATCTTTTCGATTTTTTCGTCCGGTGAGCTGAGAACACGACCGAGAACCAATATTAATGAATCTGCAATTTCTTGAGGGAGTTTCAATTTTGCATGCTCAATGATTACAGCTCTAGCCTTTTCACTTGAAATATTAGCATCTTCAACTAATACTTCGTAGGCATACAGTTTGATGAACGCGATTATAGATTCATACGAGTTAGTTTCTATGTTTATTATATCGTTTTCAGATAAATCTTTTTCAAGGGTATTTTTAATATTTGATACAATATATTTCTTAAGAAGTACTATATCATCTTCTTGATTGGTACTGCTGTCTCTAAATTGAGAAAAACATTCTGTAGATAATTCAATTGGTGTGTCAGTTGATTTAATCTTTTTTGCTTTTTGTAGTCTTTTTAGTGAAGCCTCGATTTTTTCATTTCCGGTTTGAATCTTTATTAATTCGGAAATTAATACTTTAAGAGCATCAATAGAATCTATTGTCCGATTGATAAGGCTCTGGTGATATATTATTGATAGGACGAGAGTATCAAATATCTGTTTATTAGTTAAATTACATAGGCTGATATCTTTTGATAAAGAATATGCTATTTTTAGTAAAGATTTTTTATAGGAACTGTCTTTATTGTCTGTTATTCTTTGCTTTTTAACAGAATTTACTGTTGGAGGATTGATGATGTATTTGTATATATCGTCAATCTTTTTGGAATCTTCAATTTTGAATATATCGTTATAAACGTCATATTTTTTCATTAAATCAATTAATGCGTTTCCCGTTTTTAATTTTATAAAATCAATAGGTTTAGAATGATGGGCAATTGTTTTTCTTTTCCAATTTGACCACCATAGGTTTTGATCAATGTCTAATATTTTTGGAATGCATAAAATCCACTCTTTTAATTCATATTTTTCTGATTCAATAGCTTTTTTGAAGGAGGCTCTTATTTGATTATGTTGCGTGTCTCCAAAATTATCTAAAAAGAATTTGCATTGAATAACTATTATTGGTTCAACACCAATATCTCCAACATAAATATCTATGCCGCCATCACCTTGTTTGACTTCAACTTGTTGTACATCCTCAGAATATACTTCTCTAAATAGTGTTTCGCATGCTTTTTCAAAAGCAGATCGTGCACCTTCAATATTTCCATACATATTTTTGAAATCATTCCAGTCTTTATCCATGATTTTACCTGTTTGATATATTCATTGGTAATGGTTAATAAAAATAAATATTCATTAGAGTTCAAAACTCTACCATGTTTTTTATATATATCAATACATTTATCCTCATGATAACTCTATCGAAAACAGTAATAGCTCAGAATAGAATCCGTAACAAATTCACCTGTGCTCATTAATAGTTTTGTCTATGAAATCAGCCTTCCTGGTTATCTCCGTCCCAGTGTAGCACCACCTTAAAACCAGTAAAGGCGATGGACAGCTTTCGCTCTACCTGCCCACACCTTGACAGATTTCAAGGTATCCGTTGCTTTATGACAGGAAAGATGGCCAGTAAGACGGTCTGGTTGTCGATTTTAATTATCTACCGTCAACAAAACAACATGTATAACGAGAAAAACAGCTTTAACGGGTCTGGTGATGAGAATCAACAGGATGAAAACGTGAAGAGAACGGTCATTATCAACGACTTTCTCCGGAAACGGTTCATCGGAGGAAAGGTGTTATTGACTCCGGGTGTGAAGTGCCTGGATGACGTGATATTGGGTAAAGTCATGAATGCCGTGCAACAGTTTGATGATTTTACAGGCGACAATGATCCTTACGGTGAGCATGATTTCGGAATGTTTAAGATCGAGGGTATCCGATATTTCTGGAAGATCGATTATTACGATTCAGCCTTTGAGACGCATTCGCTGGATAAAAGTAATCCGGATGTAACGCAAAGGGTATTAACCATCATGACAGCGGATGAATATTAACCCATCATCAATCAGCCTCTTCAGCCATTATGGCTGGAGGGGCTTTTTTTATTGTTCATTTTTATCCGATTAGAAATCGGTCCTCTATAATTTAAAATTCTCCGCTATTCGCGGAGCTTTTTAAATCATAGTCCCGTTGCTGTGGTTCTTTATCGATTTAAGATATGGCCAGTATCTAATTAACATCCCGGTGCTGTAGAATCCCGCCTGACTGACCATCCTTGCCCATTGTAGCACCACCTTAAAACCAGTAAAGGCGATGGACAGCTTCCGCAGTCGCTCCACCTGCCCACACCTTGACAGATTTCAAGGTATCCGGTGCGTCACTGGATCAAAGATGGTCAGTAAGACGGTCTGATCGTCGATTTTAAAAATTACCGTCATAAACATATATATGAAAAACATGAAAAAAAAGTACAAGCTACCGATTTACAGATTACAGCTTGTGAGAGATGGGGAGATAGAGGTAAATTCCATCACGGCTGCATTTGAAGTGATTGATAAAATGAAAGATTTTGTAAGGGCAGACAGGGAAAACGTTGTTTGTTTATATCTTGACGCAAAAAACAGAATTATCGGACAGCATGTCGTAAGTGTCGGTACAGTCAATGCGTCACTTGTACATCCGCGCGAGGTATTCAAAATCGCTATTTTAAAGAATGCGATCCAGGTCATCGTAATGCATAATCATCCATCGGGAAATATTGAACCTTCAGAAGCGGATAACGAAGTCACCACCCGGCTTGCATCAGCAGGGAAACTGCTCGGAATTGAACTTGTTGATCATATTATCGTTGCACCTGATAAAACGTATTATTCATATCAGAGAAGTGCAACTCAATATCTGAATTAGTTGTTCAGCCCCTTCAGCCAAAAGGCTGGAGGGGCTTTTTTTATGTCAGTTGAATTTTCGCTGGAAAATTTTACATAAAAAAATTGCCTCGCTGTCTTTTTAGCCGTTTAGACGGCCAAAAAGCCTGGTCGTCAATTTTTTTATGTAAAATTTTTGGGTTGCTTTTTTAATGATGGAAGGCGCAACCGGCTATAATTTAAAATCTCCGTTATCACGGAGCGTTTAAATTATAGTCGTTTCACTGGGAAAAAGTCGGGGACAGGGGAGTTTAAACGCAAATATTTTTAATTCCAAAAATTGAGACTTCGCTTTTTTGTCCGCTATTCTCATATCCGTCCCCTGTCTTTTTTATTAACAATGGCTTAAATCGGTTTCCATTCTTATATCCGCTATCGCTACCAAAAAAACGAGACTACAATTTTCTCCATTAAAAAATTTTCTGTTTCTGTAGGAAGGAGAAGTGGCATTGACATGCTTAAATTAAAAATTCTCCGCCCGTCGCGGAACCTTTTCAATTTAAGTTGAATTTCAATACGTCTGGATGAATGACACGGGCAGAGGCTCTGTTCATGGTAACTTCGCTTGAATGTGTTATTATGCGAAGTACAATTTTCACTTTGTGCTTTTTGATTGGGTTTGTGATTTGTCGGGTTTGGTTGATTCTGGAATGGATTACGTACTGCGCATAATAAGACATTAAGCAAAGTATCGAGGTAAGTCAGGGAGGTGTTCTGATTGAGTTGGTACAATTACGCCCTCTGAATCTATGGTGATTATGGGGCGAATGGTGGTTCGGGCGTTTCACTATTATAAACGGTTGTTTGATTTATCATGCTGATGGCTGTTACTGCGGATGCTTTTTTTCTTGCTGAAAGCTTTTATCTTGCTGAAGGCTTTTTATCATACTGATGGTTTTTTGATTGCATGGGCTTTTTTTTATCATGCTGATAGCTTTGAATTTCTGCCGGTGGCTTTTATGAATCTTACCGATGGTTGTTTGTGTTTTGTTTTTTATTTACGGAATGTGTTAGAGAAGAAAGGATTGGGCTTGGTTTTTTGAAGGGGGATATTTTTTATTTTAGCATAGGCATTTATGAGTTTGGGTGGAGGAGAGAAGAGAAGGAGGAAGTAAAACAACCCCGTAAGAAACCTTCAACTTCCACTAATAACAATGAATTTTATATTGATGCCCGTAAGAAAATATAATACAGTTTTACGGGTTTTTTTGGGGATTCTTACGGGGTATGAACGGTTTTCTTACGGGTTGAATCAATGAAAGATGAGCTTGCCGAACTCAAAAAAGGGGCAACATGGCAAAACGTTTTTGATATGCTTTGGCATATTGGAACTGTACGCTATGTGACGGAAGTTCAATTGAAAAAAGCCTTCAAAAAAACCACATGGTGCAACAAGTGTGTGACCCCTCGAAAAATCGCGATCCTATCCGAAAATAAATACATTGCCCTTCATAGTAACGGTGCCATGAGCATCACGGAAAAGGGCAAAGAATTCTTAAAGACCTATTCCGATTACAATGCCCACATCATAGACATCCCCAAGGGGACCGGGGAAAAGGACAATCTATATAATGCCGAAGTCCTACTTCGGACCGTGCAGATGCCCGATTTTTTCGCCTTGTTTTATCCCTATTCGGATTTTTATGAAAACCCGAGCGATCATCAACCCTTCTTAATCCCGGATGGCGCTCTTGTTTTCCAGAGAGGGGATAAGGCCAAGCTGGTTTTTCTGGAAATTGAAAATAGAAAACCGAATTGGGCGGAACACGTTGAATCAAAGAAATGGAAATACAATGTCATTGCCAAACGAAAAGAAACATGGTCCGTCTGGTGGTTGAAGATGTGCGAGAAACTGAAAATCAGGCATTGCCCCATGGAAGAATTCGGATTCGGTGTCTGGTGCATAGGGGATTTTGAACCTGATTCTGAATGGAATGGCTGGAAATTTGATAAAGAAATAAGGTGCTGATATATTCTGTTGTTTTAGCTGAAAGATAAATTTTTGAGCCTATAATCAAATGGATAGGGAGAGCCTATTAAATGAGTAATATCCGAAAATTTAAAAAGCATGTGCCCGTCGATGTTAACACGGAGCTTATCAATAAACAGGAAGATAGTATTGATGATGATTTTGCACAATTAAATAAAAAGCCGTCCAATGATTATTTCAGTTCTAATTCCGGGTTGACCGGTTTTGAGGACGAATTAAGGGATTTTTGCAGTGTTGAAAATGTTGATCAACTGAATATCAGTACGTTCGTTGATGAACTGGGTGTCGAATTATATAAAGGTGTCACTGCTGGAAGGCTCTCCAACTGGTTTCGCCGGAAAAATATTGAAACAAGAGAAAAAACACTGAACAGCTTGTTGAGTCTGGTCGAAAGCGCAAAAAGAAGTGCGGAATCCTTGCAGGATTTTAAGGCGAGGTTGCTCCGGGAAAGACATATCATCGCCCTTGAAATTAAGAAGGTCATCGAAGAGCACTATTTAGCCATCAAACGCCAGCAAGATGATTATAGCCACGGGAAATTCATGCAAAGCGCAGAAAGAAAAAAAGTGCTTCATGACCTGGAACGTGTGCAGATTGAAAATGAGATTCTCAAACAGAAAATCAGAGAAGACATGTATAAGGCTGATGCGTTGAAATGGCACGCGGAAGATGCCAGAAACAAATCCATGATCACGGAATTGCGGGGTAAGTTGATAAGCAAGATTATTGATGAAATGAAGTTTGCCGACATCAACATGAAACAGGTATTTGTTCTGATTGAAATGATCAAGGATTCAACAACCGGAAACGATATTTTTGGAGCGGAAGCGAAATGGGAACAGATGAAAGCGGAAGCCAAACGTGCTATGGCCCAGGCAGAACAGGAACAGACACGAGCCGAATTTGAAAGATTCAAATTCGAGGATGAAAAGATAAAACCCAATGTATGATTTCCGTTTCGGACGAATAATGGATTTATCTCATCCCCAAGCCCGGATCAGGGATATCAATGTACGCTTTCAGCATACCTATATATTAGGCCCCCCTGGTGTCGGTAAAACAAGCCTTATGCTGAGGATGGCGCTGACGGATATTCTTTGTGGATGCTCTTGTATATTTATTGACCCGAAAGGTGAACACGTTAAATCTCTTTACAATCTGATTCCTGATAAAGAAAAGATCATATATTTTTCTCTGAACAACCCGTCATTGATTATAAATCCCCTTCGGAAACAAGGATACAGACTGGATGATTTGATCGATGAATTTCTCGAAATCCTTGATATCGTGACCTTGCAAACATCATCCAATCCAGTTTTAAGCGATAATATGAAAGAGCTTATCGCTAAAGCTGTCAAAGAACTTCGTGAAGAAGATCGTGATATTGAAAATCTTTTAAACTTTCTCAGATACTCTGATTTCAGACGCGAGTATTTAGGCCGGAAACATTCAGAATATTGGGAAGAGGTTGATAAGAAGAATGCCGGAAAAATGTCCGATGAGTCAGCAACAGCAAAAAGACTGGCAATACGTCTGAATAAATTTGTCGAAGACGAACGTTTTCTAAAAATAGTGAAAGGCGAGAACCAGCTTGATATTGAAAAAATCACGGATAATCAGAACGTGATTCTGATTGATACATCCGGAATGTCCGATGACAAGAAGACCTATGTCGTTTCTTTGTTCTCTTGTGCCATCAAATCGTACATGAACTTTCAAAAGCCATCGATCAAAAAACCATTGATGTTTTATTTTGACGAATGCTTTCTTGGGATTAATGAATCCTTCACCAATCTGATGCCTTTGGGCAGATCGTATAAAATAGGATTCACCCTGGCCCATCAGGAGATCAATCAGTTCAAAAATCAAAAGACGTTAAAGAATTTAACCGGTAACTGTTCAACAAAAATCGCTTTCCGTCAGTCTGATAGTTCCGGTGCAAAGCTGATGGCCAATGATTTTGGTCTAAAAAACGATGATTTCATCAATCTTCCCGATTATGAGGCTTGGGTAAGAATAAAAAATCAAAATAGCTGGGTGAAAACATGGCCTGCCCCAATTCCAGAAAAGAAGGATGATATTGATGAAGTTTTAGAAAATACTGAAAATTTTGAAAATGATTTTGAAGTATGCTTTTTGAATGGGGATATCTGGTTTAGCTGTTGATAGCTGAAGAATCATAGACGAGGTGGAAAGTGCATCATATATATGTAAGCAAGTCAGTGTATGACGTATTTATTCAGGTTGTTACGATGTTGCTTATAGCGAATGCTATCGCTTCGTTGCTTGGATTAGGATACTTTATTTGGCTTTTTACTAATATTGTATGGATGGATAGCCACAAAGAGTTTAAAGACTTAATTACCCGAACTCCTTATAGAAGTTTTTTATTGACGAACTATTGTCTGTTGGCCTTTTTTCTATTTTGTTATTATTTCCTAAAATCTTACACAGATTATGCTGAATATTTTGCAAAATTTTGCATGGCCGCTGTTTTTATTTTTGGTATTTATACGACGTATATACAAAAAAGGGATAGTAATATTGCTAAAAACATCTTGAATGAAGTACCGGGGAAGTTCGTCTCAATGGCCAGTCTATACAACATCCCACTAATAAAAAGAATTTTTGGCAAAAAGAGGAAAACTGATTTCAAATGTATTTACTGCGCTCAACCAATTTCAGTATCGGGGCGTTTCAAGTGTCGAGCTGGCCATGTACCAACCGAAAACAGATATATATTTGAAAATTGCCATCAATGTGATGATATCCACGAATATATCAAGTGTAACTCTTGTGGTCAAGATATCGGGATATATGATGATAAGTACAACCAAGAGGAGATAGACAGTAGGGGGAAAGAATATATTTCAAGGAAGAGCCCATATAAAGGGTTGATAAAGAATTATTTGGTGTGGAGCATTGTTTTTTATATCAATACGGTTTTGGGCTTGAAGATAATAGCTAATCGAGACACTGACTGGGATGTTTCTGTTTTACCTTTCACATTGATTGGGTTTGCTGTGTGCTTATTACATTATTATTATTATGTCCCCCGTAAAGATGTAGTGATGGAAAATCCCTATAAGGGGTATCATATAGAAAGTGGTTTTTTTGATGATATCAAGCGAAAGGAGTACAAAGAATGAGAATGGTTAAAGCTTTTATTTGGACGGCAAGCATTGGGTTATTCTTTTTGACGATTGGTTTTATAAAAGATGTGTGGACGAAAATCGTCAGTAAGCCGTAGTTATGTTGATAATAGGTAGTCACGAACTACCGGCGTAGCCGGTAGCTTGATGAGGGCCCCTAAAAGGGGCCAGTCACTTACTCGTTATTTAAAATCAAATTCCAACTGCCTACATTCT
>JBAZWJ010000051.1:0-43377 GCA_041660385.1 Desulfobacteraceae bacterium | reverse complement strand
ATATGCTGCGGGTGCTCAACACGTTTCGGAGCCCCCCCCAACTCCCAGACCTGCCCGGTGTGCCTGGGTATGCCAGGTGTCCTTCCTGTGGTAAATAAAAAAGCCGTGGAATACGCCATGAAAGCGGGCATTGCAACGAACTGCGAGATTGTCCGTGATAACCGGTTTGCCCGGAAAAATTACTTCTACCCCGATCTTCCCATGGGTTATCAGATCACCCAGTTCGAACTGCCCATCGCGCAGAAAGGTTATCTGGATGTCCCGCTTGAAGACGGCAGTAAAAAAAGAATCGGCATCACCCGTATCCACATGGAAAACGACGCCGGAAAATCAAGCCATGATCCTTACCGTCCACTTAGTTTCGTAGATCTGAACAGAGCCGGAACACCTCTCATCGAAATCGTGTCTGAACCGGACATGCGGTCTCCCGAAGAAGCCGGAGCGTTCATGAGACAGATCCACACCATCCTTCGTTTCATGGATGTGTGCGACGGAAACATGGAAGAAGGAAGCCTACGCTGTGACGCCAACGTGTCTTTGCGACTCAAAGGGGCTTCAGAGTTCGGCACCAGAACGGAAATGAAGAACCTCAACTCATTCAGAAACATAGAACGGTCCATTATTTCCGAAATCAGACGTCAGGCGGACATTCTGGACGACGGCGGAATCATTATCCAGGAAACTCGGCTCTGGAATGCGGATGAGGGAAAATCCGTTTCCATGCGGAGCAAAGAAGACGCCCATGATTACCGTTATTTTCCCGACCCTGATCTGCTTCCCATCATCATTGATGACGATTTTTTTAATAGAGTAAAAGACAGCATCCCCGAGCTTCCCGATGTCAAGAAAGAACGTTATATTTCGGCCATGGGACTTCCAGCCTCAGATGCCGGTGTTCTCACATCATCTCCTGAAATTGCTGCTTACTTCGAACGTTGTCTTGCTCTGGCGAACAAACCCAAACTGGTGGCCAACTGGATCATGGGGTCCGTTCTCGGGCTTGTAAACGCCAGTGGTATTTCTATTGCCGAAAGCCCTGTGACTGAAAAAGCATTGACTGAACTTATAGAACTGGTTGAAAGCGGTGTGGTCAGCGGCACCATGGCGAAAACCGTATTTGAAGAAATGGCGAAATCAGGGCACCCTGCTAAAACTATCGTGGAGGAAAAAGGCCTGGCCCAGGTTTCCGACTCATCGGAAATTGAGGGCATCGTGGACAAGATTCTTGCCGACAATCCCAAAGAATTGGAAGCATACAGAGGCGGCAAAACAAAACTCATGGGATTCTTTGTGGGTCAAATCATGAGGGCGTCCAAGGGAAAGGCAAACCCTGCCTTGGTCAATGACATTTTAATAAAAAAACTGGAGTCTTAATCATGATGCATAAACGATGGATAACACCGACATTCGTGGCTCTTCTCCTGACCATGTTCTGCGGAACCGCAACCGCAAAAACCGTAGCTCTGGGGATTGTGCCATTTGCCGTCACTCCGGAATCAAGCCGATCTTACATGGAACCTGCCCTGCTTGACCTTTTCGCGTCACGGCTTGCCATGAAAAACAACGTGCGAGTGATTGATCAAGCCGCCATGACCGAAGCGTATAAGACCAACGCCAAAGATCCCCTGGAACGGTTGATGGCCGCTGGTAAAAAAACTCAAGCCGATTATATCCTCACAGGAACACTTGATCAGACGGCAACGGCCATGACCCTTAGCGCTTACGTTCTCGATATCAACACAGGCAAAGCCGTAGTCTCGGCATCAGCAAAAAGCACACCCACTGATTCAAAAAGCGATATCATCCCCCTTGTGGATCAGGCTGCTGCCCAGATCAACTCAAAACTTTTCGCACGAAAGCTTCCAGAAACTGAATCTCCGGCCCCACCAGTAACACCTGTGGATATCCACTCCCATCCGGACAAACTTATTAAAACCATTCCGGAAAAAAAGGATTGATAAAACAGAAAAAGGGCGGACTCAAATGAATCCGCCCAAAAAAACTTATTAGAACTTGCAGTTCACACTCACCCCACCAAACATATTCACATCAACGGTGGCAAGAACGTCGTCATCAATGGCGTCCGTATAGTTGATATTAGCACCGATACCGATCATATCCGTAAGAGCGTATGTCGCTTTCAAAGACAGCTTGTAATCGTTAAATCCGGAGTCGCCAAACTCAGAATCCCTTTCCACGTACCCGGCAGCCAGACCAGCCGTAATACCAAGCTGTTTGTTCACCGGGTAAGAGTAAGCAAGACTCAAATTCGAGTAGCATGTATCCTTGAACTCATCAATGTCGTAATAAACACTGAGCCCGAGAGAAAGACCGTCGACAATTGCAAGCGAACCACCGACATAGAGCTCTTCCGTGCTTTCCCCACCTGTCTTGCTTGTCAGGGGATAAATATATTCTATAATACCACCTGTGACCGTCAGTTTATCAAATGAATGGCTGTAATACATGGCCAGATCCACCTCCGAAAACTCTCCTGAATCAAGAGCACCATCATAATCATCGATATCCATATTTCCCCAGATGTTAATATCAAAGCCCCCTTTGAGAACATCAAGAGACGGCTGTAGAACCAGACCATCGTTATATGTCACGCCTCTCGAAACATAAGCCGAATTCGCATCGAGATTAAGGGTTGCATCTGCGCAGAACGCTGACGTTGAAACACCTATTGCCATCACCAAACCAACCGCCAAAGCAAACATTCTTTTCATTCTTTTTCTCCTTGTAATGATTTTTCGTTGTCTGTTTATATTCAAGTTTTTCTATATCGCCTGATATGTGACGATTGCTTCCCTGCGCTGACTGTTGTTGATATTATTCATATGCCGTGCCAAAAAAACAATCCTTATCACTAAAACACTAACAATTTGAATATATTAATATAAATAACAAATCAATTCATTAACGCATCAATTGTTTATGCAAATCATATTTATTTAAATTCAATTATGTTATTATGTTTAACAAATTATACATTATTGTGTTTTATGTGAGTCATGGCAATTGTGCTGAATTATTCAGATGTTGTGTTTCGCTTGAAAATATATACTGTTGAGGCTTGATGGGAATTAAAAAGCAGTTTATCAAATGGCAGGGTGAAAACTTGGCAAATAAAAACGGGCACAGTATCCTGTGCCCGTTTTATGATCATTCAATGACACGCGCACAAACACTGCGTGTGTCAATTAATATAAGGTCTGATCGGTTAGAAGCTGAAAGAAAGCTGTGTACCGATTTCAATAGGATCTTCTTCACCTGTTGCATCGCCTGCGATCAGATAAGCAGCTACAACATCAAGTTTCAGGTTATCAAGGACCATATAAGTGGCTTTGAGGTCTATTTCAAAACCAAGTACGTCTTCCATGGAGCCATTAACCATTCTTTCTTCGGCAAGCTGTGCATACCAGAGATCGCCAGTCAGAGTGAGTTTGTCCATGGCTTTAACAGTAACACCCACATTGGCAGCCGCAACATCAGAAATTTTTGTTCCCGGTGCATTATTTGACCGTGTTGCATCAAAAATACCTTCACCCATGATTTCTGACCAGTAGTATGTCTGGCCTCTGCCAACAGGAAAATGAAGTCCGAAGGCATTCTGTTCGTCATCCGCAGCGTCATCATCACCTGATGCGTAGAAGAACTGACCATGAACCAGACCCGCATCCGCGCCAGCACCCAAGAGGAATGCCGACGTGTCATTATTATTTGTTTCACCGGTCTGGTAAATAAATGTGCCCCATGCGGTTACTGCATCGACTTTTGCGTTAACATCGGCACCCAGGTAATAAACAGTGGTGTCCGTCCCCTGTTCTTTGTCAAAAAGAAGGTAAGGATTCAACGAAAGAGTGCTGCTGAGGTTGAATACAGGAGAAACAGCAAAGTACTCTCTTTCTGTCGGAGCAGCATTTGAGGGCAGCTCTTCATCGGACACTTTCATCCAGTAAAACGGGAGGGAAATTTTATCAAGAGTACAGGTGGCTGTCAAACCAGCAAAATCATCATCGAAAAGGAAACCACGTGCAATTTTTCCAGGCTGAATACCTACTTTGAAGTTGTGATTTGCAACAGAAAAATCAGCATAGGAATTTTTTATCTCAAGAATACCTTTTCCATCAGCTCCGATGTCACCACCAACACTGGAAGGGCTGGCCGACCAGTCACCCCAGCCCTGGTCGATTTCAAACTTATTAACAAATTTGAATTTGTCGCTGAATTTTGCTGTGTAGTAGAGCCTGGTCCGTGTGTCCACATAAGAACTTGTGCCACTGTCCGTTCCATTAAAATCCTGCATACTGATACCGCGTGTGCGCCAGTAACCACCAAATTCATTTTCAATCGCAGACGCCGGAATGGCAAGTGCCATCCACACCAAAGCAACCATCAAAACACTAAAAAATCTTTTCATCATCAGCTCTCCTTTTTGAAATTATTGATATATTCGTTATATCGTTTGACCTTATTGAAACAATAATTTTGTTTTCTCTAATAATATCAATCTAAATAGTTCGATACAGGTGACCCCGCTGTTTTCCAGATGTATATAATTCAAGAGCTCTCGAATATCAAGAAAAATTGAATTTGTAGTATGTTAGGATTACATTTGCGTTATGTTAGCAACCTTAAGCAAGCATCGCCTTAACGCAACCACAGCCATGTTTATTAATTTATTCTGAACTTTGTATTGTTTTTATGTTTATGAAGCGTGATACATAGGGTGAAAATAAACTTATTCGTATTGAAGTTCATCACCAAGACGCAACAACTAGCTTTCCATACAACCTGAACTTGTGATATCAATAATGTTTCGTTCACACCAAAGCAGGGGCATAACGTTGAAAAAGAACAATTCATACATCACAGACAAATTTTACCATTACCTCGTTGTTTTTTTAGCAGCTGGCTTGTTTACAAGCGGACAAGCTATCGCAGCTCAGGAAAAACCAAAGATCGTTCTTCTTCCGTTTCACATCGTAGCATCCGAAAAAGGTGATCTGATTCAAAAAGGAATCGACTCCATCCTGAGCAGCAGATTCTCAGGCGAATTATGTGAGTTCGAGATTAAGTCATCGTCATCATCAGATGGCGACCCCAGCGACAGACTGATCAGAAATCCTTCGGATGGAGGGTTGGTGTGCAAAGAACTCCAAGGGGATTTTCTAATTTACGGAAGTTTTGTGAAACTAGGAAATACGGTGACGACTGACGTATTCCTTTATGATTCTACCCAAAAAAAAACAACCCTTCACTTCACAGATCTCGGCAAAGGTGACGGAGCCCTTCTTGACCACCTCACCGAATTTACAAAAAAAGCTGAAGAATTGCTTTCACCGTTGTGTTTCAACGCCAAGCCCCAAACCCCAGCAAAAAAAAGTCCGCCCAAATCTGATCGAATCATAAAAAGTCAGGACCTCAAAGGTGTAATCAACGGGATCGCTGTTGGAGACTTCGATAATGACAGACAAATCGACATCGTCACCGCTACAGATAAGTCCATTAACATTCTTGCCTTAGACCAAAACCAATTCAAAGAAAAAGTGACCATCACCGTCCCGATCAAAGGCTATGTGGTGGGAGTGGATGCGGCGGACATTAACGGCAACACCATACCTGAGATATTTATCTCGGTGGTAACAGAAGACAGGATGGATGCTGCTTCAATCATCATCGAATGGGATGGCAATGCATACAAAACCATCAGGTCCGACTTGAAATGGCTGTTCAGAACCATCACTATGAAAGGGGAAAAACAGCCGACAATCATTGCCCAAAAAAATAAAAACCTCAACTCCATCATGGGAAGCCCCATTTATCGTTTCAGCTATGGACTGGGCCACTCTGTTGAACCGCCACTCACTCTACCGGACGGCACATTCCTCTACTCCATAGCCCTATCAGATGGCGATAAAGGCTCGCTTGCCGACATGAAAAATAACAAGCTTCGGATCGTGAACGCCACCAAGGGGCTTCAATGGGAAAGCGATGACGTCCTTGGCGGAAGTGTGACCTACATGGCGAAACCTGATTCGGCGGACAGAGACAAAATAAACCGCGTTTACCTCGAACCACGTTTAATATTCCATGATCTCGATAAGGATGGCACAGACGAACTGATTGCCATAAAAAACAACGAGGCCACAAACCATCTTTTTTCAGGAATGAAAAATTTCACTAAAGGCCGAATCACGATTTTTTCCCCAAGTGATTTCGGATATTCCATTGCCCACGAAACAGACTGGGTCAGCGGGTGTATAACAGACTTCACACTTACTGACATCGATTCGGACATGGTCCCTGAACTGGTCTATTCCATCGTTTCCAAGGGCAGCTTTTTTTCGGATAAAAAGAGCTGCCTCGTTATCCAGAAGATAACAGAATGGTATGAATAGTCACGAATGCACATTTAAAGGAGATCTTCCCATGCCAAGACAAACATTCTTCAAATGTCTTATTTCGCTTCTTTTCTTTTTATGTGTCAGCCCTTTTTCCCTTTCGTTTGCCGATCAGAACAAGCTCGTCCTTTTCCCCTTTTCCGTTTATTCGGAAAGCAACATGGACTTCTTGAAAAAAGGGACAGGAGATCTGATCGAAACAAAGCTTTCCGGTAAAGGTCTCAATGTTGTCAGGTCTGAGACTGAAATGAACAAAACCGATGCGGTAAAACATTCACTGGAATTATCCGCCGATAACTATGTAACCGGAAGTCTTACTTTTCTTGGCAACACCATAAGCATCAATGCGCTTCTGATCGATGTAAAAACTGGCTCAACTCTTGTCTCGTATACCAAGGCTGATTCAGATAAAGATCGCCTTTTTTCCCATATCTCTGAATTTGCGGAACAAGCAGCCGGAACAATCAAAAAACCTGTTCCCGATCCTCCTGTACCAGTTGCAGCAACTGAACCAGAGCCCAAACCGGTTGTTACGGCTGCGCCTGTTTTGGCAGCTCCAATAAAGCCTCCATCTATTATACTTACAAGTGGAACCCGGCGGTCCCAGGATCTGCCCTATGAGGTATACGCCCTTGCTGTAGGGGATGTGGACGGAGATGAAAAAAAAGATATCATTTTTGCGGAGCGCCACAGCTTTTCTGTTGCCTCCTTCAACGACAAATCACTGGACATCAAAAAACGCATTGAAGGGGAAAGCTTTCTGGACATCCTGTTTATTGACGCCTTCGACGCAAACAAAAACGGGATTGATGAAATCTTCGTAACAGCCGTTCACATCAAAAGCAATAAATTATCATCCAGTGTTTACGAATGGAACGGCAAAGAATATCACCCGATTCAGAAAGAACTCACCTATTTTTTCAGGGCAGGGAAAAATCCTGAAACAGGCAAACCTCTATTGCTGGGCCAGGAACAGCACTTCGCCCAGGGCGTTTTTGGCGAATCAATCTTTGAAATGATCTGGAGTTCTGGTAGACAGAGTTACATCCCCCTGAAAATCCTTAAAACACCTGAAAAGAATCTTTTCATATACGGAATAGATTCAGGCGATATAAAAAACAACGGCCTCCTTTGCTCCCTTGTTTATTTACCCGATGACCGACTTGCCATATTCGATTTCAAAAAACAAAGCACATGGAAAAGCTCCGGGCAGTATGGTGGGTCGAACAAGTTCATCGAAACCCAAAATCAGGACACCAAAGAGCGATTCTATTTTCCTGCCCGACTTATCACCGGCGATTTTGACAATAACAAAACCCATGAATTCGCAACTCTTGTCAACACCAATTCAACTCCAAGGATTTTCAATAATTTAAGGAATTATACCCAGGGACGTGTGGAGTGTCATGAATGGAAATCCCTCAATTTTGAAACCATATGGAAAACCCAGGACGTTTCAGGTTATATTCCGGATTTTTTCATATCCGACTTGAATGGAGATGGTCAAAACGATGTAATTTACCCTGTGGTTAATAAAAGCGGATTCATCATCGGCAAGTATACGACATACATTGTGGTTCAGCCCATAGGCTTTTAGCATTCAATCACAAGCATACCTTTGCCGGACCGGAAACGTTGACCGTCAGGGATAACGCCTGAAAATGATTACCCTTGACACAAGTTCAATGAATTGATATTCAATTTAGGATTTTATTGTAAGATTAGCTGGTATCGTTCATGTTGACGTCCTTGAAGTCATGTCAATTGCAATTTAATACCAAGTATTTCCTGATGATCTTGCAACGGCTACGTGTGTTCATATTGGTTAGAAAAATACCATTATTTTTTGTTTTAATTTTGGCTATGAAATTTTAAACGCGAGGAGAAAATCATGATTAAACCACTTGGTTCAGACAAATTAAATCCGCTGTACGTAATGGACGACGCAAAACGCGCTGCTTTAACCAAAGAAGCAGAAAGTCTTCCTTCAATTGTCATCAGCTCCGCAGCAGCTGGTAATGCAGTTATGCTGGGCGGCGGTTACTTCAACCCCCTCACCGGTTACATGAACGTTGCTGACGCAGTAAGCGTTGCTAAAAATATGAGAACCACCTCCGGTCAATTCTGGCCCACTCCGGTTCTGAACGTTGTTCCTGATGCTTCCGCAATCAAAGGCGCGAAACGCATTGCTCTTAAAGATCCCAACGTTGCCGGTAACCCCGTTATCGCAATCATGGATGTAGAAGCCATTGAAGAATTTACCGATGCGCAGATGGCTGAAATGACAAAAGCTGTTTACGGCACAGATGATCCCGAGCATGTTGGTGTTGCTGCTTTCAACGGCGTTGGCAAAACCTGCATCTCCGGTCCTATCCAGGTTCTCAACTACTCATACTTTGACAAAGAATTTGCCGGTACATTCAGAACAGCTTATGAACTCCGTGATGAAATGGCAAAACTCGGCTGGGAAAAAATTGTTGCTTTCCAGACTCGTAACCCCATGCACCTGGCCCATGAAGAACTCTGCCGCATGGCTTACAATGAAGAAAAAACCGACGGTATCCTCATCCACATGCTTCTTGGTAAACTGAAAAAAGGCGATATTCCTGCTGACGTTCGCGATGCCTGCATTCGTAAAATGGTTGAAGTATATTTCGAACCCAACACCGTTCTTGTAACCGGTTATGGTTTTGATATGCTTTATGCTGGTCCCCGTGAAGCCGTTCTCCATGCCTGCTTCCGTCAGAACTGCGGTTGTACACTCCTGATCGTTGGCCGTGACCATGCTGGCGTTGGCGACTACTACGGTCCCTTTGATGCCCAGACCATCTTTGACGGTATCTCCAAAGATGACCTCCAGATCGGCATCTACAGAGCAGATCATACAGCATATTCCAAAAAACTTGACAGAGTGGTCATGATGAACAGAGTAACCGACCACACCAAAGACGACTTCGTCCTTCTTTCAGGAACCAAAGTTCGTGAAATGCTCGGTAAAGGCATCAAGCCCCCGAAAGAATTCTCACGTCCCGAAGTTGCTGAAATTCTCATCAGCTACTATCAGTCCATTCAGTAACCACAGACTGGGCGACATAGTCTTCCATCTGATCTGATATTAAAACCCCGCACTTGGAAACAAGAGCGGGGTTTTTTTGTTTTAATTCAAAGATATTATACTTATTGACAATCAGCGACCATCAAGTTCCTGCGTTTGCACCGATATGATTTTATCCTTTACATTTACTAAATATTACATAATAATTAATTATTATCTCCTAAATTTATTTTATAAATAGCCGATTATATAAATATTAATTGTATTCATTTATCAAAATAACCTACTCTTTTTTAGGAAGCCCTATCTGATTTTCTGGGATATCCTGCTTCACAGGCACTGCAAAGGTGCCTTCTATTGATTTTACCCGTATGAAAAAGATACAAACGATCATAACAATAGCTGGCAGAAATCGAGGTTTATATGAATGATGTCACTCTTAAAAGCAATAAATTTGGAATCGCTGAAAAAACGGCTATTATAAGCGGTATAATCGTATTTATACTTTTAGGTATCGTCAGCTTTGTTCTGATCTTGTTTCAATCCAGCCTGGTTTCATTTGTCATTGAAAAGTACGCCTTTAATGTTACCGAAGCCATCGACGAACAAGGCTCAAATCAAAAAGAAAGTATGAGGCTATCTTTCAAAATCAACACAGATATTGCAACAGGAATGGCCTCACAATATCTTTACAACCTGGACCAGAATAATCTGCAGGAAGCCCTTAAGCCCTTCATGAATCTACCAGGAGTCATCGCCATAAACGTAACCGATGCAGACACTCAGGCATTTAGTGCCGCCTGGAAAAGTGCTAAAGGCGTTGAAGCCGGACAAGCCCTTCCAAATGATTTAAAATTGGATGCGAGTCTTTCTTTCACATCAACGGCCTCACAGGAAGGGAAAGATTTAGGCAAAATTCAACTTTTTTATTCAGATGATTTAGTCGTTCAGCAACTTGAAAGCGGAAAACAACGGTCAAAAGACAAGATTGATGAATTCCAGAAAACAGTTAACAGTCGACTTGTCAAAGCTTTTATTGCTCAAATTGTCACCATCATTATTGTGGTATTGGTCCTCAATTTCACAATTATTATTTGCCTGAAATCTTTAGCTATTCGGCCTATACTTAGGATTGTTGACGGCCTCAAGGATATGGCAAAAGGCGAAGGCGACCTAACCCGTCGACTGAGAATAAGAAATATGGATGAGATTGGCTTGCTTGCTTCGTGGTTCAATATGTTTGTCCAAAAGCTTCAGGAAATCATCAACGATATTGCAAAAACTGCCGTTTCGTTGGGGGCATCAGCTGACGAATTGTCTATTCTATCAAATAACATGACCATGGGTGTGAATGATTTATCACAAAACTCATCAAATGTAACGTCATCAGCGGGTCAGATGACCAGCAATATGAATTCCGTATCTGCAGCCATGGAACAGGCTTCTGCCAATGTCAGCATGGTCGCTTCTGCAGCAGAAGAAATGACCTCAACCATTAATGAAATCGCACGAAGCTCTGAAAAAGCAAGAATCGTCAGCGATCAGGCCGTTGATCAAGCAACTAATGCAACGAAAAAAGTAGAAGATCTGGGGAAAGCAGCTCAGGAAATAAATAAAGTCACAGAAGCCATAACAGAAATCTCGGAACAAACCAACTTACTTGCATTGAATGCAACCATTGAAGCCGCGCGCGCCGGTGAAGCCGGTAAAGGTTTCAGTGTCGTTGCCAATGAAATCAAAGAATTAGCCAAGCAGACAGCTGAAGCAACTCTGGATATCAAAAAGAAAATTACAGGGATTCAGGATTCAACCAAAGAAACAACAATCGGAATAAGCCAGATTGCATCTGTTATTACGAATATTGATGATATTGTTTCCACGATTGCCTCATCGATTGAAGAGCAATCTTCAACGACTAGAGAAATTGCGAACAATGTGGCCCAAGTCTCCTTAGGTATACACGAAGTCAACGTCAATGTATCCCAAAGCACAAGTGTTTCAAGTGAAATAGCGAGTGATATCAGGCAAGTAAACAATAAAGCCAGCGATATTTCAGCCAGCAGCTCAAAAGTGAACAACAACGCAAAAGAGCTTTCCAATCTTGCCAGTAAACTTAACAATTTAGTCGGAAAATTTAAAGTGTAATTCAAACTAAAAGTTTTTTATGCCATGATCATATGAATCGTTTTAAATCGTCCACCACTTCATCAACAGATTCGTAGAAAATATTGGCCCCCAGTGTAAAATGTCCGAGAATGTCGTTCAGTCCGTTGGGGATGTATGGATATAGTTTTTTGAGATTCATGAAACGCCATTTGTGAAGGATAGAAAAATCTTCGGGTTCGGCGATTTCACGAAGAGTCTTGTAAACCAGTTCTCCTTTGTCTTCTTCCTGGAGATTATGAAATCCTTTCCCGATAGTAAAAAGCAGGATGTTTCCCAGGCCCATAATATCAAGACTAAAGGGATTTTCCATCGACTCGTAATCGTAGTCGAAATCAATCCACACATAGTTGCCTGTGCCGTTTTCGATGATAATATGGTCGTTTCGTACATCTCCATGGCGGAGACCACTTCCGTGAAGCACTTTAAGAGACTGGAAAGCTTTAATCAACTGGAGGAGGATCCCTGGAAACACATCAAAGAAGTACGTTTTATGATCCATAGCCAGGCTTTCAATATACCGATACAAGTTAAGGCCTGGGACGATGTCTATAACTCTTACGCTGTTTCCGATAGAGTCCCTATAAGCCTTTCCATGCATGAAGTGGGGATGGTCTTTTACCAATCCCAGGACTTCTCCCTCTTTATCCGGGTTTCTGAAGCATTGAATCCTGACAACACCGATACTTGTTTCGAATTTTTCAAAAAAAGACAACTTAATGATCTTGCGTTCACCTGTTTGCAGATCAATGGCTTTTTTTACCCAAAACTTGGGTTCGTCTAACCCAAACCGATCTTCCCTCTCATGCCCTTTGATCTGGAATCTTTTCCCTTCAACCTCAATGATATCACCGTAGTCGATGCCAAAAAAATTCGTCGTGTCTGTAAATATTCGATCCATGAAATGTCCTGAGTGAAGTGATTTGCGTAGTTTCAACTACTATGCGGCATGTCATAAAAAACTTCAAGGGGATTCCCCATAATAAAAAAGGAGAGGTTTTACCCTCTCCTTTTTCCCATAAAATTTTTGTTAAAAAATTTTATTCTTATTTGCGGTTCGCGTATTCCGCATAAGTCATGGCAGCCAGTCTGTAAACCGAGTGTGCGAGTTTTGAGAAAGGCAGATATGCGAAAAGATGGAATACAGCGATCAGATGGATGTAATAAATCGCGTATGTGGCGAATTCCATTCCGGCAAGGCGGGCCATCTGGGTCAGAAGACCTGTGGCGCCAAGAATCAGAACAAGACCAAGGAGATACCAGTCTTTGTAAGCGCTGAGATCAGACTTGGAAAGTCTTTCCTTGATCATCAGAATAGCACCAAAAACAATGGCGATACCGGAGATGTTTCCGAGCCATTTGAAGGGCCACCATTGGCTGTAAGGACCAGGTTTGCCAAGAGCGTAAAGGAAAAAGAAACCGATGGTGGTAACGATGAGGCAGCCGATGAATCCGAAAAGCACCATCATGTGAGCTGTTCCACGGTTCTTGTTTTCTCCGCATTCATTGAACTGAGTGTGTTTGAGAACTTTTTTCAAAACCACGGGAATGGTTTTAAAGTACTCTTTGTAATCCAGAGTTTCTTTGGAAGTTTTGCCTTCGGCGACAGCGTTGGCGTGCATGTCACTGATCATCTTATATAAGGTATAAGCAAAAATCAGAAGACTGATATTGAACACGGGCACAAAGGTCATATCCACAAGCCAGGTAGAAATGAAACGGGCCTGAGCAATGGGTGCTTCAGTCACATGATACCAGTGAAGTCCGATAACATGGAATATTTTTTCCATGGTTCCGCCCATGAACATGGTGATAAAGGCCATAAGAGCCAACCATGCTGCCGGGATTGCTGTGAGAAGAGCCAGTTTTTTCGGATCGGTGACCATTTTTGCGAGTTTACCAATAACAGGCACTGAGCCTGAATATTCGCTGATGGCATAGGACCGGATCGCCGAAAGGGTTGCACCGGGCTTTGCGCCTCTGGGACAAAGGGCTGTACAATCACCACATTCATGGCAAAGCCAGATGTCTGCGCTGCCCACCAGTTTGTCTTTCAAGCCCCAAGACGCTGCGATCATTTCCTTGCGGGGAAAGGGGCTGTTTTCAGGAGCGATCGGACATGCAACAGAGCATGTGGCGCACTGAAAACATTTCTTTAACGTATCGCCGCCAAGACCCACCACCTCGTCGATAAAGTTCAGGTCTGGCTGTATGATATATTGATTCGACATGTTCATGCCTCCCAATTTCAGATATATTTCTTTGTTTTAAACCTGCACCGGAAATATCCGATGCAGGCTGTCATCTACACCAATCTGTTGAACGTATCAGAAGCCTTTGAAGGGGTTGGGACCCATGGCCACGACTTTTTCAACAAATGCGTTAATCATTCCAGGGATCTTGTCATAATCGTCGATGGCCGCTTCGAACTGGGCCACACGTTCCGTTTCAAGGGCAAGACTTGCAAGAGCGTCACCGATTTTGCTCATACGCACGTTGGCAAGCTCGCTTCCTTTGACAAAATGGCACTGGTAATCATCGCCGTGCTTACATCCCAGAAGGAAAACGCCGTCCATACCCTGAGCAAGAGCATCTTTGATCCAGATGGTGTTCACGGAGCCAAGACATCTTACAGGGATAAAGCGGACCTGCGGATCAATCTGTGACTTTTTCATGGCAGCCATTTCAAGGGCTGGCATGGCATCATTTTCACAGTACAGACAGAGAATACGCATGGGAGCATTGTAGTAATCATCTTCAGACGGAACCCAGATCGATTTGACCATGGAACCGATACTGTCGATGTTGTAGTCCGCAAAACCGATGATACGTTCAGGACAAGCACCCATACATGTACCGCAACGGCGGCAGCGTGTGGGGTTGGGTTTCGGCGTTCCTTTTTCATCATCATCAAGAGCGCCGAAGGGGCATTCCTGGGTACAGCGTTTACATTGAGTACATCTCTGGAAGAAGAAGTCAGGGAAGGTCATGTCGCCGGATCTGGGATGAACGGCTACGCCTCTATTCACGGAGTCAATGCACTGAACCGCTTTAAGGGCGGCTCCGGTTGCATCTTCCATAGACTCTTCTATGGTCATGCTGCGGCGTACACAACCTGCGGCATAGATACCTGTTCTCTGTGTTTCGTAGGGAAAACAGATGAAGTTGGAATCAGCATACTGGTCGAAAATACCATTGTCTCGGAATGCAGGGCCCTGTCTGTAAGCCATGTTAACAACAGGATCATCAGCGGTTACAGGAACCATACCTGCTGCAAGAACAACCATGTCTGCCTTGATTCCGATGCTTTCGCCTAGCAGGGTATTTTTGGCTGAAACAAGCAGGCTGCTTCCTTTTTTCTCAACGGATGTCACTTCACCTTTGGTGAGGAATACGCCGTTGTCCTGCTGCATGTTCTTGTAAAAACCTTCGGTAAGGCCCGGAGTTCTCATGTGCTGATAGATGATATACGCTTTGCCGTCTTCATAATCTTCACGAACATATTTGGCCTGTTTCAGGGCAACCATGCTGGTAACGGAACCGGCGTAGTTGAAATCTCTGTCGTCGCCGTTTGAGGGACTCTGGATGAACACAACGTTTTTCGCTTCTTTTCCATCGGAAGGACGAACGATTTTGCCTTTGGCGGCAATTTCTTCGAACTGGGCGTTGGTCACAACGTCAGCATCACCCACTCCAAGATGTTTGAAGGCATCACCTTCAATAACATCGGGTCTCCAACCGGCTGCAAGGATAACTGCTCCGAAAAGCTCGCCGTTGGGGTCCAGGGTGAGAACGTCGTTTTTACCTTTGTTGAACTCTTTGTAAAGTTCAAGAAGCTTCTCAGCATCGTATTCTTTACCGTTTTCATCCACTTTCATTGAATCTGGAAGAGGAAAGGGAACGTCGAATTCAATCTGCACACTCGGATCTTTGAGTGTCACAGTGAATTCACCCGGCTGGCCTGCAATACGAGCCACAACAGTGTTTGTTCTTACAGTGATATTTTTTTCAGCCTGAACTTCTTTGATCTTTTCAGCGACCATGGGAGGAATAAGACTGTCGTAAGGTTCGCCAACGGGCATCTGTTTACGCATCTTCGCAGCATAACCGCCAAGAGCGCCTGTTTTTTCAACGATGGTAACTTCGTAACCCACTTTGGCTGCATCAATGGCCGCTGACATACCGGTCATACCGCCGCCTATTACGAGAATCTTCTTTGAAATTGACGGAAGAATGAACGGTTCGGGAAGCTTAACTTTTTCAAGACGGGCAAGGCTCATACGGATGTAGTCATCAGCCGCAAGCTGGACATTATCGACAAAGTACTCATCGTCGTTCTCTGTCTTTTTGGGGTATTTTTCACGTGAAATAGTCCAAGCCACGTTTTCACGCATGGCAACTCGGTCAAGCATGCATCCGTCGAACTGGAAGATATCAGAGTTCACACGTTTGGAGCAACCCACGATGGAAATGAAGTTGATGCCTTCGGCCACACCTTTTTTGATCGTTGCAACACCATCTGCACTGCACAGGCAATCATGAATAACAGCAGGAGCGTGTTTTTCCGAAGCCACGTTGACAAGCTGATCGCAATCGATAGATTCGCCGATTCCACACCCTTTACATATATATACACCGAATTTATTACTCATCGACTTCTACCTCCCCAACACGGTTTGAATCGCTTTCAGGGCCATGCCTGTCGCATTCTGGTTTGAAGACATTACGTCAGCAGGTTTATTGGCACAACCGGCCGCAAACATACCGCCTTTTTTGAAATCGTTCACGATAAAACCGTCTTCGTTAAATTTCAGGTCTGCCTGGGGTTTATCGGACGCCATGGTGGGTTCCATACCTGTTGCAAGGACAACAAGATCAACGGTCTGGTTGATTTTTTCTCCGGTCACAGCGTCTTCGGCGGTCACGGTAATGTTTCCGTTGTCACCTTCAGCTACCGCAGCCACTTTGCCTTTGACAAAGCTGACTTTCTTGTCTTCTTTGAGTTTATTATAGAATTTTTCGTATTTCTGACCCGGAGTACGGATATCAATATAATAGATGGTCATTTCCGCATCGGGGTACTGTTCACGAACATACGTAGCGTGTTTTAAAGAAGCCAGGCAGCAGATGTATGAACAGTAGGGCAGATGATTTTCATCACGAGAACCGGCGCACTGAACAAAAGCGATGGTTTTGGGGGCTTTGTCATCTGAAGGACGAAGGATCTTTCCAGCCGTTGGGCCGTTCAGAGAAGCCATACGTTCCAGCATCATGTTGGTGATGATGTTCTGATGTCTGCCAAATCCCAGGTTGTCGATTTTTGTTGCATCGTAGGGTTTCCAGCCGGTGGCCCAGACAACGGACTTCACTTTCACAGTGAGAGTCTTCGCCTCCATAGAGAAATCAACGGCTTTATACTTACATGCTTCTTCGCAACGTTTTTTGTCATCTGCTCCGATTTCGGAAGAAATCACATAGCGTGCAGGGAAAGCCATTTCACATGGAAGATAAGCGGCTTTACTGCGGTTCATACCAAAATTAAATTCGTTGTCAATTTCAGATTCACAGGCATCGGCGCAAGCACCGCAGGCTGTACAATTTTCATTGACATAACGAGGGCTGATTTTGAGAGTCACGTCGTAGTTGCCAGGTGCTCCTTCAACCTTTACAACTTCCGTCATGGTTAACACTTTGATTTTTTTGCTGTCCCTGATGCGTCTGAAGTTGATTTCAAGTCCGCAGGTCGGCGGGCACAGCTTTGGAAAATACTGATTAAGCTGAATGACGCGTCCACCCAGATACGGATTTTTCTCAACAAGAAGCACCTCTTGGCCTGCTTCCGCAGCTTCCAGGGTCGTTGTCAGTCCGCTTATCCCGCCGCCAACAACCAAGATACTCGCACTAGCAGGGGCTGCTTTGTCTATTGTCATGCTATCCCTCCATGCATAAAAATTATAAAAATAAGTCCTATTATCTATACCCTTTAAACCAATATACGTTGGTTTTTTAAACTATTTTGGGCATTACTTCAAATCATTCGTCTATCGTGCCCATATTCCGAAGGGTTTTATTCTTGATTGACTAAAACCCTTAAAAAACTGGACACGGCGGTAAGTAAAACACCCGCATGAAACAAAAAAGCCTCCAGGCATCGGTGACACCTGGAGGCCTGCATTCAACTCAATCAGAGTGTGTTCAAAAAACTAGGAGATAATTTTTACGTAATCTTGTTTTTTGAGAGTCCACTCTTTGGTGCTCTTATCGTAGCTTGAATTCACGAAGCAGAACCAGTTTGCATCGTCCTGTCCGGGGAAGTCAGCCTGATAGTAGAAACCGGGGTAACGGGTTTCTTTACGGAAACGGATGTGACGTACATGAGCTTCAACAGTATAGATTCTGTGATAGATTTCCCAGCATCTCATCAGTTCGTGAAGGTCACCAGCTGCAAGTTTAGCTGTATCTTCGTGCATCATGAACAGAAGGTCGTCGATCAGAATGTCAAGAGCCTTGCTGCTTGTCTGATAATAAGTAGCTGTACCACCACCGTATTCGTTGGTAGCTTTCATCAGACGAAGTGCCATACCAGCGGGTTTCGCGTAGTTGGGGTTGATATCTGTGGCGGTTGTGTATCCGCAGTTATCAAGATACAGACGGACCGGTTTCCAAACGAGTTCAACCAGTTCATCTTTGGTTTCTTTCAGTTCGGGTTTGCGATCAGGAGTGTCTTTAATGTATCTTACCATCTCTTTTGCCACAATACGTCCTTCAGCATGTGAACCTGAAGAAAATTTGTGACCGGAGCAACCAATGCCGTCACCAGCTGTAAAGAGACCTTCAACAGTGGTCATACGGTTGTAGACTTTACCGTTAGCTGCTTTGATTTTGTATGATTCGGGAACCCAGGGTTCGTCCGGACCGGAAACCCAGATACCACAGCAACCAGAGTGTGAGCCCAAGAGGTAGGGTTCGGTCGGCATGATTTCTGAGTCTTTCTTTTCAGGTTCGGTGTTGGTGGCGCACCAGAGGTTTGCCTGACCGCAGGTCATGTCAAGGAAATCTTCCCAAGCTTCTGATTCGAGGTGCTTGAGTTCTTTCTTGTCAAGAGTCTGACCGAGTTTCTGAAGAGCTGTTGATGTTTTCATGATGATGGGACCGCGACCTGATTTCATTTCGAACAGCATCAGGTGGTTACGGAGGCAGGTCGGAGTGATGGCTGCTGTTCCGTAAGGAGCGTATCTCTGAAGTTCTGTTTTAGCTTTGTCAGAAGCGGCGTAGTTTTCACCAAGACCGTTTTCCAGATGGGCTTTGAACAGAAGGAACCATGCACCAACGGGGCCGTAACCATCTTTGAAACGGGCTGGCGTGAAACGGTTTTCCATCATGGAGAGTTCAGCACCTGCACGGAGAGCCATGGTGTATGTTGAACCTGCGTTCCATACGGGATACCATGCACGACCTTTTCCCTCACCAACTGAACGGGGCTGGTAAATGTTAACCGCGCCACCGCAAGCAACCATCATGGTTTTACATTTGATGATGTATACTTTGTTTTCACGTGTTGAGAAACCAACAGCGCCAGCGATTTTCTTGGGATCGTTTTTGTCGGTAAGAAGTTCAACGATGAAAACTCTTTCAAGGATGTTGTCGGAACCGAGGGCTTTTTTAGCTGCTTCGGCAACGATTCTCTTGTAAGATTCGCCGTTGATCATGATCTGCCATTTACCTGTACGAACAGGAGCAGCACCTGATTTCAGGGTACCTAATTTCTGTCCAGCTTTACCGTCGATGCTTTTGCCTTCAGCGGATTTTTTCCACATCGGAAGGCCCCATTCTTCGAAAAGATGAACGGAATCATCCACGTGACGGCCAAGGTCATAGATAAGGTCTTCACGAACGATACCCATAAGGTCGTTACGAACCATGCGGACGTAGTCTTCGATGGCGTTGTCACCAATGTATGTGTTGATCGCTGAAAGGCCCTGTGCAACAGCACCGGAACGTTCCATCGCTGCTTTGTCGCAGAGAAGAATTTTCATGTCATCGGAGGCCCATTTCTTAATTTCAAATGCGGTACCGCATGCAGCCATACCACCGCCAACGATGAGGATATCTACTTCTTTTTCAACAACTTCAGGATCTCTAACGGCTTTGAGCTCTCCCAAAGGTTTATTTGGTAATGACATATTTATTTCCTCCTTAAGATTGAAATAGTCGTAATTTGGACGTTTTTTTTACTGTTACGGTCTAAGCAAGCTGTGTCGGCACGGGAAGAACTCTGCCTTCAGCTTCTTCAGTACAAAGAAGGCAGCTGTTAAGGTCTTTGCCTTTAAGAGCTGCATAATCATTCGCCGCACCTTCCGGAGTTGTCCGGATGGGGAATTTAAAGCGTTTGACAAGACCGTTACGGAATTTACAGGTCCACATTACGTCTTCTGTACCCATCATAGGAACGATGCTGCTTCCGAGTGGTACGAAGTCAGAGTAGCCACGAACTTCAATGGCCTGAGAAGGACAAATTTTTACGCATGAAAAGCATTCCCAGCATGCATCCGGTTCCTGGTTGTACGCTTTCATCTCGGTCGCATCGAGAACCATCAAGTCATTGGGACAAATGTACATACATGCGGTTTTGTCCCCGCCTTTACAGCCGTCACATTTTTCTGCGATTACATAGCTTGGCATTAAATAACCTCCCTAATTCGGCATTGAACGTTAGAATAAAGATCAATGCCCGCGTTAACTGTTTGGCGACACCGGCATTACGCCGCATCGCCCCTCACAACAAGTCGCCAGAAGATTTTCTTCTTCTGGCAGTTTCCAAAAATAAAAACGGAACTTTTTATTCATCGAGAAGGCTTCTGTTCAATCAGCCCCCTTTTTTCCGATTCTAAAACCTTGATTATGTTGACAAAGATGTGGTTGTACGGATCTCTACCCTACAATAATCAAAGCGCAAAGTTATCATTGGGCTCTATCTATGTCAAGATATTTCAAGTCTTCTTTGGTTTAAAAAATAGGGTCTATTCTTTCAAAAATCAATTTGTGCAGGTCCAATGAGGCTGGGGTGTGCTTTACGTTCAGGGCACCCTGGCCGTAACAACCATACCGAATAACTCACACAGCTCTGGCATACCCATGAGCGAAAATCAGCTATTTGCCTCAGACTAAAAAAAGAATTGACATACCCTGCGAACATGGTAGCTGTTCTTCATTAAAAAAACTGCAACATGCCTTGGAGACGTTCATTTTTAAGCTGCAAGGCCCGGAGCAAATATACAGGGAGTTTATACATGAGTTTTGAGCCCGAATACATAGGTATTAATGATTCGTTTACATTTAATTGTCACACAGGCGTGCCATGCTTCAATCAGTGCTGTAGCGATGTTAATCAGTTTCTTTACCCTTATGACATCATCCGATTGAAGAGCCATCTTGGTATTTCGTCAACGGATTTTCTTGAGAAATACACCGTCACATACAGCGGAGACACAACGGGTCTGCCCATCGTGGCTTTTAAGACAAGGGCCGTGGAAGGCAACATCTGTCCGTTCGTTACCGAAAAAGGATGCGGCGTCTACGAAAACCGTCCGGCGTCATGCCGTTTATTCCCTCTTGCCCGCGCAATTTCCCGCTCCCGTCAAACAGGGACAGTCACGGAACACTTCGCCATCATCAAAGACCCGATCTGTATGGGATTCGATAGAGGGCGTTCCATCCGGGTGAGAGACTGGTTGATCAATCAAGGCCTGCACGAATACAACCAGGCCAACGACAGGATGATTGATCTGATCAGCCTCAAACAGCAGATCATGCCGGGGCCGTTAAGCGGTCCTCAGAAAGAGAAATTCATTCTTGCCTGCTACGATGTGGACCGGTTCAGATTGTCAATCAAAAATGATGGGCTGATCAGCGAAAAAGACATTGATAAAGGGCTCTATCATCAGATCATGGCCAATGATGTTGATCTCCTCGACTTTGGCCTCACATGGATTGCAAAGGAGCTTTTTGGAAATAAAGCGTGTTAATTCTTTTTTGCCTTAGTCATAATATCAATTTAATTTAGGGACAGGTTTGGGAACTGCCCCTACATATGCAGCCACCAATGGGAGCATTTATAATGGTGAATGAACATCGTGTGGCCTTAGTTCTTGGAGCCGTCAAAGGAATTGGCAAAGAAATCGGGCTGGCTCTGGCAAGGAAAGGGATAAAGACGGCACTCACATGGTTCGACTGGGTAGAGAGCTCCGAATCCATGGCCCGTGATTTCTCTGAAACCGGAACAGATCATGAGATATTCCAAATCGATCTCAGGGAAACGGAACGCATAGCCCCATTGATAGAAAACGTCATCAACCGATTCGGGCGGCTCGACATTCTCATCAATAACATTGAGCGCGGCGGAATGCCCGTTATCCACGGAACATACACAAGTGATCAGTGGGATCTGGAAATGGCTGTCACATTAAGAGCCAAGCGATGGGTTTTTGACGCAGCATTCCCCCATTTGAAAAAATCGGGTAACGGGACGGTGATCAACCTTTCATCCATTGCAGGCATCGTGGGGAGATCCGGACCTTGCAGTTACATTTTCAATGAAGGTTACGCGGCTCTTAACCGTGGACTATCTCTTCTCACCGAAACCTGGGCTCGCATGGGAGCGCCTGAAGTACGGGTCAACGAAATCATGCTTGGAATCATGGACACGAGACACGGGGCTGGAACCAGAGGATGGGGGATTTTGACCGATCAGACGAAAATGGATATTATAGACCATACCCTTCTCAAACGAACCGGGTCTGTTGACGATGTGGTAAAAGCCTGTCTTTTTCTGATTGACGAAGCGCCGTTCATGACGGGCAGCGTTATACGCCTTGATGGTGGTTATGTCCTTGGCGGCGATAAAATCCACCCCTTACCACCCGGTGTGGATTGACGTTAACCATTTCTACAGATGAACCAGCCCTTTGATAAAACATTGAAAAACTCTTGAAAAGACTTCGTTTTTTTGTCATTTTAGTGTATCTTTTCCGGTGGTTCCTACCCGGAGGGGATCTTTAGCAATTAACGCCATGTTCACCCTAAACGATTAGAACATCAGAATAATGCAGGAAGAAACGATGCCCAAGCCAAACCTCTTCGGTCAGGAAGATCTCATCGGTTGTCCGGATTGCGATCTCCTTGTCAAAAAGAGTCATCTGAAAAAGGGATACAATTTGGCCTGCCCCCGCTGTGGAGCCTTGCTCCTCAAATCTCGTCACAACAGCATCGATAGAACGTTGGCTCTAAGCCTTTCCGGTCTTTTACTCTTTTTTCCGGCCTGTTTTCTTCCGCTACTGAATTTCAAAGTGCTTGGATACTCCGGAAAATGCACCATGGTCAAAGCTGCGGTCCAGATGTTCGCGAGCGGTTATTGGTGGATGGGGTTTCTTGTCCTTTTTTGCAGCATCCTTGTCCCTTTCATCGTTCTTTGCATTCTTTTTTTCATTTCCTTTTCGGCCAAAATGGGAAGATACCCGGCGATCATCGTTAAAACATTGAAAGCGTATCACCATCTTGCCGAATGGACCATGCTTGATGTCTACATGCTAGGAATTCTGATTTCTTTGATCAAAATGAAGGACTACGGAGAAATATACAACGGTCTCGGATTATACAGTTTTATAGGCTTACTGGCCATGGTGATTCTGACCATGCTCAGCTTTGACAGCCACCATGTCTGGGAACAATTGGAGGGGAATTCATGACGGCCCAGGATTTAACTCTGAAAAAAGCAGGCTTAGTTCTTTGCAGGACTTGCAATAAGATTTTCGACAACATCAGACAAAGCCCCGGCCATCAACATCGATGCCCAAGGTGCGGTTCACATGTGGAGCTGCGTATTCCGTCCAGCGTTTCCAATACCTGGGCCTTTGTGCTCACGGGTTTCTTTCTGCTGATTCCGGCGAACATCTGCCCGATCACGCAGGTTGTCCGTTTCGGAGCCGGATCTCCGGACACCATCATGTCCGGTGTCATGTCGTTGATAAGAAGCGGCATGTTTCCCATTGCCGCCATAATATTCATCGCGAGTATTGTTGTCCCCATTTTCAAGCTTACTGGCCTGGCGTTTCTTCTGCTGTGCATCCACTTCAGATGGAAATTCAGCCCTTTTCACTGCACACTGGTGTATCGTTTTATCAGCCTGATCGGCAGGTGGTCCATGCTTGATCTTTTCATGATATCCATTCTCGCTGCCCTGGTGGACATGGGTGCAGTGTCCTCGGTGGTGCCAGGCCCAGGTGCAACAGCTTTCGCATCGGTAGTCGTCGTTACCCTTCTCGCATCGTTAAGTTTTGATCCCCGTTTGATATGGGATCTGAAGGAGAATAGCCATGGAACAGAATAAAACACCCGAGTTTGTCTCACCTGTTCCAGAAAGCGATGGGAATAAATCGACACCAGAGTTGCTGGCGGGTGACTCTCAGGAACAAGAAATTTCAAACGCTGTCACTCTGCCAGGCGATAGCCAGGAAACCCCGGAAGCCTTGCCCACCGAAGCCGACCTGGTTCGCCAGAGCCGATTCTCGATTATCTGGCTGTTGCCCATTGTCGCTCTGGCCATTGGTGGCTGGCTGCTCTACAACAACTTCATTGAAAGGGACTACATCGTCCAGATTCAATTCGAGTCAGGGGCGGGGCTCATGGCCGGTAAAACGCAGATAAAACACAAAGGGGTCATCATCGGAGAAATCAAGAAACTGAGCCTGGGTGATAATCTGAAAGGAGTTGTCGCCACTGCCAGTATCAGCCGGACGGCCGGGGCAGCTTTACGGCAGAGCACTCAGTTCTGGATCGTTGAACCCAGAATTTCTCTTCTTGGCATTTCTGGATTAGAAACCCTCGTATCCGGCAGTTACATTGAAATGAGGGCCGGCCAGGGTGAGCCGACCTTCGATTTTATAGCTCTTTCAAGCCCACCGCCCATTCTGGATACCGAACCGGGCCTCCATCTTATTCTGAAAACAGCTAATCTGGGCTCCATTCGTCCTGGATCGCCTGTTCTTTATAGAAAAGTGGTGGTGGGATCTGTCCAGAGTTACGATTTCAACAGCGACAACACAGGCGTCGATGTTAAAGTTCACATCCAGAGCGAATTCGCACATCTGGTGACACCCTGCTCCCGTTTCTGGAATTCAAGCGGTATCACGTTGAGCGGCGATTTAGGTGGCTTGACATTTCAGGCTGAGTCTCTTGCTTCCATCATCGCCGGTGGCATTTCGTTTTTTAACCCAGCCAATGAATCGCGAAAAGCCCTGAAACAATGCAGTAACGGTGACACATTCATCCTGTATGAAGACTATAAAAGTGCCGACCCGGAATTTCCGTCCGCATCCGATTCGAATCGGCCACCGGGCTCATCCCTTCCAAAACCAAAGTGTTTTACAAAGGCATTGAGGTGGGTGTCCTAAAAACCATCGAGGTAAACAAAGACCTGAACGGCGTAATCGGTGAATTCCTTTTCGTTCCAAGTTCCGAACCGGCCTTGAATGAATCCACCCGTTTCTGGACCGTAAAGCCTAGACTTTCTTTCACTGAAATATCGGGACTTGACACTCTCCTTTCCGGCAACTATCTCGAAATGTCTTTCAATATAGGTGGACAGCCCAAACGGGACTTTGATGTGTTAAAAGAAGCTCCACTCCGACAGGATCAAAGCGCAGGTCTCAACATCGTTCTCACAAGCGACGATATGGGTTCCATCAACCGGGGCACAGCCGTTTTCTACCGCAAAATGAAGGTGGGGTCCGTTCTATCTTTCCATCTATCAAAAGAACGGAAAATAATCCTTATCGATGTGAATATTGAAGAACCCTACACATCCCTTGTTCGATCCAATTCAAAGTTCTGGAACACCAGCGGAATTTCCATCAAAGGTGACATCAACGGAGTGGATGTTCGAACAGAGTCCCTTGAATCCATTGTTTACGGAGGCATTGCATTTTTCACACCGGACCATGAAGGAAAAGAAATAGGTATCGGACATGAATTCCAACTTCACAAAGACTTCGATGCAGCCCGTGAAAATGGTATCCCATTGCGGATTAGATTCAGTGGAGGTAACGGCCTGAAGAAAGGGTCACAGATCAGATACAGGGATGTGCAAGTGGGTATTGTCAACCGAGTAAGGCCCGACAAAGGCATGTCATCGGTTGTGGTAGACGTCATGCTTTCAAGGGAATCAGAAGAACTGGCCGTCGAGGGTTCTCAGTTCTGGGTTGTCAAACCCAAACTGGGGATTGTGGAAACTTCCCACCTGGAAACACTGATCAGCGGGAACTACATTGCCGTTATTCCCGGAAAAGGTGAAACGCAGACTGAGTTCCTGGGGGTGGAAGAACCCCCGGCTGCCAACGTACATCCTGACGATCTTTCCCTCACCCTCACCACAGCGCGTCTTGGCTCCATAAAAAAAGGCGTGCCGGTATATTATCGAGAAGTTCCGGTGGGAAAAGTCACGGGCTATCGCCTTGCAGATTCCGCTGATAAAGTGCTGATTACCGTTGCTATCAAAGAGTCTTTCGCACCCTTGGTCCACAAAAACAGCCGTTTCTGGAATGTAAGTGGAATGGATTTCGATTTTGGTCTGTTCAAGGGAGCCCGTTTTCAGATGAACAGTGTGGAATCTCTCGTTGAAGGCGGTATCGCATTTGCCACACCTCCACCACCGGAAATGGGTGATGCCGCCAAAGACAGCGACACGTTCATTCTTTATGATAAGGCGGATAAAATTTGGCTGGGGTGGTCTCCTACCATTACCCTTTATCAGAAATAACACTTATAGATGAGGACTTTTATGCATCTTTTTGACAAAGATACGGATTTTGAAATTCTGGATGGCCAAATGCTGCGCGGACGATTGACCGATGAATGGTCCATAAACGGTAACCCTAACGGGGGTTACCTGATGGCTGTCCTTCTTTCCGCTATGCTGAAGCGTACGGATAAAAAACATGCTGCCATTGTCACTGCAAATTTCCTGTCCCGTACAACGGTTAGCGATTCGGAGATTCAGGTTGAATGCATTTCCGAAGGGAAGCACTTCAACAGACTTCAATCCCGATTGATCCAAGATGGAAAAGAAAAAGTCAGGGCTTGGGGTACGTTTTCACAGGAAGGGATCTGTTTCGGTGACAAACGTTATGAAGCCGAAGAACCCCATGTCGCCCCCCTTGACCAGTGCATCCCGATTCCTGAATTCGGCTTGTACACCCTTTATAAAAATATGGATGTACGGCTTGACCCGGAATGTGCTGGCTGGTTTCAAGGCCGATTGTCCAATGTTTCCGTTCACAAAGGCTGGATCAAATTTAAAGACGACCGCCCTGCCGACGCCTTGAGTCTGATGCTCATGGCCGATGCCTTTCCACCACCTGTCCTTTCAAGTCATGGCATGGTAGCCTGGGTTCCCACCATCGAATTTTCAGTCAATGTCCGTGCCATTCCCAGGTCAACCTGGTTGAAAGCCCAGTTCAGATCCCGATTCATAACCTGCGGACTGGTAGAAGAAGATGGCGAATTATGGGACGAATCTGGAGAACTGGTTCTCATATCAAGACAGATTGCCCAGTTCCGTCAGAGCGCGTGACTCGTAATTTTTCAATCCTTGATCTTGATTGAAAAATAGAATAATAAATATTCGCTATTAATAAAAATTGACCCATCACTGTGAATTCTCTTTCAGGTCATTGTGGTTTAGATGAATGATTAAACTGTGTAATCTGCTTCACACTCCCATGAATGCATTCCACTGATATTCTTTTCATTCAGCACTTTACAGAAATTCATCATCCTGGCACAAAGGTTGCTTTTATCTTTACCCAGTTATAATTAAAACAAGCGGTAACTCCGCTGTAAGGATATCAGTTATGAAAACTATTTATTTTTTATGTGTGTGCATTATCTTTTTTTCTTTTGCGCAGATATCAACGGCGTCTCTTGTAAATAATGAGGTTCAGGTTAATGTGAGTGATTCTGCGATTGTTTCTCATAGTGAAAACGAACACCTTTCAGCTGGCATTATTGGTGCTGGCCTGGTGAGTGTCCCTGAACCAGCAACCCTATTTCTTCTGGGCTCAGGGTTGATCAGTTTTGCAGCTGGTGTAAGGAGAAAACTAAAACAACTTTGATTTCCTGGATAGCAACTCTTCCTTTGGTTTGGGCGGTCCTGTGGGCCGCCCCTTTTTTTTTATCACCCGAATCTAAAAGCATTCCGTTCTCAAATGAAAATTATTTGATGGTAGCCACCAAAATGCTTGCCAGGCTCCTCCTTAAATGCTAATGTATACGGTTTTTATCGTTAACGTATAGAGGTACAGGAAAAAAAATGAGTTTTAAAGAATTAGGTCTGAACAACGAACTCGTCGATGCGGTTGCACAGCTCGGCTTTGAACATCCCACGCCCATTCAGAAAATGGCTATTCCTGAAATCATTGGCGGAGAAAGGGACCTGGTTGGGCTTGCACAAACTGGCACAGGAAAAACTGCTGCATTTGGCCTTCCCATGATCCAGTTGATCGATTTTTCTTCACGCAACATCCAGGGCCTTGTTCTCTGCCCGACCAGGGAGTTGTGCCTACAAATCACATCAGACATAAATGGATTCTGCTCCACAACACGCAACGCATCCGTCGTTGCTGTCTACGGTGGCGCAAACATTGCTGAACAAATCCGTCTGATTAAAAAAGGAGCTCAGATCATCGTAGCCACACCGGGCCGCCTTCTCGATCTGATGAACCGGAAGGTGATCCGTCTCGCTCAGGTAGCCTACCTTGTGCTAGATGAAGCGGATGAAATGCTCAACATGGGTTTTCAGGAAGATATTGATGCCATTCTCGCAACCGCTCCCAAGGACAGGCGAACCTGGTTGTTTTCCGCAACCATGCCGGATGAAGTGGCTGTAATTGCAGCAAACTACATGAACGATCCCCTTGAAATCGTTGTGGGCGACTTGAACGGGGGGGCTTCCAACATTGAACACGTCAATTATGTGATTAAAGAAAAAGACCGCTACCCGGCGTTGAAACGAATCATCGACTACTATCCGGATATTTATGGCTTAATATTCTGCCGAACACGCGTTGAAACCCAGGAAGTCTCCGAAAAACTGATCAAGGACGGTTACAATGCCGAAGCCCTGCACGGAGATTTGAGCCAGGCCATGAGAGACAAGGTCATGGGCCGCTTTCGTGAAGGTAACCTCCAGATTCTCGTGGCCACCGATGTGGCTGCCCGTGGTCTTGATGTAAAAGACCTCACCCATGTGATTCACTACAAGCTCCCGGATGAAATCGAAAGTTACACACACAGAAGCGGGCGAACCGCTCGTGCAGGAAAATCAGGCCTCGCCATCGTTCTAATGAACACCCGTGAAAGCCAGAAACTTAAAGCTGTTGAAAGAACCACCGGCATCCGTTTTACCCAGAAACAAGTTCCGGGCGGGCGGTCCGTGTGCGAAAACCAGCTTTACGCCATGGTTGAAAAACTCGTGGTTGTGGATGTGAACGAATCTGAAATCGGCCAGTTCCTTCCTCCTGTGTACAGCCTACTCGAAAGCCTCAGCCGTGAAGATATCATCAAGCGCTTTGTCAGTCTCGAATTCAATCGTTTCCTGACCTATTACAAAGACTCGGAAGATATTAACGTATCGGTTTCTGAAACCAGGAAACGCAATCGATACGAGGATGATGGATTTCAGGACAAGAAAAAATTCGGTAAAACACGTTCAGCAGCTCGATCTGACAGCCGTTATAGCAGTCGTTCAGACAATCGTTCCGATAACAGGTCTGATAACAGGTCCGAGAATCGACCCGAAAATTCCTTATCTGATACTCGCCGTTTTTTCGCCGGCATTGGCCACATGGACAACCTGAACAAAGGCGCGATTGTAAGGCTGATCTGTGATCGCTCTGGAATCAGGTCAGATAAAATCGGAACCATTGAGATTCTAAGAGAATTCTCGTTCTTTGAAGTGGATGGTTCTGTTGCTGAAAAGGTTAGATCCTCCCTCAAAGATATCACTCTTGACGGTAGAAAAATCGTTATCGATTATGCAGCTCCCCGTGCACAATCAGGCAGCTTTGAAAAGAAGAAGCAGGAAAAACCTGAAAACCGAAAAAAACCAGAACGTTCCAAGAGTCAAAAACGCGCAAAATCATCACGTCATGCCATGTGAATAGAGTGATAACAGATTGTGCTCATTCCGCTTTCCTTGCTTTCTTTTGTAGGGGCGGGTTCTAAACCCGTCCCCTTGATTTCAATCAAACAGGCCAGCTCAGCTTATATCCAACCCCGGTAACAATATCAGACCCGACAGTTTCCACATGTTTGGGAACGATGATACGGGCTGTGCTGTTGGCAATGATGTCTTTATTGATATCAACGCCCGGCATGACCTTGTAGAGTTCAACCCCTTTTTCCGTAAGACGGAAAATCCCCACTGTAGTGACGTAGTACACTTTTTTACCCTGCTTCAACGCCTCTTTGGCATTGAACGTCACTTCGTTCAAGGTGTCCACAAATTTGGGGATTCCCTTTTTCGCAACCTGAAGCTTACCATTCTTGAGCTTAAAAGTCGCCTTGGCCATGAAACTCCCAAGAAATATGATTTTTTTCGCACTGGATGAAATATTCATGAAACCACCGGGACCAACGTAATCGTATACCTTGTTGCCCCGCTTGGACACGTTAACGTTACCAACCGAATCCACCTGGAGAATGCCAAGCACCGTCATATCCAGATTATTTTTGTAATGTTCGAACATCCAGGCTGAACTGTTCAATTTGATGGGGTTGATAGCGCCACCAAAATAAAGCCCCGGTGTTGGAATACCGCCCAAAGCCCCTGTCTCGGAACTGAACGTCAAATCATGGTGAAGTCCGCCTTCATAGATCAATCGCCCCACTTCTTCAGGAAGACCGATGCCCAGATTGATCAAATCTCCTTTTTTCGCTTCTTTGGTGAAAAGTGACGCCGCCATACGCGCCATGGTGTTTTCAACCGGCCCTCTTTCCGGTGTAATCCGAGCAAGTTTATTCACAAGTTTCAATTTCTTTACAGCCGCCTGGGTGTCCACTTTTGCCCCTTCCGTAAAAAGCGGCCAGAACTGTGTTTGACGGACAGCCCCCGTCTGCTCATTCCAGGGGTTTACAACAATTCCTGTCACCCATTCCTTGGGAATACCAATTTCTTTTTCATTCTTGTCGATGATAGACGACACGGTGACAAACACTTTTCCACCGTTTTTATAAGCGGCCGCTGCGGCTTCGACGTTTTCCGTTATCGTCGCTGCGTGTTTGAAATAAATATTCCCTTCGCTGTCAGCGTAGGGGGCGACCATAAACGCCGCTTCCACCTTGGGCATAGTAAAAGATAACATGCCATTGTTTCTGCTGATATAGCTTTTCTTTGCACCTTGGGTTATGGCTGTAGTACCTCCGAGTTCAGGATCGTAGAATGTCCCTATTCCTGTCCGACTTTCCACACTTTCCTTGCCGTTAGCTTGGGCCACGAGCAAGGCCGTGATTTCTCCTTGGGGGAGTGTGTGAATTTCAAGGTGGCCGCTGTCTCCCAGAGCAAGCAGTGACTTGGCTGTCTCCACATGGCCGCAGATATATTCTTTAAGGAGTCCTGGAATCCCCAGCTCTTCGATGGTGCCAGGTGCTTTTCCACGGCCCCCCTGGGCACTCACTGTGATCCATGTCAGATCTTTCGGATATTTTTTCTTTTTATGAACATCTCTGAACGCCCAATAGAAAATGGCCCCGCGAGCGTGGGACGCCATTCCGGTGGATATAACCGTTGAATTGTCTTTAATCTGAAGCACAGCCTGCCTTGCACTGATGAATTTATCAGATTCGAGATCGTTTGGTTTATAGTCGATGTCATATCGACTTTGTGTGAGCTTGTAAGTAGCAAGGTGTGCAACCAGTTTTGTTGTTTCAATCCATTCCATAATTGTTTCCTGTAGTCGTGAAGAGCACATTGTTTATTTCACGTGAAGGCCCTGATAATTTGTGCCCTCAACCTCATTTTTAATGTTACGCCTTGGATTATTTATAAAACTGATATGTCAGTTTTTAACGTGTGTCAAGATAAATATCTTAGATAAGGAAACCTCGAACAGCGTGACATGAAGGGCACCGTTCTGGCCAAAAAAGGCAGCAACCAAAGTTGATGAACTTGAAAAAAAGATTAATAGGCTATGATCTGAGTTGCATCATCCATAAGCTGATCAAAATCAAAGGAAGACGTTTCAGCCCTTTGAATGGGCATTGTGATCTGAACAAGTCCCTGGATGAGCGCCCAAAGGACGGGTACGGCTCGTTCAGGAGGAATACCTTTAAGAGTCCCTTCCATGGATGGTTTTGACAGAAGGGTCTGGACAAGGGCCAGAAGCTCTGACAAAACCCCCTCCAGTTCATCCAGCATCTGATGATTGATGTTACCGAATTTTTCTTTGTCCTTAACAGCGAAACTCAGGATATTGATATGTTTTCCGAATCGGATAAAGTAACGTTTGTAGTGATAACCCATCATTTTTATCGCTTCGATGGGATTATTGTTATCAAGGCAGGCGCTCATATCTTGTTTCAAAATTCTGAGGTTCTGAATAAGCATGCAGAGCAGGAGTTCTTCCTTGTTTTTGAAATACATATACATCGCACCGGATGATAGTCCGGCTTCTTTCGCCACGCGCCTAATGGTTACAGCTTCAAGCCCCTCAATATTGAGAATCTTCTCTGCGACGTCAACAATTGCAAGACGTCTGTTTTCTTTTTCTACAATACGAAGCTGTTTAAATACGGTCTGCGTCATAATAACCTCGATGTTGAGAATCATACTGGACAGTAGGTTGGTATCCGATTCGATTGAACAATCGAACGAACATACCAAAAAATGCTCTTCCAGAACGTTCCGTTTCTTCATGGAAAATGGGATAAGAATTTTCGCGAAATAAATTAGATCAACTTTCAATCAACTGGCAACAATACATTTATTCACAAGATAAAATGTGCTTATCTGACTCGGTGGGGTTGTTATATGCAAAGTTAACCTGAATTGTAAAGAAATAAATGCCTTTATATGGTTTTAAAGCGAATAAATGTCGTAGAGCTGTATCTTATAGAGGTGCATCAATGGTTTTAAATCAAGTCTATCAGGACATGTCAATCGCAATTGTGACCGCCACGAACCCAATCTGACTCAAAACCATCATCATTCGGCATCAAACAGATCAAGGTAATCCCCGTAACCTTCAGCAGCCAGTCGATCACGGGGAATAAATCGTAATGCGGCGGAATTAATACAGTAGCGTAAACCTGTAGGTGCCGGGCCATCATTAAAAACATGTCCAAGATGAGAATCGCCTTTGGCGCTGCGGACTTCAGTTCGTGTCATGAAAAGACTGTTATCCTTCTTCTCAACCACATGCTTCGATTCAAGGGGTCGTGTAAAACTGGGCCAACCCGTTCCTGAATCAAATTTGTCTGTTGAACTGAAAAGGGGTTCACCTGAAACGACGTCCACAAATATGCCTTCTTTCTTATAATTCCAGTATTCGTTCTGGAAAGCCTGCTCTGTCCCGTTTTTCTGGGTCACATGGTAGGCAATTGGTGACAGGGTCTTTTTTAAAACTACCGAATCGGGCTTGTTGTAGGTCAAAGGCTTACTACCAACTCGCTCATCTCTCCAGGTTTTCTCAATAAATGCGTCTCGCCCCGAACCCTGTCTGTAACGATTATAATGTGATGGATTCTTTAGATAAAAATCCTGGTGGTATTCTTCGGCAGGATAAAAAACTGTGAAAGGCAGGATTTCCGTCACCAACTTTTTTTTGAAGCGCCCTGAAGAGGCGAGCTGGTCCAGATACTTTTCCGCTGACCGCTTCTGTTCTTTATCGTGGTAAAAAACCGCACCTGTATATTGAAAACCTCGGTCCACGAACTGCCCTCCGTTATCTGTCGGGTCCATATGCCGGAAAAACAGGTACAGAAGCTTTTCGTACGAGATCTTCAACGGGTCGTAAGTCACCTGCACCGCTTCTCGATGGCCTGTGACCCCTCTGGCCACATCGTCATACCGTGGATTCTTTTCCTTTCCACCGGTGTAACCCGAAATCACTTTAATGACTCCGTCACCACTGCCAACTTTTTCCAGATCAGCCTCAACGCACCAGAAACACCCCCCGGCAAACGTTGCAATCCTATATTTTTCGTTATCTGTATTTCCTGAAAGAGGATTCATCGCGTTCTCCTTTTGTTTCATTCTAAATCCATCTACCGATACAACAGCCATAATCAGAACAAAGGCAACTCCAGCTATTACGGCAATGTTTTTTTTCATGAGTCACTCCTTTCAGCAACACTGATCGATAATCCAACAGGGCTTAACAGCAATTCACAAGCTGTTTATAATAAATGTAAGAGCAATGGACGTGTTGTTTCGTCAAGGACAAAACAAGGTAATGTTCAAGAGAGAATGTTAAAATCTAATCACGAGCCAAGGACATGGCAAGGGGATACAGGAAGTAATAAAAAAATGGCACATGTTGTTTGCGGATATGGCGTCCGGGTCGGGGAAAACCCCGCCCGGAATGACATGAGTGGAGGATAATAACTTGTAGTTAATTGATTTTTTACATACCCAATCCTGATTGGCAAAGTTTACATTGCTGTGGCGAATCTATGGGGTAAAGTCTGGTCAAAGCCTGGAGAAAGGCTTGTCAAATACGCCTTCGATCATTCCTTGCCGAGCATGACGCTGCTTGCCTTGATCAGAACACAGATATCATCTCCGACTTTGATATCCAACTCTTTGACGGCTTCCACGGTAACGGTGGAAGATATGACGTTGCCGCTTCCGATATCCACCTTCACCTTTGCGGCTACTTTCCCTTCCTGAACATCAATGACTTTACCTTTGATGACGTTTCTTGTGCTGAGTTTCATAGGGGAATCCTCCTGTAAAATCTTGGTATGTGGGTTGAATTATTCCAATGAATCGTGTCGTAATGGCTGGCTTGGGTTATTAAACCGAAACCATTTGAAGAAAAACAGCTATTATAATAATTTTTTAGAGCATCTAAGTCAATAGGGCTATGCGTTAGAAAAACCGGGCTATGAATTTTCATTATTCCTCATAGCCTGATTATACTATGCGTTTTCTTCAATCATCTTCTTCTTATCCGAATTAACCCCGAACGGAATGCCCATCTTGATGACGCTTATAATTTTTTCTTGACGTTTTTAAACATATTACTTAGTTTAAAATACATTTTTAATTTTTTAAACGTCATTGAGTTAAAATTCGGGGAAGTGATGCAGTGGATTTTTTAGAGTTTGCAAATGTTGGACTGTCATTGGAATGTGCTGAGGCCCGGCCAATCGCTGTCCAACCGGAATCAAATTTCCCCGCGCACCACCAACCTGTATTGCAAGGAGCCAACCCCATGCAGCAAAACGTTGAAGCTGTTCAGATCAAACACAAAGCCATCACATCTCCTCCGACTCAGCCAGCAATGGCGATTAAAGGGAAAAGCGGTGATACACCCATGGACCCTGAGGCGTTCGACATCATTGCAAAAACAGTATTCGGCCCAGCCTACCCAGTCATTGCCGAGCAGATCATCGAAGAATCCGGTATTTCCGAGGGACTTCTTCTGGACATTGGCTGCGGCGGCGGCCACCTGGGAATCGCCATGGCGAAAAAGGGAGGGTTCATGGTGGGCATGATGGACCCTGCACCGGACATGCTTAAAATCGCAGCCCGAAACACTGAGGAGGCCCGGCTTTCCCACCGGATTCACGTGGTCAAGGGTAGTGCCGAAGACATCCCACTACCCGACGAAAGTGTAGATCTTGCGGTGAGCCGAGGCTCGGTTTTCTTCTGGAAAGACCAGGTGGCGGCATTTAAAGAAATCCACCGGATTCTCAAACCCTCGGCCGTGGCGTACATCGGCGGAGGCTTCGGGTCGGCGGCGATCCGGGATGACATCGTCCGGAAGATGAAGCAGCGAAACAAGGACTACGGCACCTGGAAACAAAAAATGAGTGAGAGACTCGGTCCCGACGCCATTCCCCGGTTCACCCGTGCCCTTGAAGAGTCGGGCATCCCGAATTTCAAGGTAAGCCACGACAGCGGCAAAGGACTTTGGATCATCATCAGAAAAGGAGAACGTCCATGACACGCTGTGACATCTGCACCCGCGAATGCACGATTCCCGAAGGACGTACCGGAGCCTGCGGTCGTTATATGGTAGAAAACGGAATATTGGGGGAGATTTTCCCCGATATGTACCTGGTGGCCTGCCCCATCTCCGCCGAAACCATGCCGGTACTCCACGCTTACCCCGGCGAAACCTTCTTCCAGATCAGCACCCTTGGATGCAACCTCTCCTGCGAGGGCTGTATTTCCACGGTGATCGTCAAGGAAATGGACGAAGGTGAAGACCTGCTCCAGCACATCCCGCCGGAAAAGGTGGTCGATCTGGCCCTGGAACGGAACTGCCGGGGCGTGGTGTTTCTGATGAACGACCCGCTGGCCTCCTATCTGACGTTCACGAATGTGGCCAAAGCGGCCAAGGCCCGGGGGCTTGTGGTGGGCTGTTCCACCAACGGGCTTTTCACAAAAACGTCCCTTAAACGGCTGATACCCTTCCTTGATTTCGTCAATCTGGGCATGAAGGGGATCTGGGACTGTTCCTATGAGTCCTGTGGTGCGCTGGGCGGAGCCCCGGTTCTGGAAAACCTGAAAACTCTTTACGAAAACGGCGTCCACGTGGAGGTGTCATGCATGATGCGCACGGACAACCGGGAGGAACTGATCGCCCTGGCCTCTTACGTGGCCTCGGTGTCACGGTCCATTCCTTTCCAGGTCATGAGGTTCATCCCCTTCGAAAACGCCGACATCACCCTGGAACCCACCATCTCCAAAGCCGAAGCCTTCTGTGCTGAACTCCGAGAAATTCTCGATTTCGTCTATCTGTTCAACTCCCCCGGCACGCCTCTTCTCGACACGGTATGCCCGGACTGCGGCAACATCGCGCTTCAACGGGAATTTTACGGCCCCATGGGCGCACGGCTGCTCACAGCGGACAACCTGTGCCCTGCCGATTCCCACTGTCCATCCTGCGGCAGGGACCTGCACATCACAGGTAAAGCCCGTGCCAAGCATTTCACCGAGCGGGGCTTCGAAGGCGGCTATCCCTTCACACGGGCACTTGAAATGGTCCAGGCCATGATGATCGCCATGGGGCTGTCCAACCACCGGCACATGATGAAAGCCTGGAAGGCCCTGCTCAGAAACGGCGGGCTCCAGAAGTTTCACCACCAGATCCAGGACCCGTTGACCTACGTCGACACCCTGCGTCATTTCGGTGCGGTCTGCGGTAGGGAAAACCATGCCGAAACACTCGCGGCCTACCTTGAAGGCAAACTGGCCGAGGTCAAGGACCGTCTTGAGGGAATCACCGAAAGACCGAAAGTTTATTACGCCATGGGAACGCCCTTGTTCGCCCTGAACGGGGGGCGCATGGAAAACCGCCTGGTGGAATACGCAGGTGGTGAAAGCCTGAACACCCGGATTCAGGGCGAAGGACGACCGGGCCAGACCTTAACGGCAGACCGTCTCAGCGAGCTGAATCCGGATGTGATCTTTATCTCCGGGTTCATCTCCGAACCCGCGCAGGAGTTTTACAACCGATGCCTCGAACTCGGCGTCACCGCCGAAGCGGTCAAAAACAGACGGATTTTCAACCACCTCGCTCCGGGCTGGGATTTCGGAAGTCCCCGGTGGATTCTGGGCCTTATGCACATCGCCTCGGTTCTTCACCCGGAACGCTGCGATTTCGACATGTTGGAGGAAGCCGGAACGTTCTACCGGTTGTTCTACGGCATGGATTTTTCCCCTTCTTCGGTGAACCGCTCGTTCAGCAGGCCCTCCCGGCTGTGGCGCTGGAACGTGGTGGAATCCGTTGCCGATCCCGTTTCCGAGACAGCCTGAAAGGATGACCCCATATGAAACACATTTTAATCGCAACAGCTCTCGTCCTTTTCGTCATGACCGGAATTCCCTATGAGGTAAAGGCACGGACCATCACGGACATGGCCGGACGCACGGTGACCGTGCCGGAAAAAATCACGAAGGTTTACGGCACTTCGCCTCCCGCCACCAACCTGATCATCGCGGTGGCCCCCGGAAAACTGGCGGCCCACAACACCCCCCTGCGTCAAGGGGAAAAGAAGTACGCAGACCCGAGAATCCTGAATCTTCCGGTGGTGGGCGGCTGGTTCGGCCAGGGCCAGACGCCGAACATGGAAAGCCTTATGACCGTGCGCCCTGATCTGGTCCTGGTCTGGCAGAACCGGCTTTCCCTGAAAAACGTGGATGTGGAAAAAGCCCTGAAACCCCTGAACGCGCCCCTGGTGTTCGTTGTCATGGACCATGTGAGCGATTACCCCAAGGTGTTCCGGTTTATGGGGAAGCTTCTCGGCGAGGAACAGCGGACAGAATCCCTGGCCCGTTATGCGGAAAAAACCCTGGCCGACATGAAAACGCTCAAGGCCAACCTGCCTGAAAACAAACGACTGACCGTTTATTACGCGGAAAACGACGACGGTCTTTCCACCGAATGCACGGATTCCATGCACACGGAACTGATCCCCCTGTGCGCCGGAGTCAATGTCCACAGATGCAGAACAAATTACGGATACGGCATGGACAAGATCTCCATGGAGCAGGTTCTCCTCTACAATCCCCAGGTCATGGTCACCCATTCCCTGCCCTTCTACAACGGTCTTTTTTCGGACACACGCTGGAAAAGTATTCGCGCCCTCAAAGACAAACGTGTTTATCTGATCCCCAGGGACCCCATGAACTGGTTCGACAGGCCTCCGTCCTTCATGCGCCTTCTCGGGGCGCGGTGGCTGGCCCACTGTTTCTATCCCGAAAAATACCCCTGGAACCCTGAAAAGGAAACAAAAGCGTTCTACAGCCTGTTCCTTGGATACAACCTCAGCGACGACGAATGCAGGGAGCTGTTCAGGCCATGACAAAACCCGCCTTTACATTATCCGCCGTCACGATCCTCCTGGCCCTGGCAGCCCTGGGTTCACTTCTTCTGGGGCGGTATCCCGTATCTCTTACCGACGTGGGGCACTTCGCGTCATGGTCTTTTCATGGCTGCCCGCCCGGAAATGGGCAGGACATGGACATGCTGCGGAACATCCTCCTCGACATCCGCCTGCCCCGGATCATCGGAGCGGTGCTGGTGGGAGCAGCTCTTTCCGTTTCCGGCACGGCGTACCAGAGCATGTTCATCAACCCCCTTGTTTCACCGGGACTTCTTGGGGTTCTGGCCGGAGCCTCCTTTGGCGCGGCTTTTTCCATGATCTTTTTCCACAGTCTTCTTTCGGTAAAAATCTGCGCATTTGGTTTCGGCTGCGCCGCCGTGGGCCTTTCCATGCTTCTTGCCCGGATGTACAACGGGGACCGGCTTCTCATGCTGATCCTGGGCGGTATCGTGAGCGGCGCTTTTTTCACGGCTCTGCTGTCAGTGGTGAAATACCTGGCCGATCCTTACAACCAGCTTCCGGCCATTGTTTTCTGGCTCATGGGCGGTCTGTCATCTGTTTCAATGGATACCCTTGCATCCCTCTGGGTGCCTGTTCTCCTGTCCCTTATCGTCCTTACCGCGCTCTCCCCCTACATGAACGCCCTCAGCATGGGGGACGAAGAGGCCAGGACCATGGGAGTTCCGGTGGGTCTTGTTCGCACGACGATCATCGTCTGCGCCACACTGATGAGCGCCCTGACCGTGGTTCTTGCCGGGATCATCGGCTGGGTGGGTCTGGTGGTACCCCACCTCACCCGGATGCTGACCGGACCTGACAACCGGATACTTATCCCGGCCTCGGCCCTGACCGGAGCCCTTTACCTCCTGGCCATGGACGATCTGTCCCGGATGCTGTTCACCGTGGAAATCCCCCTGGGCATCCTCACGGCCCTCTGCGGGATTCCCTTTTTTGTGCTTGTGTTGAAAAACGCCAGGAAAGGATGGAGCTGATGACTCTTATTACGGTGGACCGGGTTAGTTTTTCATACAACGGAACAACGGTATTGCACGATGTGAGCCTTTCCGTCGGTAAAGGGGATATCCTCTCGGTTCTGGGGCCCAACGGCAGCGGAAAGACAACGCTGTTGAAACTGATTCTGGGTTTGAACAAACCTCTGAAGGGCGATGTGTTACTCGAAAGGCACCCGGTCAAAAGCCTCCAGCCGCGTATCCTGGCCCAGCGCATCGCCTATGTGCCCCAGATTCACCACATGGCGTTCTCTTTCAGAATGCTGGATGTGGTGATGATGGGGCGCATCCCCCACAAGCCGTTCTTTTTCAGATACGGAAAAGACGACAAACATCTGGCCGAATCGGCCATGGACCGCCTGAATATCCTCCACCTCAAGGATCGACCTTACACGGCGGTGAGCGGCGGAGAACGCCAGCTCTGCCTGATCGCCAGAGCCCTCGCCCAGGGTGCCCGCACCCTCGTCATGGACGAGCCGGTGGGCGGCCTGGACTACGGCAACCAGATCCGCCTTCTGTCCATTGTCCGGGAGCTTGCCAGGGAAGGCTATACATTCATCCAGAGTACCCATTTCCCGGATCACGCCCTGTGGATGGCCGGACGGGTGCTGATGCTGAACAAAGGACGTGTGGTGGCGGAAGGAATGGCTGAGAAGGCTGTCACATCGGAGTCGCTGTCCGAACTTTACCGGGTGCCCATGGATGTGACGCAGACGATGTGCGGGGTGACGGTGTGTGTGCCGGAGGAGATGCGTGGATGAATTAAAAAAGAGCGAACGTCGAACATCGAACGCCCAACATCGAACATCGAATGAAGGATTGTGCCATTTGATATGTGCAAAATGGTTTATGGTTTTTAATTCAAAATTTTTAATAGATGAAATTTTCAGAATGTTTCATGAAAGCGATAGAGGTGGTTCTGCCATATTCAATGTTCAAAAATCCTGTCACTATGTATTTAGAATTAATAATTATTATTCTCGCTCCCAGGCTCCGGCCTGGGAGTGTGTATCAGGAGGCTCCGGCCTCCATGCGGAATAACACCACGGCGTGTCATGGGAATGGCAAGCTTCTGACAGGCATGGCCGGTGCCATGCAGTGCGCATTCCCAGGCCGGAGCCCGGGAACGAGAAGAACGTCCAACGTCGAATGAGGAAAGAATGGAAACAGACATACAAAGCATAGACTGGAGTGCGGCCTGGGCTGAGGTCCAGACCCGAAACAGGGCGAAGCGGCCTTACTGTGATCCTTCATTCTGGAATAAACGGGCCAGAAACTTCGCGGATCATCAGAGTGGAAAAAACGATTACCCCCGGCAGTTCGTGGACAGACTCCACCTTGATCCCGGCTGGAGCGTCCTGGACGTGGGCTGCGGACCGGGAACCCTGGCCCTTCTCCTGGCGGATCAGGTGAGGAAGGTCACGGCCCTGGACTTTTCCGAAAACATGCTCTCAATCCTGAAACAGCGAACAGACGAGGCTGGGGTTAACAACATCAAGCCTTTTCTCGCAAACATCGACGACAACTGGGACGAACTGGGCATCATGCAGCACGATCTGGTCATCGCGTCACGTTCCATGTCCACCCGGGATCTCGAAGGCATCCTGTCCAAGCTCACCCGGTTTGCCCGGAAAAAGGTGGTGGTTTCGACCATGGTGGGCAAAGGCCCCAGGGATCACAGAATCATGGCCGCAGCAGGCAGGGCACAGGAACCCGGCCCCGACTACATCTACGTGATCAACCAGCTTTACCGCATGGGCATTTACGCCGAACTTGGCTTTATCGTCCAGAACATCGAAAGGTCCTACGAGAGTCACGACGACGCTCTGGAAGACTGCCGTTGGATGATCGACAACATGACCGGAGAAGAGGACGACAGGTTGCGGCATTTCTTCAGAGAAAACCTGGAACAACGGGACGGACGGTGGTTTCTCACCGGATCCGAACCGATACGCTGGGCTGTGATCTCATGGGATACGTGATGATGGTTTACGAGGAGAACGTCCAACGCCGTATGGTGGTAACTCTGAGGACGGCGTTGTAGGGGCACGGCGAGCCGTTGCCCCTACGTGTGCGCAAGCCATATTATTCTCGCTCCCAGGCTCCGGCCTCCATGCATGGGAATGGCAATCTTCTGACAGGCATGGCCGAAGCCATGCAACACGCATTCCCAGGCCGGAGCCTGGGAACGAGGATGAGTGAGGATAACACCCATCTTTAACTATCAATAAGGAAAGAATCATGAATGCATACGATGAATTGAAACGACACCTGGAAGACCTCACCCGAAAACACGACCTCGGAAAGGACAGTGTCCTTGTAAGATGCAGCGCCCTTACCGCCGAACAGGCCATCGGTACCCCCGACCGAGATGATTACCCCATTATCAAAGGCCGGGAGGTCATGGTGGAAGCGGAATTCAGGGGCGCCAAAGGCCAGGCGTTCACCGACATTTACGGGACAGGTGATTTCACTGTCTCCGGGCTTCTGGACCTCGATCTTTCAACCACCCGGAACAGGGCCTGTTTCGTTTCAGGTCTGAACGCGGTGATGCGGCATTTCGGACTTTGCGAACAAACCGTCCATTGCAGAGACCAGGAACCGAAAACCTGCGCCAGCGGACTCAAAGACATCATTCCTGCGGGAAGCCGGGTACTTCTTGTGGGCAACCAGCCGGGATTCCTCGCTGCCCTTGCCCCTCTTTACGCGGTGCGTGTGGTGGATCTGGACGAGGCCACCCTGGGGAAAAAGATCGCCGGGGTAACTGTCGAGCCGCCTGAAAACACGGCTGACGCCCTGGCCGGTTCGGACATCGTTCTTGTCACAGGATCGACCCTGGTGAACGGAACCCTGCCGGATTTCCTTGCCGTCGAAAAACCGGTGATCTTCTTCGGCGTGACCATCGCCGGGCCTGCGAAGATCCTGAATCTGAAACGGTACTGCCAGTGCGGGCATTGAGATGGAATCCGGAAGTACAAGATTCGTAGATGATGGCATCGTGAGGGGAATAGCGTGGTCTCTGACGATCCATCTTGCTCTTATCGTGTTCGCGCTGGCATATCCGCTTTACTTGCCGCACATGGAAAACAAATCACCCATTTACACGGTGACACTGCTCGACACATGCGCGATCGGAGGCGGATCGACCCCAAAAGCGGTGCTGCGGGACAAGGTGAAAAAACCGACCGGAGCCATGAAGCGTGCTCCTGCGCCGTCAAGGCTCACGGCCAACGAGTATATCACCCGCATGATCGAAAAGGAGAAACAGCCTGATCCGCCTTTCCCACAGTCCAGTGCTGTGGAAAAGACCGAAGACACCGAGCCCGTGACTTCGAAAGCCGATCCGTCTCCTGCGGCCGTTGCAGGGAATTCATCCGGGGATGCTTTCGGACGGGATAGCGGAGCCGTTTCAGGCGACAGGGGCGATGGCACTGGTAAGGAAAACGGCGATGGACCGGGCCAGAGCGGTGACACCGTGGGTTTCGGGGGAAGTGAAAACGATCCGGCGTTTATTTTTAAAGCCATTCCCAAATACCCCATGAGAGCGAGGAAACTCGGCAAGGAAGGGACGGTTCTTCTGCTGATCACACTCTGCGAAAAGGGGCGTCTTGTTTCAGCCGATTTGGCGGAG
>JBAZWJ010000050.1:4568-44628 GCA_041660385.1 Desulfobacteraceae bacterium | reverse complement strand
GCTTATTGTTTTGATACAAAATGCGATGATTTTCTTATGGATATCCAGTCCGATATAGTGCATACTTTCCATCGAAACCTCCTTGTGGTTAATAATTCTGGATGACACCATCATTCCAGCAGCTTATGAAACAAAGCCATTATGCCTCAGGGAGGTTTTTTTTGTCAATTTCTCAGCAATACTTATGCATTTAAACACCATACTGAATTAAATTTTTATAATTAAGTAAGCTGTCCCCAGATCTCAAGTAAGCTGTCCCCAGATCTCTTTTTACCCCATAAAATCTATTAATCGTAATCTATTGCTATTATCTTTTTCTTCAAAAAGTTTTCGTGTTTCTGGTATTATAAGGGCCAATTCACCTTCTTTCCAATATTTGATAAATTGATCCATTTTATTAACATCAACTTCATCAGGATAATCCATTACTTTTTTTTCTAATAACCAATTCATAACAGCATTCCATTCTTTCTTACAAACATCTTTAAAAGCTGAGTTGCTATACATCATTCTTTCTATTTGAATAGTACCATCTTCCCACATTTTTAAAGCTTCTGGATCATCATCAATCCAAGCATTGTAACTCATTGCCTGGATTGATGCATTTATTGCACATGAACTTGAAGATGTTAAGATTTCAGTATTATCTCGATAACAGTATGCTAATAGTAGAGCATTAAAACAAAAAATAAACAATGAATCAGAAAGACAGAGTCCTTCTTCCTGATGAGGAATATTTTTGCCATTTTGATCAAAATATAAACCTATATTAATCAATATATTATGTGGCCATTTTATTTTTGGATTTCTATTTTCAAAAATTGGTAAATAGCGATTAATGATATAGCAGCATAACTCAATCTGTAGATAATACGGTAAACCGTATAATATTTTAAAGCATGTTTCTAAACATAATTCCCAATTATGCAAAGCTATAGCGCATTCAAAATTATTGATTTCCCTTTTTCTTCTTTCCATTTAATAAATCCGCCATAAAGTCAATAAAACTGGGCCATTAGATGTGTCTTTGCAACATGGGCAACTCATGAGGCTCGCAATATAATCGCCACCACTCATTGCACCAGCGTGACGTCCACCATAAGCTGAGCCGGGGTAACCTGTTGCTGGTCGATCACTGGTAGTTCGTAAGTTATTTATTCCAGTTCTTCTTCTCAGTTCATCCATTGCAGACCCTCGGGTGGTGAATCTATAATCACTATTCAAACTTGAGCAATTAATCATGTTAGGATATTTTGTCGCACAACTTTCGAACTTTTTACATTGGCCTTCAGATCCTTCTCCAGCAAGTGCAGGATTAATCAAATCTCCTGCTATAGCAGCTGCGGTGGCACCTAAAACACCTACACTTGCACCACCTACACCTGTAGCGACATCCTCCCACCATGGCAATGTGCCTGCAATCGCTGATAGACCAAGAGAATCGTAAAAATTCAGTGGATTATTTAAAGAATAACAATAAAGATTAATCCCACCATCCAACCCAATCGGATCAGCCGTAAGATACCGCCCAGTCTCCGCATCATAATACCGATTCCAATTATAATGATACCCAGTCTCCGCATCAAACACCTGCCCAGGAAACCGAAAATCATTTGTAACAGAAGAAGACGAAGCCACCTCAGCTTTCCCGAACGGTTTATAATCCGCCCGCCAGACCACATCCCCATCGTCATCGGTCATCAATACCGGTGTTTCCAGATGATTGTTGTGATGGTAGCACACGGTGCCGTCGGCTGCAACGGTGGCGAGGCGGGTTCCGGCAAAATACACATGGGCCTTGAAATTCCCGCCGTCAGGTCCGCTTTCTCCGATGAGGTTTCCGGCCAGATCATAATGGTAAACCGTGGTCAAACCGTTTGATGATCGCTTGAGACGCAGGCCGTCGCTGGTGTACAGGTAATCGGATGTCACAGGAGCTGACGCCGATGTTTTCTGGATTACGGCATTGTGGATATTGCCGTTTGCGTCATGGGTAAAGGTCTTGTCCAGAGCTCCGTCCACGGACTCGATGATATTCGTTCCTGTTTTGTAGGCGTAAGACTCGGTGATGCCGTTCCGGGATTCGGTGAGGCGGTTGCCCACGTTGTCATAGGTCCAGGCCAGACGGCCGTAAACGCCGTTGGCGGTTTTCAGGCGGCCCAGGTCATCGTAGGTGAAAAACTGGCTTCGGGCCGGATCAAGGGCGTTGGTGATCTCGCGGATCATGCCGTTCATATAATGAATGTAGGAATGATTCATGACGGAACCGGCGGCCAGGGTTTTCAGGCGGTAGTCCTGATCAAAGGTCTTGCGGACCTCGATGCCGTTCCCCATGTCAAAGCCCGAAAGGGGGCCAAAGGGTTTGTAGGCCGCACCTTCTGCCAGGGTTTTGCCGGTGCCGGATTTGGCCGTCACGGCGGAAAGAGGCTGGCCGTTCGGGTTGGGCGCATAGGTCACGGTGCGTCCGTCAGGATAGGTCATGGCTGTGAGAACGCCGCTTTTGTCATAGGTGTAGCGGGTGATAAAGGTCGCGTTGCCTACGGTTCTGGATTCGGATGTGATCTGACCCACGGCGTTGTATTCGTAAACGCTGGTCCAGCCTTTCCCGGATCTGCCGGTGAGACGGCCTTTGCCGTTTATGCCCTGGTCGTAGGTGTAAGTCTCGTCTTCGGTGGAATCAGGGTAATGGATATGGGTCAGACGGCCCAGGCTGTCGTAGTCGTAGGTGGTGATCTGGCCGTCGTTCAGGGTTTTGGTGTGGAGTTTTCCGGCTGCGGTGTACGCATACCGTGTTGTGCCGGTGTCCGGGGATACGGTTTTCACAAGGCGACCCAGATCGTCGTAGGTGTAAACCGTGGCAAGGCCCTTGGCGTCGGTGACCTGGGTGAGGTTGCCTTTAAGGTCGTAGGTGTAGGATGTGACCACGCCGCCGGGCTGGGTTACGGTTTTCACACGGTTCAGGCTGTCATAGGTGTAGGTCGTGATTTTGCCGTCGGGGCTTTTTTCCGTGATCCTGTTGCCGGAGGCGTCGTAGCCGAACTCGGTGTAGGTTTCGTCGCTGTTGATCTGGCGGTACAGCTTGCCGTTTTTGTCCGGGCCATTGAAGTTGAACCGGAGGGTTCGGGCGAGATCATCGGCGCTGCCATAAATGGAATCGTCGGTCACATGGCCCAGATCATCGTACTGGTACAGGTGGTAGTTGCCCATGGGGTCTGCCACTTTTTCAAGACGGCCGGTTTCGCTTTCGTAATGGTAGGTGCTGGTCCTGTTTTCGGCGTCGGTTCGTGTTTCGATGTCGCCGGATGGGGTGTAGGTGCTGCGTGTGGTTCTGCCGTCGGTTACGCTTTCAACGGGCCGGTTTCTGCCGTCGAAATCATTGACCGTGACCACGCCGTTTGCGTCGGTGGTGCTTGTGATGTTGCCTGCGGCGTCATGACCGAAAACCGTGGAACCGGTGACGGGACTCACGATTTCCGTCAGGTCAAAGGTCTGGGGATCGTAGATGAACACTGTCTCGTCGCTGTCGCCGGGCAGGGGGCCGTCTTCGCTGGTGATCTGGCCACGGTGATTGTATGTGTACCGGGTGACATATGTAAAAGGAACCACGGCACCTGTGCTGTCGTGGGTGTATCCCCGTTCGATTTTTCTGTAAACCCGTAATGTGGGGTCTTCGTTGGGGGTATCATTTCCATCGTTGTCGTAATCCCAAATGGTTGTGGTGGTGCCGCCGCCCAGAAGGGAGGCTTCGCTGCGGCTGAGGGTGGCGTCGATGTCCGGGTGATATGTGTAATAAACGGTTCGCTGATCAAGGGAGCCATAGCCGGTGAACACGGTTTGCGCATGGCCATTGCCGTCGTAATTTTCATAACGGTCGATGCGTCCGCCCACATATTCCTTTTCCGTGAGGTTCCGCTGGTCGTCGTATCCGTAACGAACCACGCCGGAACCGCAGCTTGCACAGCCGTTGTCACCGGTGACGTTGGTGACTTTTTTCCTGCCATTGATGGTGGCGATGGAGTACGTCTTTTTAACACCGTGGGCGTCGGTGACATTGACGGTGGTGGGGTTTACGTATTCGATGAACGCGTTTTTCCCTTCACGGTTTACGCTTGAAAAGGCACGGTCCTGATTGTCATAAGACCACATGGAGATCATATGGCCTTCGGCGTCCCTTTTTTCCGTCATGTTGTTGGGGTCGTTTCCATCCTCGTAAAGGTATTCGTAGCCTGAGCCGTCGGCGTAGGTTACGTGGGTGAGGTTGTCGTTGGTATCATAACTGTAGCATACCCAGATGCCGTCGGCCACGGCCTCGGTGACAGGGCCTGTGATATGAACGACCCTCGACTTATCATCGTAAACAAATGTGAGGGTTCTGCCGCTGGCATTGTCGGTGACGGTTTCAAGGAAGTTCTGATTGTTGTAGTTAAGGGTCTGGAGGTTGCTGTTCTTGTCTGCAAGGGTCAGCAGCTTTCCGGCCTGGTCGAAGGTGTAGGCGATGTCGTCGGTGTTGTGCCAGACATAGGTGTTTCCCGATACTTCAATCCAGGATTTTTCTCCGTTCATGCCTTCGTAGTGCATCCCGTTGAATTTGAAGTAAATACCGCGCCCTGTTCTATCGAAAATTTTCAGAATCGCAGCGTTGTTGTTCAGCTCATCGGCCAGAACGATGTTGTAAGAAGAGTGGGTCCAGCCATATCCCGCCGGGCTGTTGAATCCCGAAGCGCTGTTGTAATAGCGTTCAACGGAAAAGCCTCCGGTAAAAGCCGTCTTGAAACTCAGATCGACCACATTTTCAATGGTGTTTCCATTGTAGATGTTGATGGGATCGCCATGTTCATTTGGCCTTTCACACTGGTCCGGGTCTCTGCCGTTTTCGGTGTCCTTGCAATCCGGAATACCATCACCGTCTGAGTCTGTGTCAGGTCTGTTGCATCCACATGCTCCATCCGATGTCTTGTTCGAATCGGTTTTGCAGTCGTCGTTGCAGTCGGCAGTCCCGTCTCCATCGGAGTCCTTGTCCGAATTGCCGCAGCCGCATTGAGCGGGATATGTTTTTTCAGGATCATCAGGACATTGATCCGCGCAATCCATCATACCATCGCCGTCCGAATCTATGTCCTCGTTATCGCAGCCACAAGGCCCGGGCAATATTTTATCAGGATTATTAGGGCACATATCATTGCAATCAGATGTTCCATCGCCGTCAGTATCTTCTTGTGGATCATCACATTCACAATCGGTATTATAATAAATGGGATATTGCTTAAACTGATCAGCAATCGCGGCACAGTATCTTCCATCACTAGTATAATGAGCTGGATATAAAGCACCTCCCCAATAATCTTTGAATATAATCTCTCCGCCACATCCATATCCGACATGCCAAGCTGAACACAAAACCCCCTGCTGACCAGCCCGCTCTGGTAATCCTGGCCCTGGTCCGCCCCATTCCGCATTTACCATTTTTAGCGACTGAGCTTCTACAGCGATTAAATTAAAATTTGTAAAAAGAAGAACTGGTATCGATATAAGTAGAAAAAATCTTCTTACGAAAATATTCATATTATTCCCTAATCAAGTTGTTTATAAAAAAATAACAATATACTCAATTAATTATAACTTTAATAATTCTTCCAGAGCTATCATAATTAAATTCAACTCTGTCTTGAATAACCTGATTCAGCTCATTGGGATTCGTGCTCATGATATATTCAACAACATTTGAAAATCCGTCATTGTCATAATCTTCCTCTCCATCATGGGAAAGGTTGCCAAAATATTCCATCTCCCACGAGTCAAGGAGGTTGTCGTAATCCGAATCGCCATACAGGAGGGGAATCTCACAATTCCGGGCTTCTTTAAGGTAGGGGTATGTTTTCACATTTCCGTAAACCACACTTCCCGCCAACCCTGGACCCGTTGCAGCACCCCACCAGTTGGTTTCGGCGCACAGTTGGGTTGTGGAAGAATGGTACAAACCATACGTTGAATTTGAATGGATATTGTTGTTTGTAATGGTCATGCTTGTGCAGCCGGTCGTTGTGTATATACCGTATTTATTGTCGCGGATGTTACAGCATTCGATGACGGTGCCGTTAGCTCCTGCCCCATAGCCATAGATCCCGTAGTTCCCGCTGTTCCGGATCTCCGAATTCCGGATCGCCGGATGGGCGTCATTAAGCCGGATATTCATATTTGAGGCCTTTTCAACAACGCAATAATCAAGGACAGACAGGCTATCATGGGCGGTGTTCCTGAAACAGAGACCGTACCATGGGCTTGCCTGGTTCGACGTGAACGTCACAAGATGGTCTGTGTCACCCACAGCTTTAAGCGCTCCCGGCGCTCCCGACGAGTTTCCAATATAAAGATTGACACCGGAATTGAACCGGAGTTCGACGCCGGGTTCAACGGTAAGGGTTGTAACACCGTCTGTTCCGTCAACTCCCTGGACCGTTATCTGGCCGGTGATATGATAGGCGACACCCATGTTTTTCCAGGTGGTGTCAAGGGTTATGGTTTCTCCTATGATTTCGATGGCCTGAGGCAGATTGCTTTCAATTGTGTTATTGCCGATGGACAGGTTGGCACCGATGCGGAGGGGGTACGATCTGTTGAATGACAGTGTGTTTCCATTTATTAGGGGCCTGGAATTTGTTGCCGTGCAGTAAATGCCATATGTTCCGTTGCTGCTGATGATGTTTTCAGTAAGAACGGGGGAACCCGTGCTTATATATATCCCATGATACCCGCTGTTTCTTATGGTGCAACGGGTGATAGACGGGTTCGCATCGCGCATCTGAATATTCATGATCTGGGCTTTTTCGATGATGCACCGGTCAAGAATACAGGCAGAATCAAGGCTTGTGTTCAGAAAACAAATCCCGTTCCAGGGTTTCGTGGGTTGATTGGAGGTAAACACCACCGGTTTTGAGATTTCACCCACGGCGTTCAGTGCGCCCGGATTGCCGCTGGAGCCTCCCACATAGAGATAGGCCCTGTCGTTGAAACGGAGTTCCGCGCCGGGTTCGACGGTAAGGGTCGTGACTCCATCTGGCCCGCTTGTCCCCTGGACCGTCACATTCCCTGTTATCTGATATGGGATGCCCGGGTTTTCCCAGACGTTGTCGGCCGTGATGGTTTCGCCGACCATATCGATGGCCTGGACAGCATTTCCCGAATACGTATTGCCGCTCAGCCGGATGCTCGCACCGACATGTACAGGGTATGACCCGTTGTTGTTGAACGCGTTGCTGGCAATGACCGGTTTCATCGAACTGCACGAGGCGTAAATCCCTGTCCCGCCGTTGTCTGAGATGGTGTTTCCATTCAGTACAGGAGCTGCTTCGCTGATAAATACGCCGTAGACAGAGCCGTTTCGGATAACTGATCTCTTGATTACCGGATTTGACGCTTCCACCCGGATGTTCGAATTTATTCCTTTTTCAACGATGCAGTAATCCAGAATACAAAGGTCATCCCTGCTCGTGTTGTAAAAACAGATGCCGTTCCATGTGTTTGTTAAAAGGGGTTTAAATGTTATTTGTCTTTCAGCCTCGCCCACAGCTCTCAGCGCCCCAGGATTCGCGTTCGGGCTTCCCACATTCAAACCAGAGCTTGTGTTGAAAAGAATCACGGCACCGGGTTCAATGGTCAGCGTTGTTACATTGTCTTCACCATCTGTTCCAATGATGTTTATACGTCCATAGATATGATATGGGACGCCGATATCTTTCCAGGTATGGTCCTTGGTTAAATCTTCTCCCAGGATTTCAACAGCCTGAGTGACGTTGCCAATGAACGTGTTGTCTGTAAAATGCGCATTCGCCCCGATCCTCAACGGATAAGAACCGTTGGCACTGAATAGGCTCTCTGTTATCAACGGACTTAAAGACGCGGTGTGACAGAAGACTCCATATTTTGCGTTGGCGCTAACAATACAACCATTGATTTCCGGTGATCCTGAATTGCTAATATTGATACCGTCCCCCCTGCTTTCACGAAGGGTTGAATGCCTGATGGAAGGGTTTGATCCGTTTATGTATACATTCCATTGCGACGTTTTTTCCACAACACAGTAATCCAGGAGGCAAGCCGTGTTATGGCTTGTATTCTGAAACAAAATGCCACCCCATGGATTTGTCTGATTTGAAGTGAACACGATGGGCTGTGACTCGGAACCGACTGCCCTCACCGCACCAGAATTGCCGCTTGAACTTCCAATAGACAGGGAATAACCCGCGTTAAACCGCAACTCAACCCCAGGTTCGATGGTGAGGGTGGTGATGCCGTCAGCTCCGTCCACACCCTGGACCGTTAAGCTGCCGGTGATGGTGTAAGGACTTCCGGCCAGGGTTAAGGTGGTATCGGTTGAGATGGTACCGCCTGCGATGGTTGCGGAAATGGCGAGGGGTGGTGCAAATACCAATGCCATCCATGGGACGATAAGGATTGATAAACGGTTGAATAACCTGCTCACGGGCACGCCTTTCGTGGTCATGTGTTTCTGATGAAAAGGATACTATTATTTTCAGTTTTCAGGGCACATTTGGTTTTCATCTATTCTGAGACAGGTTCTTCTGTTAATGTTTTTCTTATTGGATATATTCAAAGAAATAAGCATGTTTAATTCAGGAACCACAGTTATTCTTGCATTTTAACCAGCAAACATCCCCGCAACTTCATCACTGTAAACCCCATGATCTTCAAAAATAAAAAGTGGCGGTTCGATCACACAACCTTTTATTCCGCATTTGACAGATTCAATTAGCACACGTCTTGGAGGTCCGTCTTTTTTGGGATGGACAACACGCATGCGGTTTGGTTCAAAATTTTCATCGCCAAGAACCAATAGCAGTTCGGAAAGGCGATCATGGGGAAAAATCAGGGCGAAGCAACCTCCTGGCTCAAGAATGTCCGAAGCTGTCAGGATGAGCTGGGGAAGGGTGATGGTAATTTCATGCCGGGCCAGTGCTTTTTCCTGGATGGGGTTGATGCGGCCTGCTATGTGGCGGGTATAGGGTGGATTGGCGACCACCAGATTTGTCTGAGCCAGGCGGGAAAGGACTTTTGGGTCAGTCATATCACAATGGATCAAGGTGATTTTATTTGAAAGGCCGTTTACGCTAATGTTTTCTTTTGCAAGCTCTGCAAGGGATTCCTGTATCTCTAATCCAGTTACGGTCAATTCAGAGTAGCGGTGTGAAAGAATCAGGGGTATGATTCCAGATCCTGTTCCCAGGTCCACTACCTTGTCATTGGCACCGGGTCTGACGAAATGTGCGAGAAGAACGGGATCAATGGTGAAACGGTAGCCTTTCCGTTTTTGCCTGATCGTGAGGGCGCCTTCAAACAGGTTTTCCGTTGTGTATGTGTCCATAAGTGTGGGGTGTGCAGATGATTAATGAAATTATCAGTTATGAACGAAAAACGAACGTCCAACTCCCAACGTCGAACGCTCAACGTCCAATAGCGGATGACGGCCATTTTTATGGTTTATGTTGCATGATTTCAATAACATTTTAACCCAAATCAAAATGTTCCAATCCTTTATTGAAAGTTCGACGTTGGGCGTTGGACGTTCAAAAAGAGTGCGTGGTGATATAAAATTTCATCCACTTATCACACTCCGTGAGGCCGGATGCATTCATCCGGTTCATAAGTAAACAGCATTGAGGTGCTGGCACATGGATCATATGTTGCCGATTTTAAAGTCCAGATCTCGGACTCTATCCGATCCTAAGGCTTGGTTGAGTTTGCTCATCAGATCTTTTTTAAGAAAATTCAGATGATACAGCCAGGATGAGCTTGAAACATGGACCACAAGGAGATGGCCTTTAAACGATGCGGGACGGCTGTTTTTAGCAATGGATTCTCCCACGGCTTCAGACCATATGTCCCAGATGCGGATCATCTCCCCGTCACCGCCGCTTCGGCAGGCCATGAGGGATTTGTTCAGGATTGATCCGATATGGGTCATGTTTTTTTCGTGTTTGGATTTCATGTTGCATAGACTACTGAATATGGGAAAGGGCTGTCAAGGAAAACCATGGCCTGTTTCCATGATTCGTTAAAAACGGCGGCCAGAAGTACCAAAAGGCTTTTTATCTTGAAATCTCGGGCAATTCGTGCAAAAACATAACACTTTTATTCACATGGGGGCCAAGGTGATTTTTGCTTCCTTGGACGATTTTTCAGAGATTAATGTTCGGATAATCCGATTAAACAGGCAATAGAATATGAATTGGGACTGGGAAAAACTTAGAGAGCAGCAGCAGCGTTATAAAAAAAGTCAGGGCGGTGGTAGCAGCAGCGGTGGTAGTGGCGGAAGTGAATCCCCCCCACCCATGGACGATATTCTGGATCAATTTAAAAAATTCAAGATGCCCGGAGGTTTTCTGGTTGTTTTGATTCTCGCCCTGTTTTTCGGATCATCCATGATCTACACCATCAAATCCAATGAGGTGGGGATTATTCAGCGGTTCGGAATGTTTGTCAGAAAAACCCAGCCAGGTCTTCACATCAAACTTCCTGTGGGGATCGAAAAACTGACGAAGATCAAGACCGATCTTATCTACAAGGAAGAGTTCGGTTATTCCGGCGGTGACGTCAATGAAGTGACCCTGATGTTAACCGGCGATTTGAACGTGGCTCTGGTACCCTGGCTTGTCCAGTATCAGATCAATAAACCGGAAAAATACCTGTTCAAAGTCCACGCCCCGGAAAATCTTCTGCGGGATCTGGCCCAGGCATCCATGCGCCTTGTGGTGGGCGACAGGAGTGTTGACGAGGTGATCATCAAACGTGATGAGATTGCCATGGCTTGCCGGGAGATTCTCCAGAAAGAACTGGATCTTGCAGAAACGGGCCTCAAAGTCGTCACCATTGAAATGAAAAAAACAAATGTGCCCGAACAAGTTCAGCCCTCATTTAATGAGGTGAACAAGGCTCAGCAGGAAAAAGAAACCATGATTTACAAGGCCAATGAGGAATATAACAAGGCCATTCCAGCGGCTTTGGGCGAGGCCCAGCGAACGGTTCTTGAGGCTGAGGGATATGCACTTGATATCGTCAATAGGGCCGAAGGCGATGCGGCCAGATTCATGTCTATGTACAGGGAATATGCCAAAGCCAAGGACGTGACATCACGACGCATTTACCTGGAAAAAATGGGAGAACTTCTTCCGAAAATCGGCAAGAAGTATATTGTGGATTCAAAGCAGAAAGGCATCCTGCCATTGCTTAACATAGGACTGCCAAATAAGACTGAAGGGGAAACGACAAAATGAAATTGAACGGATTGATTCTGACACCTGTTGCCGTCCTTGTTTTCATTCTGCTCCTTTCCTTGTATACGGTTGATGAAACCCAGCAGGTGGTGATCACACGTTTTGGAAAAGTGCAGGGTGCGCCCGTGGTTGATTCAGGGCTTCATTTGAAAATGCCTTTTGTGGATATGGTGAACTATTATCCCAAAACCTTGATCGAATGGGACGGCGAACGGGGTGAGATTCCGACAAAAAACAAAACCTATATCTGGGTCGATGCCTTTGCCCGCTGGCGCATTTCTGACCCTGTGAAATTCCTTAAAAACTGCGAAAGTGTCAAAAACGCCATCAGCATCATCGGTGACATCATTGATCCCTCGGTGAAGAACGCCATAGCGGGTTACGATCTAATTGAGGCTGTACGGAATACCAACAGGGAATTCGATTACAAAGTAGCTGACGTTGAACTGGTGTCGGGCAAGATAAACAATGAGAGAGTCAACTACACTATCGCTGTGGGCCGGGAAAAGATATCACAGCAGATTCTCGCCCAGGCCAAAGCGAAGCTGGTGGGATACGGCATTGATCTTGTGGATGTGAAAATCAAGAGAATCAATTACAGGGATGATGTTCAGCGCTCTGTATATGACAGAATGATCGCTGAGCGCGCCCAGATCGTTGAGAAATTCAGGTCTGAGGGTCGTGGTGAAGCACAGAAGATCAAAGGCGACAAGGAAAAGGAACTGAAACGGATCACGTCGGAAGCATATAAGAAAGCCCAGATGATTAAAGGTGAGGCCGATGGCAAAGTGACAAAGATTTATGCGAAGGCCTTTGGCGCTGATCCGGAGTTTTATTCGTTTGTGAAATCTCTTGAGGTGTATAACCAGTCTATGGACAAGGAAAGCACCCTTATTTTATCCACGGACTCGGAGTTGCTGAAGTATATGAACAAAAGAAAGTAGGAATTGAGGCGGTAGAGTCTGTTTAATCTCGGCAGATTCAGCGGGTTTTTGTGGAACAGACGAAACAAAAAAAGCACCTTCATAAATATAATGGCAGGTGCTTTTTTCAGGCAACATATACAAAAACAAAGAAAAAACGGCTTAAAAAATGAATTATTTGCCTTTTCTTCTCTGATGTCTTGTACGGGCTAACAGTTTTTTGTGTTTATGTTTGCGCATCTTTTTTCTTCTTTTCTTGATAACACTACCCAAAAGACCACCTCCATTCATAAATAGTATGATTTTAACAATTCGAAACAGTAGCACCCTTTTCATTGATTTGTCCACATTTTTTTTGGTTCGAGAAATCATGGAACAATCATGGAAAGGGTTTGCATGGAACGCAGGGATATACCCGATGAGCGGACTAGAAACATTCAGCGAACAACAGATTGCAGCTGTGAACCAGATGGTCGATCTGGCCGAAGATATCGTCAGTGAGCATTACAAGATGTCTCAGGCCCAGTGGCTCAGGAACAGGTATGACGTGAAGACGCTGGCCCAGTTGGATGAATCGGAGATCGTGCATGGCCCTTACGCTCAGATTGTCAGGTACTCGGGCCAGAAAAACGAATCCCAGCTTGGCTCAGGTGCTTTTGATTTTTATAAAATATGCCTTCAAGACCATTCTATCCTTAAGGCGTTGAGGGAACACTCCGGGTTATTGATGGACCCGTTTATCCTCTATATTATCACCCATGAACTGATTCATGTGATCCGTTTCGGGCAGTTTATTCAATTTTTTGATGCGAACGACGAGCAGAGGATGAAGGAAGAAGAGTATGTTCACAAGAGGACCGTGGATATTTTAAATAAAATAAATATGAGCGGAATGAAAAAGGTCTTCGGATTTTACAAAATTAATTGATAATAAAACACATTATATTTTTTTTGGGGCTTGGTTGACAATGGATCATGCCTGACTTATATTTTCACCGTTCAAGATGGTTTGAACCGTTTTTGGTTATCGTTTAATGATTTTACCGGGAGGTTTTTTTATCATGCCTATTTACGAGTACGAATGCACTGAGTGTGGACGGATTGACGAGATTGTTCAAAAAATATCGGACAAACCGCTGACCCAATGCAGGCACTGTTCCGGCGGGGTCAGGAAGCTGATTTCTCACAGCGCTTTTCACTTGAAAGGCAGTGGATGGTATGCTGACAACTACGGAAATAAACCAGGGACAGGCTCAAAAGTTTCAAAACCAGCAGCAAGTGCTCCGGCAACCAGCAGCGAAAAGAAATCCGACAGTTAATTTAAGGCCAGTCGACCCAGCTTTTCGACTGGACACAGTACGGATGAATTGAAACGTTTTTTTAAGAAGATCGGTCTTTGTGCATCGATGAGTGACAATCGACAGGTTTATCTTTTAATAACGTAATAATGGTGCGGAGTTCTTTGGCCATTAATCTGAATAATTAACAAAGTTGATTAAAAAAAGGAGTTGGAAAAAATGAAAATCAGACCATTACAGGATCGAATTCTGGTGGAACGTCTTGCAGAAGAAACCAAAACAAAAGGTGGAATCATCATTCCTGACACAGCAAAAGAAAAACCTGCTGAAGGTACTGTTGTGGCTGTGGGAAAAGGCAAGATGGACAAGGAAGGCAAAGCGATTCCCATGGAACTGAAAGTCGGTGACCGGGTTCTTTTCAGCAAATACGGTGGAACAGAAGTGAAACTTGATGGTAAGGAATACCTTATTATGAGTCAGGAAGACGTCCTTTGTGTGGTTGACGCCTGATTTACTGATTCCACTTGCACAACGACGCACAACAATCAAGCATAGAAAACAAATCTAACGAATACGGAGGTTCTTATAAAATGGCTAAACAGATTATTTATGATGCCAAAGCTCGTGCAGCGATGCTTCAAGGTGTAAAAACTCTTGCAAACGCAGTTGCCGTTACCCTTGGACCCAAAGGCCGCAACGTGGTCATTGATAAATCATGGGGTTCCCCAACTGTAACTAAAGACGGTGTAACTGTAGCGAAAGAAATCGAGCTGGAAGACAAGTTCGAGAATATGGGCGCTCAGATGGTTAAAGAAGTGGCCAGCAAAACAAGTGATACAGCCGGTGACGGTACAACCACAGCGACCGTTCTTGCCAGAGCTATTTATGATGAAGGCCAGAAACTTGTTGTTGCCGGTAACAACCCCATGGCCATCAAGCGTGGAATTGACAAAGCCATCGAAGCAGCTGTTAAAGAGCTTGCCAAAATGAGCAAACCCACGAAAGATCAGAGTGAAATCGCTCAGGTTGGTACGATTTCCGCCAACAGCGACACCACCATCGGTAACATCATCGCCGAAGCCATGAGCAAAGTCGGTAAAGAGGGCGTTATCACCGTGGAAGAAGCAAAATCCATGGACACCACTCTGGATGTTGTGGAAGGTATGCAGTTCGATCGCGGTTATCTTTCTCCCTACTTCGTCACCGATACAGAAAAAATGACAGCAAACCTGGATGGTCCTTTCATTCTTCTTTGTGAAAAGAAAGTCAGCAACATGAAAGACCTTCTTCCTATTCTTGAGCAGGTCGCAAAAACAGGTAAACCCCTTGTGATCATTGCTGAAGACGTTGACGGCGAAGCCCTTGCAACTCTGGTTGTAAACAAACTCCGTGGCACCATCAGCGTTGCTGCTGTGAAAGCTCCCGGTTTCGGAGACAGAAGAAAAGCCATGCTGGAAGACGTTGCCATCCTTACCGGTGGTCAGGTTGTTTCCGAAGACCTGGGCGTCAAACTGGATAGCATCACCCTTGATGGCCTTGGTAGAGCCAAGAGTATCATCATCGATAAAGACAACACCACCATTATCGATGGTGCCGGTTCTCGCGAAGCTCTCGAAGGCCGCGTGAAAATGATTCGTGCACAGGCTGAAGAAACAACATCAGATTACGATAAGGAAAAACTCCAGGAACGCCTTGCCAAACTTATTGGCGGCGTTGCCGTAATCAGCGTGGGTGCAGCAACCGAAACAGAAATGAAAGAAAAGAAAGCCAGAGTGGAAGATGCTCTCAACGCCACACGTGCTGCTGTTGAAGAAGGTATCGTTCCTGGCGGCGGCGTGGCTCTTGTGCGCTGCATCGAAACACTTTCCAAACTCAAAGTGAAAGCCGAAGAAAAACTGGGTGTTAAAGTCGTGATGAGGGCCATTGAAGAACCCTTGAGAATGATCGCGAACAACGCCGGTGTTGAAGGTTCCGTGGTTCTTAATAAAGTCATGGAAGGCAAAGACGCTTACGGTTACAACGCAGCAACCGATACATTCGAAGACCTTATCGCTGCAGGTGTTATCGATCCCACCAAAGTGGTCCGTTTCGCTCTTCAGAATGCGGGAAGCGTAGCCTCCATTATGATCACCACTGAAGCTATGATCGCTGATATTCCTGAGAAAAAAGAAGCTGCAATGCCTGGCGGCGGCGGTGGAATGGGCGGCATGGGTGGAATGGGCGGTATGGGCGGAATGATGTAAGATAGCTTTTACGGCTTGAATTTTCAGAGTAAAATTAAAGCCCCCGTACGCCGGGGGCTTTTTCTTTTGTTTCTCTTGACAGGCCATAACAGCTTGTATAGATTACATCACCTTTAGAAAAAGGGTCTACTAATAAAAGAAGTCAAAGCAGTCGGAGTTCGTTAAAATGGCTCATGAATCCATAGGCATTCTTCATACGATCCTCAATGCAAGCCTTGTGGTGAAACTGGTTCTCCTCCTCCTCCTGGGCTTTTCAGCCACATCCTGGACCATCATTATCATTAAGTTCAGATTGATCAGCAGGGCACAGAAAGAAACCCTTTATTTTGTTGATGCGTTCTGGAAAAGCAAGAACCTTTCCGATGCATACTCCAAAGCAAGACAATTGCACGACAGTTCTGTTGCCAGAGTGTTCAGGAATGTCTATATGGAGTTGAAGCGCCTGACCGGAACCACTGTCGGCCCTGATACGCTGGCCAGCCAGAACGGAGGAGCTTCTCTGGACTACCGTTCCGGCGTTGAACATATGCGAAGGACGTTGAGAAAAGCAACCAGCGAAGAAGTGACCCGTATGGCTCAGATGATCCCTTTTCTTGCAACAGCGGGAAGCACAGCACCATTTATCGGGTTGTTCGGTACGGTGTGGGGCATCATGACATCGTTTCAAGGTATCGCCAATAAAGGCTCGGCCAATCTGGCCGTCGTCGCTCCCGGAATTGCAGAAGCTTTGATTGCAACAGCCATCGGCCTTGGTGTGGCCATACCTTCCGTTATTGCTTTCAATTATTTTTCGCAGAAAATCAGGATTATTGATTCGGATCTTCAGAACTTTTCGTCGGATATTTTGAATATTGTCGAACGTGACATTTTCAGACCCAAAGGAGACAACTGATGATCGTTGGCGGTGGTGACAATCAACTGATGTCGGAAATCAACGTGACACCCTTTGTGGATGTCATGCTTGTTCTGCTGATTATCTTCATGGTGGCGGCACCCATGATGACACAGGGTGTTGATGTGGCTCTTCCCGAAGTGAAGGCCGAATCTCTGCCCCAGGATGATGAAGTTCCTTTTGTCGTTTCGGTGGACAAGGCAGGTAAGGTTTTTATCAATGAATTCGAAGTGGAACCGGACCGGCTCAACGCCAAACTTCTTGCGATTTTTAAACAAAAACCCACTGAAAAAGTGTTTCTTCGTGCAGACAAAAGGGTCCCTTACGGAACGGTGATGGATGTTATGGCTCAAATCCGTGGTGCGGGAATCGAGAAGCTCGGAATGATCACGGAACCAGCCTCTGAGAAGAAGATCTAAAACGGATAAAACGGTCGAGTCATGAACAGAAACGCGGCCTTTATTAATAACGAACCCCTTGATTTTAAAGACTGGATGATAGGGGTTGGTATGTCCATTCTCATCCATGTTCTGGTATGTGCAGGGTTCTTTTTTTTCTCCCATTCGTTCTCTGACACAGTTAAGCCACTAAATGCTATTGATGTGGATCTTGCCTACCTTCCGCCGTCTAAAGGCCGACCTGATGCAACAGGAGGCGATCAGGGTATGGATAATCCCGCCCCACCTCCACCTGAGGCTGAAAAACAAGACGTTGCGCCTCCTCCAGAACCGGAAAAGGTTGTTGAAGCAAAAAAACCGGTGGAACCGGTAAAACCGTCGGTAAAGGATGATTCGGCTATTTCTCTGAAAAAAGATAAAGTCCCGCCTAAAAAAAAGGAAGACCGGAAAAAAGAACCCAATGATGAGGAAATAATCAGCAAAGCCCTCAAGCGGATTGAAAAAAATGTGAAAGCTCATCATGAAGAAGTGAACCCCCTTGCCGACCGATTACGCCGTCTTGCCAGTGAAGCAGAAAAAGGGGAAGGCGGCCCACGGGGAAACGGAGGGGCGGAAGAGGGCGATCAGACGGAATCGGGTTTGAATGCGGCTTTGATTGGTATGTACAAAATAAAAGTTGGAACCCAGCTCAAAGAAAACTGGGCTTTTTCACCCCATCTGACTGGCGGCAAGAAAAATCTGGAAACATGGGTGTCTTTTGAGGTGTTGCCGAATGGTGAAATCATGGACGTGACCATCACCAAACGGTCTGGCAATGATTACATGGACAGCGCAGCCACCATGGCCGTATTGAAATCGAGCCCAATGAAACCCCACCCCTCGGGTATCAATAAAAATTCAATCAAGATGGGGTTTAAGTTCAAACCCAATGATGTGAACTGACAGAGTGGGACAAAGACAGGATCAGATGAAAAAAGTATGGAATAAAATAAGTTTGTTAATCGTCATTGTCGTGTTGCTTATTCCCGTAATGGCGCTGGCCCAGAATGATGACGAATACATCACCATCACAGACCCCAATATTAAGAAAGCCCCCATTGCGGTCCCTCTTCTGAAATCCATGACAAAATCTCAGGACGAGGCCAAATTATCTGATGAGGCATCGAAAACCTTATCAGCAATGCTCGATTATACGGGCTACTTCAAAATTATTGATCGGGCTGCTTTTCTTGAAGAACCCAGTGTCAAAGGGGTTGATCTTCCGAACATCAATTTCCGGAGCTGGACGATGATTGGAACCGAACTTCTGGTCACCGGAAGAATTCTGGAGAAAAACAGCGATATCACCGTTGATCTCTATCTTTACGATGTTGCCCGGGGCAGCCTCCTTGTGTCCAAGCGATATAAGGGAAAAATTGAAAACATCAGGGAGATAGCCCGGCGGTTCGGCACTGAAATCATTCGAAAATTCACGGGAGGGGAAGGGATTTTTTTCAGTCGGCTTGCCTTTTCTTCAACGGGAACGGGCAATAAGGAGATTTTTGTTTGTGATTTTGATGGATCTGCTCCGAAACAGGCCACGCGCACACGGAGCATCACCATGTCACCAGCCTGGTCTTCTGACGGTTCCATGCTGGCCTATATGTCGTATCAGAAAGGCAAGCCGGATATTTATGTTAAAAATCTGGCTTCGGGCAAAGTGACTCTTATAACGCCCATGAAAGGGACAAACATAACTCCGGCATGGGTTCCGGGTACAACAGACATCGCAGCTTCCCTTTCATACAGTGGCGGGATTGGAATTTATTTGTTGACCCGTGAAGGCAAAATTCGTAATAGAATAACTAATAAATGGAGTGAATGGGGCATCGACTCACAGCCTTCTTTTTCACCGGATGGCAAGAATATGGCATTTGTGTCAAACCGGTCGGGCACTCCACAGATCTTTGTTCAGAATCTGGATTCAGGTAACGTCAAACGGCTGACGTATCAAGGGAAATACAACACCTCCCCGTCATGGTCGCCTTCAGGCAAGAAAATTGCTTATTCCGGACTGTCCAATGGGCGATATCAAATTTTTGTTATCGACGCGAACGGAGGAGAGCCGCAACAGTTGACAAATGGCTCCGGTGACAATGAATCACCCGCCTGGGCACCGGATGGCAGCTTGATTGCGTTTTCTTCCACACGGGAAGGTGCATCAAGAATCTATGTAATGACAGCCTTTGGCACAGAGCAGCGCAAGCTCCTGGCCCTACCGGGTGAACAGACAAACCCAAAGTGGTCAACCAACACACATTAAAACAAATAAACATCAAGATTCAGGAGGTAAGAAAATGAAAAGAAGCGTTTCAATTAAAATCTGCATGGTCTGCGTGATCATGTCCCTCATGCTGGTTGTATCATGCGGCAAGAAAAAAGTGGAAACAGCTCCGGCAGCAGCTGCTGATACGGCAACTGACACGAAGCCCGCTGATGATGCAGCCAATGCAGCGACAGATACTGAAAAAGTTGAAGACACTGCTGTTATGGCGGCTGATGACAACGCAGGAAAAAAAGAAACGGCTGGAGCAGCAGCTGTGGCTGAAACCGTGGGAGTATCCGATATTTATTTTGATTACGACAGCTCTGATATTCTCAGTAGTGAAACAGCCGCACTTGAAGCTAAAGCCCAGTGGCTGAAAGCAAATCCCAATGTGAAAACAACCATTGAAGGCCATTGCGATGAACGCGGAACAAGCGAGTACAACCTTGCACTTGGTGACAGACGCGCCGCGAGGGCAAAAAGCTTCCTGGAAAAACTCGGCATTTCCGGTTCCCGTATGGAAACCGTGAGCTACGGTGAAGAAAAACCAGCTGTTCCCGATCACAATGAAGATGCCTGGTCTAAAAACAGACGGGCCCATTTTGCCGATAAATAAAACGGTGTCTTAGTTAAAATCCAATCTGCCGACAGGGAGTTGTGTAAGAGGCTCCCGTGAAGCGGGTGAACATGCTTTGAAATCATTGAACGGGCGGCGGATATTCTGCCGCTCGTCGTGTATTTTATAGACCGTTGAATTTTTAAAGAAGACTGCAATCAATGCAGGTGCGGATATCAAAGCCGCCCATGCTTTGAATGTGTGAAGAATAAAACCTTTTGTCTGCAATGGAACAGAGGACTTTATGAATATACGTGCAGCACTCATCGTGCTCTGTTTGGTTATGGCGTCAGGATGCGCCATGCGCCGTGACGTTGTTTTTCTCGATGAACGCATCGATGCGGTTGAAACGCTTATCTCAAAACAGAAGACCTCCACAGACGAGGCCGATACAGCAATTCGAAAAGAATATGCGAAACTCAGCAATAACGTAGACAATCTTACCGAGCAGGTCCGGCAGTTCGACGGTCGTGCCGATGAAAAACTGTATGCCATTGAAAAGAAAACTGTTACAGCAGCAAAGCTGAAAACGGAAATGGATCGTATGGAGGCACTGATCACCGATCTTTCCCTCCGGCTGGCGAATCTGGAAAAAACAATGGCCTATGAAAAAGCCGAGGCCAAAAAGATCGCGGCATCCAGTTCAATGGCTGCTGACGGGGCTGATTCAGCCAATGCATCTCCACCGGATACGAAACTCTACGACGACGCTCTGAAAGGCATGGAGAAAAACGATACCAAAGGGGCTCGGGAAAAGCTTACGGCCCTTATCAAGGATTATCCCAATTCCAAACATGTGGATAACGCTCAGTTCTGGATAGGTGAAACCTATTACCGTGAAAAATGGTATCAGAAAGCCATTCTGGAATATCAGAAAGTGATCGAGAACCATCCCAGGGGGATCAAAGTTCCGGCTGCCTATCTCAAACAGGGGCTCGCATTTTTCGAGTTGAAAGAAGCCGACAACGCAAAGCTTATCCTGAACCAGTTGATCAAGAAATACCCAGATTCCGCCGAGGCTGTTGCTGCGAAAAAGAAGCTTGGGAAATAACGGAAACATGCAGATTGAGTTCTTGACATGAAAACGGTTATTGGTATTGATCCCGGCCTTGCCGATACGGGGGTGGGTCTAGTGACGGGACGCGGAATGAAGATCCATCAATACTCGTTCGGCAGCATCGTCACCAAAAAGACCAGTACGATCTCTGTCAGGCTTGACCTGATATATTCCAAAATCAAGGGTATCATCCATGAACACAAACCCGACCTGATGGTGGTGGAAGATGTGTTTTCCCTTGAACGCTACCCCAAATCGGGCATTCTCCTTGGAAAAGTCATAGGCGTTGTTCTTCTTTCCGCTGCCCATGCCGGGCTGCCTGCGATGGAGATTCCTGTTCGTGAATCCAAGAAAATTCTTTCGGGAAACGGCAATGCCAGCAAAGATCAGCTTGAAAAAGCTGTTAGGCAGTTTTTGAACCATGACAGCCCCATAAGGCCCTTTCACGCATCCGATGCTCTTGCGCTGGCGTTGATCGGGCTTTTCAGGAGTGAACATAAAGGAATCCATGATCGCTTATCTTGAAGGAACCATCCTCAGCCGTGAAGAAGACAGAATCGTTCTCCTTGTGAATCATGTGGGTTACGAGATTCTTCTTCCGGCCCATGTGATGGAAGGGTTGCAGGAAAACCTGGGTGAGGGGGCAAGATCCTTTCACATTTATTACCACCAGACCGAAAGACAACCCAAACCCGTGCTGATTGGCTTTAACCTTGAAGCTGAAAAAGAATTCTTTCAGTATTTTATTACGGTGGAAGCCATCGGTCCCCTGAAGGCGGTCAAAGCCATGACCCTTCCGGTCAGGGATATTGCAAGGGCCATCGAAAACAAGGATGTGACCACACTTCAGAAATTGAACGGCATCGGCAACAGAACAGCCCAGAAGATCATCGCCACACTTGAAGGGAAAATGGGCAAATTTGCTCTGATCAATCCCGGTGAAAAGGTGATAGATCAGGCTCCTGTTCCTGATTTTACGGATATGGTTCTGAACGTTCTTGTGAACCAGCTTGGATATAAAGCCGCTGATGCCAGACACATGGTTGTTGAAGCCATCGAACGGAATCCGGCCATCGCCACACCGGAGGAGTTGTTTGATGAGGTGTATCGTGGTGAAAAAAATAAGTAACGGCATATAATTAAGGATTGAAATGGTTTAATGGGCGACGATATTTTAACATTTTCCTCCGATAAAAAAGGGATAGTCACGGAAAAAAAACTGTCCCTGGATGACACTCAGGATATTCTCAGCTTGCGTCCATCGTCTTTCGACGATTATGTGGGTCAGAAAGAAACGGTGGAGACGCTTAAAATCGCCATTCAGGCAGCCAAAATGAGGAACGAACCCATTGAGCACGTCCTTTTCCACGGCCCTCCGGGACTTGGAAAGACAACACTCGCCCATATTATTGCAAACGAGATGGGAGGCGAGCTGACCATCACCTCAGGCCCGGCTCTTGAAAAAGGGGGAGATCTCATTGGAATCCTCACACGGCTTGAACAGGGTGATATTCTTTTTATCGACGAAATTCACAGGCTTCCCAAAACCGTTGAGGAGTTTTTGTATCCTGCCATGGAGGATTTTTCCATTGACTTTGTTTTCGACAAAGGCGTCCATGCACGGAGCCATCGTTTCAAACTCAAGCAATTCATCCTCGTAGGGGCCACAACCCGTGTGGGGCTGTTGTCCTCTCCGTTGCGGGACCGTTTCGGAATTTTCAGGAGCCTTGACTTTTATACCGAAGAGGATCTGATAAAAATAACCAGACGCTCGGCTTTTCTGCTGGGCGTGAAAATGGATGATGATGGAGCTTATGAACTTGCCCGGAGATCACGCGGGACGCCCCGCATCCTCAACCGATTGATCAAGAGGGTTCGTGATTACGCTCAAGTAAGGTCAGACGGGGAACTTACGAAGAAAACCGTTGAAGACGCCCTGGCCCTTGAAGGTGTGGACGATATGGGGCTGACCAATCTGGACCGGAGTTTTTTAAGAACCATCATTGAATATTATCGTGGCGGCCCTGTGGGAATCGAAGCCATTGCAGCCACACTTCAGGAAGAAACAGATACTCTGGTTGATGTGGTGGAACCCTATCTTCTTAAAATAGGGTTTCTAACAAGAACATCGTCAGGGCGTAAAGCCTCCGAATCAGCTTACAGACATCTTGGATTTCCCTATCAACGGGCATTGTTTTAACAGTAACCAGCCCATGACTGTATCATGGGGCATCAAGGAAAGGAGAAACATTGAATACGTTCGGATATGAATATATTTCGAAAGGAAAATGGGCAAGAGCAATCTCAGGGGTTGCGGTTGTTATGGGTTTTTTCAGCTTTTTTATTGATCTGGCCATGGCTGGGCCGAAACTTCCCTGGCAGATTGTAGCCATGGAAGGAAAGTCAGGAACCGCTTTGGTCGTGGAAAAAAAGACCCAGACCCTTTATGTATACTCGATTGAAGGGGACGATGTCCGAATAAGAAAAATGGCTTGCTCCACCGGGAAAGTCCATGGTGACAAAAAAAAGGGTGACGACATGAGAACACCCGAAGGGGTGTATTTTTTCGAGGGGAAAGTAAAAGGGAAAAAACTGGCTCGTGCTTATGGAGCCATGGCCTTTCAACTGGATTATCCCAACAGCCTTGATGAACTCACATCCGAAAAAGAAAAACCCGTGCTGCTTCATGGAACAAACAAAGAGTTGAAACCCATGGATACCGCAGGGAGTATCGCTTTGGAAAACAAGAATATTCTTGATATAGAACGTGAAATATCTCTCGATGACACACCGGTGATCGTCACTGAGGAGATGGGAAAATGTCCTGCGGTAGATGGCAAAGATACGAAAGATATTGTGGAAGGGCTTGACAAGTTTCTTACCGGGTGGGTGAAAAGTATGTCCGAAGGGGCCTACCACGAAATTCTATCCCACTATTCTCCGGATTATATGCCGGAAATGGGTTGGTGGAACACATGGCGTAGTGTTCGTCAAGAATCTGTAAACCATGGAACAAATCTTGTCTGTAACATATCTGCCAGAAGCTATTTCAGGGATTCAGAGGTTTACGTTGCCCTTTTCAGGATGACCCTTGCGTCAGGGCAAGGCGTCAAAGATATGGGGATGAGAAAGCTTTATATAAAATCCGAGAAAAACGGTTACAAAATCGTGGGGGATGAATTCAAAAAACAGTCGCCCGATGATTCGCTGAAGAAAAACCCATTACTTGGGGCCTCAAAGTCGCTTTGCGACGGTGTAAAACAGGAATATAAGGACAATGAAAAGCAGGATGTTCTGACCACTCTGGATGAATGGGTGATTGCCTGGTCATCAGGTGACATCGACCGTTACGGAGAGTTTTACGCCGATGGGTTTTATTCGTCGGGTATGAACAAGAACGCCTGGCTTGAAAAGAAACGAAAATTGAGCTCCATCAACAAAAATATCGAAATAAGCATAGAAAAAACGGTTGTCGAATTTAAAAAGGACAAGGCAAGGGCACGGTTCAAAGAAAATTATCGCTCAAGCGGTCATTCGTCTAAAGGCCTGAAAACCCTTGTTCTGGTTAAGAAAGATGACCGCTGGAAAATCTTGAGTGAGACGTGGGTCAAGAAATAGAGGTTGCTTCGAATGCCCTTATATGTTTTATGAAATCACCGGTCACACCTTGGAAGTTTTTAAAAGTGACATCCGTGAAATCTATATTCTCCATGTTTTTGATGTGAGAGAAGATTTCAAGGTAATTGGCCGTGATGGCCTTGGATGGGTTGAATCCTAGATGCTGTGAAATGAAGTCAATGTCGCTTGTTTCGCCTTCGATTTCAATGAAGTCAGCAAAAGGCATCTGGTCCAGGCAGATCAAGGCGTTGCCTGCCTGGAAGGTTTCCCGCCATTTCTCATAGACCTGCTCTTCATGGAAACCGAGGGCAGCCAGAATGGATCTCATGGTATGGAAACAGCTGACTTCCACTTCAAGTTCTTTTAGGATTTTATAGCGGGGATCTTCAAACGGGACATGAGACTTGAAGGTCAGGGTGGATTTACAATCCTGCCTCAACCGGAGCAGTTGTTTTTTTTCTTTTAAACCGTTTTCGGGATCTTCGAAACGGATGTTTGATTCAAAATTTCTGCCCAGGGACGTCCAACCTGTGGCGAGAATTTTGTTCCGGATTGCAGTGATATCGTATAAAAGGTACTTCACTTCAATTTCAAGAGGTTCGTTCATGGCAGTACTCCATCTGTATTCATTGTTTGTTCGGGCATCGTATGGGAAATGGGATGGGGTGTCAACAAAGGTATAGGGGATGGAAAAATGTCCTTGACAAGAAGTATCAATTCCATTATTTATTTCAAGTTCTTTTTTTGAAACTCGATAGGAGCATATTAAGGTGAAAAAGTCTACATACAGCGCAAAGCGATCAGATAATGAAGAAAAATGGTATGTTATCGATGCTGAAGGACAGGTTTTGGGCCGTCTTGCATCGAACATCGCTTCCAGAATCCGTGGCAAACACAACCCATTGTATACGCCCAGCGCAGACACCGGTGATTGGATTGTTGTAATCAATGCTGAAAAAATCGTTCTTACTGGCAATAAGTTGAGAAACAAGATGTACTATCGCCACAGCGGTTACACAGGTGGAATCACAAGCACATCTGCCAAGGATATGATGGAAAAACGTCCTGAAGAACTGATCCGTATCGCGGTGAAAGGCATGCTGCCAAAAAACAGACTGGGCAGTGATCTCAATAAAAAACTTCGTGTGTATGCCGGCCCGGAACATCCCCATGCCGCGCAGATGCCCGATGTTTTAACCTTTTAATTCAATAACCATACGATCGATACATAATACCGAGGAAACGCTTACACATGGAAAATACGTATTACGCAACCGGTAAACGGAAAAACGGAGTCGCAAGAACCTGGCTGGCTCCCGGAAAGGGAAACATCACCGTCAATGATAAGCCCATGGATGAATATTTCAGTGCTTCGGCGCGGTTGATTCTGACAGAACCCCTTTCACTTATCGGCGGCCTTGAATCCTATGATGTCAAAGTCACCGTTAGAGGCGGCGGAATCATTGGTCAGGCTGGAGCAGTAAGACATGGAATTACCAAAGCCCTTCTGCTGATGAACCCGGAACTTCGTTCTGTTCTCAAGAAAGCCGGATTCATTACCCGTGACTCCCGTGTTAAGGAAAGAAAAAAATACGGTCAGAAAGGTGCACGCGCAAGATTCCAGTTCTCCAAGCGCTAATCCGTTACTCGCTTTACAGATATTCCGAAAGGAGCAGGTTTCCCTGCTCCTTTTTTTATTTGTGAGGAGAGTCCACCGAATCGATGGGCGTTCAATAGGGCACGGCGCGCCGTGCCCTATTGATGGGTGTGTTCGTAGGGGCACGGCGTGCCGTGCCTCTGTGTTGTGCCCACCAAAGAGCCTGATGGTAAAAATGGTCATGAATAAAAACCATACAGTCCTGCTTATTCAGCCTCCCATCCGTGATTTTTACTTTACACGGAAACGATCCATTCCTTACGGACTTGCCTGCATAGCTGCTGGTTTAGAAAAAGAGGGTTTTCATGTTATCATCCTAGATGCCCTTGCCTCATCAAAAACTCGGGAGCGGTCATTGCCCTCTGAAATGTCCTATCTCCAACCGTTTTACGGTCGTCCTGATCTAAGCCCCTTTTCCCTTTTTCATGGTTACAAACACTATGGTCTCAGCTATGAAGCCATTGGAAAAAAAGCTGCTGAATCAGAGGCTTTTCTTGTGGGTATCTCTTCTTTGTTCACGTCTTATTCCCACGAAGCCCTGGAAACAGCCCGTGTGGTTAAAAAGCATCTTCCCAGTTGCACTGTAGTTATGGGGGGACACCATCCCACCCATCTTCCCGAAGAGGTTTTGAAAGAACCGGCTGTTGATTTCGTGATCCGGGGAGAAGGTGAACGTGCCATGGTCGAACTGGCACTTGCCTTGAAGGCCGGGCGATCTGTGGACATTAGTATTGAAGGCGTTGCATTCAAAACAAATCATGGTGAAATTCACACAAGTCAACCCACTTTCATTGCAGATCCAGATGATTTTCCTGCTCCAAGCATGGATCTAGTGGATCAGGCTTTTTACGGCAGAAAAAATGGGGGAAGCACTGTGGTTACAGCCAGCAGAGGCTGCCCCATGACATGCAGCTACTGCTGCGTGGCAGCGCCTTCATCATGTTATCGAAGAAGAAACGTGGATGATGTCTATGGTGAAATCTGTCGTGCGGTTTTCAACCACAATGCCAGATTTATCGATTTTGAAGACGAGAATCTGACGCTGGATAAATCCTGGTGTATAGATCTTTTTTCACGGATATCGTCAGAGTTGGGTCATCTTAATATTGAACTCCGAGCCATGAACGGGCTTTACGCCCCGTCACTTGATGATGAGCTGATACGAACCATGCACAAGGCCGGTTTCAAAGCATTGAACCTTTCTCTATGTTCATTGTCGAAAGATCAACTGAAACGCTTCGGGCGTCGTGATGTGCGTAAGGCTTATGAGGCAGCTCTTGAAAGCCTGAACAAACGTGACATGGATTCGGTGACATACATCCTCGTGGGAGCACCCGGTCAAAGTCCCTTGGAATCTCTCGATGACCTCGTCTATCTGGCAGGTATGGATACGCTCTGTGGTGTTTCCGTGTACTATCCAGCTCCTGGCAGCCGTGACTATGACATGTTGAGGCAGCGTGGCGCTTTACCCCCCAGCTTTTCCATGATGCGCTCTTCTGCCATCCCCATATCGGGCTCAACGTCACGCCTTCAGTCTATTACTCTGCTCAGACTTGGTCGAATCGTGAATTTTGCAAAAGATCTGAAAAAAAAGGGTATCCCCATTATCCCCATGAAGCTTGAAGACCATGCTGTGCTTGAACCTTCAGACAGAACCGAAACAGGTCTGGCTCTGATCCAGAGTTTTTTCCATGATTCCCGCATCCGGGGAATCGACCGTGACGGACATGTTTACACCCACGAAGTTGACGAAGCTCTGTGCTGTCGATTTATATTCCTTGCCAAATCAAAACTATGCAATATTTAATTCCATCACCGAACCCTTGAAGCCAGTAACGAAAAAATACTTGAAAGCATACGTTACGCTGAAATGATACAGAGGTCATTATATTGCTGGCATTGAAAGAGTTAAAGGTGTGCCCTGAAAACATGTTTATCTGGATGTGGATAAATGCGGATGCATCTCTCCACATAAAATCGATTTTCATAATCTGCTTTTTTTGCTATGTTTAAAAAATAGCTCAAGGCGGGTATGCTTTAAGATGAATTACGCCATGTTTCAAATGGCCCGTCCTGCTTAGAGTAATAATTTCATTCTAAAATCAAAATGACAATCAGAAATGGCATAATCAGGCATTGATTCCATGAAACGGATCAAGATCTCGCCATTGATCGCTACACATGAACACCATATGAAAAGAATATACAGGTAATAAAAGTAAAATATGATATCGGGACTGCTTTTAACACTGCTTTTAGTTATTTTAAACGGCTTTTTTGTGGCGGCGGAATTTTCCATTGTCAAAGTGCGGTATTCGCAGATCCATCTGAAAGCGGAGCAAGGAAACAAGTTTGCACAGAGATCAGAAAAAATAATTAACAATCTGGATACGTATCTTTCAGCCACACAGCTAGGAATTACTCTGGCAAGTCTTGGACTTGGATGGATTGGCGAACCGGTTGTTTCAAAAATAATTTCTACGGTTCTGACATCCTTCCAGATTTCAATAACGCCGAAATTATTACATTCCATATCACTTCCGGTGGGATTTGTTATCATCACAGTCCTCCATATCGTTTTTGGAGAGCTGGCCCCAAAATCCATAGCGATCAGGAAGGCGGAGTCAACAACCCTGGCAATATCCTATCCTTTGTATATATTTTTTATTTTATTTCGGCCGTTTATCTGGTTGATGAATTCTCTGTCCAATGTTTTTCTGAATATGATCGGGATTCAACCTGTCGGGGAGCATGAAATCCACAGCGTAGATGAATTGAGACTGTTGGTTGAACAAAGTAAAAAAGGCGGTGAAATTCAGGAAGAAAACTATGAAATCATTAAAAACGCCTTTGATTTCACTGACCACAATGCAAAACAGATCATGATACCCCGTCAGCTTGTTTTTGCCCTTGATATTGAAATGCCGACTAAAGATATGATCGAAAACATACTGGAGAACGGATATTCGCGCATTCCTGTTTACAAGGCGTCCGTCGATAATATCATCGGATTTGTTTATGCAAAAGATGTCTTGAAAGAACAGTATAAGAACCCGGATTTTAAAATCGATGATTTAATGCATCCGCCTTACTATGTGTTTGAGACACGGAAAATCAGCGAAGTATTAAAGGAATTCCAGAAACGGCATATGCATCTGGCTGTGGTCATGGATGAATTTGGTGGAACACAGGGCATCATCACGCTGGAAGATATTCTTGAAGAACTGGTGGGTGAAATCCAGGATGAAGATGATGATGAAAGACCCATTGTTGAAAGAAAAGAAGATGGCAATTATTTTGTTCAATCAACGCAATATTTAACAGATATAAATGAACACTTGCCCCATCCTTTTGAAATCAGCGAAAATTACAATACTCTGTCAGGTCTTCTGCTTTATTGCTTTAATCGTATTCCGAAGATTAACGAGCATATCCAGGTAGATAACTATGAAATCACCATATTGAAAATACAGCAGAGAACCATCCGAAGAGTTATGCTGAAAGAAATTGTCGAGGATTCTCTGGAGAAACCCTCAGAATAACCAATCCAGCGAGATGGAGGAAAACCCATGAATCTGGGTGGGCATCCGAAACATATTCTGATTATAAGTATTTTATTTCTTTGGTTATCTCTATGGTTTTCGGCCTGCGCGCATCATGCCGCTCGTCAGAGCGAAGACGAAAGGGTTAAGCTTAAAGCTCCGCTTGCTCAGGGCGAACATGTGGTCCGTGCCAACAGTTGTTCCAAGGTGGATCGAGCTGATTTTCTTGGTGGAGGAACGGCCAAGTTCGGTTCCTGCTACCTGACGAATCTCAGATTTATCTACGAAGAGTCCGAATGGGCGAGAACACTTGCCGCTGTTGGGAATGCGGTTCCGACCCAGGGCGATTTCGGGATGAAGCATCTTTTAAAAGGTGCTTACAACGTGTTTAATGCGAATTACATCATTCAGGTGGGGAATACTGGCGGGCTTCATCTGGTGGTGCGAACAGGTCAAATCATCATTCCTCTGCCGGACATCCTGAACATGAAGCTTTCAGGCTCTCGTTTTTCTTCAGATTCTCCGTCGGATATGGAACGGGTCCGCTGGTTGACCATCACCACAAGGGATGGCAGTTCGTTTATCTTTGAAATATATAATCTCCCCCCAGATAAAACAGGCGTCATGCCTTCTTATGAAAGTTGGCTGTGGAAAAAGGATATCCAACGTGTCAGGAATCTGTCGTTTAAATGAACATGCTGGCTACGTGAGAGCGAGGCCGTAACTCTTACGTCAACAGTCTTGAGTAACGCGTCCTTACAGTTTTCCGGTCAAGAGATGAACTAAAAGTTTGATATTTGAAGTACTGATGTGGAGGTAGGTGTGGCTTTCGTAAATTTGAGTAAAAAACTGATCCAGGCGAAGATTGTGTATTATGGGCCTGGTCGATGCGGTAAGACATCAAATTTGCAGTATATTTTTTCAAAGTTGAGAAATCAGATCAAATCAAATATGGTCAGTGTCAAGACAGAAGGGGACTGTACGTTGTTTTTTGATTACATGCCTCTGGATATTGGTAAGATCAAGGGGTTTGATGTGAAGATTCAGCTGTACACTGTGCCGGGTCAGGTGAAATACGAATCAACGCGTAAACTGGTTCTCAAGGGAGCGGATGGTGTTGTTTTTGTTGCCGATTCCAGAGAAGAACGTCAGCAGAAAAATAAGATTTCTCTAAAAAGCCTCAATGACAACCTGAAATTTTACAATTTGAATATTTTTAAAATTCCCCTTGTCATGCAATATAACAAGCGCGATCTTATGGGTTCGGATATGCGGATCCTTGAAATTGAAACACTTGAAAATGATTTGAATCGACAGCTCAAAGTTCCCTTTTTTGCGGCGAGCGCTATGTCAGGCGTTATGGTTGTACCCACTCTCAAAGAGATTATGAATCTGACCATGGCCTCACTTGAAAAAGAGTTCAGTTAAGGTTTAATTGAAGAAAGGGTGGACGGACGGCGTGTGTTCGTTATAGACAGGTTGAGTCCGGTTCGCAAAGCGCTGTGTTTTTCTTTTGAACCATGATCGGGGGATGGGTTACATGAGGTGGGTGAATTTTTGGCTGCTGCTTTTTCCGGTTTTTCTGGTTGGATGCTTTGAAAAACCGATTCAAGGCGATCAGGCCATTACGAACTGGAAAGTATGTTACAGTCAGAACCCTGACTACGATACGGTTCATCACAATGGCCCCTGGTTTGAAAAAGATGTGACCCGCCTGTTCAGACTCCCCTACGGGAAATCAGGGCAATCAAAACCTGTTCAATTCGTGTGGCTTAAAGCCGAATTCTCCGTTGATCATCCTGAACAAGTCGCCGGAATTTCTCTGGGGCGGATCTATAACACAGACAGAGTATATGTTAATGGGAAGTTTTGTGGTGGCAGAGAATTTGAAGATATCCAGGAACTCCATTATCCCAGGAATTACGACATTCTTCCGGGCGTTCTCACAAAGGGCAGTAATGAGATCCTTATTTATCTTGGGATCTGTGGAAATGAATTCGGCGGGTTCAAAGGCCCGGTAAAACTTCTTTCCCAGAAGAGCTTCAAACGAGACAAAGCCATTGACAGTCTGCTTTTTCTCCATATCCCCATCGGGATTATCGCGATGCTCCTTGGGTTTTTCGTGAATGTCCTTGTCTATCACGTTCCAGAAGAAAAGGGTTACCCCGTTTATGTGGTTGTGGGGATACTTATGACCTGGATCATTCATTTTATCTTGATTTTTTCTCCTGTTCAGCCTTTTGGATTGGAAACCCGGATCATTATTTTGTGGGTTTGTTCGTTTGTCAGTTCGATGCTTTTTGTTCTGTTCGTGCAATTGAATTCCCGAGTTTTGTTTAAAAATCTAACAAGTTTATTTATCACCATGGAAATGGTTTTCATTCTTTGGGTTCTGCTGGGAAATTCTCTCATGTCAGTTCATAACCCAGGTATAATAATCGGAGCCGTGAATATCTTGTTGACGAACGTGATGATTCTTTTTCTGCTCATACGTTTAAGAGCTGTTGTGGATCAGAAGACGAAAGTCGTGCTCTGGTTGTTTGCTGTCATTCCCGGCGAGGTTATTGGTCTGGATATTTTGAATTATCTGATTGGAACCCGTTCAATCCCGTATATTCACATTTACGCAATCCCATTCATGATGCTTCTCATCATTATCCTTCACCGGCAAAGCAGAGTGATGGACCGTCAGAAGATGAAGATGCTTACGTTGAAACTGATAGAACTACATGCCAATACAGACATTGAAGAACGCAAGTCCTTGGTAACGGCCCAGGTCAAACGGAAATTGGATGAGTTGATCGACCATATTCAAGCCAATTTTCACATGCCATTGACCCGTGAAAATCTTGCGGAAAAAATTGAACTCAGTCCAGACTATCTGGGTCGGATGTTTAAAGTCCACACGGGTAAAAAAATCAACGACTACATCAATGATTTGAGAATACAGGAAGCATGCAGGTTGTTGAGGGAAAGCGATGAAAAAATCATCGACATTGCTTTTACCGTGGGTTTTGAAAGCCTCGCGACGTTCAACAGGGCTTTCATGAAATCCATGAACCTGTCCCCCACCGAATACAGACAATCCTCATTAGAGAATGCCAGAACCCCAGGCCCGGGTAAAAATCTATCTTAACATTATTCAGTAAGTGTTCTCCAGTTCCCATCTGACAAAACCAGAAGCCATCTCCAGTCAGACAGACCCATCTCCATATGTTATTGACCATAAAAAAAGACCATTTGCCATTCAAAGGTTTTTCTGTCTCCATTTGACCACTTGATAAAAAAATTGTTTTAAAGATAAATCCGTTGGGATGTCTTGATTTTCAAGGTTATTAATAGCCGTTGATCAAGACTTTCGGAAAGTGGCGTGATCAATTTCAGTGATATCCAATATTGAAAAGACCCGATTTTTTTTCTCTGATACAAAATCAAAACTCGGAAAACAGAAAATACACGGCGTGACTGGAATCTAACCAAAGAAACGGGTGACTTCCTTGTCGAGGTATGGGGTCTGGGTTTATTTTGATTTTTTGAGCTTCAGGAGTTTTTTAGATGCATCAGAGAAAAGTATTGATCACAGGTGGGGGCGGATTCCTTGGGATTGCCGTTGTGAGGAAATGTCTGGAACGCGGTGACAGGGTTTACAGTTTTTCACGCAACCATCATCCAGAACTGTCGGCACTCGGGGTGCCCCAGATTGTCGGTGACGTGGCAGATGCCCATTCGGTGGATGATGCACTCAAAGATATGGATGTGGTGTTCCATCTCGCATCAAAGACAGGAGGCTGGGGTAGGCTGACTTCGTACTACAAAACAAATGTCAAAGGCACACGGAACATTATTTCCGCATGTAAAAAGTGGGACGTTCCGGTGCTTGTTTATACAAGCACCACCCGGGTGATGCTGAGTGACTCAGATTATACAGGCAGCACGGAAACTGCTGCGTATCCGGAACGATTCAGGTCCAATTACGCCATGTCAAAAGCCTTTGCCGAACAGGCCGTAAGAAAAGCAGCGGACAATCATTTAAGGACCATTATCCTGCGCCCGCATATGATCTGGGGGCCGGGTGACTCGTCGTCTATTCCAGGGCTTATGAAAAAAGGTGGAACGTTTTTCAAAATAGGAGACGGAAAAAATAAAGTCTCAGGGATTTACGTGGAAGACGCAGCCAAAGTCCATCTTACCGCTGCGGAGAAAGTTGCTGAAAATCCAGGACTTTCAGGAAAGGCCTATGTGATTGCTCAGAATGATCCGCTGGTTCTATGGGATTTCATCGCCAGGATTCAGTCTATGAAAGGTCAAAATCATGTGTGGTTTTGCCTTCCGGCAGGGGTTGCTTTTTCTGTGGGGAAGGCCCTTGAATTCGTCCATAAGAATCTTCAGATTCCGTTTGAACCGGTTCTAAGCAGGAATATGATCAAAGAGCTTTCTCTTTCCCATGTTTTTGACGTAAGCCCAGCTATGAATGATCTGGATTTCGAACCATCGGTTTCGGTTGCCGAAGGGATGAAACATTACGAAGCCTGGCTGCATGCGGTCAGGCGTAATCGATAAAAAAGGAGGACACATAACGATGGTACATGGTTCATTTCCACATCTCGGTCGCAGGGATTTTATGAAATATGCACTTCTGACAGCAGGAGTCCTGGCCATGCCGGCTGTTCCAGGTTGCGGAATATCAAAAAAGAATGTGCCGGATTTTGACTACAAACGGCCCCTGCTTTTAACCAACGCGCGTCTTGTGGATGTGATATCCGGTGAAGTGATGGAAAACGCCTGGATTCTGGTGGACAATGGAATAATTGTGGGCCGTGGAACAGGAGCTGTGGACGAACAGGCCGGGCGGCTTATTTTTGACATGAAAGGGCGTTACGTCGTTCCCGGTCTTATTGATGCCCATTGTCACAGTACGGCAGCACCTATATTTTCCCTTCGGATGATTGATGGCTTAATCTACTCCAGGCAGATGAAGCAGAATTATGTTAGTTCCATTGAGTCCGGCGTGACCACCATCAGGGATATGGGAGGATTTTCAGGTCTTCTACACCATTTTATCGGCCATATTGAAGGGGGTTCCATGCCGGGGCCACGGGTTACGTACTGCAACTCCATCCTTAATGTCATGGGCAGTCATCCAGAGATTCCCCCATCGGATATGAACATCTTCGCAAAACCGGCCTCTCTTTTTATCGGCATGATCATGAACAACTTCAGAGACACTGCGGAGATGGAAGAATGCCTGGAAAAGAACGCCAAAGGAGCCTCGTTCATCAAACTCTCTCTGGACGATCAGACGCTGTTCTGCAAGAAAAACAAGGCGATTCCTGTGTATACGAAAGAGCAGCTGGATATCGTCTTCCGTTTTGCCGAAAAAACAGGGCTGCCCGTTTCAGGGCATCATCACTATAAATACGGTTTTGACAGAGCGTTGGAATACCCGTTTAATTCCATCGAACATACGGTTGCTGATGTGCTTCTGTCCGACGAAGAGGTGGCAGCCATGGCAAAACGAAAACTGGCCATCGTTCCAACCATGACCATCGGTCAGTCTTTTCTTGTGGAAGAGGCCTACGACCGGATTCCCGAACAATTCAAGGTGCCTGAAATCGACATGGAGCTAAAAGCACGTGAAGAATATTTCCGGAATGAAGCGGCAAATCATTGTGACCCTGTTCTTCATGAACAGAACCTCAATGCGATGTCTTTATATAAAACCATCGGCTGGGATAATCTGTGGCCCAGAAAGAAATTTCTTATGAATCCTGATATTTATTTCAATATGGTTCGTAACGGTTATGTGAATCTTAGAAAAATGAAAGAGGCCGGTGTGTTGATCGGATGCGGCATTGACGCGGGAATGCCGTTCAACTATTTTGGCGGGATTCACAGGGAATACGAGATTTTTGAGCGGATCGGCTTTTCCACCATCGACATCCTCCGCTGTGCCACCATCAACAATGCAAAGATTCTCAAGATGGAAGACAAGATAGGTTCTCTGGATCAGGGTAAATATGCGGACATGGTGGCCTTTGACCGGAATCCCCTTGAGGATATCAAGGTCATGCGGTCCCCCCAGCTTGTTTTTAAACAGGGAGAGCTGATGTATTCGGCCAAAGATTTAAGGGATGACGGAACTGTCTCTCTTGCCCAGCTGACCGCAGCCCGCAAGTAGACGGGCACCTCTGCTCCATCTTTTGATGACGAAAACACCCCGTTTTTCCAGGAATGTGGCAAAACGGTGGATATCTTCATCACTGGCTGGTTCATGATGAAAAACGCTTGTTTTGTTCAAGGGAATGACATTCAAACGGACGGGAAGGGGACTTAAGAAATCGGCCAGTTCTTCAGCGTGTTCCGGGGAATCGTTAATGCCAGGAATCAGGACGTAACCCATGAGAAACACTCCACGGCTGGGGAGCGGAAAATCAAGAAGAGCCTGTTTGATTTCAGCCATGGGGTGTTTGATGGTGATGGGCATGAGCTGCGACCTTATGGTATCGTTGGGTGCATTGAGCGAGACGGCCAGATGAAGTCTATGAAGGCCGCTTTGTCCAAGAGCTTTGATTCCCTTGACAAGACCTGCCGTTGAAACGGTAATATGGCTGTGGGCAATATCAAATCCCCTCTGGTCGTTTAAGATTTCGATGGCTCGCATGACATGCTCGAAATTGTCAAAAGGCTCTCCCATACCCATGAAAACGATGTTTTTTATGGTTTTTTTCAGAATGAAACGTGCAGCGTAAACCTGACCCACTATTTCCGCCGGGCTGAGATTTCTGGTGAAACCCATGTTACCCGTTTCGCAGAAGCGACAGGCCATTTTGCATCCGATCTGACAGGACACGCAGAGAGTGTTGTGGTTCTGCATGGGGATGACCACCGATTCGGCTTCATTCCCATCTTCCATGCGGACGGTGAATTTGATGGTGTCGTCTTCGGAAACGATGCGGGTGATTTCTGGAACAGAAATCACGACGTCTTTTTTCAGCTGTTCGGCAAGCGAAGCGGATCGCCTGAATTCCTCGGCAAGGTGAAAGTCCATGTTACCCTTCTTCAGGATTTCCCTCATCAACGCCTGCGAATGGTAGGCTCCTTTGCCGTACCGTTCTTTAAAAAGAGAGGTGAGTTCGCTGCATGTCTGCTCGAATATGTTTACCAATGGTCAATCCTTTCAATATCCTTTTGAAAGCCAAGACTTTACCGTAAATTCCCCTGAATATCAAAGTGCTTTCGGTGAATTGTATTTACAAAGAAACGCTATGCGTTTAAGATACACACCGTATCCTATTCGATATTGAGGGTTTCATGATTGATTTCAGACATTTTTTTGTAAGCATCCTATTTTTTCTTTTCTTGAGCGTATTTTTGGTGAAACAAGCCCCGGCTCTGACCGTGAGTGAGGAAAACGAGATTTCCCGCGAGTTCATGGCTTATGTTTACCAGAACTACCAGATTCTTGATGACCCGGAAATTGTTACCTATATTCAGAGGTTAGGCGACAAGATTCTTGCCAGTTATCCGCCCCAGCCTTTCAAATACAGATTTTACGTCATCAAGAACGATGTGTATAACGCCTTTGCCTGTCCCGGCGCACAGATTTTCATCCATAGCGGGCTGTTCGAATCTCTGGAAAGTGAAGAGGAACTCGCAGGGATTCTCGGACATGAGATCGCCCATTCCACATGCAGACACATCTCCCAGAACATTGACAGATCAGGGAAGATTGGCCTTGGAACACTTGCAGGTGTAGCTGCCGGGATATTTCTTGGTATGTACGGTGATCCTGCTGCCGGAAGCGCGTTGACCGTGGGGGCCATCGCCGGTTCACAAACCATTGCTCTGTCTTACAGCAGGGACGATGAAAGGCAGGCGGATAATGAAGGTTTAACCCGCTTGTACGCTCTGGGTTACACTGGGAAAGGGTTGATCCATGCACTGAACAAAATCAGGAGCAGGCAGTGGTACGGTAAGGAACAGATCCCGGACTATCTGACGACCCATCCGGCACTTGAAGACAGAATCGGCTATATCCAGAACTGGATTGATGCCCGTCCAGAACTTCGAAAAAGCACGTCAAGGGATGATTTCGAATTCAAACTTATTCGTACAAAGCTCAAGGCGCTTTATGGAAAGCTTGATGAACGGAAAAACGAATTCCAGGAGATACTCAACAAGAATCCTGATGATATTTTCGCGTTATACGGAATGGGGATTGTGTTGTCGCGATACGGGAAAACCGATGAGGCCATTTCAAGCCTCAAGAAAGCTCTTGAGAAAAAAGCGTTTCATGTGGGAATCATAAAAACCCTTGGCAAGGTTTATTTTGATGCAGGCCGTTATCCAAATGCCCGAAGCGTTTTTGAAGGGGCTCTGGGAGTTGTTCCCAATGACATGGAGTGCAACCTTTATCTGGGGCGAATCTTTACGGAGAGTGCAGAGTATGACCAGGCCCTTGAATTACTGAAACCCCTGGTCAACGAAGACAAGGGTGATCCCAGGGCTTTTTATTATTTGGGCGATCTTTATGCCAGGAAAGGTCAGCTTCAGGAATCTTATTACAATCTTGGATTCTATTATAAAAGCAAAAGGGATAACCGAAACGCCCTGATCCAGTTCGAACGTGCTCTCAAAAACGCCAAAGACGATGAGACAAAAAAGAAAATTCAAGTAATAATAAATGAAATCAAAATGGTAGAGCAAAAAGAAAAAAAGGTGGATAATCAGGAAAACAAGCAGTGGCATATCCATAATGAGCCACCTCATTCTTTCGATTATAGCCGAGCTCCTGTTTTTTGATTTTTTTCTGCATTTCTTTCAACTCCAACCGATATATATTTAATGAACCAGGTATTGCAAAAGAATCGAATTCTGATCGTGGACGACCAGTCGTCGAATATCAGAGTTCTCGGCGAAACCCTTAAGGGGCTCTACGACATCCAGTTTGCCCGGAGTGGGAAAGAGGCTCTTGAAATGGTTGCTGAAAATCAGCCGGATCTGATTCTTCTGGATATTATGATGCCTGGTATCGACGGCTACGAGGTATGCAGGCGTCTTAAAGAATTGGGAAAAAACATCGAGATCCCGATTATTTTTATCACCGCCAAAGACGATGCATGTGATGAAACAAGGGGGTTTAATCTCGGGGCCGTGGATTACATTACCAAACCCTTCAATCCCGATATTGTGAAGGCGAGAGTCAAAACCCATATTGAACTCAAGAGGCATCGGGATCATTTGAACGAAATTGTCAAGGAAAGAACAAGCCAGTTGATTCACTCAGACAGACTGGCCACTCTGGGAACAATTTCAGCTGCTGTGGCCCATGAGATAAAAAATCCCTTGTTCTTTATCAGTGGGAATGCGGAGCTGGTTCAGCAGTATATTTCAACGGGTAAAAACGATAAGGCCATTGAAAAAATCCAGAAAATACTGGAGGGAACCCGGAGGATAGGGCGTCTGATCGATTATCTCAAGGGCTATTCACACAACAAGGAAGGTGAAAAGCTTATCTACAGGGTTTGTGATGTGGTGAATGATTCCCTCGACCTCATTGGCTACCGACTGAAACACAGCAGGGTGGCTGTCAAATGCCCTCCTATACCCACTGACATGACCATCCGATGTGATCTTCAAAAAATATCCCAGGTGCTTGTGAACCTGATGGGAAACGCTCTGGATGCTTTGGTTGATTCTGAAGGGACGATCGATATTGAAGCTGAAAGAAAGAATGGCGACATTCTTATCCGTGTAAGAGACAGTGGGCCAGGGATCGAACAGGAAAAAGCCGAGTGTATCTTTGAACCGTTTATTACATCCAAGTCGAAAGAGCAGGGAACGGGGCTGGGTTTGTTTATCGCCCGTCATCTTGTGGAAGAGCACAATGGCCAGATAAGCATCACAAAAAACAATGGCAGCGGAGCTGAGTTTACCATCGCTTTCCCGGAGGGGAAGCCTGACACCGGATCTTAGGACTCATTACCCGTCCGTTATGATTACGAATACATCTCGATATCTGTTACGAACTCCACTTCCATACCATCCGTATCCACCCGGATTACCTTACCTGAGGTTTTAATCTGTCTGGCGTTCTTTTTATGTTCAAAAGACAGGGTGATATTTTCTCCAGGAGAGAATCTTTCCTGAGTTTCGATATAAAGTCCATGGGAATGGATTGTTGAGGCCAGGCCTTTGCAAAACCGGTTGTCTACAGCGAAAAC